>JANNYE010000187.1:0-13509 GCA_031409935.1 Burkholderiales bacterium | reverse complement strand
CACCTTCCCGCCCCGGAACGCGGGCTTCGAGTAATGACCACACATGGTCGGAAATGTCATGCCTGCGGAAATCTTCGCTCAATGTTTGATTCCGATGAACGTAAAGCGATATTATCTATCATCTCGTGACGACACTATCTAACGCAGCACTCACCAAACACGAACAAGCCCTGCTGGCGCAACTGTTGTGGAGAGTGCTCAGCGCCTGACGCGGTTACAGTGCGCTACTGACGATGAGTTGAGTAATCCGGAAGCAGCGACAGGTGGTCTTCGCCATGTTGATGGCCGTGCAGTCAGGTTGCAGCGAGTGATGCTGCCGTAAATCGCTAAAAAAGCGCGTATCTGCGTCGACACGCGCCGTCGAATGTGGCTAATTCCATTTCTAATTCAATAGGAGACTAGGCGCGACGACGCAGACAGTGCGTGAGCACGGCAAGGAGGAGCAACAACGTATCGTATTGAATTAGAAATGGAATAATTGATGGCGCGCGTGACGGACTTGTTTTTCGGCGAAAACAGATTCAGTTTTAGACTGAAATCCTTATCTCGATTGGGCTATATGCCGTTTATGTACTGGCATCCGGTTAAAACGGCGCTTTCACTAAAAAGCTGCTAACTGTTTTGCGCAGCGGACGCACCGCTAACCGTGCTTGAGCACCACTGTTTTCATCACACTAAATCCGTACAGCGCTTCGAACCCCTTTTCGCGCCCATAGCCCGAAGATTTCACGCCGCCGAACGGCAGCTCAACGCCGCCGCCTGCGCCATAGCTGTTGATGAACAGTTGCCCGCTTTTCACGGCGCGCGCCATGCGCATTGCACGTCCGCCGTTTTCTGTCCACACGCCTGCGACGAGACCGTACGCTGTGGAGTTGGCTAGGCGGATTGCGTCGGCCTCGTCCGTAAACGACATGGCCGCGAGGACGGGGCCGAAGACTTCGTCTTGCGCTAGCGCTGCATCTGCGGGAACGTCGGCGATCAGCGTCGGCTTGGCGTAGAAACCGGTGGCGGGGGCTTCGGGGACGATCTGCCCTTGAGCAATCGATCTGCCCGCAACCGCCGAATTGGAGTTTGTAGGAGCGGCTCGCCGCGACCCCAGTGTCTCCAAGGAGTCGGGGTCGCGGCAAGCCGCTCCTACAGTTTCGGGAACAAGAAATGGCGCGAGGAATTCATTCACCCGCTGCAACTGATTGGCCCGAATCAACGGCCCCACATCCAAATCCATCGCAGCGGGCCCAACCTTCAGCGCAGCAATTTTCTCGCCCACTAACGCCAGCACTTTTTCATACGCGCTCGCTTCAATCAACAAGCGTGATCCGGCGCTACACGTCTGCCCTGCGTTTTGAATGATGGCGTTGATGATGACCGGGATCGCCTCACCCAGGTCAGCGTCAGCGAACACAATCTGCGGGCTTTTTCCACCCAGCTCCAACGTCACCGGCACATGCCGGTTCGCAGCACTCTGCGCGATGATGGCGCCCACTCGTGCGGAGCCGGTGAACGAGATGTGGTCGATGCCTTCGGCGTCCGCCAGCGCTTGACCGGCCTCATGACCATAGCCTGTGACAATGTTCAACGCTCCGTCCGGAAAGCCACAACCAGCGGCCAGCTCAGCGATGCGCAACAGCGACAAACAGGCGTCCTCCGCAGGCTTAACCACGCAGGCGTTGCCCGCTGCGAGCGCCCCGCCGACTGAGCGCCCGAAGATTTGCATCGGGTAGTTCCACGGGATGATGTGACCGGTGACGCCGTGCGCTTCGTAAAAGGTCATCGCCGTATAACCGGGCGTGTACGGGATGGTGTCGCCGTGCAGCTTGTCGCAGGCCCCGGCGTAGTATTCAAAGTAGCGGGCGACGGCAGTGGCGTCGGCTTTGGCCTGCTTGACCGGCTTGCCGCAATCACGCATTTCCAGTTGCCACAACTCGTCGTGATGCGTAAGTATTGAGGCGGACAATTTGTGTAGCAAGCGACCGCGCTCGCTAGGGGCGAGCTTGCTCCACGCGCCGCCGTCAGCAGCCTTGCGCGCGCTAGCAACGGCTTTGCGAATGTCCTCGGCGTTGCCGCGGGCCAGTTGCGCGAAGACCTGGCCGTCGCTCGGGTCGAGCACCGGGATGGTGTCGCCAGTGCTGCCAGCGACGCGAAGGTTGTTGATGAAGTGTGTGGTCATGGTGTTGCTTTGCAGTGCGCCAAAATCTTGATAGCGGAGAATAGCTGAGCCCGTTCAAAGCAGCACATCATGACCCCAAGCATCGAAACCGAGTTTCCCGATATCGCACCCTGGGCCATAGGCAACACTGCCTATGCTCACGTGTGGACCTACAGCGCGGCGGAACCCGGCCCGCACGTTTGTGTGAACGCGCTGGTGCACGGCAACGAGGTGTGTGGCGCCATCGCGGCGGACTGGTTGTTACGAGAACTTGCGGCAGGCTTGCGGCCGCTGCGTGGCACGTTGTCGGTGGCCTTGGCCAACGTCGACGCGTATCAGTCGTTTGATCCCGGCAAGCCGTTCGACTCACGCTGTGTCGAAGAGGATTTCAATCGGCTGTGGGACGAGGCCACGCTTGATGGCCATCGTGATTCACGCGAGCTGCGGCGTGCGCGTGAACTGCGCCCCTTCTACGACACGGTGGATCACCTGCTTGACCTGCATTCGATGCTAGAACCTGCGCCGCCGATTTCGTTGGCGGGCGATACGGCCAAGGGCTTGGCACTAGCGCGTGCGATCAGTACGCCCGAACACATTTTGGTGGATTCCGGTCACGCGGCGGGAAAGCGGTTGCGCGATTACGCGGGGTTTGGTGACCCGCTGAGTGCGAAAAGCGCGGTGTTGATCGAATGCGGCCAGCATTGGGAACGCGCTGTGGGCGATGTGGCAAAACAGGTGACGCTGCGACTCCTAAAGCACTTCGATATTCTCGATGCGGGTTGGATCAATACTCATCTGGATGGCGCGGTAGATACGCAGACGCAGCGCGTGGTGGACATCAGCACAGTGGTCACGCGTGCCCATTCAACGTTTCGCTGGATTCGACCCCTACGCGGTCTGGAAGTGATCGCAGAGACGGGCACGCTGATCGCAATGGACGGCGAGCGCGAAGTGCGCACGTCGCATGCGAATAGCGTGATGGTGATGCCGGTGCCGCATCCGAAGGTGGGGCAGACAGCGGTACGGATTGGGCGGTTTCGGATGGGGTAGGAGTGAACGCGGCCATCTCAGCGCCACGTAAACGCCGCTTGATATTTATCTCATCGTTCCTGCGCAGGCAGGAACCCAGCGACTTTGCTCGCCACACCGAAATAGCAACGCTAGGCCCCTGCCTTCGCAGGGGCGACGAAATTCAAGGCACGGCACCTTACTCAATGGGCCGACGATCCGCAGGATCGGGTCGATCCACCCAGTAGCGCTGCCGCGCGTCGCGCTCTTTCGCGATGTTTGCCAACCCATCGACCGAATTGATGGTGATCGCGCCGTGCCAATCGGTGCGCAGCACGGGAATGCTGCGCTCCGCGTACCGCAACAAAACACCCTCGCGCGGATGACCAAACCGGTTGCGATAGCCTGCGTTGATCAGCGCGAGTTTCGGCGCAACAGCATCAATGAATTCTGCGCTCGACGAGGTCAAACTGCCGTGATGCGGCATCATGAGTACATCGCTTTTAAGCGCTGCGGGATGCGCGGCATAGCGCGCAACAATGTCCGCTTCGCTCATCGCCTCGACATCAGCCGTCAGCAAAGCGCTGAACGATGGTGCACTCACTTTTACTACGCACGAACGGTCGTTGGTTTTGAGTTTCGCTTGCTTATAGTTGTCCGCATCGGGATGCAGCAGGTCAAAGCGAACGCCGTCCCAAGTCCATGTTTGACCCGCCGCGCAGCCCAGCGCCTTCACGCTGCGTTGCTGCGCAGTTTTCACGATGCCCGCGTCCGCGAAAACCGAGGTCAACATCCAGTCCACCGGCACGCTGTTGAGCAACGACTTCGCCCCGCCGCTGTGATCAATGTCGAGGTGGCTGACCACTAAACCGTGAATGTGCGACGAGCCGGCTGCGCGCAGGTACGGCGCGATGAGGCGCGACCCGGCGTCAGTGGCGTCCGTCCATTTCGGGCCAGTGTCGTACACCAGCGTGTGCTTCGCGGTTTGCACCACGGCTGCGGTGCCTTGACCAATGTCGAGAATCGTCAGTTTGAATTCGCCGATGGCGGGCCGCTCAGGGGTAATCACGAACAGCGGCAAACACCACAACACGCCCAACCAACGATGCGGCCAACCGCGCAGCGCGAGCAGCACGAGGCTGCCGAGCAAGGCCAGCGCCACTGTCCACCACGGCGGCGCATGTTGCGTCCAGAGCGGCGCAGGCCACGTCATCAACCATTGCAACCCGAGTGTGAGCCACGCAATGAGCTGATGTGCAACGGCCAGCAGTGCGTCAATCGGCACCAACATCCAAAGCAAAACTAGCGGCACCACCGCCAAAGTGACCAACGGGATCGCCACGGCATTGGCGATCGGCCCGACCAGCGACACCTGTTGAAAAAGCGCCACCGACAGCGGCACCAGACCGACCGTGACCGCCGCTTGCGTGACCAATAACGTGTGCCACCACGGTCGCTCGCCGACGCGGCCGACCGTCACGTACATCAACATCGCCACCGCAGAAAACGAAAACCAGAAACCGACGGCGAGCACCGCCCACGGATCAATCACCAGCACCACCACCAGCGCCCACACGAGGATCAACCACGGCGATAACGAGCGGCGCAACGTCAACGCCAGCGCGCCGGTGAGCAGCATGTAGCAGGTGCGCTGTGCGGGCACGGCGAAGCCTGAGAGCACGGCATACGCCACCGCAATCAGGGCCGCAGTGATCGCTGCAGCTTGTTGCGCGGGCATGTGCGACATCAGACGCGGAGAGCGTCGCCACAGAGCGAATACCAGCCATGCCACCCAAGTGGCAAACAGTGTGACGTGCGCGCCGCTGATCGACAGCAAATGCGACACGGCGGTGGCGTTAAACAGCGCCCAATCGGCCTCTGCAATCGCGCGCTGGTCACCTAGTGCCAACGCGATGAGCACGCCTGCGTAGGGCTTGTCCGCTAGCGCTTGGCGCATGCGCTCACGAATGCGATCACGCAGTTGGTTTACGTAATCAATCGGGCGTCCAGCGTTCGCGCTCAGACGGCGATTCGGCTCGTCGCCACGTACGCCGCCCGTAGCGCGTAGTTCGTTCTCCAGCATCCATGCTTCAACGTCAAAGCCGTTTGGGTTGGCGTACCCGTGTGGTCGCTTGAGGCGCACCGTAAGTTGCCAGCGCTCGCCCGCATGCAGCGTCGGCAGCGGTTCGCCTTGCAGCTCTTTGATGCTCGGTTTGTACCAGCCAAGTGCGATCCGAGGCGGCACGCTGGCGCTTGGCGTGAGCACTTTCTCTACGGCGAACGCAAAGCGCACGCCTTGCGCATCGGATTGCGGCAGCTCGTCGATGACGCCAACCAGTTCAATGTCTCGGCCTTCCCATTCGGAGGGGAGTTGTTGCGACATGCGCATGTCGGCGCGTAGCCACGCATAGCTGCTGCCCAATGCGAGCGCGACGCATAACAACGGCACGATGTCCACTCGCCACGGTCGGACGAGTTGCCAGATGCCGATGGATAGGGCGAGGACGAACACGCCGGACGACAACGCACGGTTGGGTAGTTGCGGGACGAGTTGCGCAGCGCCTACAGCGATGGCGAACGCGCAGAGGGCTAGGACGGTTGGCACACGAGACTAGGTTTGAGTCCCCTCCCCCAGCGGGGGAGGGCTAGGGAGGGGGCGGTCGCGATTCAATACGGCGGTGGTGTGCGAACGTTCCCCCACCCCAACCCTCCACCGCTGGGGGAGGGAGAAAACTGCTGCGACCGAGCGAAAACACACGTTCTACACCTTCCAATGCCCCGACTTCCCACCCAGCTTCTCCAGCAACCGAATCGCCGAAATCACCATGCCGCGATCCACCGCTTTGCACATGTCGTAAATGGTTAGCAAGCCGACGCTGACAGCGGTGAGCGCCTCCATTTCTACGCCCGTGCGCCCCACCGTTTCAGCGGTCACTTCAATGCGCACGGTGGAGGCCACCTCGTCGGTCGTAAATGCAACCGCCACCTTGGTCAACGGAATCGGATGCGCTAGCGGAATCAAGTCTGCGCAACGCTTCGCCCCCCCAATCGCCGCCAACCTCGCCACGCCCAAAACATCGCCCTTTTTATGCGACCCCGACGCGATCAACGCGAACGTGGCGGGCAACATGGTGATCATGCCTTCAGCCCGCGCGACGCGGTGGGTCTCGGCTTTTGCGCCCACATCGACCATGTGCGCTTGCCCCTTGGCATCAAAGTGGGTGAGGGGTTGTGCGGATTCCGGCATGACGAAATAAACCTTGAAGGAACGGGAAGTGGGAACTGGAAACTGTTTTGGGCTATCTTAGCAACATGCAAAACGCTCGATCCCACCTGCCACGCCATGGCGCTTCATCAAAAGCGGCGCGTGCAATGGCCGCTTTGACTGCGCTGGCGCTGGTGATGACGCCCGCCGCCGCGCAGTCCTCGTTACCCGAGTTGGGCGATAGTTCCGGCGCGTTGGTGACCGGTCAGCAAGAGAAAAAACTAGGCCAAGAGGCGATGCGCGAAATCCGCGCCAGTGGCGCGTATCTGAACGATCCTGAGGTCAATGCGTACCTCAACGAACTCGGCCAACGCATCTTGACTGCAAACCCCGGCATTCGCGAGCGCTTTGAATTTTTTGCGGTGGCTGATCCGGCAATCAACGCGTTCGCCATGCCCGGTGGCTATATCGGCGTCAACATGGGGCTGGTGCTGTTGTGTCAGTCCGAGAGTGAGCTGGCCAGCGTGCTGTCCCACGAGATTTCGCACGTCACACAAAAGCACTACGCCCGCATGGTCGACGATCAGCGCAAAAACGCATGGATGGGCATTGCGGGCCTTGCAGCGGCGGTGCTGGCGGCCAAGGCTGGCAAGGGTGACGCCGCACAAGGCGCGCTGATGGGCACACAAGCAGCGATGGCGCAAAATTACTTGAATTTTTCGCGCGATAACGAGCGTGAGGCTGACCGCATTGGCTTTCAATATTTGTCGCGCGCGCAGTTTGACCCAGCGGCGATGGGCACGTTTATGGAGCGGCTGCAGCGCTCAAGCTCGCTCAACGATACGGGCATCGTGCCCGGCTATTTGCGCACCCATCCGGTCAGTGGCGAGCGCATCGCCGACGCGCAAGATCGGGTGGGCAAGGGCGAGTTCAAGCTGGCTAAAGAGAGCGTTGATTTTCATTACGTTCGCGCGCTGATTCGCAGCTATATTGGTGACGCGCCCGCAGCGGTTAAACATTTCGAATCCGCGCTGGCAGATCGCAAGTACTCGTCCGAGGCCGCGACCCGATATGGCCTTGCGGCCGCCGTGCTGCGTGAGCGTGACTTTGCGCGCGCCAAACGGGAATTAGCCGCACTCGAATCAACCGGTGTCAAGCACCCTATGATCACCGCGATGATGGGTCAGATTCTGATTCAGGCCGAAGAGATTGGGCCAGCTGTCATCTTTTTCGAGCGTGCGATTGTTGAGTACCCCAACCACTGGCAATTGCACTACGACCTGCCCGACGTGTTGCTGCGTGCCAAGCTGCCAAAGCGTGCGCTAGCGTCGATAGAAAAAAGCCTTGGGCGGCAACCAGACGACGTGCAACTGCTCGATCTGGCCGCTCGGGCTAGTGCCGACGCAGGCATGAAAATGAAACAGCATCGCTTTTTGGGCGAGCTGTACGCGCGGCAAGCCAATCTGCGCGGCGCGCTCGATCAGTTTGAGTTGGCGTCAAAAGCCGGTGACGGCGACTACTATGAGGCAAGCTACGTCGAGGCCCGGGTGCGCGAAATGAAGCGCGAAATCAGGCTCGTGGGCAGAGACAAACGCAAGTTGTTTGATTAGCTTTTGCCGGAAACACCCTGTTTGCTTGGGCTAAAGGCGATATATAGTAATTATCGACTACTTGCCTTTTAATCTTGTAGCCCCCACTCAACAATGCTTTCATTAAAAAGCTGATTCACCCGTGTCACTGTCGCGCTGAGCGGAATCAAGCGCGGCAGTCAGCGATAATTGAGGGCTTGCCCGCGCCGATAGTGCGCCACTCCTTTAAGACTTTCGCATGGCCACCACTCCCGCTTCCTCCGCTGATCTGCACACCGCCGCCAACGCCATTCGCATACTCGCGGTAGACGCCGTGGCGAAGGCCAAATCCGGTCATCAGGGCATGCCGATGGGCATGGCAGAAATCGCAGTGGCGCTCTGGAGCAAGCATCTGCGTCACAACCCGGCCAATCCACATTGGCCAAATCGTGATCGCTTCGTGGTGTCAAACGGCCACGGCTCAATGCTGCCGTATGCGCTGTTGCATCTGTCCGGCTACGATTTACCGATGTCGGAAATCAAAAATTTCCGCCAATTGCACAGCAAGACCCCGGGCCATCCCGAGGTAGGCGTGACGCCGGGGATTGAGACCACCACGGGCCCGCTCGGACAAGGCCTCGGCAACGCGGTCGGCATGGCGCTCGCCGAGAAGTTGCTGGCCAAGAAGTATGGCAATGTGATCGATCATCACACCTACGTCTTTCTCGGCGACGGCTGCATGATGGAAGGTGTGTCGCACGAGGTGAGTTCGCTCGCGGGCGTACTCGGCCTGAACAAACTGATCGCGTTTTACGACGACAACGGCATCTCGATTGACGGCCCTGTTGAGGGCTGGTTTCGTGACGACACCGCGATGCGCTTCCGTGCCTACAACTGGAACGTAATCGGGCCGATCGACGGGCAAAGCATTGACGCGGTAGACGCTGCCATCGTTGCCGCAAAAGCGGAAACATCGCGCCCCACGCTCATCATTTGCAAGACCGACATTGGTCACGGTTCCCCGAACAAACACGGCACGGGCGAAGCACACGGCACCGCAGTAATGGGCGACGAAATCGCCGCGACCCGCGCCAACATCGGTTGGACCTTGCCGCCGTTTGAAATGCCTCCTCAAGCGTATGCGGTGCTTGACGCGAAGGCCAGCGGCGCTGCGCTGGAAGCCGCCTGGAACAAGGCGTTTGCGAGTGCCGACCCAGAATTGAAACGTCGCCTTGCCAACGAATTGCCCGGTAATTACGCCGCTGTTTTGAAGTCTGCAATAGATGCGGCGATTGCCGTCGACAAAGAAGTCGCCACACGCAAAGCTGCACAAAACGCGCTCGAATTTTTCGGGCCTGGCCTGCCTGAAATGATTGGTGGTTCGGCTGACTTGACCGGATCGAATCTCACCAATCACAAGCAATCGCTGGCTGTCACCTCCGAAGGCGTGGGCAACCACATTGGCTACGGCGTGCGCGAATTCGGCATGTGCGCAATTGCCAACGGCATGGCGCTGCACGGCGGCGTAATTCCATACGTCGGCACCTTCCTCGTGTTCAGCGATTACGCGAGGAACGCCGTGCGCATGGCCGCGCTTATGAAAATTCGCGTGCTCTACATCTTCACCCATGATTCCATCGGCGTCGGCGAAGACGGCCCAACGCATCAGCCCGTAGAACATGTGGCGTCGCTACGCTTGATCCCCGGTTTGCATGTGTGGCGTCCCGCCGATTCGATGGAATCCACTGTGGCCTACGCGAGCGGCATCGAGCGCAAAGACGGCCCAACGATGCTGTGCCTGTCGCGCCAAAACACAGCCGTCATCAAACGCGATGCATCGCACGAAGCGCTGATTCGTCGCGGTGGCTACATCGTTGCTGAAACACTGAAACCCGTGGTAGTGCTAATTGCGACGGGCTCGGAAGTGGGCCTGGCGCTTAGCGCGCAAAGGGCGCTAGCTGCGGACGGCATCGAAGCCCGCGTAGTTTCCATCCCCTGCACACAATTGTTCGATCAACAAACCATCGATTACAAGCTTGCCGTGCTGCCACCCGATCTGCCAAAGCTCGCGATTGAAGCGGGTGTAAGCGACGGTTGGTGGAAATATGTGCACGGCGGCCAGACGCCCGGCGCTGTGATGGGTATCGACACGTTCGGCGAATCCGCCCCAGCGCCGGTGCTGATGAAGCACTTCGGATTGACGGTGGAGCACGTGGTGGCGCGGGCGAAGGCACTGATTTAGTCGCAAATTTTTAGTAGGGTGGGCACCCCGTGCTCACCATTCGTGAATCGGTGGGCACGGGGTGCCCACCCTACCTGGAACGCAACATGGCAATCAAAGTAGGCATCAACGGATACGGACGCATCGGTCGCAACATTCTTCGTGCGTTGTACGAATCGGGTCGCACCGATATCGAGATCGTAGCGATCAATGATCTGGGCGACAGCGAAACCAACGCACACCTCACGCAGTACGACACCGCGCACGGCAAGTTCGGCAAAACCGTGGCCGTTGAGGGCGATCATCTGGTCATCGAAGGTGATCACATCAAGGTGTTCGCCATCCGCAATCCCGCCGAAATTCCTTGGGGCGAGTGTGGCGTTGACGTGGTGCTCGAATGCACCGGTCTGTTCACCAGTAAAGCCCGCGCTGAAGCGCATCTAACGGGTGGTGCTTCGAGAGTCATCATCTCGGCACCGGGCGAAAAAGATGTGGACGCGACCGTTGTTTACGGTGTGAACCACAGCGTGCTCAAGGCGAGCCACACTGTCATCAGCAACGCAAGCTGCACGACCAATTGCTTAGCTCCTATGGCCAAAGTGCTGCACGAACAAGTGGGCATCGTGAATGGTTTGATGAACACCATTCACAGCTACACCAACGATCAGGTGTTGACCGACGTGTTCCACAAAGACCTGCGTCGCGCCCGCGCTGCTGCACACAACATGATCCCGACCAAAACCGGGGCGGCCGCTGCGGTTGGCCTCGTGTTGCCAGAATTGAATGGCAAGTTGGACGGCTTCTCCATTCGCGTGCCCACCATCAATGTGTCCTTCGTCGATCTCTCGTTCGTTGCCGCGCGCGACACCACGGTTGACGAGATCAACGCGATCATGAAGGCGGCGTCCGACGGCGCAATGAAAAACGTGCTCGCCTACAGCGACGGCCCGCTAGTCTCCAGCGACTTCAACCATGATCCACACTCGTCAATCTTTGACGCGACCTGCACCAAGGTATCGGGTCGATTGGTGAAGGTCTGTTCGTGGTACGACAACGAATGGGGCTTCAGCAACCGCATGCTGGACACAACGGTTGCGTTGATGGGGGCGAAGTAGCGTTGCAATCAAACGTCCAACGGCGCACGCCATGAACTTCAAAAAGCTCACCGATCTCGATCTAGAAAACCAGCGCGTATTTATCCGCGCCGATCTCAACGTGCCGCAGGATGATGCGGGCAACATCACCGACGACACGCGAATCCGCTCGTCGGTGCCGGGGATTGCGTTCGCGTTAAAAGCGGGCGCTGCGGTGATGGTGACCTCACACTTGGGGCGTCCGACCGAAGGCGAGCCGAAGCCCGAAGATTCGCTGGCACCGATTGCCAAGCGATTGTCGGAACTGCTCGGCCAGCCGGTGCGGCTCATCACCAACTGGGTGGACGGCGGTTTCACTGTGGCCCCCGGCGAAGTGGTGATGCTGGAAAACTGTCGCTGCAATATGGGCGAAAAAAAGAACGATGCAGCGCTCGCCCGCAAGATGGCAGCACTCTGCGACGTGTACGCCAACGACGCTTTCGGCACCGCGCATCGCGCTGAGGCGACGACCGAGGGCATAGCTCGCTTCGCTAAAACGGCCTGTGCGGGGCCGTTGATGGCGGGCGAGCTGCTTGCCCTTGCTGCTGCGCTGAACGCGCCCAAACGGCCATTGGTGGCGATTGTGGCGGGCTCTAAGGTGTCGACCAAGCTCACCATCCTCGCGTCGCTCGCCGACAGAGTAGATCAGTTGATCGTGGGCGGCGGAATCGCCAATACGTTCTTGCTCGCGCGGGGTCACGCTATTGGCAAATCACTCGCCGAAGCCGAGCTCGTGGCCGAAGCAAAGAGCATCATGGACAAGATGGCGGCGCGGGGGGCGAGCGTGCCGTTGCCAACGGACGTCGTCTGCGCAAAAGAGTTCTTGGCGACAGCCACTGCAACCACCAAATCAATCAAGGACGTAGCCGCCGACGACCTGATCCTCGACATCGGCCCGGATAGCGGCGCGGCGCTTGCTGCCATCATCGCAAACGCCGGAACGATTGTCTGGAACGGCCCGGTCGGCGTGTTCGAATTCGACCAGTTCGCGGGCGGTACCCAAGCCATCGCGGCCTCACCCGCGTTTTCCATCGCAGGCGGCGGCGACACCATCGCGGCAATCAACAAGTTCGGCATTGCCAAAAAAGTGAGCTACATCTCCACCGCAGGCGGCGCATTCCTTGAATTTCTTGAGGGCAAAACCTTGCCAGCGGTTGCGGCGCTTGAGGCGCGGGCCTGACGTCACCAAACTACAGCTTTTTTGTGAAAGCCTTATTTTAATTGGGCTAACGGCACTTTTTATCGATAATCGACTATAGGCCAAAATCGATGCAAGCCCCCGTTAAATGGGCGTTTCAGATAAAGGCTGAATTATTGACATCGCCGCTGCATGCTTCGATCCGTTGCCGACCCGATCGGCCCGCCGAACCTTCAAGGTTTGGCACAATCGCGGATTAAGTTTTCTGGCGCCGCCTACGATGTTTCCCTACGACCGATTCGTCAAGTTTGAAGAACTGACCGCGCTGTTGCGCAAAGCGGTGGATGCGCACCCAAACTTGGCACGCATGGCATCCATCGGTTCGAGTTATGAAGGCCGCTCAATCTGGGCCATTACGCTGACCAACTACGCCACCGGCGAGCCGTTGACCAAGCCCGCGTATTACGTTGATGCCAATATCCACGCCACCGAGCTATCTGGCTCCGTTGCTGCGTTGAAACTGATCGACACCGTGCTGTCAAACTATGCCAAACGCGACGACATCACGCGACTGCTCGACACGCGCACGCTGTACGTGATCCCGCGCGTGAACCCGGACGGCGCGGAATGGGCCATGGCCGATAAACCGAAATACATTCGCTCGTCGACGCGTCCGTATCCCTACAACGAGGACGCGATTGAAGGGCTGGAAGCCGAAGACATCGACGGCGACGGGCGCATTTTGATGATGCGAATACCGGACGTGAATGGCCCGTGGAAAAAGCACGCCACCGAGCAGCGCCTGATGGTGCGTCGCGATCCGGTTGAAGTCGGTGGCGACTATTTCCGCATCGTGTCCGAGGGTCGCATCAAGGGTTACGACGGCTTCAGTCTGCCGGTTGCTCGCCCTAAGACCGGGCTCGATCTCAATCGTAATTTCCCCGAAGAATGGCGACCCGAAGGCGTGCAACTCGGTGCCGGGGACTTCCCGACCAGCGAGCCGGAAGTGCGCGCCTGTGTGGAGTTCATCAACGCCCACCGCAACATTTGCGGTGGCCTGTTCTTCCACACATGGAGCGGCGTGCTGCTG
>JANNYE010000186.1:0-12773 GCA_031409935.1 Burkholderiales bacterium | reverse complement strand
TCTCCACCCCGCTTCACAGCGACGCAGTTACTTTCAGCTACATCGGGGTAACCTCCCAATGGCGCGGACTTCCACCACGCAAACAAAGCGTCCTTGCGGACGCACGATCCCCGGCTGCGCCGAGGATGACGCCAAGCTGAGGCATCTTGCTAATCAGGTATCGACTTATTGATGAGTCAACTAGATGTGTCCTGTGGTCACCGGTTTGACTCCCTCTCCCCAAGGAGAGGGAGCCTGCCGTACCAGTCATATTTTGTTGCCTGAGTAATAAGGTAGCAAGCAACAGTCAACTGACTGCCCCGCCTTTTGCCGCACAGCCCAGTAAAGAAAAAGATCAGACGCAGGTAGTTGTAATAACGTCAGCCGCAGCGCGAGCAAGCCTTATTCCATTTCTAAATCAATACGATACGTCGTTGCTCCTCCTTGCCGTGCTAACGCACTGTCTGCGTCGTCGCGCCTAGTCTCCTATTGATTTCGAAACGGAATTACACCCGCTCAAGCACGAGATCAAATTGCGCGGCGACACCGTCGCGGTCGCCATCGCGCTGCGTGGAGGCGGTGACGGTCAAGCGGTCGCGTTCTTTCGAGAACATGAAGTCACGGCCCCGCTCGGCGGACTCGCCCGCGAAATACAGTTGGGTGACGAGCTGACGGTGCCGGGCAGCAACGACCTTGAAGTGCACATGCGGTGGCCGGGTCTCGTAGCGCACCGGTTTGAGGGTGCGAAAACTATAGCGGCCTTCGGCGTCCGTGGTGGTCCGTCCAAAGCCTTGAAAACCTCGCTTGGCGGGACCTTCCCCGTCATCACCGGGATGCCGGTATTTGCCGATGTCATCGGTTTGCCAGATTTCCACAACTGCGCCCGCGAGCGGCTTGCCATCAGTCGCGAGCACGCGTCCGGTGATCGCGAGCGGCGTGCCTTTGGCGAAGGACTTGCCAGCAAACGCGAGTAAATCACTATCAATTTCGCCATCCCATTTGGTCGGATAAAACGGCCCCAAAGCGTCTTGGGGCGTGGCTTTAAGGGCGGCAGCCTGAGCCTTCAGCGTGGCGGGCAGGAGCGGTAGCGCTGCAAGCAGCGTAAGGAAGTGGCGGCGTAGTTTCATGGGCAATGATCGGGTGGGTTCGCGCAGGGAGGACTTGGTGCGGTTGGAGCGGGCGCGCGCTCAAGAGTTCCGGGTTTCGTTGAGTCGCTGCAGATGGGCTCGCACCTGCGCGCCGATGACGGTCGGGGCGTAGTGTTGGCGCAGGAATTGTTTGGCGGCTTGCCCGAGAACGTTGCGCAAGTGTGCGTCTGCAAAAACGCAGCGCATGTGCCGTGCAGCGCAATCCACATCGGCATCAGCCCACACTTGCGGCTGGTGGTCGGGATACTCGCCCAGACCGACGTTGATGAGCGAATAGTCCACCAGCAAACTGTTGCCCTCGTTCATAAAATCGAGGTTGGCCGAATAGGCCGTGCCGATGACGGGTTTGCCGATTGCCATGCATTCGGCCATGCCGAGTCCAAAGCCCTCTGAGCGATGCAGCGATACGTAGCAATCGGCCGAAACCTGCAAACCCATCACCTGATCGCGCGACATAAAGCGATCCATGAAAACGATGCGCGGGTCATGCGCCGCCAGTGCATGCAGCTTCGCTTTTTCCTGTTCGAAGAGTTCGCTTTGTACTGACTTGATGGCAAGCCTCACATGCGAATATTTTCTGTCGCTGGCGGGGAAAGCTTCGCGAAACGCGCGCACCACGGCCCACGGGTTTTTTCTGAAAATTCCCGAGCCGTAGGCAAAGCTGAACAGAAACACAAAGTCACGGTCATCAAGTCCGAACTCGGCGCGCGTGTAAGGGCGCGATGGCTGCGGCGGACGAATAGGGGTGGCCACTTTGTAGACCGGGATTGACACCGAGGCGGCCACCGCCTGACGCACGAAGTCCGACGCGGCCCACAGCTCCCGAAACGGTGCGGCTGCGCGCACCCAAGCCAACGGCAGCTTTTCAAGCTCCCACAACCAGTAGCCAATTCGATGCGCCGAACTGATGGCGGCCACACCACCGTGATGCACGGCTTCGTTCAGCGAGTCCGGGTTCACCAAAATGAGCTGATGGCGAAAAATGGGGGCAGTTGCAATCAGCGCATCCAGTGAGTGATCGGCCTTGCGCATGCCGGTTTCGATGTCGATATCGATGATCGAATGCGGCAGGGCGCTGGCGGTCAAAGCACGGCTGAAGGCGCGCACGTTTTCACCGAGGCCCGACTCGGTACGAGCGAAGCCGACGAGATCGAAACCATCGTTTCGCAGCGCGTGGCGGCTTGCCTGCGTGGCATCAATGCGCTGGGCAATATCCGCCAACGTTGTCGCTGTTAACTTCGCGCCAACGCCAAAACGCAGCGGGCGCTTGAGAAACGAGAGGCCTTGCGAGGCGAGACTGGGCGCAAACGGATTGGTAAAGCTCACGTGGGCAAGCGCGTCGGTGATGTATCGCTGCTGAGCGCCGTTAATGTCGGTTGCTAGGCGTTCAAAATCCTGTGCCAGCGCGATTGCGGTGGTCGCTGAAATCAGCAGCGGCGCTGTCGAGGAAACGCAGGGCTCATCCTGTTGGCACAGCGCGAGCACAATCTCGCTCAGCGCGTGGGTCAGGCTTGCACCCGACCAGCGGATGTCGGTCAGCAGAGCGCGACGCACCACAAGGTTGTCGACGGTCAATGGCAGCAGCGGTGTGGCAAAGCACATGGCTGATACGTTTTCGGTGAATTGAGTGTTGCTCAGGCCCGCTGCGGCATCCGAAAGGACAACGGGCCAACGGGCGCGCGTTTGATGCGAGTCGGCGGCGTAGCGTGGCGTAGAGAAACCCCAGCCCGCGTGATTGTCCTCAAGCAGAGCGATCAGCGCCGCTGTGCGCAGCGGGTCATGGGGTGTCTCGGCGCTAGCAAAAGTGATGTAGTCGGTAGGTATCTGATGCAGCAAGCGCTGCAACTCGGAGCATGACGTATGTGCGTCGTCATGGGGCAGACGCAGCGTTTGCAGGTGCGCGTTGCTATCAGGATGAGGATGCGAGTTCACCTCGGTCGCTGCCTCGTCTGCGCTTACCGGCGGCGAAAACACCAACGGCGACCGCGAACGCACAACCACCGTGCAGCTCGGCTGACGCGCCGGTTCTAGTTGCGCGTTTCGCGCCCGCAGAGCTTGCAACGCCATGCGCTGCTCGTCGGTGGGGCGTGCGCTGCCAGCGGGCAGATACGCGCTGAGCACATACCCATAGTTATGCCGGAACTGCGGGAACTGCCACTGCGTGAGTGCGCCGGCTGCTTCAATCAGCTGTCGCGCTTCGGCAAAATCGAACGCGGAGAGCCGCACCACACCGAGCATGTGTAGCGCGTCAGCGTGATTTGGATCAAGCGCCAGACACTCACGGTAACGCGATTCGGCTAGCGCGAGGTCGTCGGCACGCTGCGCAGCGAGCGCTTGTTGCGCCAAGCGCTCAGCGACGGCGAACAAGTTGGGTGCATTCGATACGCCGCCGTTGCTGAGCGCGCCATGACAGGCTTTGAAGCGTTTGCCGCACCCGCACCAGCACGGGTCGTTGCGCGCGAGCGCTGGCAGTGCAGCCGCGCGCCTCGCCACTGGTTTGTTAAGCCAAGACGACGGTGCAGTGAGCGGCGAGTCAGCAGACAACTTTAAGTTCGCGAGCCCGGTTTACTTGGGTTCGCGCTAAATCGTGGCATAAATCGTGGCATAAATCGACATGGGCGGTAAGCTGCGTTTGAGTGCAAATTGTCGGCGAGCACGCTGGCGTCGAGTTTAGGCGGATTCAATCCCGAAGTACAAAATTGGGTTTGCCAACAGTCCATGGATCATTTTCCCATGGGGCAGGCGACGCACGCGCAGTTGAGCGCGGATAATGCAATCTTTGCATCTCGCACGCAATTCAAGCTACACCATGACATTTAACTACTCCCGTCCCTACCCCGGTGGCCGCTCGCCGCTGATGACCCGCAATGTGGTGTCGACCACACATCCGCTGGCAGCCCAAGCCGGGCTGTCGATGCTGAAAGCGGGCGGCAACGCGATTGACGCGATCATCGCCACTGCTGCGGTGCTCACCGTGGTCGAGCCGTGCAGCAACGGTCTTGGCAGCGATCTTTTCGCGTTGGTGTGGAGCCCGGACCCGAAGGGACGCCCAGAGGGCGGGGCGCTGCATGGCCTCAACTCCTCAGGCCGCTCGCCGCAGGCGTGGTCGCCGGACACGTTCAAGGGCATGCAGGCGATGCCCGAACGCGGCTGGATGGCCGTGTCCGTGCCCGGCGCGGTCGCAGGCTGGATGGCCCTGTCGAAGCGTTACGGCAAGCTGCCGTTTGCTGACCTGCTCGCGCCGGCGATCGACGCTGCTGAGCGCGGCTTCATGGTCACGCCGATCATCGCGGGGCAGTGGGCGCGTGCGGTGCCGATTCTTGAAAAGCAGCCGGGCTACGCGCAGCATTTCATGCCGCATGGCCGCGCGCCTTTGCCGGGCGAACTGTTCCGCAATCCGGCGCAGGCGGAATCGCTGCGGTTGATTGCCGAATCTGAGGGCGAATCGTTTTATCGCGGCCAGCTCGCCGCGCGCATCGTGGCCCACGCCAAAGCCAACGGCGGCCTGATGACCGGCATTGATCTCGCAGCACACGTGGCGGACTGGGTCGAGCCGATTCGCACCAGTTATCGCGGCTATGAAGTCGCCGAAATTCCGCCGAACGGGCAGGGCATTGCAGCGCTTATGGCGCTGGGCATGATGGAGCAGTTCGACGTGGCGGCGCTGGGGCCGGATCATCCGGATTACTGGCATCTGGCGATTGAATCGATGAAGCTCGCCTTCCGTGATGTGCATGCGCAGGTGGCCGATCCGGCGTACATGAATGTGCCAGTGAGCGCGATGTTAGATCGCGATTTTTTGAACAGCCGTGCCAAGCTGATCGACATGAAACGCGCGCAGGATTTTTCACCCAGCGCCGAGCTTCGCGGTGGCACGGTGTACCTCAACGCGGCCGACGAGAGCGGCATGATGGTGTCGCTGATTCAGTCGAATTACATGGGCTTCGGCTCGGGTGTGGTGGTCGACGGCATCTCGCTGCAAAACCGCGCTAACGGATTCGTGCTCGACCCAACGCATCCAAACTGCGTGGCCGGTGGCAAACGACCGTTCCACACCATCATTCCGGGCTTCATCCTGAAGGACGGCCAACCGCAAAGCGCGTTCGGCGTGATGGGTGGGCACGTGCAGCCGCAAGGCCATTTGCAGACGGCAATCCGCATGATCGACTTCGGCGAGAACCCGCAAGCCGCGCTCGATGGGCCGCGCTTCCGCGTCGAGCAGGGGCTGGAGCTTGATCTTGAACCGTGGACGCCAAGCGCGGTGCGCGAATCTCTCGTGGCGCGCGGTCATAAGCTCAAAGTCAACAACGATAGTTACATGGACTTCGGCTCGGGCCAGATCATCTGGAAGACCGATAACGGCTACATCACCGGCAGCGATTGTCGGCGTGATGGCGGTGCCGTGGGGTTTTAGCGACGCCTCACCTCACTGAGCGCGGTGCGGCGAAAGCACCGCTGTCATTCGCCGCCATGCCAGCTCCATCGGCCCATGCGTGTGGCTTGCCAGCCACGCACGGATGAAGGCGCACAGCAGCACGTAGGTGGTCAATGCGATCAGCGAATAGGTGCTGCGCCCCAGTTCGCCATGCCAACCGATCAGGCTTTTGTTGAACAGCGCGGCGAACACAATCGACTGACCGATGAACTGCGTCAGGGGCGCGCGGCCGGTCGCAACTACGAGGCTGGCGAGCGCGCCATGCGCAAAGCGGCTGCGGCCCCAGCAAGCCGCCACGGTCAACCAAAACCATAGCCCACCGAGGCTCGCGGGCAACAACGCGATGGTCATCAATCCGTAGCCAACGTCCTCAAACGTTTGCGCATTCCAGCCGCCGTATTGGGCCGCGAAAAGTTCTGTGACGCCGCCCGCGACAAACAGCAAAGCGCCGACCACCGTGACGCTCGGGCGAGCAAACGGAGTCGCAAAAAATCGCTGCAATGCCCCCGAGCACCCCGCCCACATGCCGAGCAAAGCGTGGGCCCAAAAATCGGAGACAAGAATTTGCACCAAACCGCGATCAACATATTCGCGAGGGTGCAGCGACAGCGCGGCCATCACGCTGCTGGCGGCGAACGATGCGACGGCCTCAGGCGCCGGATACGCCTCAACCCGTGACGCGATTGACGCCACGCCGATGCTCAAATAAAGCGCAAACGTCAACGCGTAAACAACCACCGCCGAGCCCAGCGTCACGCGGCGATCAAGTTTGAGCAGACCGACAATCAGCAAACCCATCACGGCGTAAGTCGTCAACACGTCACCCGGCCAAAGCAACAAACCATGCGCGACGCCGATGCTAAGCAGCGCCCACAACCGTCCTCGCAACTGCCGCAGACGGCGCGTGGTTTCAGGCATTTGCAACCATTGCAACGCCAGCCCTGCGCCGAACAAAAACGATAGCACCGGATAGGAGCGATGGGTGAACAGCATCGCATTCACGGTTTCAGCGACGACATCGCCGACTGAGCGCGCCATGTCCAACCCGTACAAAGACGACCAGGTCGAAGCAAACGCATGAACATTGACCAAAGCCACGCCCAGCATGGCGATGCCACGCGCAAGATCAATCGCTATTAGGCGGTTTGAGATGGCGGAATCAGGCATCAGCTTTTACTTGAAAGCCTTATTTATAATGGGCATAGCGGTCGTTTTGAGTTAAAGTTGATTATTGGCATTTATCAGCGCTAAGCCTAGGGATAATGAGGATTTCAGTAAAAAGCTACTGCCATTTTTTTGCGATCAATAACTGTAGGAGCGGCCTTGGCCGCGATCACCGTTGAACGACCGGAGTGGATCGCCAAAATCCTTCGCGGCCAAGGCCGCTCCCACATTTACGGCTACTTCGTCAACAAGTTCGCCGCATCACGCAGCGCTTCCGGCGTCAACTCGTTGATCCTCACCTGCCGCGCCATCGCAAGCTTCGGATAGTTGCGTTTGATTGCCGTGGTGTACAGCGGATCATAGTGATCGACCAGTAGCGATTCGACTACGCCGTCAACGTTTCCTGCCGTGGCTAGCGTCTGCCAGCGCGCCAGCATGTCGCCGCCGCGCAACGCTTTGAGCGGCGCGAGCTTTTGCATCAGCAATGCCGGATCGTTGACGAAATGTTCATACTCGCCACGCAAATGCGCCACCCGCGCCGCGACCGGAACGTCGAGCCAGACGCACTCGCCCGCAGCCATCCGTTCGCGCATCGATTCGGGCATTTGCACCAGGCCGATTTTTTTGCTCTCGCTTTCGACGAAAACGGGCCGCGTCGGATCAAGCGCGCCCAGCGCCGACCACAGCAAACTGTCAAAGCGCTTCTGCGTCGGCTGCGGTGTCGTGACGTGTTCGCCGAGCAAGGAGCCCTTGTGATTTGCCAACCCTTCAAGGTCAATCACCTGCGCGCCAGCGTCGCGCAACGCCAGCAGCAGCGCGGTTTTGCCAGTACCCGTGCAACCGCAAATGGTCACGTAATTGAAGCGCTTGGGCAGCTCGGTTAGTTCTTGCGCAACACGCGCCCGATACGCTTTGTACCCTCCGTCGAGCTGCACCGCTTTGAAGCCAATTTCACGCAACACCAGCGTCAATGAACGCGAGCGTTTGCCGCCGCGCCAGCAATAAATCAGCGGTGCCCAGTCACGCTGTTTATCGGCGAAATGCTGCTCCAGCATGTCCGCGATATTGCGCGACACCAGTGCCGCGCCCATGCGTTTGGCCTCGAACGCGGAGGCCACTTTGTTGAGCGTGCCGACGCGGGCACGCTCCTCGTTATGGAGCACCGGATGATTGATCGCGCCGGGGATGAAGTCTTCGGCGTACTCGCCTTCGGAGCGCGCGTCGATGATGTCGGGGTAGTGCTCAACGTCGAGTGCGGTTGCTGACAGGTTGTGAGGAGCCGGACTCACTCCGTCGCCCCTGCGAAGGCAGGGGCCCAGTGACTTCCGGTAACTGAAAATCGCACAACAATCGAACCAAAGGCGCTGGGTTCCTGCCTTCGCAGGAACGACGAAGGATTAGAAATACTTCGCCTCATCTAAGCAACTTGACCAACGCCGGCCAGACCGTTTCCAACAGCCCCGGTTGCGCAGCAGCGGTGGGATGAATGCGATCGGGTTGAAATTTCGATAAATCCGCACCAATTTTTTCAAGGAATCGCGGCACCAGTGCAGAGCCGGTGGCCTTTGCCGTGTCGGCATACATCGCCTCAAATTGCGCGGTGTAACTCGGCCCGAAGTTCGGTGGCATTTGCATGCCAACGATCAGCACTTTTGCACCCGCCGCCTTGGACAGCTCGGTCATTTTGAGCAAATTCGCTTTGGCTGAAGCGACCGGCGAACCGCGCAGGCCGTCGTTGCCGCCCAGCTCGATTACCACATGGGTGGGCTTGTGTTTAGAAAGTAGCGCGGGCAAGCGGCTCAATCCGCCCGCCGTGGTGTCGCCGCTGATGCTGGCGTTGGTGACTGTGGCGGAAATTTTTTCGCGCACCAGCTTTTTTGCCAGCAAATCAACCCAACCTTCTCCCGCAGACAGACCGTAGCCTGCGGAGAGTGAATCACCGACAACCAAGATTTGCGCGCTTTTTGCATGTACGGCAACTGACAACGCGCAGATTGCGAAAACCAGAGAGAGCCATCGCAGGAACCGGAAGGGCATTTGTTCTGTCTGCATCATATTCATTCTAAAGAGCCATTGGTTTTTTGCTCCCTCCCCCAGCGGGGGAGGGTTGGGGAGGGGGTACCGGCGACTAGCAGCACGATCTGCGTTGAACAGCCTGCCCCCACCCTAGCCCTCCCCCGCTGGGGGAGGGAACAAAACATACGTTGGGCCATACGGCAACCACACAATCACCAAGCCACATGACCGAACCCACGATACCCATCCCCAACGCCCCACCCGCCATCGCCGCCGACCGCCTTTCGCGCGTGGTGCCGCTCGGGGACCGCAAGCTCACCATCCTTGACGACGTTTCGCTCACCGTGACAGCTGGCGAAACGCTGGCCATTGTCGGTGCGTCCGGCTCCGGAAAAACGACGCTGCTCGGCCTGCTCGCCGGGCTGGATCGTCCGAACGTGGGCAGCGTCACGTGGAATGGTGAGGTAGTTAGCACCCTGTCCGAGGACGCGCTGGCCAAGCGGCGGCAGGGGTCGGTGGGCTTTGTGTTTCAGTCGTTTCAGTTGCTGCCCGCGTTGACCGCGTTTGAAAATGTGATGTTGCCGCTGGAGCTTGCGGGTGCGCGCGACGCAGAAGCGAAGGCTACCGACTGGCTCACGCGCGTAGGTTTGCGCGAGCGCATGGATCATTTGCCGAAGCAACTTTCTGGCGGGGAGCAGCAACGCGTCGCCATCGCACGCGCGTTTGTGGCGAGCCCGAAGATCGTGTTTTGCGACGAGCCGACCGGCAATCTCGATACCGATACGGGTGCCGAAATTGTCGAGCTGATGTTCACCTTAAATCGCGAACAGGCCACGACACTGGTGCTCGTCACCCATGATCACGAACTCGCGGCGCGTTGCAGCCATGTGGTGCGACTAGCGCGTGGCAAGGTGGTGGTGTGAATTTAGTATTGCGCTTCGTAAAGCGAGAACTGCGCACGACGGAGGCGCGCATCTTGGTGCTGGCGTTGGCGCTGGCGGTGGCCAGCGTTGGTGCGGTCGCGATGTTTGCGGATCGCGTCAAGGGCGCCTTCGCCAATCAGGCCAACGTGCTGTTGGGGGCGGATGCGATGATCTCGGGTGATCGACCACTGCCCGCAAATCTCACCGAGCAGGCGCGGGCGATGGGCCTGCGGGTGACCGAGTCCACGCGCTTCGGCAGCATGGTCAGCACGCCGAGCAAGGACGGCAGCGCGGGCAAAGATTCTGTGTTGTCGGATGTGAAATCTGTGACCTCGCCGTACCCGTTGCGCGGCACCATCGAAATCCGCGACGGCGAAGGCAAACGCGTGCCGTTCGCTGCGAATTTGAAGTCGGGCGAAGTGTTTGTCGACGAGCGACTGGCCACGCGACTCAACGTGAAAGCAGGCGACACCATTGAGGTCGGCAAGAACACGCCGCGCATCGCGCAGGTGTTTTCCGAAGAGCCCGAAGTTGCGGGCAACTTCCTTTCTGCCGCGCCGAAAGTGTTGATGGCCAACGCCGACGTGGCCGCGAGCGAACTGCTCGGCCCCGGCAGCCGCGCGACGTATCGGCTGCAAGTGGCGGGAGATCGCGCGCAAGATTTCGCCGACCTCATCAAGCCGAAACTCGGCCCCGGCCAGCGACTGGAAACGGTGCGCGAACTGCGACCCGAAGTGCGCAATACGCTCGAAAAGTCCGAGCAATTTCTCGGCCTCGCCGCATCGTTCGCGGTGTTTCTCGCGGTGGTTGCCATCGTGCTCGCGTTGCGCCGTTATTTGAAGCGTGAGCTAGACACCGCCACGCTGTTTCGCACGCTCGGCGCGGGTCAACGGCAAACGTTGATGCACTTCGTTGGGCAATTTTTTGTGCTCGCGCTGATCGCCTGCCTGCTCGGTGTGGCACTGGCATACGCTGCACAGGCGGGCCTCGCGTGGGCGGTGCGCGGCATGTTCGCATCCACCTTGCCACCGGCGGGTTGGACGCCGCTGGTGAAGGCGTTCACCACCGGCCTTGTGTTGCTGCTCGGCTTCGCCATACCACCGCTCATCGCGCTGGCTAGCACGCCGCCGGTGCGCGCGCTGCGTCGCGACATGCCCGCCCCCGGCGCGGGCGGTGTGCTCGCGGCCATCCTCGGCACGATGGCCGTGCTCGCGGTGGTGATGATGCAATCACAGGACTTGCGCACCGGCGCTATTTTTGTTGGTGGCATTGTGGTGCTGGTTGCCGCCGCGACGGCGCTTGCGATGGCGCTGTTATGGGCGATTCGGCGACTGGTTCGCTCTGGCAAACTGGCCAAGCTCGGCGGCGCACGATCATGGGCTTATGGCCTCGCCAATCTTGATCGTCGTCGCTTGTCAACTGCCATTCAAATCGCCTGTCTCGGCCTCGGCGTGATGACGTTGATCGCGGTGGGGTTCGTGCGCACTGATCTGTTCAGTTCATGGCAAAAATCGTTGCCACCCGATGCGCCGAATCGCTTTTTGATTAACGTGCAGCAAGATCAGGTCGGCACCATTCAGTCGTTACTGCCGAAGGCGGCGGACGGCAAAACGGCAACGTTTTATCCGATGGTGCGCGGGCGGTTGGTAGCCGTAAACGGCACGCCTGTGACCGCGAAGGATTACGTCGATGAAGCAGCAAAGCGGCTGGTGGATCGCGAATTTAATTTGTCATCCACCGCGGTGCTGCCCGCAGCCAACAAAATCACGGCAGGCGAATACTTTGCCGAGTCTGCCACGGGGGTGATGTCGCTCGAAGACGGCATCGCAAAAACGCTCAAACTCAACCTCGGTGACAGCGTTGAATTTGACGTTTCTGGCGAAAGAGTCTCGGTGAAAATCACCAGCCTGCGCAAGGTCGATTGGGACAGTTTCCGCGTGAATTTTTTCGCGCTGATTCCAGCGGCCACTATTGCACCGTTGCCGAAAAGCTACATCACCGCCGTACACCTGCCCGACAGCGATAAAAAAACGCTGCCTGTGGTCGTCGGCGCTGCGCCGAACGTGCTGGTGATCGACGTGTCCGAGATCATGGCGCGGGTTCGCAGCATCGTTGACCAAGTGGCGCGCGCTCTGGAATTTGTGTTTGCGTTCACGCTGGTCGCGGGCTTGCTGACGCTGTACACCGCCGTGATTGCCACGCAAGATGAGCGCAGGTATGACACCGCGCTGATTCGCACGTTGGGCGGCACGCGCAGCCAGATTCGTGCAGCGCTGATCGCGGAATTTTTGGCGCTTGGCGGCGCGGCGGGATTACTCGGTGTTCTTGGCGCGATTGCGCTGACGTGGGCGCTGGCAACGCGCGTGTTGAAGATTGAATTTGCAGCGTCTCCGGTGGTCTGGATCGTCGGTTTTTCGGCAGCGACCGCATGCACGTTGCTTGCTGGCTGGCTTGGCACGAGAAGTGTGCTGACGACTCCACCGATTCAAGTCCTCCGCGAGGGCGCATGAAGATTGAACAGGTGCAGGCGCAAGTCGCGCGCGTCGGGAGCCTTGCGCTGGGCGAGTCGGGCGACATGACGTTCCAGGAGCGTCGCGATTATCACCAAGCGTTGGGCCGAACGGTGCGGCCTGCGGGCGTTTTGATTTTGCTCATTGCCCGTGGTGACGCGCTCAATATCGTGCTCACGCAGCGCACCGCGCACTTGCATGATCACGCCGGACAAATCAGTTTTCCCGGCGGGCGTTACGAGCCTGAAGACACCGATATTGTGGCCACCGCGCTCCGTGAATCGTTCGAAGAAATTGGCACCGAATCGAAGCAGATTCAAGTCATCGGAAGCTTGCCAAACTACGTCACGGTAACCGCGTACGAAATCACGCCAGTAGTTGCCACTTCTCCGCCGCAAACTTTCACCTGCGACCCGTTTGAAGTGGCCGACGCGTTTGAAGTACCGCTGCAACACGTGCTGAATGATGCGAACTGGCGACGCGATAGTTTTCTGCGCGAAGGACAACGCCGCGAATATTGGGCTGTGCCGTACAAAGAGCGCTATATCTGGGGTGCGACGGCAGGCATGTTGCGCACGTTTCGTGAGGTTTTGTTGCA
>JANNYE010000185.1:0-15858 GCA_031409935.1 Burkholderiales bacterium | reverse complement strand
GGAAGACCACGATGGACGTCAGAGTCGATCTGCCCGTGACCGAGCGTGTCAAGCTCTCGGTTCGCAACCTGAATTTCTATTACGGCAAGTTCCATGCGCTGAAGCGTATCAACCTGGACATTCCCGAGAAGAAGGTCACCGCCTTCATCGGCCCGTCGGGTTGCGGCAAGTCCACCTTGCTGCGCACTTTCAATCGCATGTTCGAGTTGTATCCGGAGCAACGCGCCGAGGGCGAGGTTCTGCTCGATGGAGAGAACATCCTGGAGGGCAAGCAGGATGTGTCGCTGATGCGCGCCAAAGTCGGCATGGTGTTCCAGAAGCCGACGCCATTTCCGATGTCGATCTACGACAACATCGCGTTTGGCGTGAAGCTTTACGAGAACCTGACCAAAAGCGACATGGATGAGCGCGTCGAATGGGCGTTGAAAAAAGCGGCGTTGTGGACTGAGGCGAAGGACAAGCTGAATCAAAGCGGTTTGTCGTTATCTGGCGGTCAACAACAACGGTTGTGCATTGCGCGCGGCATCGCCGTCAAGCCGGAAGTGCTCCTGCTCGACGAGCCGACCTCCGCACTCGACCCGATTTCAACCGCACGCATCGAGGAGTTGGTGAGCGAGTTGCGCACCGATTACACCATCGTGATGGTGACCCACAACATGCAGCAAGCCGCGCGCGTATCGCAACACACGGCGTACATGTATCTGGGTGAGCTCATCGAGTTCACCCCCACCGCGCAGATTTTTGTTAAACCCAAAGACAAGCGCACTGAGGACTACATCACCGGAAGATTCGGTTAGAGATTTGGTCCCCTCTCCCAGCGCGAGCGACGGCTGACGCAAGTGTGCGTCGGGGTCAGGGTGGGGGTAGCCCCGCGCCCAATTCAAGTCTTAGCACAACACCACCTTCCCCCTCCCCAACCCTCCCCCGCTGGGGGAGGGAGCAGAACCAAGGAAAAACATGGAACACACCTCAAAACAATTCGAGATCGAACTAGAAGACTTGCGCAGTGGGCTGCTCGCGATGGGCGGTTTGGTCGAGGCGCAATTTGAGCGCGCGCTGGAGGCGATTGCCTCCGGCGATGAAGAGCTGGTGGAGGTCGTGCTGCGCGAAGAAAAGCACGTCAACGACAAGCAAATCGAGCTCGACCGCAAGAGCATGGAAATCATCGCCAAGCGACAACCGGCAGCGGTTGATTTGCGGCAAATTATTTGCACCATGCAAGCCGTCAACGACCTTGAACGCATTGGCGATGAAATCAAAAAAATCGCGCAACGCGCCAAACACTTTCAGGCTTCAGAGCGATTTCAAACGCTGCGACTGAACGAGGTCAAACGCATCGGCAGTGTCGCGCAAGAAATGCTCAAGGAGTCGCTCAACGCGTTCGCGCGGCTCGACGTGATTTCCGCCAGCGAGGTGATCGGTCGCGATGAAGCGGTCGACGGCGAATTCGAGCGCATCATGCGCTTGCTGGTCACGTACATGATGGAAGACCCGCGCACGATCAGCGCCGGACTCGACGTGGCGTTCCTAGCGAAGGCCATAGAGCGCGTCGCTGATCACGCCAAAAACATTGGCGAGTATGTGATTCATATCGTGCAGGGCAAGGATCCTCGGCACGCGGGGTAGGGCGCGACGGGTAGCTAGGATTCGTCGTAACTTGCAGATGCACCTGCTGCGGATGTCGCCTTTCGCGAACCGGCTGCGTCTATGCAGGTACTGGGCACTCAATACAGTGATTGGCAAATCAAAGCCTTCTACGGTTAGTGTCAATTTGTGGCGTGCTGCCCCATCTACGCTGCCCTACACCTATTGGAGTTCGATATGAAACACGCGCCAAAGTCCCGTCTTGTTGTTGGTTTGCTGTGCGTGATCGGCCTCTTCTGCGCCGCGGCACCGGCGGTCGGCGCCATCCCAACGCTGCCTACCGGATACATACCTTACATCCCTACCGTCTTCTTCCCACTGTTGATCCCCAAACCGATTGTGGCCACCTGTGATTTGTCTAGCGGCAACGGCGGTGTCGACTGGTTTGTGACCCGTGATCTGCGTGTTACAAGCTATTTGGGTTGGTCGGCTGACGCCATCACCTTTCGCTACGAAGCCAGCGCCACTGGCAGCTACCAATTTCGCATCGTGATCCGCGAAACTGATCGCTTCGGCGATACCATCACCCGATCTGAGCTCAGAACTGTTGCACTGACCGGCGGTATTGCGGCCAACGTCACCACCTATTTTGGCAACGTCTATGTCGGCGACGCGGTGGCGCTGTCAATCTCGCACGAAGAGGTGACCGGACCCAGCACGCTCTACTTCAAACAAAGCACCTCCGTGGGCTGCAACAAAGCCACGCTCACTGAATCGAACGGCTCATTACCCGGCCCGTCCGTTGATATCGGATTTATTCTGCGCGGTGAGACCACTCATGCCAAAGCCGACGTGGTGGAGTACCGCCTTCCTGCATCAAACAAATACTTCATCACCAGCGACACCGCCGAGAAAGCCGCGCTCGATGCGCGCCCCGATCTTTTCGTGCGCACTGGGCAAAAATTCTCAGTGCCCGCTAAAAATGTGTACGGCAATGTGTTTGATGTGTACCGCTTCTACGCACCGGCACCCGGCGCACAGTCCCATGTTTTTGTCACCAAGTCAGACTACGACTTGATTGTTTCGCTGCCCAACACGGGGCTCGTCAATGAGGGCGCTGAGTTCGGCATGATCCGCCCCGATAACGCAGGCACCTGCCCGAGCTGGTCGCCCACCAAGGTCTACCGCTCTTACCGAAGCAGCGCCACGGTGAGTCAGCGTAATCACCGCTACAGCACGAGCCTCACCAACCACAACGCCATGATCGCCCAAGGCTGGGTCAACGAAGGTGTGGTCTTCTGCGCCTATCTATAGGCGACGTCGCGAACGAAAAAGCCAGCGTTTGCTGGCGTTTTCGCTACGTAAACCCTGCCGACACTAGCCAAATCGCGCGACCTGCATTACACGCTGTCCGTAGGATCGCCACGAGCTCGCGTCGCGTTTCAGCGCAGCTCCGCTCGCGCAGCACTCGAATCCGCGAACACCGGGGGCGCCAAATTCAGCCACCGCCACCACCGGCGTGTCGCCTTCCAGCGGTCGCGTGGATTGCACCACCGGGCCGATGGCCAGTGCGGTGCCTGCCTTGACGAACACCGGTATGCGCTCCAGATCGTAGTTGAGGGTGATGACCTCGCCGCCGTCTACCTGCATGCCGCTCCAAAGATCGTACCAGCCGCCGGGGTGGTCGGGTAGGTAGCCTTCGACGTCTCCTGCTGCGTTCAGTATGGGCATGACGATCAGGTGTGGGCCGCAGTAAAACTGTTGTTCGAAGGCGCGAGCGACGCGGTCGTCGGGATGCATGAGCGCCATCGAGCGCATTACCGGCAGGCCCGTTTTGACCGCGAGGTCGCAGGCACCTCGCAGGTAGGGCAGCAGCTTGTAGCGAATCTCGAAAAATTCACGCGCGATGCGCTCCACGTTTTTGCCGAAACACCAAGGCTCGCGTGCGCCGATGCCGTGAATGCGGAAGTGCGACGCGAACACCGCTGCCTGCACCCAGCGCAGGTAAAGCGCAGGCTCGGGCTGCGTCGCGCCGTAGAAACCGCCCACATCGGTGGCATGAAATGGCGTGCCGGAATGGCCATGATTCATGCTGGCGCGTAGGCTGTTGGTCAAGCCTTCCCAATCGCTTTGCGGATCACCGCCCCATTGCACGGGATGGCGCTGTGAGCCGATCCATGCGGCGCGGCCCCAGACGCAGGCATCAGCGCCATAGGCGTTGCGCGAAGCTTCGTACACGCATTGGTTGTACAGATGCGCGTTGACGTTGTGCACTCGGCTGCCTGCGTCGCCGTTGTGCGCGAGCGCGTCGTGCGGCACCTGTTCGCCGAAGTCGCTCTTGATGGTATCGACGCCGAGTTCCCAAAGTTTTTTGTGTTCGTCGCGCCACCATGCATAGGCTGCGGGGTTAGTGAAATCGACGAGTCCCGATGGCGGCAACGGCGTGAGCGTGGGGCCAAACGGCGTAGTCTTCTTGCCAGTGTCCCACTCGTAAATCAGCTCGGAGCCATCAGCCTTTCTGAGGAAGTAACTGTTCTGAACGTAGGTGCGATATTCGGGATGATTGACCGAGACTAGCGGATACTCCCAGGCGCAAATTTTGTAGTCGAGAGCTTTGAGTTCACCCATCACGCGCTTGGGATCGGCGTAGCGCGACGGATCAAAATTGAAGTGAAACCGCGTTGGCGTGTCCTGCCAGGCGCGACCGTCGAAGGTGATGACATCCACCGGAAACTTGCGCTCGCGAAACTCGCGCGCGGTATTTAAAACGTCGGCTTCGTCCTTGTAATACGCGCGGCTGATCCACACGCCGAGCGACCACAGCGGCACGTTGGCAGGCTTGCCGGTGATGTGGTGATAGGCGCTAATGACTTGCTCTGGTGTGTCACCCGCGAACAAAAACAAATCGAGTTGCGGTTCGTCCGCGGCGATCACATAGCTACGGTTTGACCATTGCGCATAACCGACGCCATGCGCTACGTCCACCGTGGTGTGCGCGAGAATTCCCCAGCAACCATTTGGCGTGATCGCCCATGCGAACGGCGTATTTTTATAACTGAGATCGGTGTTGACGCCGAGCGCGTCTTCCACTCTTGAGCTGACGAGTTGGCCGCGTTTGTTGAGCGCACTGCCTTTTTCACCTAAGCCGTAAACCGGTGTGTCTGAGGACAGCGCAAATGCCGCAACCGCTTGCGTGGGCGTCAATCCAAATGCCGCGACTCGCGTTGCTTCCAGCGGTTTCGCCATGCCGCGAAATTGCTCGTCGGTGATGCTGGTGAGAAGTGTTTTGCGCTTGTGTTGCAAGCTCAAGTGCAGCGCGTTGGTTGCGTCGCTGGTAAGCGTTAGCGTGGCTCGACCGGACTTGATTTTGAGCGAAGACTCGCCGCGCTCCAGCGCGCCGACCTCAGGCTTCGCGACGATCAGCCCATAGTCCGGTTTGCTAATCGGATTTACGCGCAAGCGGAATACGCCACCGCCGTAACTGGCCACCGACACGGCCACCGATTTTCCGTCCAGTGAAATTGCGGTGTGTTCACGCTCTCTAGTCTCGCTCGTCGCAAGTGAAATCAGGCGGTCAAACTGTGTGAAATCCATTGTGAAGTTTGCGTGTATTTTCAGTAGGCCGCCGTCGGCACGGTCAGTGTGGGGGTGTCAGTCATGGGCACGTCGGAAGCAAGCTCGCGAATGCGTTGCAATCCCGTTTTGGCAGCCCCCATAAGCAAACCCAGATCGCTCGCGTGCGACACGAAATTGAAGCCGATCGAATACGCCCAGTTGATCTGCTCCGGCGTGGCCAGCACGGTGCCCAGTGGAACACCAGAGCGACGGCAAAATCCTGCCACTTCGGTCATCATTTCTTTGACTTGTGGATGATTGACATCGCCGCCGTGACCGAGCGAAATCGACAAGTCACCCGGCCCGACGAACAGCCCGTCAATGCCCGGCACACTGGCGATTTGCATGGCCGCAGCCATCGCCTGCGGCGTTTCCAGCTGGGCGATGACGCACACCTCTTGATTGGCGCGCTCGACGTAGTCGGGGATCGTGTTGTAGCGGCTGGCGCGATGCATGCGCGCAAATCCACGATCTCCGAAGGGCGGATAGCGACAGGCGCGCGCCAGCTCATGCGCCTCGGCAACGGTATTGACCATCGGGAAACACAGCGACATCGCACCCATGTCGAGTGCAAATTTGATCTGCGTTTTGTCGTGTGATGCCATGCGCACCAATGCTGCGGTTGGGCTCTCCGCGGTGGCTTGCAATAGTGCGTGCAGGCCGTAGGTTTGTGCGGTGGAATGCTCGATATCGAGCACTAGATAGTCGTAGCCGACGTTGGCCATCAGCTCAGCCATCACCGTTGAGCCGGACATGAACCAGCCACCGGTTAATTGACTACGTTTAAGCAGCGCGTGCTTGAAGGGATTGTGTAGAGCCATGATGTTCAGAAAATAGTGGGTTCGGGCAGCAATTCTGCGCCTTGTAAAAAGTCAAAATCCGCGCCAACGTCCGCTTGTGTGACGTGTTGCTGATAGAGGGCGGCGTAGCTACGGTTGTAGCGCAAGGTGGCTGGTTTACTGATCCGCCATTCGGCGTGGCGAAGGTCTAATTCCGCTTGCGGCACTTGCAGCGTCAGACTGCGATTTTCAACGTCGAGCGCAATCTGGTCGCCCTCACGCACCAGCGCTAGCGGCCCGCCCACTGCGGCTTCCGGGCACACATGCAGCACGCAGGTGCCGTAGTGGGTGCCGCTCATGCGCGCGTCCGAGATGCGCACCATGTCGCGCACGCCTTGCTCCAACAGCTTTTTCGGGATCGGCAGATTGCCCGCTTCGGGCATGCCCGGTGCGCCAACGGGCCCGACGTTTTTGAGCACCAGAATCGAGTCTTTGGTGACGTTCAAATCGGGCGAATCGATTCGCGCCTGCAGGTCGGCAAAATTCTCAAACACGACGGCGCGGCCGGTGTGTTTAAGCAAATGTGGCGAGGCGGCGGATGGCTTCATCACGGCACCGCGTGGCGCGAGATTGCCGGTGACCACTGCGATGGCCTGCTTCGACACAGGGTTGTCGAGCGGACGAATGATGTCGCTGTTGAACACTTTTGCCGCGCTTAAATGTTCGCCTAACGTGTGCCCGGTCACGGTGCCAGTGGACGTATCGAGATGCGCCTCAATCTGCTTAAGCAAGCCCTGCAATCCGCCCGCGAAAAAGAAGTCTTCCATCAACGCCTCACCTGCGGGCATGATGTTGGCGAGCACGGGAATCGCTTTGTTGTAGCGCTCCCAAACGTCAAGCGGCAGTTTGATGCCGAGACGCCCGGCCATCGCGGGCAAATGCACGCAGGCATTGGTTGACCCGCCAATGGCGAGGACGGTCTTAACCGCGTTGTGAAAGCTTGCTTCCACGCAAATGTCCGTCGGTTTCAGATCCTCCATCACCATCGCCACGATTCGTTCGCCGACCTGTGAACACATGCGTGGATGATGCGAATCCATCGCCGGAATCGACTGCGCACCGGGCAAACTAAACCCTAAAACCTCAGCCACCGCCGTCATCGTGGTCGCTGTGCCAGCCGTATTGCAGGTACCGGGACTGCGCGTCATGCAGCTCTCTAATTCTTGCCAATCGTCGTCACCAAAACGCCCTGCACGACGCTCGTTCCAGAACTTCATGGTGTGTGTGCCAGTGCCTACTTTTTGCCCCTGAAACGACGCATTGGACGACGCACCTGCTGGGATAAAAATCGACGGCACATTGGTCGAGAACGCGCCCATCAACAGCGCTGGCGTGGTCTTGTCGCAACCGCCCATCAACACCACGCCGTCAATCGGATGCGAGCGAATCAGCTCCTCGGTTTCCATGGCCAGAAAGTTGCGATAGAGCATGGTGGTCGGCTTGACCCACACCTCTCCGAGACTCATCGCAGGCAACTCAATCGGCCAGCCACCGGCGCGCAGCACGCCTTCGCGCACCTTCTGCGCACGCTCGCGCAGATGCGAGTGACAGGTGGACATGTCGCTCCAAGTATTGATGATGCCGATCACCGGGCGACCCATAAAATCTGAGCGGTTCCAGCCCACCTGCGCGAGGCGCGCGCGGTGCGAAAACGTTCGCATGCCGTCCCCAGCGAGCCAACGTTGGCTGCGCAAATTTTCGATGCGTTTTTTTTGCTGGTTCACGCGAATGACTCTCTGGCAAGTGCCCACAAGCTGCGGGTGAGAATAGCACAGGTTGGCCCAAGTCATATAGATCATCTATATGACTTGGGTGCGAGAAACCGCAGATTATTCGAAATTATTCATTACAAAAAGTTCACGCTTTTCGTCGTTCGTGCGAAGGCAAGCACCCAGTGATTTTGGCTGTTTCGTGGCAGCTTTGGCGGGCTCGAAAGACGCCAAACGCCTGCCCCTTCGGCAGGCTCCGAACATGCATGGCAGGGGCGACGAGAACAAAAGCCCGATGCGCGATCTCGGATAATGTGTCGTATGAACCACCAAGCCACCCTAGACCGTATCCACGCCGCGTTGAAACCGATTATCGGCGAGGGCAAGGTGGCCTCATACATCCCTGAACTGGCCACCGTTGCGCCCAGACAATTTGGCATGGCGGTGGTGGACTTTGCGGGCAATGTTTATGCGGTGGGCGATGCGACCAAGCGTTTTTCGATTCAATCCATTGCAAAACTTTTTGCGCTCACGCTCGCCTTCCAGCGCGAGGGCGATTCGTTGTGGACGCGCGTGGGTCGCGAGCCTTCTGGCAGCCCATTCAACTCGCTAGTGCAGCTTGAGGCGGAGCATGGCATTCCCCGTAACCCTTTCATCAACGCCGGTGCGTTGGTAGTGACCGACGTGCTCGCCGCGCAGTATGATGACGCACAGGCTGCCTTGTTGGCGTTTGTTCGGGTGCTGGCCGATGCACCCGGTGTGCATATCAACGGGCGCGTCGGTGAGTCGGAAGTGCGCACCTCGTCGCGCAACGCGGCGATGGCGCACTTCATGAAAAGCTTCGGCAATTTGCACGGCAAAGTGGGTGAAATCATCAACACCTATTGCCATCACTGCGCCATCGAAATGAGCTGCGTGGAGTTGGCTCGTGCGGTGCGATTTCTCGGCAACAAAGGCATTGATCCTGCGAGCGGCAACATGATTGTCGACGCGAGTTCGGCCAAGCGGTTGTCGGCGCTGATGCTGACTTGCGGCACCTATGACGCGGCGGGCGACTTTGCGTTTCGCGTGGGGCTACCGGCGAAGAGTGGCGTCGGTGGTGGGATTGTGGCGATTTTGCCGGGGCAATGCGGCATTTGCGTGTGGTCGCCGGCGCTGGAAGAGAGCGGCAATAGTCACGCTGGATCGTTGGCGCTGGAGATGTTTACTTCGATCACCCAACTGTCTATATTTTGATATGACTTTTGGCTGTGAGCCATGTTTTATTAAGGCTAGCGGCGATTTCGTGCATAAGTCGATAATCAATTAAATCGACCGATAACCCCAATAAAATAGACGTTTGGGCACAAAGCTGTAGGAGCGGCGCAAGCCGCGAAAGGCGGTTCGCGGCTTGCGCCGTTCCTACACTCAACCCGTACATGGTGCAATCAAATTTGGATTGGGCGCAACGCCCCTCTCCCCAACCCTCTCCCCCAGAGAGAGGGGGCAAAACCCGCTACACCAACGCCTCAGCAAACTCGCGCGCCACGAACGGTCGAAGATCATCAATCCCTTCGCCGACGCCAATAAAGCGCAATGGAATCGGGCGCTCTTTGGCGATGGCGCAGATCACGCCACCCTTGGCGCTGCCGTCGAGTTTGGTCATCACGAGGCCGGTCAAACCGAGTGCATCGTCGAACGATTTCACTTGCGAAATCGCGTTCTGCCCGGTGGTGCCGTCGAGCACCAGCAGCACTTCATGCGGTGCGCCGTCCATCGCTTTGCCGATCACCCGTTTGGCTTTTTTCAGCTCGTCCATCAGGTGCAGTTGCGTCGGCAAACGGCCCGCTGTGTCGCACATCACCACGTCCGTGCCGCGTGCTTTGCCCGCAGCCACCGCGTCAAACATTACGGCTGCTGGGTCGCCGCCGGCCTGCTGAATCACGGTGACGTTGTTCCTCTCGCCCCAGATCGCGAGCTGCTCGCGGGCTGCGGCGCGGAAGGTGTCGCCCGCTGCCAACAGCACACTTGCGCCCTGACCTTGCAGGTATTTGGCGAGCTTGCCGATGCTGGTCGTTTTGCCGGCGCCGTTGACGCCCGCGATCATGATCACGAACGGAGCCTCCTGCGCGACCTTGAACGGCTGCTCCAGCGGCTTCAGCAGTTCGGTGAGGCTCTCGACCAACATGGCACGCGGATCGCCCGTGCCGCCCGCCTGCTTCCAGCGTTTGCGCAGGTCGTCGAGCAGGTGCGTCGTCGCGGGCATGCCGCAATCGGCCATCAGCAGTTGCGCTTCTAATTGTTCAAGCGTCTCCTCGTCGAGCTTGCCCGCGAACAGAATGTTCAGGCCGAGCTTTTTCCTCGTGGCGGTCAGGCCGGATTTGAGCTTGTCGAGCCAGCCTTTTTTTTCTTCGGGCGGGGGGGCGATGACGGCTATCGGTGCCGTTTCAGCAATCGTGGTGGCGACCGCTGCATCAGGGGCAGGCGACGACGTTTTTTTCTTGAATAAGCCCCACATGGAGCGCTTTCTGACGGGATTCGAGACAATACGATTCTAGGCGGCTCGCCTGTTCCCTCTCTCCGGGGCTAGCGTGAGCGGCCAACTCTCTGCAAGGCAGCCACGGTTCCGATGAACATTGCCCTCACCCCAACCCTCTCCCGCGCTGCGGGAGAGGGGGCCACACTATGACCCCCTACAAAAACCAAATCCGCATCATCGGTGGCACGCACAAGCGCCGCCTCATTCGCTTTCCCGACATGCTCGGTGTCGAGAGCTTTCGGCCTACACCTGATCGGGTGCGCGAGACGTTGTTCAACTGGCTCGGGCAAAACCTTGACGGCAAGCGCTGTCTGGACGTGTTTTCCGGCTCGGGCGCGCTGGCGTTTGAAGCGGCGTCGCGCGGCGCGGCGAAGGTGATCGCCGTGGAGACGTCAAAGGCGGCAATGCAGGCGATGACCAAGAACGCCAACGTGTTGGACATGGCGAATCTGAAACTTATCAACGCCGATGCTTTTGGTTATCTCGCTGCCACGCCAGAAAAATTTGATGTGATCTTTATCGATCCGCCGTTTGCTCAGGACTGGTGGGCGCGGCTCGCGCCGTTGATCGCGCGCGTCGCCGCGCCCGAGGCTTTGGTGTACTGCGAATACGTGAAGGAGCTTAAAGACCGCGATCTGCCGGGCTTCACGCGGACGCGACAGGGACGCGCCGGGGTGGTGAACTATCATCTCTTCACGCCGATAACCGTCGACTGAGACGAGCGAGCGAGGGAGAAGCTGCCATGTTGCGATGCGTATATCCAGGAACGTTTGACCCGTTGACTAAAGGTCACGAAGACTTGATTCGTCGTGCCGCGCGGTTGTTTGGCGAGGTGGTGGTGGGCGTCGCTGATTCGCAGCGCAAAGGGCCGTGGTTCACGGCTAATGAGCGGGTAGAAATGGCGCGTGAGGTCATTAAGGATTTGCCTAACGTGCGAGTGCAACGCTTCTCCAGCCTGCTGCTGGATTTTGTGCGTCAGCAAGACGCTGGCATCATCATGCGTGGCCTGCGCGCCGTGAGTGATTTTGAATACGAATTTCAGATGGCGGGCATGAATCGCAGCATGGATCCGAACGTAGAAGTCGTGTTCCTCACCCCCTCCGAAAAGTATCTATTCATCTCTGCCACCATTGTGCGCGAAGTGGCGTACTTCGGCGGCGATTTCAGCCGCTTTGTGCACCCCGTGGTGGCCGAGGCACTAAAGCAGAAAGTGGTGGAACGGCGCGAGATGAACGCTTAGCACCGCTTCACTGCGTTTACTGCTCGAGGCATAAATTATTCCATTTCTAATTCAATACGATACGTTGTTGCTCCTCCTTGTCGTGCTCACGCACTGTCTGCGTCGTCGCGCCTAGTCTCCTATTGAATTAGAAATGGAATTACGCTGCAAGAAACTCGTAATCAAGCTCCGGTTTATCACCCGCGATAATGTCGACTAAAGCGCGCGCCGAACCAGGGCCCTCGGTCCAGCCCAATGTGCCGTGCCCGGTGTTCAGGTAGAGATTTTTGAGCTTCGATTGTCCGATGATAGGCAGATTCGACGGTGTTGCCGGGCGCAGCCCAGTCCAGTATTTCACCGTTTCCCAATCGCATAGATCGGGGAAGTGGTGTTTAGCGCGCTTGGTCAAAGCGGCACAGCGCACCGGGTTTAGCGTTGTGTCGAAACCGTTCAGTTCCGCGGTGCCCGCGATGCGCAGACGATCACCGATCGTGGTGAACACAATCTTCATTTCGTCGTCAGTAATACTGCCTTTCGGCGCTCCGGGCTGGTTCACGATGGGTAGCGTGGCGCTGTAGCCCTTTGCTGGGTAAATCAGCGCGTCGACGCCGACGCCGCTGAGTAGGCCTGAGGAATATGAGCCGAGGGCAACTACGTAGGCGTCCGCTCTTTCCGTGCGCTCACCCGTTTCGTCACTGACCAGCACGCCGGAAACTTCACCACCGTCGCGGTGAAGTTTTTTTATCGTTGTTCCGTAACGGAACTCGACCCCCATCGCCGCCGCCCGCTCGGCAAGCGCCACGGTGAACTTATATGCGTCACCCGATTCATCGTTAGGCGCGTAAATCGCACCGGCCAAAGTCGGTGCAGTGTGAGCCAGCGCGGGCTCAATCCTTACCGCTTCTGCCACCGACAACACATCCCGCCGCTCGCCATTGCGAATCAGCAATTGCGCCGCCTCCGCCGCATCATCAAAGCTCTGCTGGTTCGAGTGAATCATCATGATGCCCGCTTCGGCGTGGTCGTACTGAATCGACGTTTCTTTGCGTAGCATTTGCAGCGTACGTCGGCTGTATTCCGACAGGCGCATCGCCTGAAGCGTGTTGTGTTCAGCGCGACTGGGCAGGCACTCATACAAAAAGCGCAGGCCCCAACGCCACTGATTCGGATCCATGCGCAAGCGGAACAACAACGGTGCATCTTCTTTGCCCAGCCATTTCAAAATCTTGAACGGCGCATGCGGGCTGGCCCACGGGTCGGACTGGCTGACCGAAATCTGGCTGCCGTTGGCAAAGCTTGTTTCCAGCGCCGGGCCGGGCTGGCGGTCGACGACCGTGACCTCGTAGCCGCGTTGCCGTAAAAAATACGCCGTGTGAACGCCGAGAATACCGGCACCGAGAACTAATACGCGCTTCATGAGCTTTTGCACCCGTAAGGTCGTTTGTGACAACCGATGGGGTGAATGCTAGAAAGATTCGTCCCGGAACGCCATAGTCAATGACGAGTCAATGCGAAATGCGCATAGGTTGCGCAAAGCGTACCCTATCGTTTCTCGCGAACTTTCCACCACACCCGCATGCCGAGCAACACGGCGAACACGCACGCATAAATAATCGGTTGCGTGAGGTCTTTTTTGACTAGCCACCAGTAGTGGATTACGGCCAGTATCGCAATCAGGTAGATCAAATAGTGAATGCGCTGCCAGACCTTCGCGCCGAGCTTTTTGATGATGCTGTTTTTTGATGTCGCGGCGAGCGGAATCAGCAGCACAAACGCGGCAAAACCCACCGTGATGAAGGGGCGCTTGATGATGTCTTTAATGATGTCTTGCACATCAAAAAAGCGGTCAAACCAGAGGTAAGTGGTGAAGTGCAGGCAGGCGTAGAAAAACGCAAGCAATCCCGACGTGCGCCGCAGCCGGATCAGCCACGGCCAGTTTAGGAGTTTGCGCAACGGCGTAATGGACAGGGTGATGGCGAGGCCGACCAGTGTCCACGTGCCCGTTGATCGAGTGATGAATTCAATAGGGTTCGCGCCGAGCCAGCCGAGTGGAAAGCCCGCCACCAGCCGCGCCAGCGGGATCATGCCGAGAACAATCAGCAACCATTTGGTGCGCTGAACAAAGACGGAGGACGGCGAGCGAAGATTGTTTAGGTGAATAGCCATGTGTGCATGAGTCGACCAGGCATCAGCGTGAATGCGCCCGCAATGAGCAAGCCACCGACGTAGACGCTGATCATTCCGATGGCGTGATCGCGGCGGTCATGTCGGCGTGCTGCGAAATAGGCCTTGGGCACCGCGTACAGCACCATGACTGAAAACAGATGAATGAATCCGAAATGCCCAAGCAGCTGAGGACCGACTTCCGCTTTGATGAACAGCGCGATGATCGCTGTTGCCATCATCAGCAGCATATAAATTTTGCCCATCACGCGATGAATTTTCGAGCCCTTGCGCGAAACCATCATGTAGGTGCCAATCACGAATGCGGGCAGTACGGTGGCGAGGTGGGCATAAACAAGCGGCGTTCCGGTGGTCATGATGGGCTCGGCGGGAGTGGGGATGACCCTATTTCAGGGGCTGCCGACCTTTGTAGCAAGTTGTGTGCGACGTGCCGCAGGTGGGCGTCGCCAGCGGTAATTTTTTGGCGCGAAGGTTGGCTAGACCTTGCCCTCGTAGGAGCAGCGAAAGCCGCGATGGCGCTGACACTCACCGAGAATCGTGGCCTTCGCCGCTCCTACGTGCAGACAATCACACCCAACCAAACTCAAAAAAACTTCTTCAAATCCATGCCGGTATACATCGATGCCACCTGATCGGTGTAGCCATTGAACATTAGCGATTTGCGCTTGCCGAATTCGCCCAAGCGCCGCTCAGTCGCTTGACTCCACCGCGCGTGATCGACGGCGGGGTTTACGTTGGAATAAAAACCATATTCACTAGGCCCAGCCTTAACCCAGGCGGTACGCGGCTCTTTTTCAACAAACCGAATTTTCACAATGGATTTGCCGCTCTTGAAGCCATATTTCCACGGAATCGTCATGCGGATCGGCGCACCGTTCTGGTTAGGCAGCACTTCGCCAAACGCGCCCAGCGTCAGCAGCGTCAGCGGATGCATCGCCTCGTCCATGCGCAGACCTTCGGTGTAAGGCCAGTCTAGAACCCCACTGCGCAAACCCGGCATTTGTGCCTTGTCCGCGAGCGTCACAAACTCCACAAACTTCGCGTTGCCCTTAGGCTGCACCGCGTTAATCAGCGCCGACAGCGGGAAGCCCACCCACGGCACCACCATTGACCACGCCTCGACGCAGCGGAAACGATAAATGCGCTCTTCCAGCGGCGCGAGCTTGAACAGCTCATCTATGTCGAACACTTTCGGCTTCAACACTTCGCCTTCGACTGCAACCGTCCACGGGCGCGTTTTCAGTGACTTCGCCAGCACCGGCGGATCGGTTTTGTCGGTGCCGAATTCATAAAAATTGCAGTAGCTCTTCAAGTCATCAAATTTATTGAGCTTGTCGTCGGGCACCACGTACAGCGGATTCGCCTTGACGCCCGCAAGCTTGGCACCCTGCGCCTGCGCGTCGCACGCAGACAGCACAGGCAAGCCAGCGATCAGGCCCATTGCGCCTGCGGTCTTTAACCATTCACGGCGCGCGTTGTACTGCGTCTCCGAGGTGATCTCAGAGGGCAAAATGTCGGTAGGGCGACGAATCAGCATAACAATCCTTTAAACCAATCTGAGTAATTTTCAGTGAGTCGCCACAATGAGGAGACACCTTACATGCGCCAACCGATCAGGCTCAGGCGTGGCACACATGCCGCACGTGCGCTATACGCAATTTTGACAAGTTTGGCTTTGTCGGCGGCCTCGACGGCGTATGCCGACAAAGCGCCCGCCGATCAGGCACTGTTGTTCGACTACAGCAAAGCAACGAGCGTTCCCGCGCTGGCCGGGGGCACCGTGCGCAAGGCACGCTGCTGCGACATCACGGAGTGGAAGCTGACGCCTTCGACCACGGCTGACGGCAGCAGCGAGATCGAGTTGACGGTGGTCGCGCCGCTCGCCAAAGGCCGCCACCCGACCGTGCTGTGGTTGCACCGCGAAGGGGCCGAAGTTCGACGCGCGATGTTCGTTCAAGAGGCAGAAACGCTGGCCGCCAGCGGCATTGCCTCGTTGCTGGTGGAGCTGCCATTCAAGCAGCCGTACGTGCATCGCGCCGAAAACAATGTGGGCGACGCCGATGTGATTCGTAATGCGGTGATCGATGCGCGTCGCGCTATTGACTGGGCAGCGACGCGGCCTGAGTTCAACGTCGAAAAATTAGCTGTTGTCGGCCAGCGCTACGGCGCCTGGGCGGCAGCGCTGTTGGC
>JANNYE010000184.1:0-18009 GCA_031409935.1 Burkholderiales bacterium | reverse complement strand
AAAAAAATAAAAACCATCTTTATTTAAAAAATAACTTTTTCTGTCGGGGGCGGCGGGGGCCCCTACCCGGCCCGCTTTCTTTTTTTGGTCTGCGCCCCCCCCCCCGCTCCTACAACACCGATACCTGACGACTCAGCATCATGCCCGAAAAAATCACCGTCCGCGAAGTCGGCCTGCGTGATGGTCTGCAAAGCATCCAGACCATTCTCCCCACCGCGCAGAAACTCGAATGGATCAGTGCGGCGTATGCTGCCGGTCAGAGGGAGATTGAGGTCGGCTCGTTCGTGCCAACGCGTTTGCTGCCGCAACTCGCCGACACCGCCGAACTGGTCGCTCACGCGAAGACGCTGCCCGGCCTCGAAGCGTCGGTGCTGGTGCCTAATCTGAAAGGTGCTGCGCGAGCCATTGAGGTAGGCGCGCACTCGATGCTGGTGCCGCTCTCCGCGAGCGCAGCGCACAGCGCTGCCAACGTGCGCAAAACGCCCGATGAAATGATCCAGCAAGTCGCCGACATTCGTGCCGCGCGCGATGCGGCAGGCTCGAAAACTATCATCGAAGTCGGCATGAGCACGGCCTTCGGTTGCACGATTCAGGGTGACGTTTCTGAGGACGAGGTGATTCGCTTGCTGCACGCTGCGCTCGACGCCGGCGCTGAGCGCGTGGGCCTCGCCGACACCGTTGGCTACGCTGATCCGGCGCAGGTGCGGCGGTTGTTTGAGAAGGCGTTTCGCGCACTGGGTTCGCAAAGTGACAAGCTTAGCTGCGGCCATTTTCACGACACGCGCGGCTTGGCACTCGCCAACACACTCGCGGCACTTGACGTCGGTGTTCGTAAATTTGACGCTTCGCTTGCAGGCATCGGCGGCTGCCCGCATGCGCCCGGTGCAAGTGGCAATGCAGCGACCGAGGACGTTGTGTTTATGCTGGAGCGCATGGGATACGACACGGGTATTGATCTGGCTGCGTTGCTTGAGTTGCGCAAACGCGTGGCGACGTGGCTGGCGGGCGAACAAACTAACGGCGCGATTTGGCGTGCGGGTGTTCCGAAGTCCGGCGCGACCATGAAGATCGCAGCATGAAATTATCTCGTCGCCCCTGCGCAGGCAGGGGCCCAGCGTCTTCCTTTGCTATGCAAATCAGTCCGCCAACAAAAGTCACTGGGTTCCTGCCTTCGCAGGAACGACGAGAGAAGATTGAACCCTCGCTATGACAACCACCAAATCCCTCCCGCTCACAGGCCTACGCGTCGTGGAATTCACCCACATGGTGATGGGCCCGACCTGTGGCATGGTGCTTGCCGACATGGGCGCGGAGGTCATCAAGGTGGAGCCGATTGAGGGGGATCGCACCCGTCATCTACTCGGCGCGGGCTCGGGATTTTTCCCGATGTTTAATCGCAATAAAAAGAGCATCGGCATCGATCTGCACAAGCCCGAAGGCGCAGCACTCGCTCGCAAACTGGCTGGCACCGCTGACGTGGTCGCCGAGAACTTCAAACCCGATACGATGGCGAAATACGGACTCGATTACGTGAGCCTGAGCAAAACGAACGAGCGCCTGATTTACGTCGCCTGCAAAGGTTTTTTGCCGGGGCCATACGACCATCGCACGGCGCTCGACGAGGTGGTGCAAATGATGGGCGGCCTCGCCTACATGACCGGTCGGCCCGGTGACCCGCTGCGTGCGGGCACCAGCGTCAACGACATCATGGGCGGCATGTTCGGCGCGATTGGTGCATTGGGCGCGCTGGTGCAGCGCGGCATCACCGGCAAGGGGCAGGAGATTCAGTCGGCATTGTTCGAGAACAACGTGTTCCTCGTCGGCCAACACATGTTGCAATTCGCGATGACAGGCATTGCCGCAGCGCCGATGCCGCAACGGGTCAGCGCCTGGGCGGTGTATGACGTGTTCACCGTGAAAGACGGCGAACAGATATTTCTCGCTGCAGTGAGCGATGCGCAATGGGTCACGTTCTGCGATGCGTTAGGGTTTGACGATCTCAAAAAAGACGCCACACTTGCCACCAATAATCAGCGTGTGACGCTGCGACCGACGTTGCTGCCCATCCTGCAAACACGGCTCGCGTCGCGTTCGGCGGCAGAGTTGTCCGCGCTGTTTGAGAAGGTGGGACTTCCGTTCGCGCCCATCCGCAAGCCGGAAGATTTGTTTGAAGACCCGCATCTCATCGCGACCGGTGGCCTCGCTGATGTGCGCCTGCCGGATGGCCTGCGTGCAGGTGAGACCGTGAAGACCACGCTGTTTCCATTCACGATGGATGGCGAGCGTTTGCAGGTGCGACTACAGCCACCAAAGCTCGGCGAACATTCACGTGAATTGCTGGCAGGCATCGGTGTGGCGGACGCCGAGATGGATCGGTTGCTGGCCGAGGGTGTGGTCGCGTAACGCAAAAGCACATACAAATCGTTTAAGGAGGAGTTCATCATGTTTAAGTCAAAGGTTCGCCACGCACTGACTGCGTTGGCGCTCGGGGGCGTCAGTGCATTTGTCGCGCCGCTACACGCGCAGTCCGAAAAAATCACCAAACTCATCCTGCCGGTCGCAGCAGGATCCGGCGTAGACACCATCATGCGCGCCAGCAGCAAGGCGCTGTCGGGTGCGCTGGGCACAGCAGTCATCATCGAAAATCAGCCCGGTGCCGGCGGCATTGTTGGCACGTCGGCGATGGTCAAATCCGCACCGGATGGTGCGACGTTATCGGTGGTGTCGAACAACCACGTGATCTACCCGAGCGTGTACAAATCGCTGCCGTTTGATCCGATTAACGACATCACGCCCATCGCCGTGATGGGCACCACGCCGATGATCCTGGTGGTGAATCCGAAGGTGGCAGCGAGTACGTCACAGGAGCTGATCGCGCTACTCAAAGCAAAGCCCGACGGCCTCAATTACGCCTCCAGCGGTAACGGCACCATCCTGCACCTCGCAGCGGAAATGTTCCTCGACGAGGCAGGCGTTAGAGCCAAACACATTCCATACAAGGGCGCAGGCCCGATGATTACCGATTTGCTCGGCGGTCAGGTGGATTTTGGCGTGCTCGCCTTGCCTGCAATTCAGGCGCATCTCAAGAGCGGGGCGTTACGTGCGATAGGTACCTCGTCCGCTGCTCGCCTCGCGGCAGCGCCGTTGATCCCGACCTTCGCCGAACAGGGGCTGCCCAACTACATCGTGGAAGGCTGGTTTGCCGTGATCGGCCCAAAGAATTTGCCGGCGACAGATGTGAAACGCGTTCACGCCGCATTTACAACCGCATTCGCAACCATTGATGTGAAGGAAAGCATGGGCAAACAGGGCAATCGCATCGCCATTTCCACCCCGGAAGCAGCCGCGGCATTCTTCAAAAGCGAAGTGGAGAAATACGCAAAACTGGTTAAGCAGGCGGGCGTGAAACTCGATTGACCTAGGTGAATGTGGACGCGATTTTCAATTCACCCATCACATGTCGTTCATCAGCGCCCGCAGCTCAGCGGCGCCGGAGCTTGGCACGAGCGCGCGGCGCCAGATTGTTGATCTCGATGAACGGCAACGCGACCGAGCGGGCGCCTGCGACCGAGCGGGCGCCTGCGACCGATACCAAACGCGCTCAATAAGGCTACACACCCTTTTATTCCGTCTCTCATTCAATACGACACGTCATTGCTCCGCCTTGTCGTGCTCACGCACTGTCTGCGCGCATTTGGCAAAAGCGGCACCTAGTCTTATAGTGAATTAGAGATGGAACGAAGACCCGATTGCGCTGCTCAAAATTTTGTTCGGCTTTCCACCGGGCGGTGCCGGCGAACTGGTGACGCGTGGCCTTGGAATGAAGCGCACTCCTATAAATTCATTGTTCGGGCGAACTGCTGCGTTGCACGGTGCCAAGGCGTTGCGCGAGCAACAGAATCCTCATGTACCAGGGCGGTAATGAAGGTTGCTGCGCGCCGTGCGCCTTGCATTTCATCCCGAAAAATGAATTTCTAGAAGTGCCCTGAAGATGACGTCCGGCTACGCGAAAGCGGCCATCGTCGACGCCAAGCCGGGTGCCGCAGGCCGATTGGTCATGGAGGCCATAAAGAGCGCGCCGACGGCTGGCAGTGCCGTGCTTGTGACACCATCATCGGTGGTGTCGATGTATCCGCATGTCTACTCAAAATTAAGTTATGACCCGTTTGCGGATCTCGCGCCGGTCAGCAGGATCTGCGAATTCGTCCATGGCCTCGCCGTGGGGCCGGGCGTGCCTGAGTCGGTCAAATCGCTGACGGACCTGATTGCCTGGTTCAAAGCCAACCCCGATAAGGCAAGCATTGCGAACCCTGGCGAAGGCTCGCTACCGCACTTCTTAACGATGCTACTTTCCAGAGCCATTGGACTTAAGATCGAACCCATCGCGTACGGCGGTGGCCCGCCGGGCGTGAAGGACACGCTGGGCGGTCAAGTTCCGGCGATGATCGCCACCGAGGGGCAGTTCATCACGCTCTACCGCGACGGCAAGCTGCGTCTGCTGGCCACGTCAGGCGCCCAGCGGTCCCCGTTCTCGCCGAATGTTCCAACCTTTGCCGAACAAGGCATTCGCAGCATCCAGATCAGCGAGTGGATCGGCATGTTCGCCCCAGCAAAAACACCGACGGCCATTACCGCGCGTCTCAGTGCGGCTGTCCGCGCCGGGCTCTCGCAGCCCGACTTGATGGAGAATTTTGGCAAATTCGCAATAAAACCCATGCCAAGTACGCCCGAGGAGCTCGGTCGGTTACTGAAAGCGGATTATGATTTTTGGGGGCCGACCATCCAGTCAACGGGATTCACGCCGTTATCCTGAGCCAGCGGAATGGCACGAATTGACTTCTAAGTCAGCGTTCTCGGGCGGATCGGATCATTTGCGGAATTGCAGGCGTCGCAGGCAAGCTCATAGGAGTCGGCCAGATTTGAAAAGCTTCGGCGGCAAATCCAAGATACACCCGGAAAATACGTTACACACGATGACCCAAGCGCGCTGAAATCGCCTTGGCAGTCGCCCGCACCTCCCTAGCAATCGGACTCGACCACGACACGTCGAACTCCGCAGCGGAACCAAGCGCCGTGAGCGCCAGCGTGATCTCGCCGTTGTGATCGAACACCGGCGCAGAAAACGCATTGACCCCGGGCACCGGATTGCCTTGCGCGCGCGCCAGCCCGCGCCGACGTACCTGTGCGAATTCGGGCGCTAAGGCCATGAGCGCCTTCGCGGCGGCGACGCGCTGTTTGCCATCTGGAAAGGTCGCAACCAACGCTGCTTCAATCGCGGCGGCGGAAACGTATGCGGCGAAGACGGAACCGGTTGCCGTCTGCGTGAGCGCCATCACGGTGCCGGTGCGCATGTTGACATGTATGGGCCGCACCGATTGCTCAAACCGCACGATGGTCGGACCATAGTTGCCCCACACCGCAATCGCCGTGGATTGGCCGGTGCGCTGGCTCAGCGGCCCCATTTCGGCAGTGGCAATTTTGACCGCGTCGAGGCGATTCAAGCTGACTAGTCCCAGTTGCAACGCCAGTGAGCCGAGGTCGTAGCGTCCCGTAACGGCGTCTTGCTCCATCAGACCCAGCTTGCAAAAACTCACGAGATAGGCGTGCGCTTTGGCGGCTGGCATGTCGGCGGCCTCCGCCAGCTCCTTCAGCATCATGGCACCGCTGCTGCGAGAAAGTGCGTGCAATAACCGTCCGCCGACGTCGATGGATTGGATGCCACGCTGAAGTTTTGCCATAACTTAGTAATTTGTTATTAACGAACACATTTACTTTTAGCGAACTACGGGCTAACATGCAAGCTTAGGTACTGAATCTATTCACTCTTTTTCGTCGCCCCTGCGCAGGCAGGGGCCCAGTGACTTTCGTCGAAGTGCATTCGTGTTTGACGGTCGCAAGACGCTGGGTTCCTGCCTTCGCAGGAACGACGAAAAGGCTACGACGACACGGAATCAAACAATGTCCACACAAAAAAAATTCGCATCGCAAGCCGATCTCGAACTCAAAAAAGTAACCTTCGACAAGCTCTCCGACAATGCGTACGCCTACACCGCCGAGGGCGACCCGAACACCGGCATCATCATCGGCGACGACTGCGTGATGGTGATCGACACGCAGGCCACACCAATCATGGCGCAGGACGTGATTGCCCACATTCGTACGGTGACCGACAAGCCGATCAAGTACGTCGTGTTGTCGCACTATCACGCGGTGCGCGTACTCGGTGCGTCGGGCTATAAACCGGAGCACATCATTGCCAGCCACGATACGTACGACTTGATCGTCGAACGCGGCGAGCAAGACAAAGCGAGCGAGATCGGTCGTTTTCCACGTTTGTTTCAGAACGTCGAATCAGTGCCGCCGGGAATGACGTGGCCGACGATGACGTTCAAGGGCGAGATGACGTTGTGGCTCGGCAAGCTTGAAGTGAAATTGATGCAAGTCGGACGCGGCCACACCAAGGGTGACACTATCGTGTGGATTCCTTCGCAGAAAGTTTTGTTCTCCGGCGATCTGGTTGAGTTTGATGCGACGCCCTACGCGGGCGATGCGTATTTTGAGGATTGGCCTGCGACGCTGGATGCGCTGGCAGCGATGAAACCATCGAGCCTCGTGCCCGGTCGCGGCGCGGCGTTGAAGACGCCTGAGCAGGTGGCGGCGGGCTTGCGCGGCACGCGCGATTTCGTGTCGGAACTTTACGCGTCAGTGAAGGCGGGGGCGGCTGCAGGCAAGGATTTAAATAGCGTGTATCGCGAGACTTTTGCCGCGCTCAAACCGAAGTATGGACACTGGGTGATTTTTGATCACTGCATGCCGTTTGATGTGACACGCGCCTACGACCTTGCAACGGGACACGCTGATCCGCGCATCTGGACGGACAAGCGTGATCAGGAAATGTGGGCGGCGCTGGAGGGGTAGCAGCATGCGATCACGCGGTGAATCCGTAGGGTGGGCACCCCGTGCCCACCGTGGCGTTGTATTGTCAGATGAGTTGATTTACCGAGTATTGGTGAGCACGGGGTGCCCACCCTACGACGAGTTTTTTGCGAAGTAACCGCGCGTGGACTACCAAGCCAAACGCTTCACCTACAAACGCAGCAATGATCATGACGCGGCGTCACCTGCGCGCCACCCCGTCGTAATCGTAGGTGCCGGCCCAGTCGGCATCACGCTTGCGCTTGATCTCGCACAACAAAATATTCCTGTGGTCGTCATCGATGACGACGATAAATTGTCCACCGGGTCACGCGCTATCTGCTTTGCAAAACGCACCCTAGAAATCTGGGATCGCCTTGGCTTGGGTGACGCGATGGTCGCCAAAGGCGTTTCGTGGAATGTCGGCAAAGTGTTCTTTCGCGACGCGCCGGTCTACAGTTTTGATTTGCTAGGCGAAGCAGGTCACCGTCGTCCCGCATTCATCAATTTGCAGCAGTACTACGCCGAGGGATTTTTGTTTGACGCGGTCGCGCAAATGCCACAAATTGATATGCGTTGGCACAGTCGCGTTGTCGACGTATCGAACAAGGCCGACACCGTAACACTGACCGTTGAAACGCCAGAGGGCACGTACCCCGTCGACGCTGACTACGTCGTCGCCTGCGACGGCTCGCGCTCCGCCGTGCGCAAGCTGCTCGGCTTGGAGAGCAAAGGGCATACGTTCCGCGATCGATTCCTGATTGCGGATGTGAAGATGACAGCCCCCTTCCCGAGCGAGCGCTGGTTCTGGTTTGATCCGCCGTTTCACCGCAACCAGTCGGTGCTGTTGCACCGACAACCGGACAACGTGTGGCGCATTGATTTTCAGCTCGGCTGGGATGCTGATCCAGAGGAGGAAAAACGGCCAGAACGTGTACGTCCGCGCGTGCAGGCGCTGCTCGGGGCTGATGCGCAGTTCGAGTTTGAGTGGATCAGCGTCTACACCTTTGCCTGCATGCGCATGGAGCGCTTTCGTCATGGCCGCGTTTTGTTCGCGGGCGACTCCGCGCATTTGGTATCGCCGTTCGGCGCACGTGGCGCGAATTCAGGCGTGCAGGATGCAGACAATTTGGGGTGGAAGTTGGGGCTGGTCACGCTGGGCGATGCGCCAGATGCGCTGCTCGACAGCTATGCATCAGAGCGCGAATACGCGGCCGATGAAAACCTTCTGAATTCAACACGCGCCACAGATTTCATCACGCCGAAAAGCGAAATCAGTCGCGTATTTCGCGATGCGGTACTTGAGCTTGCAAAGGATCATCCGTTCGCACGAAAGTTGGTGAATTCTGGAAGGTTGTCAGTGCCGGCGACGTTGCGTAACTCGCCGCTGAACACGCCCGATGTCGATGCGTTTTCCGGGGCTATGATGCCGGGTGCAGCGGCGGTGGACGCACCTGTTTTTGTTAACGGGCGGCAAGAATGGTTTTTGAGCTTGTTGGGTGGCAGCGGATTCAAAGCCATAACCTTGAGCGCAGGTGGGCAACTCCGGTCTGCTCCCTCTCCCCTTGTGGGAGAGGGCTGGGGAGAGGGGGAGGGCACGACAAGAAACCAGGCGCTTTCTGGACGCCAACTTCCCCCTCTCCCCCAGCCCCTCCCCCTCAGGGGGGGAGGGGAGCAAATCGTCGCATCACTAGAGTGGCTCACCCGCTACGACGCCGAACCCGGCACTACCTACCTGTTCCGCCCCGATCAGCACGTTTGCGCGCGGTGGCGAGCCTATGATGGGCAGAAGGTGCTTGCAGCGGTTGCGCGTGCTTGCGGCAAGGCTCAATCCACATGACTCAACTCAACATCGAATCGAATTTCACCAACGCCGACGAGTTCTACGAGGCGTTGATCAATGCTCACCGCGACCTGACACTTGAGCAAAGTCACCAACTGAACGCGAAGCTGGTGCTGCTGCTCTCCAATCACATCGGTGACTTGGATGTGCTGAAAGATGCCATGCAAAGGGCAAAACGATGATGAACGAACTGAGATACCAATCCGGATTCGGTAACGAATTCGCCACCGAAAGCCTTTCAGGCGCACTACCGGTGGGTCGTAACTCTCCGCAAAAATGTCCGTACGGGCTGTACGCGGAGCAACTGACTGGCAGCGCCTTCACCGCATTGCGCGGCGATAACAAACGCTCGTGGCTGTATCGCATTCGCCCATCAGCAATGCACACACCGTTCAGGCAAATTAGCTCTGGGCACCTTGTGAGTGACTTCACAAAAGTGTCGACACCACCCGATCAGTTGCGTTGGAATCCGCTACCTTTTCCAACCGAGCCTACCGATTTTTTGGATGGCCTCGTCACCTACGCGGGCAACGGCGATCCGCATGTGCAGTCGGGTTGCGGCATTCACCTTTATGCAGCGAACCGTTCGATGACGAATCGCGCGTTCTACAACGCTGATGGTGAAATGCTGATCGTACCGCAACTGGGTCGCTTGCGCTTCATCACGGAACTCGGTGTGATTGAAGCCGAGCCGCAGGAAATTGTAGTGATTCCGCGTGGCGTTCGCTTTCGGGTTGAATTGATCGACACCGAAGCTCGTGGCTACATTTGCGAAAACTTCGGGGCGAATTTTCGTCTACCGGATCGTGGCCCGATTGGCGCGAATGGACTCGCGAATCCACGAGATTTTTTGACCCCTGTCGCTGCGTATGAGGACAAAGACGAACCCACTGAATTGATCGCCAAATTCGGCGGCAATTTATGGTCGGCGCAAATGAATCATTCGCCGATGGACGTGGTCGCCTGGCACGGCAACTACGCGCCTTACAAATACGATCTCAGACGCTTCAATGCCATCGGTTCGATCAGTTTCGATCACCCCGATCCTTCAATATTTCTGGTGCTGCATTCTGCATCCGACACGCCGGGTGTCAGCGGTATCGATTTTGTGATTTTTCCGCCGCGAATTCTTGCCATGCAAGACACCTTCCGTCCGCCGTGGTTTCACCGCAATATCGCTAGCGAATTCATGGGGCTGATTCACGGCGCGTACGACGCGAAAGCCGAGGGTTTTTCGCCCGGCGGTGCGAGCCTTCACAACTGCATGACCGGCCACGGCCCGGACGCAGAGACGTTCGAGAAGGCGTCAAACGCCGATACGTCAAAGCCGCACTACATCACCGACACGATGGCGTTTATGTTTGAGACGCGTACCGTGATTCGACCGACACAATGGGCACTGGAGTCGCCCGAATTGCAGGCGCACTATTCGGAATGTTGGCAGGGAATTCGGAAGCACTTTGATCCGCTAAAACGATAGAAACACAAGTTACTCGGGCGTCATCCTCGCGAAGCGGGGATCTAGTACCCTGTCGGACTTGAAACATCGTAGCGAAAATTGGCCCGCCCGAGGGCAGATTTTGACTGTTTTGCAGCGGCAATATCGAAATATTGCCCAAAAAACAGGCGAAATATGCACCGGGCCGGTGAATTTGCAGCCGATACCTTTCAAGTCCGACAGGCTGCTAGCGTTCTGATCCACTGCGAAGCAGCTAATTTGGCGCTTCGCGCACCACACAAACTGGATTCCCGCTTCGCGAGAATGACGGCATAACAGAGAACATTGATGACTTTACTCAACGAAACCCACAACCCCGCACTCACTAGCTTCGTTATTTCCGCCAACGACGGCATTACCGATTTTCCGATTCAGAACTTACCGTTTGCGGTATTCCGTCGCGCCGGTTCTGACGAGTCGTTTCGTGGCGGTGTTGCCATTGGCGATCACATAGTTGATCTGTCGCGGCTGCATCGCGCGCGCCTGCTCGGCGGCGACGCGGCTGACGCGTGCGAGGCCGCCGCTGAGCCGACGCTCAACGCTTTCATGGCCAAAGGCAGCGCCGCCTCATCTGCATTGCGACTAGCCTTATCGCGCTTGCTGCGGGCAGGCTCCACGCGCGAAGCGGAAATGCTTGCGTGCCTGGTTTTGCAAAACGATGTCGAATACGCCCTGCCCGCGCACATCGGCGACTACACCGATTTCTACACCTCGGTCTATCACGCGACCAACATCGGTCGTCAGTTCCGTCCCGACAATCCGCTGTTACCCAACTACAAATGGGTGCCGATTGGCTATCACGGACGCGCCTCGTCAGTCGCAATTTCAGGGCAATCGTTTCCGCGTCCGGTCGGTCAACTGATGCCACCGGGCGCAGACGCGCCAACACTCGCCCCGTGCAAGCGCATGGACTACGAACTGGAGCTGGGCATCTTCGTTGGCAGCGGCAACGCGCTGGGCACGCGCATCGGGATCAACGACGCCGAGTCGCATGTGTTCGGTTTGTGCCTGCTCAACGATTGGTCGGCGCGTGACATTCAGGCCTGGGAATATCAGCCACTGGGGCCGTTTTTGTCGAAGAACTTTGCGTCAACCATATCGCCATGGATTGTGACGCTGGAAGCGCTTGCACCGTACCGACGGGCATGGACACGCACGACCGATGATCCGCAACCCTTGCCGTATCTTGACTCTGCGGCGCTGCGCAGCGGTGGCGCGTTCGACATTCAACTCGAAGTGCTAATCATGACTGAGAAGATGCGTGAGCAATCGTTGCCGGCGCATCGAATTTGCTTCACCAATTATCGCCACGCGTACTGGACTCTCTCGCAGCTCGTCGCGCATCACACTGTTAACGGTTGCAACCTGCAACCGGGCGACCTACTTGGCACCGGCACGCTGTCCGGCCCCACCGCAAGCGAGGCGGGCGCGCTGATTGAACTTACCGTCGGCGGCAAGCTTCCCATCAGCTTGCCCAGTGGTGAGACGCGTGCGTTTCTGGAAGACGGCGACAGCATCACACTGCGCGCGCACTGCGCCACGAACGGTGCGATGCGACTCGGGTTTGGCGTATGCACGGCGACTGTGCTGGCGGCCTTGCCGCTTTGACCGGCTCGATTCCGTCGGGTAATTGCTACTGCATCAGGTGCGCGGTGGCGCTACTATGATTTAGTTTTTTAATTCAAGGAGGCTCAGATGAAACAGCTACTCAAATCGACGTCCGCGTTACCGGCCACGTTCATTGCAGCAGCGCTGGCCATGACGGCCTTCGCGGGTCACGCGCAAGCGCAAGAAATTACGCTGAAAGTCTCGCACTTTTGGGCACCCACAGCGATGGCACCGACCAAAATTATTGGCCCTTGGTGCGACAAGATCAATAAAGAGTCCGGCGGCAAACTCAAGTGCCAGGTTTTCCCTGCAATGTCGCTCGGTGGCACGCCAGCGCAAGCATTTGATCAGGCCAAAGACGGCATTGCCGACATTGTCTACACGCTGCCTGGTTACACGGCGGGACGCTTTCCATTGATGGAAGTATTTGAGCTGCCATTCATCGGCTTGAACGCCGAGGCTTCGTCGCAGGCTGCGTGGGAGTATTACCTGACCACTCCTGCGGTGCAGAAGGAATTCGCGGGCGTCAAGCCACTCGCGTTTCATACTCACGACGAAGGCTACGTCCATACCAAGGACAAGCCGATCAAGACCATGGCCGATCTGAAGGGCCTAAAAATGCGCGCCCCGACTCGGCAGACCAACAAGCTTTTGGCAAAGCTCGGCGCAACGCCGGTGTCGATGCCACTGCCAGCGATTCCGGACGCCGTGAGCAAAGGCGTGATTGACGGTTTCATGCTGCCGTGGGAAGTGATCCCCAGCGTGAAGCTGCATGAGATGGTGAAATTTCATTCCGAGACCGACCCGAAAGAGCGCGCGTTGTACGAAGCGGTGTTCATCATGGCGATGAATCCAGCGAAGTACGACTCACTGCCCGCCGACCTGAAGAAAGTGATCGACAACAATTCCGGGGCAGCATTGGTCAAGCACATTGGCAAAACATGGGACGAAGCCGCAGCACCGGGGCGCAAAGCAGCCGAAGATCGCAAAAACACGTTCTACATGATCCCGGCGAGCGAGCTTGCCCATTGGCGCGCAGCCTCAGCCCCGCTCTACGACGAGTGGATTGCCGACGTGACAGCAAAAGGCAACGACGGCAAGGCGCTGCTGGCCAAGGCGCAGGCACTGCTCAGTAAGTACGAGAAGAAGTAGCGCGCAGCTGGCGCCGGCGGAGTTTGCCCATTAGCCACATACTTTGCCTCCAGCGCTAACAGCTTTTTTGTGAGGCGCTTTATTTACAAGGGCTATACGTCGTTTTAGCCATAAATCAACTATTGACAAAACGCACCGTTAGCCCCTACAAAATAACGTTTCTCGCATAAAGCTGTTTCGATAAAATTTCCATCACAGCGTTAGAGCGACGCTGCCGCGAACCACGTTGCGACTACTGAAATCGGGTCGCGGCAAAGCCGCTCCTACCGCAATAAACGCACGGGGAAAACATGAACTGGACACGCTGGGTTGAGCGCGCGTCGCTGTGGTGCGCGATGGTCGGGGGGGTGATTTTGATGGCCATCGCCTTGACGACGGTGCTGTCGATTGTTGGACGCGCGGGGTTCGGCAAACCGGTGCCCGGTGACTTCGAAATCACCCAGTACGCCATTGCCGTAGCGATCTCGGCTTTCCTGCCGCACTGCCTGTTTTCTGGCGGCAACTTGATCGTTGATTTCTTCACTGCCAAGGCAAAGGCGAGCACCCGAAAAGTGCTCGACACGATTGGCGCTTTGACACTGGCTTTCGCCATGTCGATCTTTGCGTGGCGCACGTTAGTGGGTACTTTTTCAGTGATGAACGCCGGTGAAACGTCGATGATTATTGGCATGCCGTTGTGGTGGACGTATGCGGCCATGGCGCCGTGCTTTCTGCTGGCAACCTTAGCTGCGCTCGCGCTCGCGGTGAAACTGTGGCGCGGCGAAGTTCAGGCCGGAGGTGCGCCATGACCACGCCAATGCTGATTGGCATTGGCCTGCTGCTGATGATGATGGCGCTGATGGTGATTAGGGTGCCCATTGCGGCGACCATGCTGATCCCTGGTTTCGTCGGCTACTGGCTGCTGGCCTCACCCGAGGCGCTGCTGGCGCACTTGAAGGGCGTGGCCTTTGCGCGGCTGTCGGTCTATGACCTGTCGGTGATTCCGCTATTCTTGTTAATGGGTTATTTCGCCACGCAAGGCGGCCTGTCGCGAGATTTGTTTCGTGCGGCTAACGCCATGATCGGCCACGTTAAAGGCGGCATGGCCATGGCTGCGGTGCTCGCTTGCGCCATGTTTGGCACCGTATGCGGCTCGTCGGTAGCCACTGCGGCAACCATCGGGCAGGTTGCCATTCCCGAGATGAAACGTCTGGGTTACAGCGGTCGCATCTACACCGCCACTCTGGCTGCCGGTGGCACGCTGGGCATCCTGATTCCGCCCTCGGTCGTATTGATTGTGTACGGCATTTTGACCGAGCAAAACATTGCCAAACTGTTCGCCGCAGCCATCATTCCGGGCGTGCTGGCCACCATCGGCTACCTGATTGCGATCTCGTGGTTTGCCCGTAAATATCCGGAGCATTGCCCGTCGGCACCTCGTCCCTCTCGTGCAGAACGACTTAAGGCGTACAAACCGGTTTGGCCGATAGTAGTCATTTTTATCGTCGTGTTCGGCGGCATCTATGGTGGCGTTTTTTCACCGACTGAGGCCGCCTCGGTCGGCGCGATTGCCACCTTTTTGGCGGCGCTGTCGAAGGGCGAGTTGACAATGGAAGGCGTGAAACAAAGCTTTCTCGGCACCGCATCCAACACCGGCATGATCTTCCTGATTTTTCTTGGCGCTGATTTGCTGAACTCAGCACTTGCTCTGTCGCAAATGCCCGCACAGCTTGCCTCGTGGGTGAGCGCGTCGGGCGCGTCGCCGGTGTTGATTATCGTGTTGATTCTGGTTTTCTATCTCATCCTTGGTGGGGTGATGGACGAGATGAGCATGATTTTGCTCACGCTGCCGATTGTGTTCCCGATTGTGATGGGGCTTGATCTGTACGGCCTTGACGCGCAGAGCAAGGCGATCTGGTTTGGCATGCTGATTTTGATGGTGGTGCAAATCGGATTGATTGCGCCGCCGGTGGGGCTCAATGTCTATGTGATCAACGGCATGGCCAAGGATGTGCCGATGGCGGAGAGCTACTGCGGTGTGATGCCTTTTCTGGTGACTGACCTCATTCGCACGGCGCTCTTGGTGATCTTTCCGCAGCTGACGTTGTGGTTGGTTCAGTACATGAATTGACGATCTCTCTTTTGCTTTTGTGGGAGCGGCTCCGCCGCGATCCGCCTGGGCGATTAATCCTCACTGGACGCGGCAAAGCCGCTCCTACAAAGTCAATCTATGCCCACTTTTTTGCTGACCGATTTCGACGCGTCGCACTTCAACATCGAAGAAAAACTCTTCGCTGACGCGGGCATGCGCCTGATAACCGCACAAGCAAAAACGGAAGACGATGTGATCCGCGCTGCGACCGAATGCAACGCTGACGGTTTGCTCATTCAATACGCACCGGTCACCGACCGAGTGCTTGCAGCGCTGCCGAGGGTCGGCATCTGCTCACGCATCGGCGCTGGCTTTGACACCATCGACCCTAAGGCCTGCGCAAAGCACGGCGTGTGGCTCGCCAATTCACCGGACTACGGCGTGGGTGAAGTGGCCACGCACGCATTGGCGCTAGCGCTGGACATCATTCGCGGCACCACCTTTCACACGGCCGATATCCGCGCCGGAAAGTGGCATTACGAATCAAACGGCATGCGTCGTCGTGCCGCCGAGATGACCATCGGCATTGTGGGTTTGGGTCGCATCGGCAAACGCATGGCGCACGTATCGCGCAACCTGTTCAAGCGCGTGATCGCCTATGACCCGTATCTGATCGACGGCGACTATCCCGCGTATGTCGAGCGCGTGCGCGATTTGCATGAACTGTTCGCGCAGGCCGATGTGGTGTCTCCGCACACGCCGTTGAACGACGAAACTTTCGGCATGCTTGATGGCGAATGTTTCGCCGCGATGAAGCGTGGCAGCTTCGTGGTGAACACTTCGCGTGGCGCGGTCATCAACATCAACGATTTGCTCAATGCACTTGATTCGGGTCAGCTCGATTCGGCGGGACTCGATGTGCTGCCCAACGAGCCGGCACGGCCCGGTGAGCGGTTGACCGAACATCCGCGTGTGGTGCTGACGCCGCACTCGGCGTTCTATTCCGTCGAAAGCGAGATCGAATTGCGAACCAAGGCGGCGAAAAATCTCATCACCTGGGCCAAGACCGGACGACCGGATTATCCGGTGGTGGTGGGTACGCGAAAGTTAGTAGCAGCCTGACCGCGCTAAATTTCTCTGGCGTCATTCTCGCCGCAGGCGGGAATCCAGGGGGTGTATTCGCTGTCACGTCGGATTGAAGCGTTTCGCCAGCTTTCTGGATCCCCGCTTCGCGAGGATGACGGCAATTTTTTGCACAACGCGCTATTCTTCATCGTCAATTTCTGTTTCCGAAAATCTAACCATGCGCGCCCTCGTCTGCAAACAATTCGGCCCCATCGACGATTTGACCATCGAGGACTTACCGATTCCGGTGCCTGGCCCCGGCAAGGTCACCATCAACATCAAGGCCGCGTCGCTTAACTTTCCCGATGCGCTGACGGTACAAGGCTTGTATCAAGTCAAGCCTGACCGACCCTTCGTGCCCGGCGCTGAATTCGCGGGGGTGATTCACGCGGTGGGCGAAGGCGTGACTCACGTGAAAATCGGCGACCGCGTGATCAGCACCGGGCGCGGCGGCTTTGCTGAATACGCTGAGGCGGACGCACGCATGCTGATGCCAATTCCGGCCAGCATGAGCTTTGAGCAAGCGGCTGCGTTTGTGCTGACTTACGCGACCTCACTGCACGCGCTGAAGGATGTGGGCAATCTGCAACCAAGTGAAACGCTGCTGGTGCTCGGCGCTGCGGGCGGTGTGGGCACCACCGCAATTCAACTGGCCAAACTGATGGGCGCAACCGTGATTGCGGCGGCATCAACGGACGAGAAATTGGCGCTGTGCAAATCGCTCGGCGCCGATCATTGCGTGAATTATTCCGTCGCGGACTGGCGCGATCAGGTCACGGCCATCGTCGGCAAAAAAGGCGTCGAGATGGTCTACGACGCGGTCGGCGGACCGTACGCAGAGCCAGCACTTCGCTCAGTTGGCTGGCGCGGTCGCTATCTCGTGGTCGGCTTCGCGGCGGGCGACATTCCAAAGATTCCGCTGAACCTTGCGCTGCTGAAAGAGCGGCAAATTCTTGGCGTGTATTGGGGTGACAGCACGGTGGTCAATCCGAAAGGCCACATGGCCAACATGATGCAACTGGCTGCGTGGTTCGAGAGCGGAAAAATCGCGCCAAGCATCACCGAAACCGTAACGCTCGAAGGCACCAAAGACGCGCTAACCCGGCTGTCTTCACGGCATGCGATGGGCAAGATTGTGGTGAAGTTGTAGGGTGCGTTAAAGCCGGTTTTGTCCCCTCTCCCCTCGCGGGAGAGGGTTAGTCACTTACCAATCCAATAATGACAATTTGCGCTCAGAAATCGCGCAGTTATTTTGTAGGAGCGGCGCAAGCCGCGAAAAATGGTTGTGTAAACCAGACCATCGCGGCTTGCGCCGCTCCTACAACACCGCGTGTCTGGTTCCGGTTCAACCGGCTTGGGACAACCTGATTAGTTACCTGCCTCAAATAGCAAGTTGTCATCCTGAACATCGCGAAGGATCAGCATGCCCATCAATACAGCGACTATGAGCTTTGGTGCATGCAACCGGATGTTTCGTTTCACTCAACATGACAAACAGGCGTTAATCGAACCAACATCTTTTCATCCAAGTGTATGTTCAACAGGGGCTAACGCCAGCTTTCGTCTAAAGTCGACTATTTGTAAATATCGCATGTATCCCAACAATAATGGTCTATCTAGCAAAAAGCTGTTACTCAATTTGAATCACTTTTCTGGTTAAACCGAGATTATTCATTGGAAAAATTTAAGTACTTCGTCGTTCCTGCGAAGGCAGGAACCCAGCGACTTTGGCGGTTTCGTGGCACTTTTGACTAGCTCAAAAGTCGCTAGGCCCCTGCCTTCGCAGGGGCGACGAGT
>JANNYE010000183.1:0-1738 GCA_031409935.1 Burkholderiales bacterium | reverse complement strand
TTGTCACTCCCATATCACGATTTTGTTTATATCTCGCTATTTTTTTTTTGTGGGTGCGGGTGGCCGCGACCCAACTTGTGTGGGGCGACTTGGGGGCGCGGAACCCCGCTCCTACAAATCGTGTCCGACGTCGTACTCATCGCTCGCCCTTACGATACGTCTTCATCAGCGCCTGCGGATACGTGGCCTTCCGCGCGACAAGAACCAGCGCCAGAATCGACAGCAGATAGGGCAACATTAAGTAAATCTGATACGGCAACGCCGCGTCGCCCGCCTGTTGCAAACGCAATTGCAACGCATCAAAAAACGCGAACAGCAGCGCACCAAGCAACGCTTTGCCCGGTCGCCATGCGGCGAACACCACCAGCGCGACACAAATCCAACCGCGTCCGTTGACCATGTTGAAAAAGAACGCGTTGAACGCGGACAACGTAAGAAACGAGCCCGCCACGCCCATCAACGCTGAGCCCGCGACGACGGCCCCCGTGCGCACCCACGCCACCGACACCCCCTGACCTTCCGCCGCCTGCGGGTTCTCGCCGACCATGCGCACTGCGAGGCCGACAGGGGTGCGATACAGCACATAGCCGATGACTGGCACCAGCAGCAAGGCGAGCAGCGTCAACGACGTTTGCGCGTCGAGCACAGGTATCGGCAGCCAGTCCATCGGCGCGAATGGCGTGATGGTGGGCGGGGTGCTTACCTTCGGGAAGCTCACGCGGTAGGCGTAGTAACTTAATGCGGTGGCAAGCATGGTGATGCCGAGCCCGGACACATGCTGCGACAACGCAAGCCCGACCGTCAACCAAGCGTGCAGCAGGCCAAACGCTGCACCAGTGAGTGCAGCAACGCACACGCCAATCCACAGCGGTGCGCCCGCATACACCGCGAGCCAGCCGGTGAAAGCGCCTGCGACCGTGATGCCCTCGATTCCCAGATTGAGCACGCCCGCGCGTTCGCAAAGCAGGACGCCGAGCGTGCCGAGGATGAGTGGGGTGGCGATGCGGAGCACGGCCACCCAGAACGACACGTTGGTCAGTATGTCGAGGATATCGCTCACTTCAGGCGCAGCCGGTAATGCGTGAGCAGTGTGGCAACGAGCACTGACAGCAGCGACGTTGCGACGATGACGTCAGCGATGTAAGTGGGCACCCCGATGGCGCGGCTCATGCTGTCGGCACCGACCAGAACGCCCGCCACAAACACGCTGGCTGCGAGTACGCCGATGGGATGCAGACCTGCCAGCATCGCGATTACGATGCCGCTATAGCCATAGCCCGGTGACATGTCGAGCGTTACGTAGCCGGTTCGTCCTGCGACTTCGATTGCTCCAGCGAGTCCCGCTAGCGCGCCGGAGAGCATCGCGACCAGTGCGACTGTGCCAGTGACTGGTACCCCTGCAAACGCAGCGGCGCGCGCGTTTGCACCTACCGCGCGAATAGAGAATCCAACGGTGGTGTACTTGAACATCGCCCATAGCATGACTGCCAGCGTTGTCGCCCAGATCAGACCGGTGTGCACACGCGTTCCGTGGACAAGCTTGCTCAATTCAAGCTCGCCATTGAGCGCCACACTCTGCGGCCAGCCCATCGCGGTTGGGTCTTTCATGGGGCCATCGAGCATGGCGGAAACGAGCAGCAACACGATGAAGTTGAGCAGCAAGGTGGTGACCACTTCGTCAACACCGAGCCGCGTTTTGAGCAGCGCTGGCCCGAGCAAGAGCAGAGCACCGGCTAAT
>JANNYE010000182.1:0-1849 GCA_031409935.1 Burkholderiales bacterium | reverse complement strand
CGCACCTTCGCCATCATTTCCCACCCCGACGCGGGTAAAACCACGCTTACCGAGAAGCTTTTGCTGTTTTCGGGCGCGATTCACGTCGCGGGCAGCGTCAAGGCTCGTAAAGCGTCGCGTCACGCCACGTCCGACTGGATGGAAATCGAAAAGCAGCGCGGCATTTCGGTCGCGTCAAGCGTGATGCAGATGCTCTACCGCGAACACGTGGTGAACCTGCTCGATACGCCGGGTCACCGGGATTTCTCGGAAGACACCTACCGTGTGTTGACGGCGGTAGACAGCGCGCTGATGGTGATCGACGCCGCGAACGGCGTGGAAGCGCAGACCAAGCGCCTGATCGAAGTCTGCCGCCAACGCGACACGCCGATCATCACGTTTGTTAACAAGATGGATCGCGAAGGCCGCGACCCGATTGAGTTGTTGGACGAGGTGGAGGCCGAGCTCGGTATGCCCTGCGTGCCGATGACGTGGCCGGTCGGACAGGGCAAAGCGTTCGCGGGCATCATCAATCTGCAAACGAAAACCATGCGCGTGTTCGCGGCGGGCGAAGACAAGGTGACCGAGGCCGAGGACATTCCACTGTCCGATCTCGCCACGCTCAAAGCGCGCTTCGGCACAGACTTCGACCAGGCGATGCAAAACATCGAATTACTCACCGGCGCATCGCCCGCATTTGATCGCGCGGCTTTCTTGGCCGCGAAGCAAACGCCGGTGTTTTTCGGCTCGGCCGTGAACAATTTTGGCGTACAAGAAGTGCTCGATGCGCTGGTCGATCTGGCTCCTGCGCCGCATCCGCGCAACTCGACCAATCCTGACGGCTCAACGACCGAAATTTCGCCGGATGCCGAAGGCTTTTCCGGCGTCGTGTTCAAAGTGCAGGCGAACATGGATCCGATGCATCGTGACCGCATCGCGTTTGTGCGCGTATGTTCCGGCAAGTATTCGCAGGGCATGAAACTTAAGGTTCAGCGCACAGCAAAAGAGATGCGCCCGACCAGCGTGGTGACGTTTTTGTCGCAGCGCCGCGAAGCCGTAGACGAGGCGTACGCCGGTGACATCATCGGTTTCACCATTCATGGCGGCGTGCAGCTGGGCGACACCGTGACCGATGGCGCGAGCCGCCAATACACGGGCTTGCCGTTCTTCGCACCAGAGCTATTCCAGACGGTGGAACTGAAAAATCCACTGCGCAGCAAGCAGTTGCAACAAGGCCTCGCGCAGCTTGGTGAAGAAGGCGCGATTCAGGTGTTCAAACCGCAACTTGGTTCGCTGATGCTGCTCGGCGCGGTCGGCCAATTGCAGTTTGAAGTGGTGCAACATCGCCTGCAATCGGAATACAAGGCGGACATCAAACTCAGCGGCAGCCAGTTCGTTGGCGCACGCTGGGTGACTTGCGATGATCCAGCCGAGATGAAGAAATTCATGGACTACAACGCGTCAAAGCTCGCGTACGACGCCGCGAACACGCTCGCGTATCTGCTCACCAGCACGTACGACCTGCGCCTCACGCAGGAACGACATCCGAAGATCGAGTTTCATCCTCTGCGTGAACATGCGGGGTTGACGTTGGAGAAGGCGGCGTAGTTGCTCCCGTTCGTTGTGAGCTTGTCGAACCGTGAATGCAGCTCGTCCCCTCTCCCGCACGCGGGAGAGGGTTAGGGTGAGGGTGAGGGTGGTGGAACGAAGTGGTTAGTCCACTCCCCCCGTTCGCCCTGAGCCTGTCGAAGGGTCTGACTAAATGAGCTTTGATGTTTGCCACCAGCGCGCTCCATGGCCGCGCGGGGCCAGTCACTTTTGCCAATCGCGGCAAAAGTAACCAAAAACGCTTGCCCCTGCACCCCGCTTC
>JANNYE010000181.1:0-2242 GCA_031409935.1 Burkholderiales bacterium | reverse complement strand
CGCGGTGTCCTTCGGGATTGAGGTAGTTGAGTTGCGCCCACAGGCGCGCGGTATCCATCGCCAGACGCAGACGCTCCATGCGGGCATCAATCTCGCCGCGTCGGGCTTCGAGCACCGTGGTCAAGCTGCCTGCGCCACCACGATAGGCGGCGAGCGCGGCGCGAGTGCGTTCGGATGCAAGCGGGATCAATGATCCATCGTGCCGCGTCAGCCGCTCGCGATTGCTTTGCCATTCGATAACCATGCCGCGAATTTCTGCGGCATGTTCTCGTGTCATCTCTTCGGTTTGCGCGCGGGCTTGCTCGACCAGCGCGAGCTTGGCGGCGAGTTCGCGATCCTGACGGTTCTTCTGATCCCATTGCAACGGAACCGACAGGTTGATAGAAATCATGTTGGAGAACGCAGAACCGCGCTGACTGAACATCAACTCCGCACTCCAGTCGGCGCGCTTATTGGTCCGGGCAATCACCACGTCGGCCTGTGCGACATCCTCCTGACGTTTGAGCACGGCGATTTGCGGGTGATGCGCGACCACGGTGTCGAGGTGCGTCAATTCCACTCCGGATTTGTCCATCGTCGGGAGGTGATCCAGCGACTGCGCGGCAGCCTCCCCAATCCAGCGCGTCAGGTTGGTGTTGGCAGCAAGTACCTGTCGATCCGCCTGAGCGATGCGATCTTCGATTTGCGCGACGGCGGAGCGGGCGGCGAATACATCCGCTTGTGATCCCTTGCCGGTGCGATAAGCAGTATCGGCCGCCTCAAATTGCAGCGTGGCTTCGTCACGCTGCTGGGTCAGAACCTCGCGCATGCGTTCGCTGTAATAGCGCTCAAGCCAGGCCATGGCAGTTTCGCGTTGCAGGTTGGCGATGGTTAGCGTTCGACCGGCATCAGCGACTTGCGCTTCGCGTTCATAGCGTGCGGCGCGTGCTTCTCGTTTGTCGTTGCGTGTGAATTCCTGCATCACGCCGACCGAACGCATGGTCATAAAATCACGCGACAGACTAAACCGGTCGGAGCCGGTCACAGGCAGATTGTTGATGCCGAGTTTGAGTGTGGGGTCGGGCAGCTGGCCTGCGGAGACAGCCATCTCGCGAGAGGCGGCGGCGGCGCTGTCTTGCGCGAGCAGAAGCGAGGAGCGCGTCCGCGCGACCTTCAGCGCCGACTCAAGTGAAAGCGCTCCGGGTAGCGTCGATTGGGCAAACCCGATGCCCGACGAAATGGCAAATGAGACAAGTAACGTGCGCACGGCAGCTTTGCCATGCGACACAGGATAAAGGGAGTGAAACATAGAAATCCAGACAACAAGCGGTTAAGCAAGTGCGCAACGCCGTGACGCGTCAATGCGGTCAAACGACGAGCGCGACGAACGCGGCAAGACCACCTAACCAGGCGGTCAGCGCGAAGTCGTCAGGAAAATCAGATGCGAAAGCAGCAGTGCAGAATCGCGTGCGGCGGCGGCAACGCAGCGTGAAGAACGCTGGCTTCAGGCGTTTCGGAAACGGATTCAACTGGCGCTTGCGGTACTACCCAATAGAGCGTTGCGAACAACGCAGGCGTCAACATCGGCGAGTCGGCGTGATCCGCGCTTTGCTCGTGGTTGTGGCAATGCGCAGCGCAGAGACTTGGAGCTGCGGCGTCAAGCATGCCTGCCATCTGGTCGCAGTCCAGCGGCATGCTGTCCGTGGCGGCGAAGGTCGTAGCTTCAACTCCAGATGTGAGCAGGCTTGGGCAAGCGTATGCAGACACCGCCATCTGCGCGAACAGGATCGCGGCGATCAGCAGTCGACTCAAAAGTCTACGCAACGTGCTGTTCATCGGGAGATCAAACCAAAAAATTAATGAGTTGGAGTTTACGCTCGAGCACGAAGTCCACGAATTCCCCTGCCGCGATAGACCGTTCCCGAATGAATTAGTTCGTCGTATCCTGTCGACGAAAGGGGAAAATCGTCTGCAGCCCGCTTAGCGGCACTTTTCGACGCCGGTAGATTTTTAATGGCTTCGATCCGGATCGGATGCACCTGGCGCACGAGACTTTTTACATCTTGAAATAGATGCCCTATTACCGATGTGATAATTCGGAAACGTCTCATCGATCTCCTCTTCTCATGCATTTCTACGCGGTCGTCGCGCTCTCGGCATTTCTCCTGTTTCTCGTGCAACCACTCATCGCCAAGCAAATCCTGCCGTGGTTTGGCGGCAGCTCGGCGGTGTGGACGACCTGCATGCTGTTTTTTCAGGGTGC
>JANNYE010000180.1:0-21598 GCA_031409935.1 Burkholderiales bacterium | reverse complement strand
CGTTGCAGCGCGCCTTGATTTGGGATGAAGCGCGAGACGAAAAGCGCAGCAATAGCGGGCTATTGCGAGCATTTTCGACGAAGCGATTCGCCCAAATCAAGGATGCGATGCGCGCGGCGATTTGTTCAGCGTTTCCCTAGGCTCAACTTCGACACTTAACCTAACTAACCGAGACTTTTGGCTTCACCGCCAAGTATTAATAAAACAGGAAATGAAGATGCAACTACGTACATCACTCGCGGCTTTGCTGCTAACAGTCGCCAGCACCGCCGCCTTTGCACAGACCCCGGCTAAAAAACCTGCGGCGCCCGCAGCGCTCGCCGCCGCTCCCTCGCCCGCCCCAGCCAAGTCAGGCGACATCACCATTTCCCAGAGTCAACTCGACTTGATTGTGAAAGAGCGTGTCGCACAGGGCCAAGCGGACACCCCGGAATTGCGCGAATTTTTGCGCGATGAATTGGTGAACCGTGAGCTATTCATCCGTGCGGCCAAGGCCAAAGGCATTGATCGTGATGCATCGATGAAGACGCAAATGCAGGTGGCTGCAGACTCAATTCTGATCCGTGCGTATCTCGGCGATTACATGGCCGCCAACGGCGTTACTGACGACGCGCTTAAGAAAGAATACGAAACCATCAAAGCAGGCTTGGGTGATAAAGAATATCGCGCACGGCACATTTTGGTTGAGAAAAAAGAGGATGCCGAAGGCCTGATCAAGCAGCTTCAAGCCGGCTCGAAATTTGAAGATTTAGCCAAAGCCAACTCAAAAGATCCCGGCTCTAAAGATAACGGTGGTGACCTAGATTGGGCAGTACCCTCCAACTACGTGAAACCCTTTGCCGACGCGCTGGTGGCGTTGCAAAAAGGCAAATACACGCCGACGCCTGTGCAAAGCCCTTTCGGCTTTCACGTGATTCAGCTTGACGATACACGGGACGCAAAAGCACCGGCCTTTGAGGAAGTCAAAGCGCAATTGACGCAACGCCTTCAGGGTCAAGTTGTGGAGCGCCATTTGATTGAGCTGCGCACCAAAGCTGGCATGAAGTAAACAGCTTTCGTTGCACCGCAACAAAGCCATCTACGGGTGGCTTTTTGTATTTTTTTGCGGCAAAAGGACAGACACGCGACAGGTGAATAGACCATAATCAAACCGTCACTACTTAGGAGGAGTTATCACGTGAATGGGTTATTGAAAAACAAAGACTTACTAGCCGGGCTGATGTTCGTCGCTATCGGCGCGACCTTTTGGATCGGTGCAGGCAACTATCAAATCGGGTCAGCCGCGCGAATGGGGCCGGGTTGGTTTCCAAGTGTCCTCGGTGCGATCATGACTTTTTTGGGCGTGCTCATCGCCGCTCTAGGTCTGAAGAATCAATCTAAATGGTCCGCCACTGAAGGCATTGGTTGGACGTGGCGCCCCGTCATCATCCTCACCGCTGCGGTAGTGCTTTTTGGTTTCTCGCTACCTACGCTCGGCATGATCGTAGCGATTGTGCTGCTTTGCGTGATCTCCGGCGTCGCAGCTCATGACAAAGAGTACAAGTCGCTGGCGATGATCACGGTAATCATGTGCATCTTCTGTGCTGCCGTATTTATTTGGGGCTTGAAGCTTCAGATGAAACTTTTTCCCTGGAGCTAAGAGAACACCATGGATTTAATCAACAATCTCGCTCTCGGATTTGGTGTAGCCCTTACGCTCACCAACATCATGTATGCGCTCATTGGCTGCCTACTCGGCACCCTGATTGGCGTGCTGCCCGGCATCGGACCGGTCGCGACCATCGCGATGCTGCTGCCAACGACATATGCGCTGCCACCAGTGTCGGCCCTCATCATGCTGGCCGGCATTTATTACGGTGCGCAGTACGGCGGGTCCACAACAGCCATTCTGGTAAATCTGCCGGGCGAGTCCTCATCGGTGGTGACCGCCCTTGACGGTTACCAAATGGCGCGACAAGGTCGAGCGGGTGCTGCACTCGGTATGGCGGCCATTGGCTCCTTTATCGCAGGCTCGTTCTCGACCTTGTTAGTGGCTGCGTTTGCCCCCCCTCTGTCCGAGGCGGCGTTGAAGTTCGGGCCTGCAGACTACTTCTCGCTGATGGTGATGGGTTTGATCGCGGCTGTTGTGCTTGCGCACGGCTCGGTTCTCAAAGCAATCGCCATGATCGTGCTCGGCATCGCGATGGGTCTGGTTGGAACCGACGTGAACTCTGGCGTTGCACGCTACAGTTTTGACGTACCTGAGCTAACGGACGGTATCGGTTTCGTGGGCGTGGCGATGGGCATCTTCGGCATTGGCGAGATTCTGATCAATCTGGAGAAAGGCGCAGCACGGGAGGTGTTCACGGCGAAGGTCGGGCGGTTGCTTCCCACCAAGCAGGACTTCAAGGAGTCTTGGGGCGCGATCACCCGGGGTACGTTGCTTGGCTCGTTGCTCGGCATTCTGCCTGGCGGCGGCGCATTGCTCGCATCATTCTCCGCGTACTCGCTTGAGAAAAAACTGGCTGGCCCAAATGCCAATCCAGCCTTCGGCAAAGGTAATATCCGTGGCGTCGCTGCCCCTGAGTCTGCCAACAATGCCGGCGCGCAAACCTCGTTCATTCCGCTGCTCACGCTGGGCATTCCGCCAAACGCGGTGATGGCGTTGATGGTCGGTGCAATGACCATTCACAACATCCAGCCAGGCCCACAGGTCATCACGGCAAATCCACAACTGTTCTGGGGCTTGATTGCTTCAATGTGGGTGGGCAACGCCATGCTGGTGATCTTGAATCTGCCGCTGATCGGCATGTGGGTTCAGCTTTTGAAGATTCCGTATCGCCTGCTCTACCCGATGATCCTTGTGTTCTGCTGTATCGGTGTTTACACCGTGAACAACAGCACATTTGACATCTGGATTATTGCTGCGTTCGGCGTAATCGGCTACATCTTCGCCAAGCTTGAATGCGAAGCGGCCCCCCTGCTGCTTGGCTTCATCCTCGGGCCAATGATGGAAGAGAACTTGCGTCGGGCATTGCTGTTGTCTCGCGGCAGCCCCAGCGTGTTCTGGGAGCGTCCGATCAGCGCCGTAATGCTCGCGCTCTCGATTATCCTGCTCATCATTCTGGCCCTGCCCGCGATCCGCAAGAAGCGCGACGAGACCTTCGTGGAAGATTGATCGATTCGGTCAAATCAGACACGCGAAAACGGGCACCTAGGTGCCCGTTTTTTTTGCGTACATCGCACGAAAGCCGAAACATACCGTCATTGCGCCACACGCTGCATTGATGTTTTCTATGCATTAATCGTTAATTTTTATGCACTTCACAAAATTTCATGATCGCGAGAAAATACTGATGTGAAAAGACCATGATCGCCGTATGTGCGTTGGTTGCCAACAGGTCTTGCCTAACAAAAGTCACCCCAATTCGGGGCCCATCGATCAAGATTTTCTAAAGCCGCTATGAAAAACCTGTTGCCTGTGCTGTTTGCCCTTGGCCTCGCCGCTGCTGGACCAACCTTTGCCGCGTATCCGGAAAAGCAAATTACGATTGTTGTGCCTACCGCTGCGGGCGGTGGAAATGACTCCATGGCGCGCGCCATTTCGGCCAAGCTCAGCACGTTGCTAGGACAGACCGTCATCGTGGATAACAAGGCGGGGGCGAACGGCGCGATTGCCAGCGAGCACGTCGCTAGAGCAGCGCCGGACGGATACACCATCATGCTTGGCTACATTGCGACGCACAGCATGAACCCTGCGCTCCAGAAGTTGCGCTATGACCCCATAAACGATTTCGAGCCCATTGGTCTGATTGCCTATTCGCCGACGTTGATGGTCGCCACACCTGGTGTTGTCGTGAAAGACGTGAAAGACCTGATTGCTCAACTCAAAGCCAAGCCTGATCGCTACAGCTACGCATCTGCTGGCAATGGCACAGCACCGCACTTCGCCGCAGAATTGTTCAAGCTGAACTCTGGCACGTCGATGGTGGGCGTTCCGTACAAAGGCTCGTCACCCGCCATCACCGACACGCTCGGGGGCCAGACCCAGTTCATGTTCCCCAGCCTGTTCACCGCGTATCCCTACGTGAAGAGCGGAAAATTGCGGGCAATGGCGATTGCGGGCCCGAAGCGCTCAGCCAGTTTGCCTGATGTGCCCACGCTAGCAGAAGCCGGCGTTGAAGGCGTGGATGTGACGCAGTGGTATGGCCTTTTTGCGCCTGCCAAAACACCGAACGCGATTATCGACAGACTGAACAAGGCGTTGAATCAGGTGCTAGCCGAGAAGGAAATAATCAAGAAAATTGAAGGTGCTGGCGGCGACGTTGAGGCGAGCACGCCGGAGCAACTGCGCAAGCTCGTCGCGACTGAATTCAAAAAGTGGAAGCGTGTGGTCGATGCGGTCAAACTCTCAAGCAATTAACCACCGACATCACTGAAAGACTCAACATGAAAAAAACTTTGCTCGCGATTACGTTCTTCGCACCGCTCACAGCCACATCGGCACAGACTGCAAACGTCACGCTATTTGGCGTGGCGGATGCTGCCGTGCGCATGGTGCGTAACGACGGGCTTAGCTCGGTGAACTCTATGGTGAGCGGCTCCAATGCGACCAGCCGCTGGGGCATTCGCGGCTCGGAGACTCTAGTTGATGGTCTCAGTGCTAGCTTTTGGCTGGAATCTGGCGTGGCGCTAGACACCGGCGCAATCATCACCAATCTGTTCGACCGTCGCAGCACCCTCAGTCTCAGCAGCCGCTCCCTAGGTGAGTTGCGCTTAGGTCGCGACTTTATCCCGAGTTATTCGAATTGGTCGCGGTTTGACCCGTTCTCTTATGTCGGTACAGCCAGTTCAAGCAACCTTGTATCGGCCACGCCGCTTGGCCCCATACGCAGCGCATTTGCCGCCAATCCCAACACCACGGTGCGTTCGAGCAATGCCGTCCAGTATCTTCTGCCACAGGGCATCGGCGGCATTGAGGGCGGCCTGATGTATGCGCCTGATGAAGCAGGCACAGCAGCAAACGGCTCACACAAGGTGTTCGGCGCGCGCATCGGTTATGCGGCCGGACCGTTGGTGGTTTCAATGGCTATCACCAACACGGAAAACAACCTCAATCCGGGGATTAAATTCAAGGACAGCGTGGTTGCCGGTTCATACGATTTCGGTGTGGTGAAACTGAGCGCAGCGTTGCGTGAATTCAAAATCATCAATGCCAAACAAACCAACGTGCTGCTAGGTCTAACCGCGCCGCTGGGCGCCGGTGACCTAAAGCTATCGTACAACCGAGCTGACCTCAAAGGCAGTGTCGGCACCAATAATATTGGCGCTAACGACGGCAATCAGTTCGGTGCAGGCTATGTGTACAACCTGTCGAAGCGCTCGGCGATCTATGGCACGTATTCCCGCATTACCAACAAGGCGGCAGCGACGTTTGTGGTTCCTGGTGGCGCACCCGGGTTACTCGGCGGCAGAAGCTCATCAGGCATCGAACTTGGTTTGCGTCATACTTTCTAGAGCCCCGCTTGCCGCCGCGTGACGCATTTCTCCAGAGGCACCATTGAGCACACCTGATATTGATTTGAGCGCATGGGTCGGTCGCAGTGAAACGCTGCACGACCGCATCAACCCGACGCCGGTGATGGCGTTGACCGCCACGCTAGATCACCCTTCTGCGTTAGTCGCCGTCGGCACCGCTCTGCCGCCACTCTGGCACTGGTTGTACTTTTTACCGATGCATCAGCAGTCCGAAATTGGTGCGGACGGCCACGCCAAACGCGGCGGCTTCCTGCCGCCGGTGCCGCTGCCACGTCGTATGTGGGCGAGCAGTCAGTTCGAATTCCGCAGCCCGGTGCGCATTGGCGACGACGTGGCGCGCACATCCACCATCGAAGGCGTATCTGAAAAAGACGGACGCACCGGCAAACTGGTGTTCGTGAAAGTTCGCCACGAGCTGCGCTGCAACGGCGCTACTGCCCCCGCTCTGGTCGAATTTCACGACATCGTCTACCGAGAAGCGAAACACGCCGACGAAGTGGTGCCCCCACCTGTGGTTGCACCCGAAAATGCGCTGTGGCAGCGAGAAATCATTCCCGATGACGTTCTGCTGTTTCGCTATTCGGCGCTAACCTTCAACGGTCATCGCATTCACTATGACCGACGCTACGTCACGCAGGTTGAAGGCTATCCAGGTCTCATCGTGCATGGCCCGCTGAACGCCACGCTGCTGCTGGATCTGCTGCGTCGGAACATGCCGGACGCGGACGTAGCGAGCTTTCGCTTCAAAGCGGTGCGACCTACTTTTGATCTGCATTCGTTCAAAGTCAACGGCGCACCGCTCACAGATGGCAAAACCATTCATCTTTGGGCCTGTGACCATGAGGGCTGGCTGACGATGGATGCCACCGCCACGCTACGATGAAGATCAAGGAAATCCAGTGCAACCGCTAAAAGGCATCACCGTCGTCACGCTCGAGCACGCCATCGCGGCTCCGTTTGCGACGCGCCAGCTCGCCGATCTGGGCGCTCGCGTGATCAAGATTGAGCGCCCCGGCACGGGAGATTTTGCGCGTGGCTATGACGAACGCGTACGCGGGCTGTCGTCGCACTTTGTATGGACAAATCGTTCCAAGGAAAGCCTGACGCTTGATGTAAAAAACGCGGATGCCGGTGAGATATTGCAGCGGCTGATCATCGAGAAAGCGGATGTTGTGGTGCAAAATCTCGCGCCCGGTGCCGCAGCGCGACTGGGTCTTTCGTACGAAGCTTTGTCTGCGATCAAACCGCAAATCATCGTCTGCGATATCTCGGGCTATGGTGGCGACGGCCCGTATCGTGACAAAAAAGCGTACGACTTGCTCATACAAAGCGAGGCCGGTTTCGTGTCAGTCACTGGCACACCAGACGAGCCCAGCAAAGCAGGCCCATCCATCGCAGACATCGCAGCTGGCATGTATGCCTACACCAACATTTTGGCCGCGTTGCTGCAACGAAAAACGGACGGCAAGGGCCGCCACATCGAAATCTCCATGCTTGAGGCGTTGAGCGAATGGATGGGCTACCCGCTCTATTACGCCTTCGATGGCGCACCGCCGCCGCCCCGGCATGGCGCGAGTCATGCCACGATTTATCCCTATGGCCCGTTCCCGACGGGAGACGGGAAGACGATCATGCTCGGCCTGCAAAACGAGCGCGAGTGGGTTCTGTTTTGCGAGAAAGTTTTGTTGCAACCAGCGCTCGCGAAAGACGCCAGATTTATCAGCAATTCAAAGCGCAGCGCCGAGCGGGTTGCGTTGCGCGCGATGATCATCAATGCGTTCGCCCCCCTTACTGCGGCGGACGTGCTCGCGCGACTGGACGACGCGCAGATCGCTAATGCGCAGGTCAACACCATGCAGGAACTGTGGCAGCACCCGCAGCTCGCGGCGCGCAATCGGTGGCGAGAAATCGACACACCAGCTGGCGTCGTTCCTGCGCTGTTGCCACCGGGCAATTGGGATGCTGACGGCAGCAATGGACCACGTATGGATGCGGTACCTGCGCTGGGCTGGCACACCGATGCAATCCTCGCTGAGCTGGGCCTTGATAATGCTGCGATTGCCGCCTTGCGTTTAGCAAAGGCCGTTTAGTGAATTCAGTAAGCTACGCGCCACGCACCTACTTGTTCGTCCCCGGCGACCGACCAGAGCGATTTCAGAAAGCGCTTGCCAGCGGTGCAGATGCGGTCGTTCTTGATCTTGAAGACGCGGTGTTGCACGAAGCAAAGGACGACGCACGAGAGGCCATTGGCCGTTTCATCAGTGGCGCAACGGCTGAAATGAAGGCACGATTGGTCGTGCGCATCAACGATGAGGCGAGCATCTGGTTTGCGGCAGATTTGCAGATGCTGCGTGATCGCCATGCCGACTGCGTGATGCTGCCAAAGTCGGAGCGGATCGCCACTGTCGCAGGCGTGCGCACCGTCTGCCCCACGATCAATGTACTCGCACTGATCGAAACCGCCACCGGCGTATTGCGGGCCGAAGCAATTGCCGCTGCACCCGGTGTGCAGCGACTGGTGTTCGGCACCATTGATTTCGCGCTCGACCTGGGTCTATCGGGTGATCCGGTTGGCTTTGACTATGCGGCAAGCCACCTCGCCTTAGCGTCCCGCGCTGCGGGACTGCCGCCGCCGGTTGCCGGTGTAACACCCGACATCAACGATGAGCTGCCTTTGCTTGCCGAACTGCAACGCGCCCGCGCCCACGGTTTCTCGGCAAAGCTGTGCATTCACCCAAAGCAGATCGCGCCGATTCATCGTGCGCTACAACCGACTGACGAGGAAGTGACGTGGGCCCATAAGGTCATTGCCGCTGCCGAATCAACCCCCGGTGCGTTGCAGCTTGATGGCCGCATGGTCGACAAGCCCGTGCTGCAACGCGCTCATGCGCTGCTCGCCAAACTACGCCCGTAACCTTCTCCTCTACGATCAAGCCCCGGAGCACACATGCCATCCACCATTATTGATTCAGCCATCTTTCGCGACATTTTCAGCACGGAGGCCATGCGACACGTCTGGTCCGACGAAACGCGAACGACCAAGTACCTGGAGATCGAAGCGGCGCTGGCCAAGGTGCAGGGCCAACTCGGCCTGATTCCGCAGCAAGCCGCTGATGAAATTGTCCGCTGCTGCAAGCTCGAAAAAATCGATATGGTGAAGTTGAAGGCGCAGACCGAGCGCATCGGCTACCCGATCCTCGGCGTGGTGTCGCAGATCAATCTGCTCTGTCGTGACAAGCTCGGTGAATATTGTCACTGGGGTGCCACTACACAGGACATTACCGACACCGCCACCGTGCTGCAAATCCGCGACGCACTGGTGATCGTCGATGACGAATTGCGCCAGATTGGCGATGCCATGGCAGACCTCGCGCGTAAGCATCGCGACACGCCGATGGTCGGTCGAAGCAACCTGCAGCAAGCGGTGCCGGTGACATTTGGCTACAAGGTGGCGGCTCTGCTCGCTGCGGTCATTCGTCACCGTGAGCGACTTGCCCAAATTCGCGCGCGCGTTCTGCAGGGAGAGTTTGCAGGCGCAGCGGGCACGCTTGCCTCGCTTGAAAAAGGCGCGATGGAAACGCAGGCTGGGCTGTGCAAAGAGCTAGGTCTAGCGCAGCCGGTGATCGCATGGCACACCGTGCGCGACACGATTGCCGAGGTTGGCACATTCCTGGGCCTCGTTGGTGGCACGCTCGGCAAATTGAGCATGGATGTAAAGCTGCTGATGCAGACCGAAGTCGGCGAGGTGTATGAGCCCTACGCTCACGGTCGCGGCTCGTCGAGCACCATGCCTCAAAAGAGGAACCCCATTTCAAGCTGCTACATCCACGCGCAGATTTCGATGGTACGCCAGCATGCGGCCGCGATGCTTGACGCGATGGTGGCCGATCACGAGCGCTCCACCGGTCCTTGGGAAATAGAATGGATCGCGCTGCCCGAAGCGTTCTGTCTGCTCGCCGGTGCGCTGTCACAGTCGAAATTCGTACTCACCGGCCTTGAGGTTGACGTAAAACGCATGCGTGCCAATCTCGATATGACACACGGCCTAGTGGTGTCAGAAGCAGTGATGATGGGCCTTGCTCCCTACATCGGTCGCGAGTACGCACACGATCTCGTCTACGACATTTGTCGTGTTGCCATTGCCACCGAACGTCCGCTGCTTGACCTGCTCGCGGAAAACACGGAAATCACCGGCCACGTCACTCGCGAACAGCTCGCCGCTATGTGCGACCCGGCAGCTTATCTCGGCCAGTCCGGGGTGATGGTGGATCGCGTGCTGGCGCAGTGGAACCAGCCGGTTTCGCCGCGCTATTGAGATGACTCGCGGCACCGCGTCGCTTGCGCATTTCGCTGAACAGGTCAAAGAGTTGCTGTGCGGCGGCGGAGAGATTGCGACCTTTGCGGCGTATCAGACCCACCTTCCGAGTTACGACCGGATCGGTCAATGGAACGCTAACCAGTAGCGGATGATCGCCTGCGGGCATCGCGAGCGACGGCACCGCCGCCACGCCTAATCCCGCCTCCACCATACCCATCATCGCGGTGACGTGTTGCGCCTCGTAGATCGCCTCTGGGCGTCCTGCGAGCCCAGACAGCGCCTGATCCAATAACAGCCGGTTACCTGAAGCTTTTGACACCGAGATAGTGTCGTACCGCGCAAGCTCAGTCCAACTCACGCTGCGTTTTTTTGCAATCGCATGGTCGCGTCGACACGCCGCGACAAACCGCTCCTCAAGCAGAGGTTTGAAGTCAATATCGGGCTCCAAACTACCCATAAAGGTCAGGCCAAAATCGGCCTCGCCGCCGCTCACGGCAACCAAGACGTCGTTGGCGCTAGCGTCAAAAATCTTCACACGCACTTTTGGATAACGCTGGTGGTACCGCAAGATCACCTGCGCTACAAAGTAGTAAACGGTGGATGGCACGCAGGCGATAGTGACCTCGCCCATGCGTGTGGCGGCGACGCCACGAATGCCAAGCAGCGTCTGGTCAAGATCATCGAGCAGTTGTTGCGTCTTTCGCGCGAACTCGCGCCCAACGGCGGTCAGGCTGACACTGCGAGTTGTGCGCTCAAGCAGGCGCACACCGAGCGCCTCTTCAAGCTTGTCGATGCGTCGACTGAAAGCCGGTTGCGAAATGTGAACCGCTTCAGCCGCTTTTCGAAAGCTGTTGAGTTCCGCTACCGCGCGAAACGCCTGCAAATCGTGCAGGTCGAAATTGATCGTCATCCAAATAGCTCCACGCAAGACTACGTTTGTTGCGTATCGAGCATAAATGATTGCTACTCATGCGCCAGTTGATCAATGACGTCGCGTCTCGCCGTTGTACTCATTGCGCGTAACGCGGCGGGTGACCGAATGTTCGCAGTTGAGCAACCGGCCCCGACGATCCCGACCATTGATATTGGCGTAGTTGGCGGGTTATCGAAACACACTGAAACTGCCGTTGGTCTCACCAAACTTCATGATCCGATTGTTCGGAATGTCACTTACGAGCAGGCATCGCTGATCGGTGAAATACACCGGCCCCTCCGCCCAGCGCATGCCATTTGTACGGTGTGGTGCAGCGGTTTTTAGCGCCTGGATTTCTTATGTTTTGATTGATCCAAACTAAGCGTGTGCAACCTCGTGTCCAGCCATGATTTCCAGCGCTTTGACTAATGCAGAGTGGTCGAGATCGGCCATGCCATTGGCAGCACAGGCTTGCATCAGTTGTGCAGCGCTGGCCGTTTGCGGCAGCGACACGCCCAGTTCTCGCGCGCCCGCGAGCGCTAGCCCCAAGTCTTTTTGATGCAGTTTGATTCGGAAACCGGGCGCGAAGGTGCGCTTGATCATGCGCTCGCCGTGGACTTCTAGAATGCGGCTGGCGGCGAATCCGCCCATTAATGCCTGCCGTACTTTGGCTGGATCAGCCCCCGCTTTGCTTGCAAAAAGCAACGCTTCGCCTACCGCTGCAATGTTCAAGGCCACGATTATTTGATTGGCTACTTTGGTTGTCTGCCCGTCGCCGACACCGCCGACTAGCGTGATGTTCTTGCCCATCTTTTCGAACAGCGGACGCACCCGCTCAAACACCGCCTCCTCGCCACCGCACATGACGGTCAGCGAGGCGGCTTTCGCACCGACTTCGCCACCTGAGACGGGTGCATCGACGTAGTCCGCACCTAACGCGTTGATCTTCTGCGCAAAAACTTTGGTGGCCATCGGCGAGATTGAACTCATATCCACAATGGTCTTGCGTTCGCCGTCTCCGTTTGAAAGACCCGCCGCGATGCCTCCCTTGCCAAAGAGTACCGCCTCTACATCCGGCGTATCAGGCACCATCATGATCACGACGTCAGCGTTGCGCGTGACCTCCTCAGCGCTCGCGCACAGTTTGGCACCGCACGCTTTGATGCTGTCCGGTACGGTTCTAGCGCCATTGACGAACAACGCGTGACCAGCGTTTGCCAAGTGCAATGCCATCGGTGCGCCCATGATGCCGAGACCAATAAATCCAATATTCATGCTGTGTTTTCTTGATAGGTGTTTGATCGATTGCGGTACGGCTCTGGCGGCAATCAGTAAGCGCCCGAGTCCTTGCCTTTTGCAGGCGCACTCTCTGACGTGGGTGCGCCGCGCATCTTGGCCACAATTTGCTGCGCACCCGCCGCCATCAATCGCGCATCCGAACTCACCGTGACGAACTGAAAGCCCTTGGCAATTCGCTTGAGCGCCGCCTCAGGCGTGCCGTTGTGGATGCCTGCCACGATGCCGTGTGCTTTGGCGCGCGCAAGGATGTGGTCGATGGCCTCAGCCGCTCGCGGATCGACATCATCAAACGTTGGCGTGCAGCCAAGCGCTAGCGACAAATCAGACGGGCCGATGTAGATCGCGTCCAAGCCTTCGACCGAAAGGATTTGGTCTAGATTGTCGAGCGCCTTGGCAGTCTCGATCATCGCAAACGTAACAATGGTTTCGTTGGCCTGCGAGGGGTAGTCAGCACCGCCGTAAAGCAACGCGCGCACTGGGCCAAAGCTGCGGGTGCCCTTGGGCGCGTAGTGCGTCCAAGCGACCAGATTTTGTGCATCCTCACGCGTGTTGACCATTGGACAGATCACACCGTACGCCCCAGCGTCGAGCGTCTTCATGAGAATGCCGGGCTCTAACCACGGCACGCGCACCACTGGCACCGTGTTGGTAGTTGAAATCGCCTGCAACATCGGGATCATCGCCTGATAGTCAACGACACCGTGCTGCAGGTCGATGGTGAGCGAATCCCACCCTTGGTGCGCCATCGTTTCGGCGGAAAAACTGCTAGGAATCGCTAGCCAGCCGTTAACCGCGGCGCCACCTGATTTCCATACGTTCCGCAGTGAGTTTTCTCGCATGATGGTCTTTCTATTTAACGTGAGTGTTCGTGTTGCACATCCGCTAGCGAACCATGCAGGGCCGCTTGTTATCAAACTTCCATCCCGGAATGAGATATTGCATCGCCGTTGCGTCATCACGCGCTCCAAGGCCATGCTGCAAATACAGTTGATGTGCGCGCTCCACCTTGTGCATATCCAAAGCCACGCCAAGCCCCGGAGCGCTCGGCACTTCAACGTGGCCATCGACAATTTGCAACGGGTCTTTCGTTAGGCCCTGACCGTCCTGCCAAATCCAATGCGTATCAATCGCCGTGACTTTGCCGGGCGCAGCAGCGGCAACTTGCGTGAACATCGCGAGTGACACATCGAAGTGATTGTTTGAATGCGAGCCCCACGTGAGGCCCCAATCGCGACAGGTTTGCGCCACGCGCACGGAGCCGGCCATGGTCCAAAAGTGCGGATCAGCCAACGGAATATCCACGCTTTGTAGCGACAGCGAATGAACGAGTTGACGCCAGTCGGTCGCCACCATGTTGGTCGCAGTGGGCAAACCCGTTTCGCGGCGGAATTCGGCCATTACTTCACGTCCGGAAAATCCGCCTTCCGCGCCACACGGGTCTTCGGCATAAGCAACCACGCCGCGCATGTCCCGCATCAATCGTACGGCGTCTTTGAGCAGCCAACCGCCATTCGGATCGAGCGTTACGCGGGCTTGCGGAAAGCGCTCATGCAGCGCGGTGACGGCCTCAATCTCAGCCTCGCCCGCGAGCACGCCGCCCTTCAGTTTGAAATCGTTGAATCCGTATCGTTCACGCGCAGCTTCGGCCAGACGCACCACGGATTCGGGCGTCATCGCTGCTTCATTGCGCATGCGGAACCACGCGTCTTCAGCGCGTGATTCTTCGCGGTAATCGAGATCGGTGAGCTTGCGATCACCGACAAAAAACAAATAACCGAGCATCTCGACCGAGCTACGCTGTTGCCCTTCACCGAGCAACGCGGCAACGGGCACATTGAGATGTTGCCCCAACAAATCGAGCAGCGCAGACTCCACCGCCGTCACCGCATGAATGGCCGTGCGCAGGTCAAACGTTTGCGTCCCGCGCCCACCGACATCGCGGTCGGCAAAGCGTTGCTGCATCTGCTGCAACACACTTTGATAGTTGCCGATGGATTGCCCGACCAGTAACTCGCGTGCGTCTTGCAGCGTTTGCCGAATCTTCTCGCCGCCCGGCACTTCACCCACACCAGTGCGACCGGCATTGTCTCGAAGGATCAGCAGATTGCGTGTGAAGAACGGTCCGTGTGCGCCACTCAGATTTAGCAGCATGCTGTCGTGCCCCGCAACCGGGATGACACGGAGATCACTAATAACTGGCGTAGAGTTCTGCATAGAGGCGTCGCGATAAAACTAGTCAGCAGTGATTTTCCCAACTTCGATCACGCGCTTCCAGCGTGCGAACTCACTGGCTTGAAAGGCCGTGAATTGCTCGGGCGTATTGCCCACAATTTCGAACCCTAGATCCAGCAACTTCGACTTAACGGTAGGATCGTTGAGCGCGGCAATAATCGCTTGATGCAACTTGGCTTTGATGTCCGCTGGCAAACCTTTAGGAGCGGCCACAGCCTGCCACGAGTACACGGTGACGCCGTTGATGCCCAGCTCCTCCATCGACGGCACGTCGGGCAGCAGCGGCGAGCGTTTGGCGCTGGTGATGGCGAGCGCGCGCAGTTTGCCAGCCTTGACGTTGGTGATGCCTGTGTTGATGTTCATGAAGGTGGCGTCGACCTGTCCACCGAGCAGATCAGCCAACGCGGGTGCGCCGCCTTTGTACGGGACGTGAATGCCGCTGGTGCCGGTTTGTTGCCAAAACAATTCAGCCGTGAGGTGATCGCTAGTGCCGTTGCCTGCCGAGGCAAACGTCATCTTGGCCGGATTGGCTTTGTGAAACGCGATGACGTCCGCGAGGCTCTTGTGTGGTGAGTTCGCGGGGACAGTCAACATGTTCGGCGCTTGGACTGCGACGGTGATGTACTCGAAGTCTTTCAGTGCATCGTAGCCGGGGTTTTTGATCAGATGGGGCCCGATTACTAAGGGGCCGAGCGATGACACAAAGATCGTATGACCATCGGGTGCGGCGCGCTTTGCGGCCGTTGCACCGACGGTTCCACCTGCGCCTGCGCGGTTCTCGACAATGAATGTGTTGCCAAATTTTTCGGTCAACTTCGGCCCGAGCGTTCGGGCGATCATGTCGGTGGAGCCGCCGGGCGGGAACGGCACGATCAAGGTGACCGGCTTTTCAGGCCAAGCCGCTGTCGCGGATGTGAGCGCAAGCGTTGCGCCAATGGTGCAGAGGGTTCTTTTCATGATGATCTCCTTTGGATTGAATCGCTATGCTGCATCAACGATGGCCGCGCGTCCTCGCCGTAGCTATCGTTATCGTTATCGAATTTTTTTGGGGGCGAGACCAGTCATGCTCGCGTGAAGTCGCTCGCTCCTGACTTATCCGCTGTTCACAACCAACTTGGTCGCACACCCTGACTAGAATTAGATAAATGGTAGCGCTACCAAGTGCGCACGTCAAGAAAAAGTATGGTGATCAGCCTGCGTTGTATCGTGCCGCGCTGCACAATGGGCAACGTAAAATCATTAAAGTTAATCGCACCACTGCCGCACCGCGATCATTTGAAGTTGCATGTTCTGCGTATGTTTCGTTAAAATGATAGCGCTACCAAGCAATTGAAGCCGCGTGATTACGCTTCCGCGCCACGGGTAGCGCACTGCATCATATTAGGAGGCTCCCATGCCCGGTACCACCGCAACAACACTCACCACCCCCATCACCATCCGCATGCACGAGCGCGATAACGTAGCGATAGTTGGCAACGAGGGTGGGTTGGCGGCGGGCGTCGTGTTGGCCTCCGGACTGGCGTTGCGGGATCGAGTGCCACAGGGCCATAAAGTGGCACTGGTTGATCTGGCGACTGACGCACCGGTTCTGCGTTACGGCATTCCGATTGGCTACGCGGTCAACGACATTCCGGCGGGCAGTTGGGTGCATGAGCGGTTGCTGAAAATGCCCGCTGCGCGCGAACTCGATAACCTGCCCATCGCCACCGTCAAGCCCGCACCGATGCCGCCGCTTGAGGGCTTCACGTTTGAAGGGTTTCGCAATGCCGACGGCTCGGTGGGCACGCGAAACATTTTGGCGATCACGCAAACCGTGCAGTGCGTCGCGGCGGTCACGGACTTTGCAGTGCAGCGAATCAAGGCTGAGCTTCTACCGAAATTTCCTAACGTCGACGACGTGGTAGCGCTGGAGCATGGCTACGGCTGCGGCGTTGCAATTGACGCGCCGGGTGCCGAAATTCCGATCCGCACGCTGCGCAATATCAGCCTGAATCCGAACTTTGGCGGCGAGGTGATGCTCGTCAGTCTCGGTTGCGAAAAATTGCAACCGGAACGGCTGATGCCACCGGGCAGCTTTGCGATCATTGACGAGCGAAACTTACCAGACGGGGTTGTCAACGGCGAGCTCGACGTCATCTGTCTGCAAGACGATGCGCATGTAGGCTTCATGTCGATGGTTGAATCGATCATGCGTCAAGCCGAAGCGCACCTCAAACGGCTCAACGCGCGCGTGCGCGAAACCGTGCCCGCAAGCGAGCTGGTGGTTGGGGTGCAGTGCGGCGGCAGCGACGCGTTTTCTGGCGTCACGGCGAATCCTGCGGTCGGATTTTGTACCGACTTGCTGGTGCGCGCCGGTGCCAGCGTGATGTTCTCCGAGACCACGGAGGTTCGCGACGGTATCGATCAACTCACCTCGCGCGCCACCACGCCCGAGGTCGCCGAATTGATGATTCGCGAGATGGCTTGGTACGACGCCTACCTCGCGCGCGGCAGCGCAGACCGCAGCGCGAACACCACGCCGGGCAACAAAAAAGGTGGCCTGTCCAACATCGTCGAAAAAGCGATGGGCTCAATCGTCAAGTCCGGCACATCGCCGATTTCCGGTGTGCTCGCACCGGGTGAAAAGCTCAAACAAAAAGGCCTTACGTATGCGGCCACGCCCGCCAGCGATTTCATTTGCGGCACCTTGCAACTGGCGGCCGGCATGAACCTGCACGTGTTCACCACCGGACGTGGCACGCCGTACGGGTTGGCTGCCGTGCCCGTGATCAAGGTGGCCACACGCAGCGATCTCGCGCGGCGCTGGCACGACCTGATGGACATCAACGCGGGCGTCATCGCCGACGGCTCCGCAACGATTGAACAAGTCGGCTGGGACATGTTTCGCCTGATGTTGGAGGTCGCCAGTGGCCGCAAAAAAACGTGGGCCGAACACTGGAAACTGCACAACGCATTGGTGCTGTTCAACCCGGCACCGGTGACCTGATTCAACGTCTCGCCGCCGTTACGATTCCATAAATCGAGATTATTCATTCAGCCCAGCATCCGCTTCGTCGTTCCTGCGAAGGCAGGAACCCAGCGACTTTGCGCCATAGGCGCGGTTTTTCGAGTGCCCTAAAGACGCTGGGCCCCTGCCTTCGCAGGGGCGACGATTAGAAAACGAGCCAATGAATAGTTTCGCATAAATAAAAGTACCCCATGATTAAACCCAACACCTTCAAATCCGCTCTCGCCACCCAACAAACCCAGCTCGGGCTGTGGTGCTGTATCGCGGACGCGTACACCAACGAAATTCTCGCGGGCTCGGGCTATGACTGGCTGACGCTCGATATGGAGCATTCGCCGAACGACGCGCGCTCGGTGCTCGCGCAGTTGCAAATGCTTAACGGCTACGGCGTGGAAGCCGTGGTGCGCTTCCCGAAGTTTGACAGCGACGTGGTCAAGCTGCATCTCGATCTCGGCGTGCGCACGCTGGTGTTTCCAAACGTCGAAACCGCCGATCAGGCAAAGGCGATTGTGGCCGCGACGCGCTATCCGCCGCGCGGCATTCGTGGCGTGGCGGGATTGCAGCGGGCAAACCGTTGGGGTCGCGTGAAAAACTATCACGCCAATGCCGAGACCGAGCTGTGCATCGTCGCGCAAATCGAGTCCACCACCGCCGTCAAAAACGCATCCGCGATTGCGGCCGTCGACGGCATTGACGGCCTCTTCGTCGGCCCGTCCGATCTCGCCGCCAGCATGGGTTTCATGGGCAATCCGCTCGCGACCGAGGTGCAACAAAAAATTGAGGAAGCAAAAACCTTAATCCTCGCCACAGGCAAATGGGCGGGCATCCTCGCGCGCGGCGCGGCTGATGCTGAGGTCTACGCAAAGATGGGTTTCACCATGATTGGCCTCGGCTCAGATCAGGGCTTGCTGGCGAAAGCGAGTGACGAATTGGTAGCGCAAGTGCGGGGTACGCTGGCGCGGGTTTGAGTGAAAAATCGGATACAGCTTTTGGCTGAAAGCCTATTTCACTTGGGCCTACTGCCACATATACTTGATAGTCGATTATTGGCTTAAACAAGCGCCAAGCCCATAGAAGCAGGGACTTCTACCGAAAAGCTGATACGCCTAGATCGTGTTTAGCTACGAACGAAACATCGCACACGCCGAATGATCGTCTTTGCGGAAACCGTAACGCGATGCGCGGCTGACAACGACTACATTCGTCACTCACGACATCGCCCAGAAGCAAACCCATCATGCCCAACGAAGACAGCAAAAATCCGCTCGCCACAGGCATGAAAAAAGGCCTCACCAGCTATGGCGACACCTGTTTTTCGCTGTTTCTGCGCAAGGCTTTCATCAAGGGCGCAGGCTTCACCGACAAGGCGCTGGATCGCCCGGTCATCGGCATCGCCAACACAGGCAGCGCGTACAACCCCTGCCACGGCAATGCGCCGCAGTTGATCGAGGCCGTGAAGCGCGGCGTGATGCTTGCAGGCGGCTTGCCGATGGACTTTCCGACGATCTCCGTTCATGAGAGTTTTGCCGCGCCGACCAGCATGTATCTGAGGAATCTCATGTCGATGGACACCGAGGAAATGATTCGCGCGCAGCCGATGGACGCGGTGGTGTTGATCGGTGGTTGCGACAAGACGGTGCCCGCGCAGTTGATGGGCGCGGCCTCCGCCGGCATCCCGGCTATTCAGCTCATCACCGGTTCGATGTTGACCGGTTCGCATCGTGGCGAACGGGTCGGCGCCTGCACCGATTGCCGTCGTTACTGGGCGAAGTTTCGCGCCGATGAAATCGACGCCGAGGAAGTCGCGGACGTAAACAACCAACTCGTCGCCAGCGTCGGCACCTGCTCGGTCATGGGCACCGCGAGCACGATGGCCTGCATTGCCGAGGCGCTCGGCATGACCGTGCCCGGCGGCGCGTCGCCACCGGCCGTGACCGCAGACCGCATTCGCATCGCCGAAGAAACCGGCGCGCGCGCCGTGCAGATGGCGCACGAGCGATTGACCATCGACAAAATCCTCACGCCTGACGCATTCGAGAACGCGATACGGGTGCTGCTCGCCATCGGTGGCTCGACCAACGGCATCGTACATCTCGCCGCGATTGCCGGTCGCGTCGGGCTCGACATCGACTTGCACGCGCTCGATCGTATGGGCCGCGAAACGCCGGTGCTGCTCAATCTCAAGCCATCCGGCCAGCACTACATGGAAGATTTCCATCACGCGGGTGGGTTGATTACACTGCTGCGCGAACTCAAACCATTGCTCAAGCTTGACGCGATGACCGTCACCGGACGCACGTTGGGTAAAGAGATCAACGCGGCAGGCGCGGGCTTCAAGCAGGACGTGGTGCGCCCGTTCAACGACCCGATTTATCCGCAAGGTGGCATCGCGGTGTTGTACGGCAATCTCGCCCCCGGCGGCGCGATCATCAAGCAGTCCGCAGCCGACAAAAAGCTCATGGAACACGAGGGCCGCGCGGTCGTTTTCGAGAATGCAGCAGACCTCGCCGCGCGCATTGACGCACCCGATCTCGACGTCAACGCGGACGACATTCTGGTGCTCAAAAACATCGGACCGAAAGGCGCACCAGGCATGCCCGAGGCGGGCTACTTGCCGATTCCGATGAAGCTCGCCCGCGCGGGTGTGAAGGACATGGTGCGCATCTCTGACGGTCGCATGAGCGGCACCGGTTACGGCACCATCGTGTTGCACGTCACGCCAGAAGCCGCTGTCGGCGGGCCGTTCGCGCAGGTGCGATCAGGTGACCGCATTCGCCTGAGTGTGGAAAATCGCGAGATCAGTTTGCTGGTGACGGACGTTGAATTGGCACAGCGTTCGCGCGATAACGTGATCGTTGAACCGACCGCAAAACGCGGTTATCTCAAACTGTTTTTGCAGACCGTTACGCAGGCCGATCAAGGCGTGGATTTTGACTTTTTGCGATCGCCAGACAACGTCGGCAAGACGCCAAAGAATTAGCAAAAAGTGATCGTGGTCAACGCCGTTACGCGCGTTGCGCAGTATTCTCGGCACATTGCTTAAGGAGGAGAAAAGTCATGTCCCACATATCTCGCAGAACCGCGCTCAAGGCGCTCGGCACGGGCGGCGCGGTTAGCGCGGCGGCGCTTAGTGGTTGCGCTACTGTCAACACCGTCGGCGCAAGCAGCACCGGCGCCATGCCGTTCAGCGTCGCTGCCACGACCATTCCCATCGTCGGCAGCACGGAGGTATTTCCAGTGCGGCGCATCTATTGCATCGGTCGAAATTACGCAGCGCATGCGCGCGAAATGGGCTCGGATCCGACGCGTGAGCCGCCGTTCTTTTTTCAGAAACCGACCGATGCAATTCAATACGTCGCGCCGGGGCAAACGGTCGATCATCCATATCCGCCGCTGACCAAAAATTATCACTACGAAATCGAGCTGGTCGCAGCACTCAAAAGCGGCGGTCGCGACATCGCCATTGCGGACGCGCTGAAGCACGTGTACGGTTATGCCCTCGGCCTCGACATGACGCGCCGCGACCTGCAACGCGCGATGGGTGACGAGAAAAAGCCGTGGGAAATTGGCAAGAGCTTCGACAAATCCGCACCCATCGGCCCGATCCATCGTCTCGGCACGGTGGAGCATTTCAAGGCGGGGCGCATTCAGTTGCTGGTCAATGGCGTGGTCAAGCAGAACGCGGACTTGAACCAGATGATCTGGAACGTCGCCGAGCAAATCAGCCGCCTCTCCGCTGCGTTCGAACTGAAGGCCGGTGACATCATTTATTCCGGCACGCCAGAGAACGTCGGCCCGGTGGTGCGCGGCGACGTGATGCTGGGCAAACTCGCCGGGTTGCCGGACATTAGCGTGAAGGTGGTTTAAGCGACCAAATGACTTGATCGCTTTGCGCTCAAAGCACCGGGTAATTCCATTTCTAAATCAATACGATACGTCGTTGCTCCTCCTTGCCGTGCTAACGCACTGTCTGCGTCGTCGCGCCTAGTCTCCTATTGATTTAGAAACGGAATAACTTGGGCTTAGCACTGATAATCGTCATTTATCGACTCCTGACTAGCAAGGTGCCTCAGCAGAGCCATTCAAAGTGACGTCATACTCGCCTAACGCGGGTATCCAGAAGGCGGATCAGCAGGACGGCATTCATGGCCCCCAGAGGTCGCAAACGTTATGATAGGGGTAGAGAAGGGCTCTCGCCCTCCCCTCCCTCCGAACCGTACGTGCAGTTTTCCCGCATACGGCTCTCCAGTCGGTGGTTTCCATCATCGGGAGTGTCTCGCTTGAGTCCAGGCCGTGTGCATGGCGAACAGAC
>JANNYE010000179.1:0-11280 GCA_031409935.1 Burkholderiales bacterium | reverse complement strand
CAAGCTGCATCACACCTTCGTCACGAAGGCGGCCCTCGGGCAAATCCAGCGCATCACACAGAGTTGAAGAGATCATGAAACGTACATTCCAGCCATCCGTTATCCGCCGCAAACGCAACCACGGCTTTCGTGCCCGCATGGCCACCAAAGGCGGCCGTCGCGTGATCGCTGCGCGCCGCTCCAAAGGCCGCGCGGTTCTGTCGGCTTAAGCCAGACGGTCGTCGTCGCGTCTGCAGCGCCCACCGTGCTCACCACGCTCGCGGGTGCCTCGTTTCCGCGTGCTGCCCGGGTGCTTGAGTCCGACGACTTCGCTCGGGCGCTGAAGACTCGCGCCCAGCGCGGGCGCTTTTTGTGGGTGTATAAGCGGCGGGTAGAACCGCAAGTGCAAGATGCTCGCCCACAGCTCGGCCTGATGATCGGCAAGCGCAACGCCCGCACCGCCGTGTTGCGCAACGCGGTGAAACGGCGCATCCGCGAGCAATTTCGCCTGCGTCAGAATGCATTGCAACCGTCTCAGTACATTGTTCGCTTGAGTCTCTCGATCACGACCAAAGATGTCACAGCTGTCATTGCTGAATGGACGGCCACGCTTGATCGCTACATTGCAAAATCGACCGCTGTGGCTGCGTCGGCAACGCAACCACCGCGCCCAGCATCTTCGGTGATGGCATGACACCCAGCAAACGCAACATCGGCGAAGTTGCCGCGCTCGGCCTGATCAAAGCGTACCAATACGGCATTCGCCCGATGTTGGGGCCGCGCTGCCGCTTCTTCCCTAGCTGCTCCGAATACACCGCTGACGCCATTGGCGTTTACGGTGTTTTGCGTGGCAGCGCGATGGGCACGATGCGTCTGGCCAAATGCCATCCGTGGCATGCCGGCGGCTATGACCCGGTGCCCGAAAAGCTACGGAACTCGTCGAAAGCTGCCGTCGCCTCTACCGCGAGCAACGCGCAACCTGTGTCTACCAACCCTTAACTGAAAGCCCACGATGGACTTCCAGCGTCTCCTTCTGTTCGTCATTTTCTCCATGTCTGGCGTGTTCCTGTTTCAGGCATGGCAGAAAGAAAACGCGCCGCCCGCTCCACCCAAGCCGGTAGCGCCTATCTCGACCCCAGCGGACAAAAAAGGCGACGTTCCCGCCGGAACCGTACCGTCATCTGCGCCTAAAGCGTCTGCGGGTTCTGCGCCTGCCGCGCCTAACAGCGGCGAGCCGACCCCGCCTGCCGCAGCACCTGTGACCGGCGGCGAACTGCTGACTGTCAAAACTGATCTCGCGGACTTCCGTATCAATACGCTAGGCGGTGCCATTGAGGATGTCGCCCTGAAGCAGCACGGCGACACGCTGGACAAAACCAAGCCCTACCGCGTGCTGCTGAAAGATCAGACGCGCACGCACGTTGCGCAGTCGGGCTTGCTTGGCGCAGGCATGCCCAATCATTATTCGCTTTACACGAAGGCGGCGGGCAATCCCGACATGGGCACGGCGGGCACGCTGGAGGTGCGCCTGACGACGCCGATTGCGAGCGGCGGCAAAGTTGATCTGGTCTATACCTTCAAGCGCGGCAGCTACGTGGTCGATGTGACGCAGGAGATCACCAACGGCAGTGGCGCGACAATTGCGCCGACGGCGTATTTTCAATTGCAAAGAGACAGCGTCGCGACGGGGATGAACAACCCAATGGGGGCAAGCGCGTTCCACGGGCCAGTGCTCTACACCGAGGCGAAAAAGTATCAAAAAGTAGATTTCAAAGACATTGAAAAAGGCAAGCCGGGCATTGCGACGGAGCGTCTGACTGACGGCTGGGTTGGCATGGTCGAGCATTACTTTGTCGACGCATGGTTGCCAAAAGCGGGCATGCCGCGTGATTACTACATGACCAAGGCCACGGGCGACGCGTATCTGTCCGGCTTGAAAACACCGGTCGGTGATATTGCCCCCGGCGCGACCGCGAAAGTGACCATTCCTTTGTACATGGGCCCACAAGAGCAGGACGTACTCAAGGCCGCAGCTCCCGGACTGGATCGCGTCGTTGACTACGGCATCTTCAACGTCATCGCCGAGCCGATGTTTTGGTTGCTCAAGTGGTTTCATGGCCTAGTGGGCAACTGGGGCTGGGCGATTATTCTGCTCACCATCCTGATCAAGGCAGTGTTCTACCCGCTCAACGCGGCGGCTGGCCGCAGCATGGGCAAGATGAAGTTGGTCGCCCCGAAATTGAAAGAGATTCAGACTCGCTACGCCGATGATCGCGCCAAGCTCAACACCGAGATGATGGCGCTGTACAAGAAGGAAAAAATCAATCCGCTCGGTGGTTGCCTGCCCGTACTGGTGCAAATTCCGGTGTTCATTTCGTTGTACTGGGTGTTGAGTGCTGCGGTTGAGTTGCGTCACGCGCCGTGGCTTGGCTGGATCAAGGACTTGTCAGCCGCTGACCCGTGGTACATCTTGCCGGTGATCTACGCAATCACCGCGTTTGCGCAGTCGAAACTGCAACCTGCAGCGCCCGGCATGGATCCGATGCAGCAGAAGATATTGCAGTACATGCCAGTTGCATTTGCGGTCATGTTCATCTTTTTCCCAGCGGGCTTGGTGCTGTACTGGACGGTGTCGAACGTTCTGCAAATTGCGCAGCAATGGCACATCAACAGAATGCTTGAGCGTGAGCAGGCGGCGGTTGTAACGGCGCTTAAGCGCTGATTAAAACCGTGTAGGTCGCGGCGGAGCCGCTCCTACAATGCACCATGACTGACACCATCGTCGCCATCGCCACACCGCCCGGTCGCGGCGGGGTGGGCATGGTGCGGGTGTCGGGCAAATCACTTGCTGAGTTCGGTCATACGTTGTGTGGCCGCGTTCTCATGCCACGCGTAGCACTTCACACACGATTTCTCGACCCGGTCGGTCACATCATTGATGACGGCATCGCGCTTTATTTCGCGTCGCCCGCGTCCTTCACTGGAGAGGACGTGTTGGAGCTCCACGCACATGGCTCGCCGATGGTATTGCAGGCGTTGGTGCGTCGTTGCATCGAACTGGGCGCGCGCCACGCCGAGCCTGGCGAATTCACGCGACGCGCGTATCTCAACGGCAAGATTGATTTGGCGCAGGCCGAAGCCGTAGCCGATGTCATCGATGCGGCAACCGAGAGCGCCGCGCGCGCCGCAGTGCGCTCACTCACCGGCGAGTTCTCCGCTCACATCAGAAAGCTGCAAGACAAGCTGATTCGGCTGCGTATGTTCGTTGAAGCAACGCTGGATTTTCCAGACGAAGATGTCGAATTTCTGGAGTCAGAACGGGCTCGCGATCAGTTGTTGGACGCACGCAAAACACTCGAACATGTGCTCGCCGAAGCCGGGCGTGGGCAACTGCTTCACGATGGCATTCGCATCGTGCTCGCCGGCGAACCGAACGTTGGCAAATCGAGTTTGCTCAATGCATTAGCAGGCGACGAAATCGCAATTGTTACGCCCATCGCCGGCACCACGCGAGACACCGTGCGCACTCGCGTAAGCCTGAAAGGATTGCCGACAGAGATCGTCGATACGGCTGGGTTGCGAGAAACCACCGACCCCATCGAGATCATTGGTATCGAGCGCACCCGGCGCGCGATTGCCGACGCTGATCTGGCGTTAGTACTGGTTGAGACAGACACGAAAGTGCCTGATCGTTTGCTCGCAGAATTGCCGCTGACTCTGCCGCGCATCGTGGTGCGCAATAAAGTAGATCTCGGGGGCAGGCAGGCCCATGCCGATGTGCAAGGCGTGTGGTTATCGGCAAAGACCGGCGACGGCGTTGAATTGCTCATTGATGCGATCACCGCAGCGGTTGGGTATAACTACCGTGAAGAAGGTGGATTCATGGCGCGAGAGCGGCACGTGGCGGCACTTCGCGCAGCGCTGGTGCATCTTGATGCTGCATTCGCGCATCTAGACCACATTGCACTCGAACTGTTCGCTGAAGAGCTGCGACTAGCCCACGACGCGCTGGGTGCAATCACAGGCGAGTTCACGGCGGACGATTTATTGGGCGAAATTTTCAGCCGATTCTGTATCGGAAAATGATGCGATTCAAGAGCCGCTTTTGGCCGCGAACGGTTCCCCTAGAATCGTCGCTTCCGAATTGATAACTACTCTGTGAAAGACATAGTCACGCTCTCAGGCGACATCGGCGGCGGCAAGTCGTCCGTGGCGCGCATTCTGAAAGAAAAGCTGGGGTTTCAGCTCATTTCTGCGGGCGGCATTCAGCGCGAAATTGCTGCCAGCATGGGCTTGACCACCTTGCAGCTTAACGAGTGGTCTGCGAAGGATCGCAGCGTCGACGACAAGATCGATTCACATACTCAGGCACTGGGTGTCAGCAGCGACCGTATCATCGTCGACTCACGGCTCGCCTGGCACTTTATTCCAGTCGCGTACAAGGTTTTTTTGTCGGTCGATCCGATGGTCGGCGCAGAGCGTGTGTTTGAGGCGTCGAGAAGTGACGAATTTCACGGCTCACTCGCCGAGGCGCTGGAAAACAATCTTGCCCGCACGCGGCTGGAGGCGGTGCGCTACCAATCACTCTACGGCATCGAGTTGCGCGACTATCGCAACTACGATCTGGTGGTCGACACCTCCTTTGTTTCGCCGCAAATGGTGGCCGACATTATCGAAAAAGGCTTTCGTGCGCACCGCAATAGCCTGCCGTATCCGCAACTCTGGATGAGTCCAAAGCGTCTCGCCGGATTGCCGAAAATAGCGCCGGACGAGCTGGCACCGATCACTAATCGGCTCGCGCTCACTGCGCTGGAAGGTTCATTCCACTTAGTTTCTGGCGATGTCGCAGCAGCACTGGTAGCCGCCGCCATTGGCGACGACACGGCGTTGTTGCCAGCGCAGCTCGTCTAGGGAGACGCTGATCAAAGCGACGCGTTGCAGCGCGCCTTGATTTGGGATGAAGCGCGAGACGAAAAGCGCAGCAATAGCGGGCTATGCGAGCATTTTCGACGAAGCGATTCGCCCAAATCAAGGATGCGATGCGCGCGGCGATTTGTTCAGCGTTTCCCTAGCCCCACAAAATGCCCTTGAGCTTAAGCACCCGAACCAATGCACGGGTGTGTCGTTCAATGTCCTTGATGTCGATGTGCGACGTGTCTGGCGTGTCAATGTTGAGCTCGGGATAGTCGCGAAAATCAACCATCAATGCGGGTATGATCGTGACCAGTTTGTCCCAGTACAAAACGCGTGGAAAATTCGCCTCATCCTGCTCAAGGTGACCGCCTGAAACAGGCTCTCGGTAAATCACAACCTTGCCGCCTCGTCGGTTAATTTGTTCAACCCAGCGCACCACTTCACGCATGTCGTTGAGCCATTCTGCTGGTGTGGGTGGTGGGTTGTCACGGTAGTAACGCTTGAGTTCGACAACCCGTGCGGTACGAATTGCAGGCAGATCGCTTTTGCGATAGTCGGTGCCACCTGATCGATCACGCTCGAAAGTCACGTACTCGCGGTAAGGTGGACCTGCGCGATTAAACCAGCGCTTGACGAGTGTGACCCATGCGAAATCGGGCCGCGCTGCGATGGCTTCTTGCTGTACGTGGGTGAGCAGACGTCGATGAACTTCGCGCGCCGGACTCCAATCATGGCGATACTGCTGAACGTAGCCGGCTTGCATTTCCCAAACACGCTTATCCATGCCACGGGCATCAATTCCTACAATTGCGATCCCGTTAAAGTTTTCGTCTTCCGCCAAATCACGCAACGCCGCCAAGGGGTAGCGACCGTTGATTGCCAGCATGAGCGGCATGGTGCCGCGGGCCTCATCGCGAAACACAGAAGGCGACAAACCGTATTGAATCCGCGACGCGCCGAGCAAGGCGACCGGCAATTCCGGTGACGCTTTTGCAGCTTGCGCGCGATTGAGTGACCACAAATCCATGCTGTCCATAACGGTGGGCGCGTAGCCCTGAGCGCGCGAATACACTTCAAATGCAAGCCAACCACCTAGCGTGATTGCAATGGCGAGTGTCCACGTCAGGAGCCAACGCGAATGTGTCACTACGTGCCCCTTAAAACTGAAAGTAGATGAAGGCATTGGTTTTGCCCGGCGACAACACAATGGCCAGCGACATCAGCGACAACAAAACCACGCGCCAAGGCCACGCGATGCTCGGCAACCATTCCCAACCTTTGCGGGCTTTTAACCACGCCTGCACGGCGAGTCCGACTACGAGCCCGATCACAAACACCTTGGCGTCGCCATTCCATGCGAGCGTTGCCGCGTCTTTGATCGCCACGCCGAACATCGCAACCACACGCTCCCACGCCAATGTCAGCGTCGAGGCGCGAAAGAACACCACTGCCAGCGAGAACAGCGCAAACGTGACCAACGCGAGCAACCAACGCATCGGCTTCACAGCCCAAATTTTCCAGTCACCGATACTGTCTTTCAGCAGCCGTTCACCCACCAGAAATGCGCCGTGCATGGCACCCCACGCTACAAAATGCCATGCCGCGCCATGCCAAAAGCCGCAGGCGGTAAAGGTGATCATCACATTCAAGTAACCGCGCACCCGACCTTTGCGGTAGTGCCCCAACGGGTTGAACACATAGTCACGCAACCAGTTTGACAACGAGATGTGCCAGCGCGTCCACAGCTCGGCAATGCCTACCGAGGCAAACGGCGATTCAAAGTTGGCGGGTAAATGAAAGCCAAACATTTTTGCGATGCCAAGGGCTGCCAATGAGTACCCCGCAAAGTCACAATACACCTGCATCGAAAACGAAAACGCGCCGGCCCACGCTGCTGCAAAGCCCGCTTTGTAATCAGGCGCGAACACGATGTCCGCAATGGGCGCGAATACGTGATCCGCTCCAACAATTTTCAGGAACAACCCACCGATGAGCATGTACGTGCCCAATGCGACCGCATCACGGGTCACCACGCGTGGCGTGACAGTTTGCGCGTTGAAGTCATTGAATCGCATGATGGGACCTGCCACCAAGTGCGGAAAGAACGTCATGAACAGCCCGTAGTCGCGCAAGCTCTTGGTCGGCTCAATGCGCTTTTTGTAGACGTCCACGATGTATGAAATCGACTCGAAGGTGTAGAACGAAATGCCCAGCGGCAACACGATGCCCAGATCAATCGGCTTGTAGATTACGCCGACTAGCGCGAGCCATTCAATCGCGGTGTTGGCGAAAAACTGTGCGTACTTAAAGTAGCCGAGCAACGTCAAACTAGCCGCGATAGACGCCCAGAACCAGATTCGCCGGATACGTGTGCTCGAAGCGGCATGGATGCGTTGCGCAGCCCACCAATCAAACACGGTGGTGAATGCGAGCAACAACAAGAAAAACGGATTCCATGAGCCATAGAAAACGCAACTCGCCAACAGCAGCAGGTTCTTGCGAGCAGGCCACGAACCAAGCCATACATAGACGGGAAAGACGACCGCTAGGAACAGCGCAAAAGTCAGAGAGTCGAAGGTCATACCGACTCAATGCTAATGTAGAGCACATGACACACCCTACTTCGCCAAAGCTGCCACAAACCCGCATTCCGGTGCTGACCTGGCATGGCTATAACGTGTTTGGCAATAGCTACGAATCGAATGATCTCATTGCGTTTGCCGCCGACCTGCGGGCGATTGATGACGCGGGTTTTGCGGTGGTGCCGCTGGTTGATGTAGCGCGTTGGGTTCGCGGTGACTTGATAGACCTCCCACACTGCGCACGACCGGTCGTGGCGCTTACATGTGACGATGGCACGGACTATGACTGGCATGATCTGGCGCACCCCGAGTTCGGGCCGCAACAGAGTTTTGCGCACAGCATGCGTGAATTTCAGGAGCAGCGTGTTGGCGCACAACCGGCACTCTGCATGACCAGTTTCGTCATCGCGAGCCCAAGCGCGCGCTCGCAGATCGACGTCGGCGCCATGAATGCGCAGGGCGCATTGAACGACCACTGGTGGCATGCAGCCAACGAGAGCGCCTTGCTCAGCATTGACAGCCACGGCTGGGATCACAATCATCCGACGGTTTCCCCGGTGGTGCAGCGCGATCAGCACACCGGTAATTTTTTTGCAATCGATACGTTCGCAGAGTGCGAGATCCATGTGCGTGCTGCCAGTCAATTCATCGCGTCTAAGAGCGGGCGAAAGCCAGCGCTATTCGCTTATCCGTGGACGCAGGGCTCCGATTACATGCGGCGAGAATACATGCCGCAGTACGCTGAAACCAACGGAGTGATCGCAGCGTTTGGCGGGCAAAGCGACTACGTCACGAAAAATTCAGATCGCTGGTATTTGCCGCGATTTGTGTTTGGACCCGATTGGAAAAGTACCGATGGGTTGCGTGCGATTTTGCGCGGTGCTCTCGATTGATGAGGCCTATGTAGGCACGGCGACTAGAGCGACGCCCCCGCAAACCCCAGCTGCCGCCACGCTTCGTACACGGTCACCGCAACTGAATTCGATAGATTCAAGCTTCTAATGGCCGGTCGCATGGGTAATCGCAGCTGATGATCGGAGTTGAAATCAGCGAGCACTTCGGGAGTGAGCCCCTTGGTCTCGGAGCCGAATACAAACACATCGCCCGCGGCGAGCGCTGTGTCGTGGGGTGATCGAGTGCCGCAGGTCTCAATGGCAAACATGCGATGACCGGCGAGCGCCACTTTGCACGCCGCCCAATCGTCATGCACGAGCATCGTTGCATACTCGTGATAGTCAAGCCCGGCTCGGCGCATTCTGGCGTCGTCCAGCGGGAAACCTAGCGGCCGTACCAAGTGAAGCGTAGCACCGGTGTTAGCGCACAGACGGATGACGTTTCCGGTGTTGGGTGGAATTTCGGGTTCGACCAGAACGACGTGAATCATGCTCTCGCCTGCCCAAATTTAACAACGCGATCACGCCGCCTAATCGGCATCACGCGCGCCAGCACGAATGCGTCCACGCGCGTAGCGCCAGCATCGCGCACTGCACGCGCGAGCGAGTTTAACGTCGCCCCGGTGGTGAGCACATCATCAATCAGCACCACCCATTCGCCCGCGAACGAACGGGTGGCGACAAACGCGCCGTGCACATTTTGACGTCGTTCGACCCAGTTTAACCGTTGCTGAATATCGGTTTCACGAATGCGAATGACGGCGTCGGCATCAACCTTCAGAGCGAATCGTTTGGCCATTTCTTCGGCGATCAATTGCGCCTGGTTGTAGCCACGCGATTGCAATCGCAAGTCGGCTAATGGCACGGGAATTAACGTCTCCGTTGCGGCAAACGGCCATGCATTTAATTGCGCTGCGGCCCACCGATAAATCGCAAACGCATGGTGGTATTTCGCGGAAACCAACGCCCTGTCGAGCGGAAATTGGTACGGCCAACGCGCGACCAAACGCTCCCACACCGGTGGTTTTTTCAAACAGCGCCCGCACAGCTCGCCGTTGGCCCCGGCGAGCTGGCAGCGTGGGCACACCTGTTCGGCCATGCTCGGCAAATCACCGATGCAAGGCGCGCACACCGTCTCATCGCTGCTGTCGCCACAAAAGAAGCAGCTTTGCGGCAGCATGCGGTCACGCACATGCTTCAGCCCCGACCCTAACGAGGTCGTAGGCGACGGATTAAACAGGCGCAATAGAATTTCGATACCCGCTACTCGTTGGTTAAACCAATTCTCCCATGTCCCCACCCACACCGCCTGCGCTATGAGCGCCCCCGCTGCGCTATGAGTGCCCCTGCTGCGCTCGACATTGCGCTGCTGCGCCGTCGTTTTGACCGAGCGGCGCCAAGCTTCGCAAACGCAGCGGTGGTGCAGCGCGAGGTCGGCAATCGCTTGCTTGAGCGTTTTGACGTGATGCGCATTGCGCCAGCGACGATTCTCGATGTCGGCTGCGGGCCGGGCACACATACCGCAGCGCTTTCGGCGCGTTTTCCACAAGCCGTGGTGACAGCCGTCGATCATTCGCCTGAGATGGTAGCGCAAGCCGTGCCGCGGGCGAGCGGATTGCTCGCGCGATGGTCAGGATTGGGCAAACGCCCGAGCATTCGCGGTCTGGTGAGCGACATGGGCGCGTTGCCGTTGCCGCGCGAGCATGCCGATGTGTTGTGGAGCAACTTCGCGTTGCAATGGGCGAACGATTTGCCCGCCCTGTTGGCCGAGTGGAACCGTGTGCTCAAAATCGGCGGCGTAATTATGTTGACTGCACCAGGGCCAGACACGCTGATTGAACTACGCCGCGCCCTGACCAAAGCCCACGACATCGCGGACTCTCGCGTGCAACGTTTCACCGACTTGCACGACATCGGTGACATGCTCATTCATGCAGGCTTTGCCGATCCAGTGATGGACATGGAAGTCATCACGCTGGAATACGCCACCGCGGGTGCTTTGTGGCGCGACCTCAAAGCTCAGGGCGCGGTCAATTCGATGCGCGCGCGACCACGCGGCCTGCTCACCCAGCGCAAACTGCGTGCGATTGAAGCCGCGCTTGATAGCGCGCGGCACGCAGGTGGCCCAATTCGAATCAGCGTCGAGGTGATCTACGGCCACGCTTGGAAAGTTGCGCCAAAGCAGACTGCCGAGGGCCACGGCATCGTGCGCCTGGAGTCGATTCAGCGCGGGCTCAAGCGTTAGCCCGGACTGTAGTGGCATTGCGCAACTGCCCGTTGCGCGAGTGTTCGATTACTTGGGCAGACGGTAAAACTTGCCGTTTTGAACCTATTTTGCAATACAACTTTTTGGCTTTTCGCCCAGTTTAGTGGGGCGTAGAGGCAATTTATTAAATAAGTCGGTATTTGCACTAAATGCCAATTTTCACCAATTAAAATGACCTTCTTGGTTGAAAGCTAATGGCTATTTTTTCATGTCCTTGCTTGAAATAGGGGAAAGCCCCCTGAAATATCCGTACATCTATTGATCACGCCTTTCGTGTCCACTTACAACTATGCCAGATGAACAAAACACCCCCGCTCCGGATCAGCCGATTCACGATGGCGCTGAGCTTTTCAACAGCGAGCTCACTGCGGATGAAAAGTTAGCCGCCGCGCACAACGAAATCGCCGCGTTGAAAGACCAGCATTTGCGCGCCGTTGCCGAGCAGGAAAACATCCGCAAACGCAACGTGCAGGAAGTGCAGTCCGCTCGCGATTACGCATCGCGCGACTTCGCCTTTGCGCTGCTCGCGGTTAAAGACACGCTCGAAATGGTGCTTAAGGACGAGCAGAGCACGCCCGAGCAATTGAAGATGGGCGTCGACATGACGCTCAAAAACATGGTGACCGCGTTCGAGCGCGCGAAGGTG
>JANNYE010000178.1:0-20835 GCA_031409935.1 Burkholderiales bacterium | reverse complement strand
CCGCCCAAAGTGATAATCGGGCGCACGGTGATGCCGGGAGTCTTCATATCGATCAGAAGGAAGCTGATCCCTTCCTGTGCCTTCACATCATTATCAGTGCGCACAAGGAAGAAACCCCAATCGGCATGTTGCGCCATTGTCGTCCACGTCTTTTGACCGTTGACGATGTAGTGATCGCCAACTTTTTCCGCTTTGCAGTTGAGCGACGCTAAATCAGAGCCAGAACCCGGCTCCGAGTAGCCCTGACACCACCAGTTTTCACCGGACAAAATCTTTGGCAGGTGATAGTCCTGCTGCGCTTTGTTGCCGAAGTTCATGATGACCGGCGCCACCATGCGCAGGCCAAACGGAATCAGTTGCGGCGCGCCCGCATCGGCCGTCACCTCATCAAAAATGTGCTGCTGGGTTGAGTCCCAACCTGTGCCACCGAACGACGTGGGCCAGCCCACGCCGACCCAGCCTTTCTTGTGCAACGAGCGGTGCCAACCGAGAAAATCCTCGCGCTCCAAACGCGAGCCTTCGAGCACTTTCTGTGCGACCTTAGGGTCAAGATTGTCTCGCGTAAACTCGCGCACATCCTGCGCAAATTTTTGCTGTTCTTGGGAATAGCTTAGATCCATCGCAACTTGCCTCCTGCTTAGCCCCTCAGTTTAATAAATTTCCACCATGGCCATCCCCGCTTTTTTAGAAGACCAACTCAGTTTGCCCGTGATAGGCGCGCCGCTGTTCATCATTTCGCACCCACCGCTGGTGTTGGCGCAGTGCATGGCGGGCGTGATCGGTGCGTTCCCGGCGTTAAATGCGCGCCCCAAAGAGCAGCTTGACGAATGGCTCGCCGAACTTACCGAAAAGCTGGCCGCAGCACGCGCAGCAGAGCCGACACGGCGCATCGCCCCGTACGCGGTTAACCAAATCATCCACACCAGCAATGATCGCCTCGACCACGACATGCAGATGTGCGAGAAATACAAGGCTCCGATGCTGATTACCAGCCTGCGCGCGCCGGGGGACGTGGTCAAGCAGGCGCATGCTTGGGGCGGCATCGTGATGCATGATGTGATCTCCATCCGTCACGCCGAGAAGGCGCTGGAGGCGGGGGTCGACGGCCTGATTCTCGTTTGTGCAGGAGCGGGTGGACACGCCGGCACCTTGTCGCCGTTCGCGTTAGTGCGTGAGGTGCGTCGGTTCTACAACGGCCCAATTGCTCTGTCAGGCGCGATTGCGCATGGGGCGAGCATCCTCGCCGCTCAAGCGATGGGTGCAGACTTCGCCTACATGGGCACCCGCTTCATCGCCGCCCAAGAAGCGCGCGCGGTTGACGCCTACAAAGACATGATCGTGAACTCCACCGCGCAAGACATCATCTATTCGTCGCTGTTTACTGGCATTCACGGCAACTATCTCAAAGGATCAGTGAAGAGCGCCGGGCTCGACCCAGATAACCTGCCCAGCGCTGACAAAACCGCGATGAATTTTGGCGGTGGTGCTGCGAAAGCATGGAAAGATATTTGGGGCTCAGGGCAAGGCGTGGGGCAGATGGATGATGTGCCAACCACCGCCGTGCTGGTTGAACGATTGAAAGCGGAGTATCGCGAGGCAGTGACCGCGACCGAACGAGTGTCTCGCGCCTACGTTTAGCCCTGTGACGCCCGCCTCTGCCCGCACGGCAGCACTTCCCGTGCTGGCTGCGCTGATCAACGCCAGCATTTGGGGCGTGTCGTGGGCTCCGTTGCGCTGGCTTGAAGCGCGCGGCATCCCGTCGCTATGGGCGACGTGGTTTGTGTTTACGGCATGCGCTTTGGCGGTGCTCATTGCGCGACCCGACTCATTGAAATTGTTGTGGCAACACCGCGTGACGCTGGGCTGGTTGGTGCTCGCCTCGGGCATGACCAACGCCTGCTTCAACACAGCCTTGGCCACCGGTGACGTGGTGCGCGCGGTGCTGCTTTTTTACTTGATGCCGATGTGGGTGGTGTTGCTGGCGCGCTGGTTGCTGGCCGAGCGCATCACGCCCGCCGCGCTCGCGCGCACGGCACTCGCCCTGATCGGTGCGGCGCTGGTGTTGGGCGCGGGTGAAATGCGATTTCCGATCCCGAATTCTTGGGCCGACTGGCTTGCGGTGGCGGGCGGATTCTTCTTTGGCTTGAACAACGTCATTCTGCGCAAACATTCGGACACGCCGCAAGAGGCGCGCGCGCTTGGCATTTTCATCGGCGCGGTCATCATTGCACCTCTAGTGATCGCCGCGCTCGCCCTGCTGGGCAAGCCGCTAACGCTTGCGCCCGAGCCTATCGCATGGCTCGGCATTGCGCTGTTCACCGCCTTCGTACTGGTGGGCAATCTGGCGCTGCAATACGGCGCATCGCGCTTGCCAGCCAACGTGCTGTCAACGCTGATGTTGGCAGAAATTTTGGTGGCGACGTTTAGCGCGTGGCTTGGCGGCGCAGCAAACATTACGCACAGCACCTTGATCGGCGGCGCGTTCATTGTGAGCGCGAGTTTGCTGGCAATCTTTTCTAAGGACAAGGCTTCGCTATGATCCCCGACCTGCCACTTGAAGAACTCGCGCGCCGCTACAACAACGGGGCAGCGGTGCCCGACTGGGCGGACACCTTGCTGCCGCGATGGCAGCACGAAAGCCAACGTGTGCGCGATGAATCCTCCGGTGTTCGTGACGCCGCGTACGGCCCGCTCGCACGCAACAGGCTAGACGTGTTCACGCCGGTGGGCACACCGCCCGCGAACGGCTTGCCCGCGCTGATCTTCATTCACGGCGGCTACTGGCAGCGCTTGTCGAAGGACGACTGGAGCGTGGTCGCGGCACCGTTCATAGCCAACGGCATGGCGGCGGTGATCGTCGGCTACACGCTGTGCCCGCAGAGCACGATTCGCGGTATCGCGGGCGAGATTGAGGCGGCAGTGAGCTATGTCTGGCACAGCGCGGCCGCGCTTAATCTCAACCGCGAAAAACTCGCGCTCGCGGGCCACTCAGCGGGCGGACATCTCAGCGCATGGTGCATGAGCGTTGACTGGACAACACACGGCCTGCCTGCCACACCGTTCGTATCGGCCGCCGCCATCAGCGGCCTGTTTGATCTTGAACCGCTGGTGCCAATTTATTTAAACGATGCGCTGAAACTGACCAACGACGAAGCGCTCGCTCTAAGTCCAGCGTATCGCGAACGGCGCGTCGACTGCGAGTTCACCGCAGCCGTCGGCGGCGCAGAGTTGGAAGAGTTTTTGCGGCAAAACCAATTGCTCGGCGCGCACTGGAAAAACGTGACCGAGTGGGAGCTTCCCGGACTCAATCACTTCACGATTATTGATGAATTGACGCGCGAAGATTCGGCACTTTTCAAACGGCTGGCCGCAAAAATATCAACTTGAGCGTTAACAGCTTTTTCCGGCAAGCGTTTACTTACAAGGGTCAAAGGCTGGAAATCGAGAAAGTCGATCAAAAGAACGGGCGAAAGCACGATGTGAGCGCTGCATTCAGCTCAATTTGTAGCTCGCCGTCCGAGTCATGCTTTGGCTGAGTCGCCCATTCGCTCGCCAACCACTGGACGAACATTGCCCGACAGCCATGCCGCCACTGGCATTCGCTTACCGCCGGGGCGTTGAATTTCGGTGATAGCTAAGCTTGACAAGCCACATGCCACGAGCAAGTGCTCACCTTCAGCCCTAAGCACGCGACCGGACTCCGTACCCACACACGACGGAATACGTGCGCCGCCCGCAATGTCTGAGGCCCAAAGTTTGAGTTTCTCGCCACGCCAGATCGTCCACGCGCAGGGCGTGGGGTTGAACGCGCGAATTTTGCGGTCGATTTCAACGCCACTGCACGACCAGTCGATCGCGGCTTCTTCGGTGGTCACTTTATGCGCATAGGTCACGCTGCGCTGCTCCGTGGGCGTTTGCGCGCGGGCGGCGATCGGCTCGCCTCGGCTAAGGCGGGTGAGCACGTCAATGAGAGCGTCGGCCCCCAGCGCCGCCAATCGATCGTGTAGTTGGCCGGTCGTTTCTCGTTCACCGATCGCAGCGACCGATTCGAGCAGCACAGGCCCAGTGTCGAGGCCCGCTTCCATCTGCATGATGGCCACGCCCGTTTCGGCGTCGCCCGCCAGGATGGCGCGATGAATGGGCGCTGCCCCACGCCAGCGCGGCAGCAGCGAGGCGTGAATATTCAGGCAGCCGTAACCCTGAACTTTGCGTGGAATATCGAGCACCGCTTGCGGCAAGATTAGCCCGTAAGCGGCAACCACCATCACATCGGCCTCGAGTGCGGCCAACTCGGTCTGTGCTTCGGCGGTTTTGAGTGTGCTGGGCTGGAACACCGGAATGCCGTGGGCCACCGCCAGCGTTTTTACCGCGGAGGCATGCGGTTTCAAGCCTCGACCCGACGGACGATCAGGTTGGGTGTATGCGCCCACTACGTCGAGTCCGTCGCCTGCACCTTTGTCCAGCAGGGCTTTGAGCGCGACGGCTGCGAATTCTGGCGTACCCGCGAATACGATTTTCATGGCGAGAAGTATAGGGCGCGCTCCACACGCCTGCGCAGCAAGGCGTGTAAGTTTTGTAACCCATGCGAGGCTAGGGCAAAACGACTATGCTGCTCTTCATTGAAACGGAAAAGCAACCACGCGCCACTATGTTGAAAATATTGCCACTCACGCCAGCGCTCGGTGCCGAGATTACCGGCATGGACTTATCGCGCCCGATGTCGACCGATGAGTTCGGGTCGATAAGCAACGCGATGCTTGAGCATCAGGTCATTTTTTTTCGAAATCAAACGCTTAGCAACGAGGCTTTTGTGGCTTGGGGCGAGCGCTTCGGCGCGTTGATGAAGCACCCTGCTGCGAGCAAGCAGCACCCCGATCTTGACAAACTTGCGGTGGTGCGCGCGGATGAAACCACGCGTAACGCATTTGGTGAGGGCTGGCACAGCGACCAATCGGCACTGCCCGAGCCGCCAACGATCAGCATGCTCTATCTCAATGCGCTACCAGACGTCGGCGGCGACACGTTGTGGTCGAGCACCTACCGCGCCTACGAGACGTTGTCAGCGCCCATGAAGCAGCTGGTCAACACGCTAAGCGTGTTTCACAACAATCTGAAACCCAATCGTGGCTACGTATTTACCGGCATCGGCCGCGTGATGCACTTCGAGCAACCGCTGGTTATTCGCCATCCCGATACCCAACGTTGTGCCTTGTTCGCCAACCGCCTGGCAACCACCCATATTCCACAGTTGACGTGGGCAGAGAGCGAAGCGCTGCTCGCCTTTTTGTATGCGCATATCGAACAGCCGCGATTTCAGTGCCGCTTTCGCTGGACCAAGAACGCGTTGGCTATGTGGGACAACCGCTGTACGCAGCACACCGCCGTGTGGGACTATTTCCCACAGGTGCGCGAGGGTGTGCGGTTGACCGTTCAAGGACAGCCGTTAATTGCAGCGTATCCCGATCAAGTCCGATGGACTAAAGAGCGTCCGGTGACGGCTCGCTTGGAGTGAGTAACCCGGCACACCGTCGTGCGTGGCATGCGCGCTCAGCTACGCGCGCTCAGCCTCGCGGTGGCGCTTTTTCATCTTGGTTTTGACGCGGATTTGCTTTAACTGCGAGAGATGATCAACAAACACCGTACCCACCAAATGATCCATCTCGTGCTGGATGCAAACGGCCAGCAAATCGGTAGCTTCAAGCTCGAACGGCACGCCTAAAGCGTCCTGAGCCCTCACCACCACATGAGCTGCGCGCTTAACTGTGTCGTAGTAGTCAGGCACCGACAAACAGCCCTCTTCGCCAACGATTTCGCCGTCCGCCATGATGATTTGCGGGTTGATGAACACTTTGAGGTCGCGTTTGCTTTCTGAAACGTCAATGACGATGACCCGCTGGTGAACGTTCACCTGAGTCGCAGCCAAACCAATTCCCGGCGCGGCGTACATGGTGTCAGCCATGTCGTCGACCAGCGTTTTGATCGCAGGCGTGAACTCAGTCACGTTTGCAGCGATGCGTTTTAGCCTCGCATCAGGGTATTCTAGGATAGGTAAAAGCGCCATTTGCTTGCCAAATCAGGTCTCTGGTTGCACAATCTTCATGTAAATTCTCAAGGTTAGGGCTGTTTTAGGCATTTCCAGACTCGCAACATCGAATGCATTCGAATAATTTGAGTGCCTCCGAGCGATATGACAATGTCAACAGCGCGCCACCAGGACACGGAATGTTAACGACTCAGACGACTTTTTCGCCCCCCTCAGGGCACAGCCCGCGCTGGCGTCGCATCATTGCCACGCTCGTGGTCGGGTTGACGGCCACGGTCACGGCAGCGCAATCACCAACCGGCCCGCTGCAGATTCAGCCCGACGCGCCAGATCGGCACACGGTGGTGAAAGGCGACACGCTGTGGGGAATTTCTGGCAAATTTCTCAAGCAACCTTGGCGCTGGCCCGAACTGTGGCGCATGAACCGGGAGCAGATCAAAAATCCGCACTGGATCTATCCGGGTCAAGTAATGGTGTTTGACCGCAACGCAGTGGGCGGCCCGCGGCTCTCAGTTTTGCAATCCGGGGAAAATCGGCCAACGGTCATCCTGACCCCGCAGATTCGTGCTGAAGGGCGCGAGGCAGCAGCGATCCCGAGCATCAAACCGGGAGATATTGAGCCGTTTATGGTGCGCAATCTGGTGATCGGCGCTGAAACGCTGGCCGACGCACCGCAGATCGTGAAATCTGTGGGCGATCGTGTGGCATTCGCTGCCGGCGAGTCCATTTACGTCGTCGGCGTCAAGCCGACCATGGGCAAAGTGTTTCAGATATATCGCAAAGGCCGCGAGTTGCGCGACCCCGCCATTGAGCCACGCGCTTGGTACAAGTGGCGTCACAATGAGGCCGACCCGCAGATTATTGGTTATGAAGCCATTTATTTAGGCGATGCAAAATTACTGCGTGACGGTGAGGTCGCACGGCTGGAGATCGTTAACTCAAAGCAGGAAACGCAGGTGGGCGACTATTTATTGCCTGCACCGCTTCCGGAGACGTTCGCCTACGTACCACGCGCACCGAGCCAGCAAATTGACGCCCAGGTGATGACGCTGCCCAATGGCATCTCGGAGGCAGGAAAGACAAACGTTGTGACCTTAAATCGCGGCAAGTCTCATGGCCTTGAAGTGGGGCATGTGCTGGCCGCATACAAGCCGATTGAGACCTTCGCCAACCCCCGCTACAAAGAGCCCTTCCTGAATTTTGTGCCGGGCTGGCCTAAGCAGAAGGGCGCTGAGGAGAAGACGCTGGATATTCCCGAAGAGCGCATCGGATTAGTGTTCGTCTTCCGCGTGTTTGACAACATTTCATATGGCATGGTGATGAATACCGGCGTAGAAAATGTTCGCGTTGGGTACGCCTTGCGCAACCCGTAAGCGCTGACTGTGATCCTTTTTCACACTGAGGGCACCCAAGCGGTGCCCTTATTCTTACGATAAAGCTGCATGACTACGCACGCTGACGACCCGCCTTTTTTACGACTCGCTTTTGTGCACGGCGTCGGCGTGCAAGCCGCGCACAAACTGCTCGCGGCACTGGGCGGGGTCGGCGCGATCTTTGACGCTAGCACAGCCACGCTTTCACGAGTAATCGGTGAACCACTGGCGCAAAAACTTACAGCGCCACCCGACGCCGCCGTGCAAGCAAAAATCGACGAAACGCTGGCTTGGTTAGGCAACAACTCAGCGCATCACCTGCTCACGTGGGCACACCCCAGTTATCCCAAAGCTCTGCTCGAAAGTGGAGATGCGCCGCTGGTGATTTATGCCAAAGGTCGCCTTGAGTTGCTTGGCCGTAGCGCCATCGCCATGGTCGGTTCGCGTAACTGTTCGCAGGGCGGAGCGGACACCGGTGAGGCGTTTGCACAGGCATTTGCAGAATGCGGTGTGACGGTTGTTTCGGGCATGGCGCTCGGCATTGACGCCGCATCGCACGTTGGCGCATTACGAGCGAAGGGTGACGACTGCGGGTCGACGATTGCAGTCATCGGCACTGGCATTGATCGCGTCTATCCCGCGCGCAATAAAGTGCTCGCGCACAGCATTGCGGAACAAGGTTTGATGCTCTCCGAGTGTCCGCTCGGCACGCCACCATTGCCCGCTAATTTCCCGAAGCGAAATCGGCTCATCAGTGGCTTGTCGCTTGGCGTGCTAGTAGTCGAAGCATCCATGCAGTCTGGCTCGCTGATCACCGCGCGCCTCGCCGGTGAGCAAGGGCGCGAGGTGTTCGCCATCCCCGGGTCAATTCACTCGACCTTTCACAAAGGCTGCCATCATCTGATCAAGCAGGGTGCCAAGCTGGTCGAAACCGCCAACGACGTGCTCGAAGAATTGCGATTAGAAACGCGAGCTTCAACCCCTGCAGGTGCAGCGCGTACTTCCGAAGCAATCGGACTGCTTGGCTTCATTGAACACACGCCGGTCGATGTCGATACGCTGCTCACGAGGAGCGGTCTGCCGATCAATCAAGTCGTCACCGAACTGACTTTACTTGAGCTTTCCGGCAGCGTTGAGCAGCTTCCCGGCGGACGCTGGCAGCGGCGCGGCTAGCCGAACTTTCCTCCATGCCAGGCCAGCTGAGTCACACCGCTCAAAATGGCTGCCAATGAATTTCTAGTTACACTAAAAAAATGTTAAAGACACTCATCATCGCCGAAAAACCGTCCGTCGCGAGCGATATTGCGAAGGCCCTCGGCAACATCAAGAAGGATGGCGACCACTTCGAGAACGATCAATATGTGATCAGCTCGGCGGTCGGTCATCTCGTGGAATTGGGCGAACCGGAAGAAGAAGAGGTCAAGCGCGGCAAGTGGACCTTTGCCAAGCTGCCGGTGATTCCGTCGCACTTCGGACTGAAGCCGATTGAGAAAACCGCCGACCGTTTGCGCCTGCTGACCAAGCTCATCAAACGCAAGGATGTGACCGCCATCATCAACGCCTGCGACGCAGGACGCGAAGGCGAGTTGATCTTCCGCCTGATCGCCGAGCACGCGAAGGCGAAGCAGCCGATCAAGCGGCTGTGGTTGCAATCGATGACGCCGACCGCCATTCGTGACGGCTTCGGCAAGCTCAAGAGCGATGCCAGCATGCTGCCTTTGGCCGATGCGGCGCGTTCGCGCTCCGAGGCCGACTGGCTGGTGGGCATCAACGGCACCCGCGCCATGACCGCGTTCAACTCGAAGAGCGGCGGCTTTCACTTGACCACCGTGGGCCGCGTGCAGACGCCAACGCTCGCGCTCATGGTGGAGCGCGAAGAGCGGATTCGTAAATTCGTGGCGCGCACGTATTTTGAAATTCACGCCACATTTGATGCGAAGGCGGGGCAATACGCGGGTCGTTGGTTCGACGAGAAATTTAAGAAGGGCGAGGACGAACACGCGCGTGCTGAGCGCATGTTTGATCTGCCTAATGCCACAAAGCCCGAAGCCGAAGCGCGTGCCAAAGCGATTGCTGCGAAGTGTCAAGGCAAGCTCGGCGTCGTCGAGGAAGAAAGCAAGCCCACCACGCAGGCGCCTCCATTGCTGTATGACCTGACGAGCTTGCAGCGAGAAGCGAACTCGCGCTTTGGCTTTTCAGCGCGCACGACGCTCTCATTAGCCCAGTCGCTATACGAAAAACACAAGGTGCTGACCTACCCACGAACCGACGCGCGTGCGCTGCCGGAAGATTATGTGGCAACCGTCGGCGAGACATTGCAGGTGCTGGAAGCGACCAATCGTTACGGCACCTTCGCGCGGGAAATTCGCACCAAAAAGTACATCCGCCCGAACAATAAGCGCGTGTTTGACAACTCGAAGATTTCCGATCACTTTGCGATCATTCCAACGATGCAGTTGCCGCGCGCTGTGGGCATTGCGGGCGCGTTGAACGAGCTGGAAGAAAAGCTCTACGACATGGTGGTCAAACGCTTTCTGTCGGTGTTTTTTCCGTCGGCCGAATTTCAGCAAACCACGCGTATCACGCGGGTTGAAAACGAGGCGTTTAAGTCCGAAGGCAAAGTGCTGGTCAATGCCGGCTGGCTCGCGGTGTACGGCAAAGAGGCCGACACCGAAGAGACCGGCAACCTGACCATCGTCGCTGCGGGCGAAAAGCCACTTGCGTCCGAAGTCATCGCGAAGGAGTTGCAGACCAAGCCTCCAGCCCGCTACAGCGAAGCAACGCTGCTGTCCGCAATGGAAGGCGCGGGCAAAGCGATTGAAGACGAAGAACTGCGTGCCGCGATGCGCGAGAAGGGTCTCGGAACGCCAGCCACGCGAGCCTCGATTATCGAAGGTTTGATAATGCAGAAGTATTTGATCCGCGAAGACAAGGCGCTGAAACCGACGCCGCAAGCGTTCTCGTTGATCACGTTGCTCAACGGTCTTGACGTGCCGGAACTCACGCAACCGGAGCTGACCGCCAACTGGGAAACGCAGCTCGCGCGAATGGAAAAAGGCGAGGTGACGAGAGAGAGTTTCATGGCGGACATTGCCGCGATGGCCAAGAACATCGTGACCCGCGCCAAGGGCTTTGAGAGCGACACGGTGCCCGGTGATTTCGCCGATCTCACCACACCGTGCCCCAAGTGTGGCAGCGACATGAAGGAGAACTACAAAAAGTTTTCCTGCACGAAATGTGATTTTGGATTCTGGAAAATTCTGGCGAGTCGCCAGCTTTCGGTTGACGAAGCCGAGACACTCATTCGCAACAAGAAAGTCGAAAACCTGCAAGGCTTTCGGTCGAAACTCGGCCGTACATTCGACGCCAATCTGCGCATGAACGATGCGTTCGAGATCGAGTTTTATTGGGACGAGAACGAAGGCACGCTTGGCGAAGGCGCTGATCCGGTGGACTTCAGCCTGATGGAGGCCGTCGGTAAATGTCCGAAATGCAGCAACAATGTGTACGAGTTGCCAACCGCCTACATCTGCGAAATCACTGCGAAAAAAGAGAAGCCACGCAAGTGCGATTTCCGTTCCGGGCGCGTGATTCTGCAGCAGCCGATTGAGCGCGAACAGATGGTGAAATTGCTGGCCGATGGTAAGACCGATTTGCTGACCAAGTTTATTTCGACAAAGACGAAACGTCCGTTTCAGGCGTTCCTAGTGGTGGAACGCAAGAAGGACGAAGTCAAAGTTGGGTTTGAGTTTCCGCCGCGTGAGCCCAAAGCCAAGGCTCCTGCAAAGAAAAAATGACCCGCGCAGCGCCGATTCAGCCGACCATTCGCCGCGCTGAGCCGCGTGATGCGGCGGCGTTGACAGGCTTGTTTAGCGATGCGGCAATGCTGCCATTTACGACGGTCGCACCGTTCAGCAGCGTGTCGTTTTGGGACAAGCGGTTAGCGGAATATGCGGACGCATCTTGCCTGCCGCTGCTTACCGTTGACGGCGATGCGGTCACGGGACTGTTGCTGTTGCGCGGTTACCCAAACCACATTCGTCGCAAACACTGCTCGTCGATTGACCTGCTCGCAGTGCGCACTGATTGCAGACGCAAAGGCATTGGCCGCGCGTTGGTAAACGCGGCGATCAGTGCCGCCGATCAATGGTTGCAAATGCGCCGCATCGAAGTGGCGGTCGACGCTCAAAGCGCCGCGCTGAAAGGCTTTTACGCATCGCTTGGATTTGTCGAAGAAGGCGTGAAACGCAAAGAAATTCTGCACCTGGGGCGCTATGTGGACAGCGCCGTGATGTCGCGCATCAATGCCGACTTGATGCCCGCGCCCGCCTCACCTGCATTACCCGCCAAAAAGCGCACACGCAAATTAGCGCCACTCAAAATCACCATTCGCCCCGCAACCGAAGACGACGCCGAGGCGTTCGCCAAAGTATTCGCGGATCGCAGCGCTTCGAACGGCACGTTGCAGCATCCGTACACCTCCGCCGAAGTGTGGCGCACCCGTCTGGCAGACAATGTCGGCACGCGTCAGGTGACGTTCGCGGCAGTCGTCAATGGCCGGGTGGTGGGGAACGCGGGCCTGCATCCGATCAACGACAACCCGAGACAAAAGCATGTATGCAGCCTCGGCATCGCGATCACTGGGGTATATCAGGGACGCGGCGTGGGCCGAGCATTGATGAACGCGTGTCTCGATTTCGCTGATAACTGGGCGAACTATGCGCGCGTCGAACTGACCGTTCATGCCGACAACGCCCCCGCCATCGGGTTCTACGAATCACTCGGGTTCGAGCACGAGGGGCGGCTGCGCGATTTCTCGTTTCGTGAGGGCGGGTACGTTGATGCGCTATTGATGGGGCGAGTGACGAGAGCTGGCACTGTCTCGTAGAAGAAGATCCGGTGGGCCGGGCTTGCTTGCATAATCGAGCAAAAGAAAAGTGAAACGCGCAACCCTTCCGGAAATTCTGGCCGCGAGCACCGTGACTTTGGCGGGGTCGCTAGTACAACAATACAGCCCATTTCGGTCGAATTGCAGCGTTTTACTTCAGAAGTGTTTGCGTTATAGTTGTATGTGATTCAAAATATGGCGTTAAGCGACCGCAATCTTTTGCGCGGCCAGTGAACTTCGCCCACGTATAAAGCTGCAAAGCGACCCCGCAGATACCCGTGTTAGTTAATTCGATAGTCGCCTCCAATTTAAGGAAAAACCAATGAACACAAGCTTCAAAAGCAACAAAGTACTCGTAATGATGATGGCTAGCGCAGGGCTCATCTCCCTGAGCAGTGCGTCGTTTGCGGCCGACGTGATCACCCCGACGGTGACAACGCCTGCCACGGCACAGCCCGGCACGGCCCCTAGCACCGGCACCTCCACCTACGTCATTAACGTCGGCACCGCTGCTGCCCCGGTAAACGTCACCTTTGCTTACGATTTCGCAGCCAAAGCATGGGTTGCACCTGCCGGTTGGACACGCCTTACCGGCACCGCTGGCGTAGATTTCATTGACGGCAAGGGCCTGCAGTTGAGCCTCGGCGTACCAACGCCTCCTTCGGAGCCAAGCATCGTCGCTGGCACGCCAACGACCACCGGCGCTCGCGGCAGCACCATCACAGCAGTGCCGCTCGTAAGTGACGTTCTGGGTGCCAGCACCGCGAACGGCGCGGTCAATTCGTTGGGTTTGACCAGCACGCCGTACACCGTTACGCCGACCACCGTGGCCTTCACGCTGCAAGATGTCCGTCCTGCCAGCCCAGTGACGACGACTGGCGTGTCGAGCGTAGGCACTACGACGGTGGTCACATCGGCAAACGGTCCGGCGGCCTCAGTGACTGGAAACGTAGTAGTTGCCAGCACCACGCCTGCTTACAGTAACGGCAGCTACACCATCACCGGCAACGGCACCACCGGCACCATCGCAGGATCGGTCGTTGGACTCAGTTCAACCGGCCTAGCGGTATCAACTATCACTGGTAATGCGACGATTGACGCAGCAGGCGTGATTACGGCCAACCCGGTACGCACCTCTGTTGTCGGCATCAACACTTCCGGCATTACCGTGGCCGCTGGCGCAACGCTGGCTGTTGCAGGTAACACCACCACCACCGGCATCACCAATACCGGCAACATCGCAACCACCACATTGAACACGACCGGTGTTGCGACACTTAACTCGGCGGTCATCACCAACAACGCAACCGTCGGCGGCACGCTGGGCGTTACCGGCAACACCACCCTCGGCGGCACGCTTGCTGTAACTGGCGCGACCACCGTGGGCAGCACGTTGCGCGTTACTGGCAACACCACCCTCGGCGGCACGCTTGCGGTCGCCGGTAACTCAACGGTTGGCGGCACGCTCGCCGTTACGGGTGCCACGTCACTCGCCAGCACGCTGGCTGTTGCGAGCAATGCGACCGTTGGTGGAACTTTGGGCGTCACCGGCAACACGACGGTAGGCGGCAATATCGCTGTAACCGGCTCTTCTACCGTTAACGGTACGTCGACTGTCAGCGGCAACACCACTCTCGGCGGCATGCTTGCTGTAACAGGCGCATCAACGCTTGGCAGCACGCTTGCCGTGACTGGCGCGACCACGCTGGGCAATACGCTGTCGGTTACGGGTGCTGCAACCCTGCGTAGCACGCTGGGCGTCACCGGTGCGACCACACTCGGCTCAACGCTTGGCGTTACCGGCGCGACCACACTGGGTTCAACGCTGGCTGTGACTGGTGCGGCAACGCTCGGCTCGACCGTCGCTGTGACGGGTGCGGCATCCCTCGGCTCAACTTTGGCCGTGGCGGGTGCAACCACCCTAACCGGTGCCTTAGCAGCCAACGGTGGCGCTGTGATCAGCAACGGTGTAGCGATTGCTAGCGGTGCAGGCGGGACAGGCAACACGCTGGTAGTTGACGCCACGAGCGTTCGTGCTAACGGCGGCGGCACAACGTTCACGCTGAACAGCGCTGGTGCTTCCTTTGCGGGTGCAGGCGGTGCGCCAGTGCGTATCGGCGGCATCGCTGATGGTGTGGCGAACAACGATGCGGTGAACTACGGCCAACTGCGCTCCACCTACCGTGGTATCGCCGGTGCAGCGGCACTCGCCGCTCTGCCTGCGCCGGTCGCTGGCAAGATGTTCAGTGTAGGGCTGGGATACGGTCGCTTCAAGGGCGAGGACTCTGCTGCCATTGGCATCAAAGCTAACTTCAGCAATAACGTCAGCGTAGCCATTGGTGCCAGCCTCAACGGCCAGCCAACCTACAACGCAGGCGTGGGCTACAGCTGGTAATTTGCTGAGCTAGTCTGTAACGCTCGTCAATTCGTTTGACACTAAAACCCAACCTGGGTCAGGTTGGGTTTTTTATTTTGTACACTGCATTTATGAAAATTCAATTCTGTACTCTGGCGATCAGCGTTTTGCTCTCAACGTCGACGTTTACGCGTGCGCAAACCCCTGCGCCCAAGCCCATTGAAAACGTTGCAGCGGGCAATGTGATCACGGGTGCCGCGAAAAAATTGGGGGTCATTCGCTGCGCGAGCCGCGTCGAACAGCACGAGCGATTCTTTTCACAGCAAAGCAACCCCGTTAGCGCGCTCTCGTTTGTGGCACCCAGAGACGCAAACAATCGCCTGTTTTCGCTCTCGTCAGAGATCGTCGAGCAAAATGACTCGGTGTATGTCTCGTCCACCTACGCGCCCTCGGGCAACGAATGCGCCGCGACCTATGATCTAGTTAAATACTGGCCCAACTCATGCTCGGAAGTGGCCAGCAAGGTTTATTTCCAGTTTGGCAACCCCACGACGCTGGCGCGCAACATCACCGCACTAGGACGCGACCCGAGCGTCAAGGTATTTCTGATGCCCGCTGGAGAAGGCTGCGTTTCGATCAAAAAAGAAATAGTCTTTTGAGTCCGGGACGACGAAAAATTTCCCACGACTAAATTACAGCTTTGTTCAGAACGCCTTATTTTGCTTGGGCTAGAGCGTTTTTTTGTACTTTATCGATAATGTGCGATATGGACGCTGAACCCGCGTTGGATGGTCTTTAACGCGATAAGCTATTAACTAAAAATCACCGTCTTGTTGCCATTCAGCAAGACGCGATGTTGCGCATGCCATTTCACGGCGCGGGCGAGTGCCGTGCATTCGAGATCGCTGCCGGCGATGGTGAGTGCTTCGGCGCTCATGGAGTGATTTACGCGCGCCACGTCCTGCTCGATGATCGGGCCTTCGTCGAGATCGGTGGTCACGTAGTGGGCGGTTGCACCAATCAATTTCACGCCACGATCATACGCCTGAAAGTACGGGCGCGCGCCTTTGAAGCTCGGCAAAAACGAGTGATGAATGTTGATCGCGCGACCTTCGAGATGCGCGCACAACTCGGGTGACAGCACCTGCATGTAGCGTGCAAGAACGACGAGATCAATCTGCTTCTCAGAAATGATTTCGCGAATCTTCGCTTCCTGCTGCGCCTTGGTGTCGGCATTCACTGGCAAGTGAAAAAACGGGATGTTGTAGCTGGCGGCGAGCTGGTAGTAATCGGCGTGATTGCTGACGATGGCCGGGATGTCAATCGGCAGTTGACCGCTCTTGTGACGAAACAGTAAATCGTTCAAACAGTGACCCTGCTTCGACACCATCAGCAGCGTGCGCACGCGCGTCGCCATCGCGAAAAAATTGGCCTGCATCGACAGGGTGCGCGCCGTGGATTCAAAACGTTCGGTCAACGCGGCTGCCGTCAAGCCAGCCTCACTGCTCTCGAACTGAACGCGCATGAAAAACCGGTCGCTGCCAACGTCGTTAAACTGCGCGGCCTCAAGAATATTCGCGCCCTGTTCGACCAGAAAACCCGACACGCGATGCACGATGCCGGGACGGTCGGGGCAGGATAGAGATAGGACGAATTGCGGTTTCATGTGGTGCAGTATTCCAAAGCTTCGTTCACCCGCAGCGTAACGCCCTTCGACGAGCTCAGGGTGAACGGTGGGTGGTGCTAAATAATTCCAGGCCGACGCAGCATTTGCCAGCGGCAAAAAGCAGCAATCGTTTTGCCATCGGTAATGCGGTTGTCGGCAATCATGGCAGCGATTTCGTCGGGCGTGGCGGCGAACAGTTCGAGAAATTCATCCTGATCCAGCTTGGCTTCGCCGTGCACTAAACCGTTGGCGTGAAACAGGTGAATCACCTCGTCGGCGTACGCGATCAGCGGATGCATGTGACCCAAGGTGTGCCACGAGCGCGCCCAATAGCCCGTCTCTTCTTTCAATTCGCGCTGTGCGGCAACCAGCGGGTTCTCACCTGCGTCCAACTTACCGGCAGGAAACTCAATCATCACCTTGCCCATGGGGTAGCGATACTGCCGCTCCAGCAGCAACGTGCCGTCTTCAAATTCAGCGATGATGCAGGCCGCGCCGGGATGCTTGATGTATTCACGCACGCCGGAATTACCGTTCGGCAACGTCACGTTATCGCGAACGACGTGCAGCAGTTTGCCCTTGAAAATCTCTTCGCTTGAAACAAAAATTTCGGCGAGATGTGCGTCGTCTTTGATCGTCATACCCAATCCCTGTTGACCAGGAAATCGGTGTACAACGCATGCTCAGGCGTGCCCGGTGTTGGCTTGTGGTCGTAACGCCAGCTCACCAGCGGCGGCATGCTCATGAGGAAGGCTTCGGTGCGACCATTCGACTGCAAACCAAAGTGCGTGCCGCGATCCCACACAAGGTTGAATTCAACGTAGCGACCGCGTCGATAGAGCTGCCACTCGCGCTGCGGCGCGTCGTAGGGCATGTCATGGCGACGCTGCAAAATCGGGATGTAGGCGGGCACAAAATGCTCAGCGACTGAACGCATGAGCGCGAAGTTTTGGGCAAATCCGAACGCGCTGAAGTCATCGAAGAACGTGCCACCGATGCCGCGTGGTTCCTGTCGATGCTTGAGATAGAAGTATTCTTCGCACTGCTTTTTGAAGCGTGGGTAAATATCGGCACCAAACGGATCGCATGCCGCCTTGGCTTCGCGGTGCCAATGCACGGCGTCCTCAGTGAAGCCGTAATAGGGCGTCAAATCCATGCCGCCGCCGAACCATGCGACGGGTTCACCTTCAGGAGGCGTAGCAATAAGGAAGCGCACGTTCATGTGAGTGGTTGGCGCATAGGGATTCAATGGGTGCATCACCAGCGACACGCCCATCGCTTCAAATTTTGCACCCGCCAATTCTGGGCGAACTGCGGTCGCGGACGGCGGCAATTTCGCGCCGAACACATGCGAAAAATTCACACCGCCGCGCTCAATCACGCGTCCACCTTCGATCAGGCGCGAGATACCCCCGCCGCCTTCAGGACGTTGCCATTCATCGCGAATGAAGGTGCCGCCATCCACGGCTTGAAGTGCATTGACGATGTCGCCCTGTAGTTTGAGTAAAAAAGTGCGGACGTTGGCAACATCCTCTCGTGTAACCGGTGAAGACTGCACACTGCTCATCGCTTAATCGCTCTCCATCCGATATCGCGGCGCATTTGCATGCCATCGAACGCGATGCCGTCGGCCACTTCATAGGCACGCTGCTGCGCGATTTTTACGTTATCGCCGAGTGCGGTCACGCACAACACGCGACCGCCTGCGGTCACGACTTTTCCGTCGTTCAAAGCCGTGCCCGCGTGGAATACGTGCGCGTCATCTGCCGCAGCAGGCAATCCACGAATCACATCATTTTTGCGCGGATTGTCTGGGTAGCCATGTGCAGCCATCACCACGCCGAGCGCGACGCGGCGATCCCATTCCGCCTCGGCCTTGTCGAGCGTGCCATTGATACCGTGTTCGACGAGATCAACCAGATCGGTCTTCAGACGCATCATGATCGGCTGCGTTTCCGGGTCACCGAAACGACAATTGAATTCGACCGTCTTCGGCTCACCGGCCTCGTTAATCATCACGCCCGCATACAAAAAGCCGGTGTAGGTGATGCCGTCCTTCGCCATGCCGCTGACCGTCGGCAAAATGATTTCGCGCATGATGCGCGCATGCATCGCGGGCGTCACCACGGGCGCGGGCGAATACGCGCCCATGCCGCCAGTGTTCGGGCCGATGTCACCGTCGAGCAGCCGCTTATGATCCTGGCTGGAGGCCATCGTCAGCACATTTTTGCCGTCAACCATGACGATGAAGCTCGCCTCTTCGCCCGCCATAAATTCTTCGATCACAACCCGTGCGCCTGCTGCGCCAAATACGTTATCCGCCAGCATCATGTCGATGGCGGCGTGTGCCTCAGCGAGCGTCATCGCGACGACGACACCCTTGCCTGCGGCCAACCCATCGGCTTTGATCACGATGGGTGCGCCGTTGATCTCAACGAAATCGTGCGCCGCGTTGGCGTCGGTAAAGCTCTCGTATGCCGCCGTCGGGATGCCGTGGCGTGTCATGAACGCTTTGGCGAAATCCTTGGATGATTCAAGCTGAGCTGCCGCTTTGGTCGGGCCAAAAATGCGCAAACCTTCCGCCCGAAACGCATCGACCACGCCCGCAGCCAAAGGCGCTTCCGGTCCGACCACAGTCATCGCCACTCTTTCATTTTTAGCGAGCGCAACCCATTGTTCGACGGTGCTCGCCATCGCGTTCTCGCAATTCGGCTCGGCGAGTGTGCCGGGGTTACCGGGCGCAACGATCACGTTTTGCACGCGCGGACTCTGCGCGAGCTTCCACGCGAGAGCATGCTCGCGACCGCCGCCACCAATGACTAAAACTTTCATTAGCGCCTAATGCCGGAAATGACGAAAGCCGGTGGTGACCATCGCCACACCACGTTCGTTGGCGGCGTTGATCACTTCCTCGTCACGCATGCTGCCGCCGGGCTGAATCACTGCGATTGCACCGACATCAATCAACACGTCCAGGCCATCACGGAAGGGGAAAAATGCATCACTCGCCGCAACCGATCCCTCAAGCGACAAGCCAGCATGCTCGGCCTTGATCTTGGCGATGCGCGCCGAGTCCACACGGCTCATTTGCCCGGCACCGATGCCAAGCGTGCGCCCGTTTTTAGCGAACACAATCGCGTTCGACTTCACAAACTGCGCCACCTGCCAGACAAACTGCATGTCCTTGAGTTGTTGTGCCGAGGGTGCGAGTTTTGTCACCACTTTGAGGGACGCTGGATCAAGTTTGTGCGTGTCGGCGCTCTGCACCAGCAAGCCGCCACCTACACGCTTCATCTCGAGCGTGTTGGCACTTTCGAACAAGCTTTTGATCGGCACCGTGAGCACGCGCACATTGACTTTTTTGGACAACAACTCAAGCGCTTCTGCCGTGTACGCAGGTGCGATCAGCACTTCAAGAAACTGCTTGGCCACCGCCTCCGCACAGGCCGCATCGACCTCGCGATTGAAAGCGATGATGCCGCCAAACGCGGAGGTGGGATCCGTCACCAGCGCGCGGTTGTAAGCGGCTAACGGCGTGTCGCCCAGCGCCACACCACACGGGTTCGCATGTTTCACGATCACGCAACAGGTGTCGTCAAACGCACGCACGCAATCCCACGCCGCATCTGCGTCACCGACGTTGTTGTAGGACAGTTCTTTGCCCTGCAATTGCGTGTACTGCGACAACGAGCCCGCGGCAGGCGTTTCGTCGCGGTAGAAAGCCGCGCTTTGATGCGGGTTCTCGCCGTAGCGCATGTCCTGCGCCTTTGTCCACTGCATCGTGAGTACATCGGGGTATGCACGCGGCTCGCCTTCGAGCTCACGGCAGGTCAAGTAGTTGCCGATAGCGGCATCGTAGGCAGCGGTGTGGGTGAATGCCTTTTTCGCGAGCGCGAAGCGGGTCTTGCGTGACAACGCGCCAGCGCTCGCATTCATCTCGTCAGTGAGTGCCGCGTAGTCGCTACCGTCGACCACAATGGCAACACCTTCCCAATTTTTTGCCGCAGCACGCACCATCGTTGGCCCGCCAATGTCGATGTTTTCAATCGCATCTTCCAGCGAGCAGCCCGGCTTCGCAACCGTTTCACGGAATGGATAAAGATTGACCACGACCAGATCAATCAACGGAATTTTTGCGGCTTCAACCGCGCTCATGTGCTCGGGCCGCAGCCGGTTGGCGAGGATGCCGCCATGCACTTTGGGGTGCAGCGTTTTCACGCGGCCATCGAGCATTTCCGGGAAGCCGGTGTAGTCGCCAACGTCAATAACCTTCAGCCCCGCATCACGAATCAGTTTCGCAGTGCCGCCGGTGGAGAGCAGTTCAACGCCGTGCGCCGCGAGCGATTGCGCGAATTCGAGCAGGCCGGATTTGTTGGAAACAGAGAGCAGGGCCCGCGTGATCTTGCGATTCATGAATCAGTCTTGCGCCAGTTTGATCTTGTGCTTGTCGAGCTTGGCGCGCAGGGTGTTGCGATTGATGCCGAGCATCGAAGCTGCTTCCGACTGGTT
>JANNYE010000177.1:0-3764 GCA_031409935.1 Burkholderiales bacterium | reverse complement strand
CCGAGACAGACGCCAAAGAATGGCTTTGTTTTTGACGCGGTGAGCAGCGCTTCGCGCAAGCCTGAGGCGTCAAGCGCAACCATACTCTCGGGCATCGCGGCCTGACCCGGCAGAACCACACGCTCGGCGTTGGCGATCTCGACAGCATCCGCCGTGATGAGCACGCGCTGATCCGGCGCTACATGCGAAAACGCCTTCGCCACCGAGCGCAGATTGCCCATGCCGTAATCGACGATTGCGATGGTTTCCATCGAGGTCTACAGCACGCCTTTGGTCGAAACCACCACGCCCGCCGCACGCGGATCGTACTCACACGCGATGCGCAACGCCCGCGCGAACGCCTTGAACACAGTCTCGCACTGATGATGCGCGTTGTCGCCCTTGAGGTTATCGATGTGTAAGGTGACGAGCGCGTGATTCACGAAGCCCTGAAAAAACTCGTGGGTCAAATCAACGTCAAAGGTACCGATCATGGCGCGCGTGAACGGCACCTGAAATTCGAGTCCCGGACGGCCTGACAAATCGATAACAACGCGCGACAACGCCTCGTCAAGCGGCACGTACGAATGGCCGTAACGATAAATGCCCATCTTGTCGCCGACAGCCTGTTTGAACGCCTGCCCGAGTGTGATGCCGATATCTTCCACCGTGTGATGCGCGTCGATGTGCAGGTCGCCCCTGGCATGCACCGTCACGTCCATCATGCCGTGCCGCGCAAGCTGATCGAGCATGTGATCGAGAAACGGCACGCCGGTTTGCAGGTCGGTCTTGCCGCTGCCGTCAACGTTAAGGGTGACGGTGATCTGCGTTTCTTTGGTGTTGCGCTCGACGGTGGCGGTACGGGGGGTATTTGTGCTCATGGGCTAATTGTAGGAGCGGCGTTGTTGGCGGCCGGTAGGCTTTGCTCCTTCCCCCAGCGGGGGAAGGTTGGGATGGGGGTTGTTGGCGTTAGGAAGCGATTCTCTATGCGAAGTGCCCCCACCCTAGCCCTCCCCCGCTGGGGGAGGGGATTCTTACGCGCAAATTTCCTTAAGCGCCCCGATCAGCGCATCCATCTGCTCAGCCGTGCCAATCGAAATGCGCAAAGTATTCGCCATCAGCGGATGCATCGCCGACAAATTGCGCACCAAAATTCCGCGCGCTTTGAGCGCCTCAAACACCGCCCCGGCATCCGAAAAACGCGCCAGCACAAAGTTCGCCTGCGACGGAAACGGCTCTGCACCGGGTAGCTTCGCCAACTCCACCAGCAATCGCTCACGCTCGGCAATCATCAACGACGCGTGACGCTTGAGCTCGTCGTAGTGATCGAGCAATACTTCCGCCGCCACCTGTTGCAACACACCGACGTTGAACGGGCCGCGCACCTTGTTGATCTCGCCAATCCATTCCGGCGAACCGACGATGTACCCGAGGCGAACACCGGCAAGACCGATTTTCGACAACGTGCGCATGATGAGCACGTTCGGAAATTCGTCAATGCGTGGCATCCACGAGCGCTGCGCGAAAGGTTCGTACGCCTCGTCGATCACCACCAACCCGGGCGCGGCGCGGATGATCTGCTCGATAGCGTCGTCGGGATATAGATTGCCGGTGGGATTGTTCGGGTACACAATCCAGATCAGCTTCGGCTGCTCGCGCGCGATCGTGGCGAGCATGGCATCGAGATCGAGCGTGAAATCGGCCCTGAGCGAAACGCCGACGAACCGACCCGAGACGGCAATCGCGGCGTTTTTGAACACAGCGAACGATGGCTCCAGCGACACCACCGTGCCACCACCGGCAAGAATCGCTTGCGACACCATGGTGATGATTTCGTCGGAGCCCGTGCCGATCAAAATATCGTGCTGCGGCGCGATACCGAGCTTCTCGCGCAGCTTGGCTTTGAGCGCGGGGGCGGACGGATCGGGATAGCGGTTAAACGCGGATTCAGCGACGCGCTCGGCCATTTCCTTGCGCATGGCTGCGGTGGAAGGCCCTGCGTCTAGATGCGCATCTTCCATGAGCTCAAGCTTGATGCCCAGCCAAGGTGGCGTCACTGGATAGGCCTTCAACGCGCGGACTTCGGGGCGGATGGTGTTGGCGATGAATTCAGACGTACTCATGTCGGCTCTCGTCCCCTCTCCCCTTGTGGGAGAGGGCTAGGGTGAGGGGTAGGTTGGAATGAAGAGTGGGCTTGGCTTTGCTTCGCGGCCTTCCCCCTCACCCCAACCCTCTCCCACAAGGGGAGAGGGAGAAAACTGTCGTTACATTCGCAGTTCGGCGGCCCGCGCATGTGCCTGTAATCCTTCAGCGTACGCCAGTGTCGCCGCAGCCTTGCCGAGTGTCTTTGCGCCTTCCGGCGACACATAAATCATGCTCGTGCGCTTCTGAAAATCGTACACACCGAGCGGCGAAGAGAAACGCGCCGAACGCGATGTTGGCAGTACGTGATTGGTGCCCGCCACGTAGTCGCCAATCGCCTCGCTGCTGCCATAACCCATGAAGATCGCACCGGCGTGGCGCAGGCTTGGCAACAGTTCTTCAGGGTCGGCAACAGACAATTCAAGATGCTCCGGCGCAATGCGATTGCTGATTTCGCACGCTTCTTCAAGCGATCTCGTTTTGATGATTGCACCGCGCCCAGCAAGTGATGCTGCGATGATTTCCTTGCGTGGCATGGTGGGCAACAATTTCGCGATGCTCGCCTGCACCGCAACGATCAACGAATCACTCGGCGTGAGCAAAATCGACTGCGCCACTTCATCATGTTCGGCCTGCGAAAACAGATCCATCGCGACCCAATCGGGGTTCGCATTTTCGTCCGCTATCACCAGAATTTCCGACGGCCCAGCGATCATGTCGATACCGACAATGCCGAACACGCGACGCTTGGCAGCAGCGACGTACGCATTGCCGGGGCCGACGATTTTGTCTACGGCAGGCACCGTTGCCGTGCCGAAAGCTAACGCGCCAACCGCCTGCGCGCCGCCGATGGTGAATACACGATCTACGCCTGCCAGATGCGCGGCGGCGAGCACCGTTGCATTCTTCACGCCATCGGGCGTTGGCACCACCATGATGATTTCGCGAACGCCCGCAACCTTGGCGGGCACGGCGTTCATCAGCAGCGACGACGGATACGCCGCCTTGCCACCGGGCACGTACAAGCCTACGCGATCCAGCGGCGTAATCTGCACGCCAAGTTGCGTGCCGTCGGCCTCGGTGTAGCGCCAGCTCTCGGAAATCTGACGACGGTGATAGGCCTCGATGCGGTCGCGCGCGAGCATGAGCGCGGATTTGAGATCAGGTTCAAGCACGTCGAACGCACTCTTCATTTCTTCTTTTGACAATTCCAGTGCTGCCATTGATGGCACGTTGAGTCGATCAAATTTCTGCGTGTACTCAAGGACGGCCTCGTCACCACGCGCACGAACATCTGCGAGAATTTTCGCGACCGTCGCATCAACGGTTTCGTCCAACGCGCCCGCGTGATGGGTCAACGCGTCGAGCGATTTAAGGAAGTCCGGGCGTGAAGAATCGAGTAATTTCATGGCTTGATGGGCGGGCAATTTGTTGCCCGCATGTCGGTTACTTTGTTAACAGCTCTCGCGTGGAAGGCCCATTTAACTTGGGCTAATCATTGATTTAGCTGCGTTTAAGTACGAACTGTCGGCGAGCGCGGTGGAGCGAAGTGTATTTCGTAAGGGGTGAGGCCGTTCAAGATTTTTCGGGGACGGCGGTTGATGAAGTCCTGAACTTCGGCGACGTATTCGTCGGTGTAGCTG
>JANNYE010000176.1:0-26829 GCA_031409935.1 Burkholderiales bacterium | reverse complement strand
TATCAACGACAGCAACAAGCCCAGCGTCGCCGTGGTCTGGATGAAGGCCGTGAAGTAGCCGCGCTGGTTGGCCGGTGCGTGTTCAGCCACGTAGATTGCAGCCCCACCGTACTCGCCGCCCAGGGCCAGACCTTGCGCCATGCGCAACAGGATCAGGATGACGGGCGCGGCAGTGCCCCAACTTTCATAGTTGGGCAAGATGCCGACCAGGAAAGTAGACAGGCCCATGATGACGATGGTCATCAAGAACGTGTACTTGCGGCCGATCATGTCGCCCAGCATGCCGAAAACCAAGGCACCGAACGGACGCACGATGAAACCGGCCGCAAAAGCGAGCAGCGCAAAAACGTTGCGCGTGTTTTCGGGGAAAGCGGTGAAGAACTGAGCCCCGATGATCGCTGCAAGCGCACCGTAGAGGTAGAAGTCGTACCACTCGAAAATCGTGCCCGCCGAGGAGGCCAGGATCACCTTCTTCTCTTCTCGGGTCATGGCACGGGATCGTTCCCGCACACCGGTTGTCGTTTCAGCTGTTGCCACGTTGATTCCTCCTTGTATGTCCGGCGCTGTGGCCAGACGTTTTTTGATCGCACTCACCCTGTGGATTGCCTCCATCGCTCAACCGATGGTGCCCAGAGCGATACATGTTTGCGCGAATTGCTTTACGCAAACATTCCGAACGCGACGTTAGGGCAAGGGACTTACTGTGCTCTGACGTTACGCTGACTCAAAGCTGACTATGAATCGCGCACCGCCCAATGCCGAGTTTTCGACACGAACGCTGGCGTTATGCGCGTCTGCCACTTCACGAACAATTGCCAAGCCGAGCCCTGTCCCCGGGATGGGCAGGCCGGTTTCCGTGTCAACTAGCGCGACGCGAGCAAACGGTGCGAAGATCCGGTTTTGCTCTGATGGCGCGACGCCAGGACCTGAGTCATCGACCACGCACGAGGGCGGATCGGCTCGCACGGTGAGCGTCACGGTGCCGCGAAAGGGCGTGTACTTGAAGGCGTTATCAAGCAGGTTGCGAATCATTTCGCCGAGCAGCGTGGCGTCACCCACAATCGCCACGGGTGCCGGATGCGTCTCGAGCGCGAAGTCGATTTCGCGCGCCAGCGCCTGCGGAATCACGTCGAGTGCGACTTCTTCACAAAGTGCGTTTAAGTCCACCGGTAAGCGGACGCTGGTGGTGCCCGCGCTCTCGGCACGCACCAGCGTCAGCAGTTGCGTGGCCAGATGACTCGCCCGCTCGCCGGTAGCCGTCAGGCGCCTCATCGATTGGTCGCGGTCTGCGCCCTCCGGCATTTTTTGTAGCAATTCGCTCTGTGCACGCAGCGCGGCAAGCGGCGTTCGCAGTTGATGCGCAGCGTTTGCGATGAAACGCTTTTGAGCGGTAAACGAAGCTTGCAGGCGCGCCATCAGTGCGTTGACCGAACCAATCAGCGGTGCAATCTCTTGGGGTGCCAATTGCTCGGGCAGCGGGCGCAGGTCGTCGGCACCGCGCTCATCGAGATGCAATTTCAACGTTTTCAGCGGTAGCGCAACGTAGCTCAAACCATACCAAAGTAGAAAAAACGCGACCAGCAACGTGACGCTCTGCGCGGTAATTTCATGCATGGTACCGACCCGGAACAACGCGGCATGACGTTCGCGCGACTGCACGACGCCGACTACAAAGTTGCGCCCCCCGGCGCTGAATTTGGTGCGCACCACGCGCATCGCCTCATCGTCGAGCACCGTATTGAATCCTGCCAGCAGGCGCGAGCCGGTTGCGGTAGTGGTCGCAAATTGCTGCTTTGAGTCGCTCGTTTCACGCAACAGTTGCAGCAGGTCTGGGTCGCCCGCTTGCGGCACGTTATCGTCGTCAACTATCAAATAAGCAATCGGTGTTTTCGGCGCGATGTTCATCCATTGCCGCGTCGCTGCTGACGGGAAATTTGCGTTGACATCGCCCTGTATTCGCGCCTGCCATTCGGTAATCAGCACGGTCGCCGCACTGCTCAAACCGTCGTCAAGAATGGTGTCCACCGTGTTTCGCGCGCTCATCAGCGAAACGCCCAAGCTAACTAACCAGATCGAGAGCAGCGGCGCGACCAGCCACTCCATCAGACGGGCGGCGAGATTCATTTAAACGCCGCCCCTGTTCGCGCCCATCGCCAACTACACCTGCTCGACCGGCCGCACCTTGTCGATACAGTAACCAAGGCCGCGGAAGGTGCGCACTTGCACGCCTGCGGGCTCCAGTTTCTTGCGCAAGCGATGCACATACACCTCAATCGCGTTGAGCGAAATATCGCTGTCCCACGCGCAGAGTTTTTCCAGCAATTGGTCTTTAGTCACCGCTCGACCCGCGCGCAGCAGCAACACCTCAAGAATACCCGCCTCGCGCACGGACAACTCCAGCGGCACGCCATTGGCCGTGGCCTGCCTTGAGGTTAAATCAAAACTCAAATTGCCGTGCTCAATGATGTTGCTGCTGGCAGCGTTGCGTCGGCGAATCAGCGCCCGAACGCGAGCATGCAACTCGTCCAACGCAAACGGCTTGACCAAATAATCATCTGCGCCCGCGTCCAATCCCTCGACACGGTCATGCACTGCGTCCATTGCCGTGGTCACCAGCACAGGCACCGCGCGCTGCGTCTCGCCGCGGCTGCGCAACTGTTTGAGCACACTCAGTCCCGAGAGTTTCGGCAATCCAAGGTCAAGAATCACCAAATCATATTCCGACGTACTGAGCGCCGCCGACGCCGCCGCACCATCGGTCACCCAGTCCAGCGCATAGTGCTCCCGCTTCAAGCTCGCGCTCACCGCGCCGCCCAATTCAGCATCATCCTCCACTAGCAAAATACGCACACTATCCTCCTCGTTTCATAGTGTAGTCCGCGCGCCGTAGTGGCTATCAACTTTATTCGTAGATGCATATTTAACTTGGGCTTAGCTCTAAATTTGTCTAATTATCGACTTTTAACAATTTAACCGCCTAAGCCCATATGCAATGGTCATTTCAACAAAAAGCTATTAGCGTTTTGCGTGATACAGCAGTTACCCCAATACAATCAAATACTTAGAGTGCTAACGTTCCTGCGCATTAAGGAAACGCCATGCTGACGAAAAAAATCATCATTCGAATGTCGCGCCTCGCCGTGATCGCCGCAACGGCGGCCAGCCTGTCGGCAGCAGCGCAAACCTTCCCGAACAAACCGGTGAAACTGGTGGTGCCCTACCCCGCTGGCGGCTTCCCTGACACCGTGGCGCGGGTGCTGTCAAAAGCGCTCACCGAAAAATGGAATCAGCAGGTCATCATCGACAACCGCCCCGGCGGCAGCGGCGCGGTGGCGGCACAAACGATCAAGGCGGCGGGGCCCGCCGATGGCTACACGTTGCTGGTCACCGACGGCTCGATGTTCACCATCAATCCGGCGTTGTTTGCAAAGCTTGAATACGACGCGAAGAAGGACTTCGTGCCGGTATCCGCTTTGGGCAAAGCACCGCTATTTTTGGCCGCGCATCCGAGCGTGCCAGCCAACACATTGTCCGAGTTCATCGCCTACGTGAAGGCCAATCCGGGCAAGGTGAATTACGGCTCATCCGGCATCGGCAGCACCCACCACCTGAACACCGAAGCGATGTCCGCCGCGCTCGGGCTCAACATGGTGCACGTGCCGTTCAAAGGCATGGGTCAGGCCACGCCCGCGCTGGTCGGCGGTCAGGTGCAGATTTTGTTTTCGGCGTTGCCAGCGATTGGTGGATTTGTCAAAGACAACCGCATCAAACTGCTCGCACAAAACTCCAACAAACGCTTCGTCAGCGCGCCGAATGTGCCGACGCTGGGTGAGTCAACCATCCCCGGATTTGACTTCGCGCCGACCACCATTGTGATGGCGCCGGCGGGTATTTCGCCCGCCGTATTACGCCAGCTCGCCGCCGACATTGCGCAGGCCATTCGCTCGCCCGCCGTCGCGGAAACCTTGTTGAATTCAGGCGTAGAAGTCATCGGCAGCACACCGGAAGAACTCGGCAAAGTGCTCGCAGAAGAAGCCGAACGCTTCGGTAAAATCATCAAGACCATCAACATCAAGCCCGAGTAGTTCGGCGCATGAGTTCGAGTTCAAGTTCGGCGAGCCGTGCGCTGATTGATGACCTCGTGGTCGCAAATCACATTTTGTATGTAGAAGGTGTGGTCGATGGATTCGGCCACGTCAGCGTGCGTCATGACGGGCGTGATGACCGCTTCCTGCTCGCCTGCGGCGTGGCCCCGGCGACGGTGACCGCCAACGATATTCTTGAAGTAGATTTCGAAGGCGTGGTGCATGACGAAGCGGGACGCAGGAGCTATCTCGAACGCTTCATTCACAGTGAAATTTACAAGGCGCGACCTGATGTGGTCGCCGTGGTTCACAGCCATTCACCCGCGATCATTCCGTTCGGCGTAACGAAGCGGGTGACGCTGAAACCGGTCTGCCACATGAGCGGATTTTTGGGTTTCTCCACCCCGATATTTGAGATCCGCGACACGGCGGGCGCAGACAACAACATGCTCGTCACCAGCGCCAAACTCGGGCGCGCGCTGGCGGAATCGCTGGGCACAACCGACTTCGCGCTCATGCGCGGCCACGGCTCGGTCACGGTCGCCAAATCACTGAAACTCGCCGTCGCCCGAGCCATCTGGGCCGAGATGAACGCCAAGCTACAAACCGAAGCGTTGCGCATGGCTGGCGCGGATGGCGATGCGGGCGTGAATTACCTGACGCCCGGTGAAGCGGCGGGCTCAATGGCGATCAACGAAACCGTTGTCGATCGACCGTGGGATTTCTGGAGAGCAAAAGCGCGGGTGGCGTTAGCCGGGTTGGTGCGCTAATCGCAAGCCGATTTGTCCGCAGGGTCGGCACCCCGTGCCCCTCAAGCGGTTGCACACCGGCGATCTGCGTTTGCAGCGTGATGGCGGGCACGGGGTGCCCACCCTACAAAAACTAGCGGTGCCACACGTTGGCCGCCCCGTAGGAGCGGTTCCCGCGCGATTGAGCGGACGTGAAGCGCCTTTCGCGGTGCAACCGCTCCTACAAAAACGGCTTCACGGCGAATGCGCGGTGAGGGGAGACGATCCGCTGATTCAAGCTCCCCAATTTCTGCGCGATTACTGAGTAAGCTTACCGTTTGGTAGCGTCGTCATCGCATGCGATCAATTGATGCCCACCCACGATCACTATTGCTAGCAAGGCGTCCTTATGAAACCGAAACTCAATCTCACTCGCGGTTTCCGCGCAGTAGCGCTCGGCATGTTTGCGCTCTTGAATTTCGGCGCCGCCACGGCAGCAACGGTGACCGTGGTCGAGTTCTACAACACGGCTCTGGATGCGTATTTCATCACCGGTCGCGCGAGCGAGCAGACGCTGCTCGATGCCAACGCGTCGTTCCGCCGCACCGGCATGAGCTTCGCCGCCACCAGCATCGATGCCGCCAGCACCATTCAACCGCAAGTTTGCCGCTTTTATGTGAGCGCTGCGTCGCCGTTGGTGAGTTCGCATTTTTACGGCAGCCAAGCGTTAAATAATCAGACCTATGACTGCGAATGGTTGCGCACGAACATGCCCACCGGCTTCAGTTTTGAGGACTACCAATTTGCGGTGTCAGCGCCCACCAACGGCAGCTGCGCCGTCGGCACGACCCCCGTGTATCGCGGCTTTCGTGCGCTGTCGACACCGAACAACGGCAAGACCTCGAACCATCGCTACACCACCACCAGCGCCACCTACGCCACCGCCGCAGCGAGCGGCTATCAGCGCGAGGGCGTGCAGTTCTGTGCGTTAGCGGCAACCGACGTTTCGAGCACCACGTCAAGCGGCGATTTCGCGCTCACCAGCACCGCCGCCACCAACGGCGGCGCACTGCCCGCCGCCTTCACCTGCGACGGGCTCAAAGCCACGCCACCGTTGACGTGGGCAAACGCGCCATTCGGCACTGCCTCGTTTGCCGTGGTCATGACCACTCTCCCCGGCGACGGCAGCACCAAGTGGAGCTGGTTGCTCTACAACATCCCGGCGACCGCCTCCGGCCTCGCGATGAACAGCAGCGGCGTCGGCACGCTGGGTGCTACCGACGACGGCGCGGGCAATGCTTACGCGCCGCCCTGCTCACAGGGGCCGGGGGCAAAAACCTACACCTTCACCGTGTACGCACTGGCCGCCCCCCTCAGCTTCGCGCAAGCGGCAAACCTCATCAAAGGGCAGGTCGTGACCGACGCCATAGAGCGCGTCAAGCTCGCCTCCGCCGCGCTCAATGTGAGCTATACGCGCAGCACTGCGGCGACCAGTGCCGCCGCCATCAACTGCACACACATTCAGAGCTCCACCGCAGCGTACGCAGGCACCGTCACCGTCGATTGCACAGCCAGCGACTACGGCAAAATCGCCTCTCGCGGCATGGCCAATCACGTCATGATGAACGGCATCACTGCGACCAATTTGCAGGTGCCGATCCCGCAGAAATTTGTCGGCACTAATGCATGGAAAATTCCGCTTGTACCGAGCATCGCCACCACACCCACAGCGGTGACCGATGGCCCGGTTGGCGTGGCGGTTAACGGGGTGCCAATCTTCAACCCGTGCAAGCAGGGCGGCTGCCAAAACGGCGACACCAAAGTGCTCGGCGAACTTGACCTCTGCAACGGCCACGCCGGTCGTGCGGACGACTACCACTATCACGCAGCACCCACCTGCCTGATGGCCGATCAACCCGCGCATTATTGGGACACCCATCCGCTTGGTTGGGCGCTCGATGGCTTCGCGATTTTCGGCTACAACGATGCGACCGGAACCACCGCCACGCGCGACGCAATTTGCGGCGGCAACACCGGTAGCAACACCAACGCCCCGGCGGGCTACAGCTATCACGTCACCGACACCGCGCCCTACGTGATGTCCTGTTTGCGCGGCACACCGAGCCCCGATCTTGCCGGTCAAGGCGCAAAATACACGCCGTTCCGGCAGCCACCAGTCACTCCGTTTCCGGTGACCAACATGACGCTCGCCACCGACGCAACAGACGGCTTTCAGGTGCTGCAATTCAGCTCCAACCGCGCCTTTCAGACGACAGCAAACGGCATCGACAGCTACGCCAATGCAGCAGGCAGCTACCGTATTCGCTACAAGGCCGTCACCGGCGCAGCCCTCACCACACTGCTCGCGCAAACGGCAAACGCGAACAAATCCGAATGCTGGACCTTTCAGTTCACCACCAGCATCGGCACGCTGACTCAACCCACCACTTCGTACTGCCGATAGTCATGTTTTCATTTGCAAAATATCGCGGGCTGCTTTGGTGTTTGGCTGCAACGGTGATGACGCTACTAACGCAGAACACAAACGCGCACGAACTCGCCGAAAACCGCGCAACCATGGTGCTTCGCGACCAGAATCATGTGGCGATCACGCTGTATTTGAACTACTCCGAGGTGCTGCATCGAACGTTGGCTCCTGCGCAAAGTTTTGCCGAATTCGTACTTGCGTTTTCTGCGCTGCCGCCAGAACAATTTGCAGCGCAATTAACAAAGGCGCAGACCCGGCTTCAGTCGCAAATCAAGGTGCTGCCGCGTCCGGCCACAGAAGCCTCAATGCGACGCTGGATGTGGCCCGCAGCAACACGCGTGCAAGCACTGCTGCGAGATCGCGCAATGCAGATGCTGGCCGCGCCCAACGACCATGCGCACGAACCGCCGCTGGAGGTGCGTGTTGAACTACTAACCACCGGTCGCGTGAGCGCTGTCAGCGCGGTTTTTCCACCCGAATTTCGCCGCGTGCTCGTTGTTTCATATCGCCCAAAACAAACGTGGGCGGAACCCGGTGATGCCGCCACTGAAATCATGTTTGAGTAACGGTTGTCGACGCAGGCCAACATGCTCCAGAACGCATGACGTCCGCAAATTCGCATCGTAAAAAACATTGAGCGAAGGTGTTGACAAGGACACTCAACGTGCCTTTTCGTTGTTAACGAGCGTTGGAGAGATGGACAACGCGCAAGCCCTTCACGATGCAGGGCACGCGCGTCGGCAGCGGACTCGGTGCTACCTCATTCCATTTCTAAATCAATACGATACGTCGTTGCTCCTCCTTGCCGTGCTAACGCACTGTCTGCGTCGTCGCGCCTAGTCTCCTATTGATTTAGAAACGGAATCAGACATGATCCGTGGGCGGTACTGGTTGGAGCGTGCTGACGCGGCGGCGAGTTGAGCAGCAACCTCAGCGAAAACGGACGGTTGGCGTGACGAAGATGGATATGGCTTTTCACCTGCGTCCTTATTTCATAGGCGATAGTCGCTATTTTTCGATCAAGTCGATAAACCGCTTTTTGCGCTGCTAACCCCACTACAGACTTGCATCTCCAAAGTAAGCTGTTACCGCAATTTGGCTGGTGACAAACCCTAAGGGCACTTCTATAAATTCGTTTTTTGGGATGAAATGCTAGGCGTGCGGCGCGGAGCAACCGGAATGTACTGGGGTACATGAGGATCGCGAGCACCGCACAACTACGCAGTTCGCCCGAACAACGGATTTATAGATGTGCCACTAAATTTATCCCGTCGCCACCGCGCCCAACGCGCATCCCGCCGCCATCAAACCCATGCTCGCCGTCATGTGCATGGCCGAGCCGTAGCCTGCGCAGGCGAGCCCCGCGCCGCCGCCTTCGGGTGCCTCTAGCTGTCGCTGACTGCAATAAACGACTGTCACTTTGAACTTTTTGTCGCCGCGCGGGAAGCCATACTGACGGCGCAGTGTCAGGCGCAGTTTGGCGAGTAGCGCGTCGTGTTCGGTGAACGCTAAATCGCTGGTGACGAGCTTGGTGGTGTCACTTTTTCCGCCCGATCCACCGCACACATAAATCGGCAAGCCGAGCTTGCGACAATGCGCCACCAAGCCCGCTTTGGCGTTCACTTTATCGATGGCGTCGATCACGAATGCGGCGTCTGGCGGCAAGATCGTAGTGACGTTTTCCGTGCTCACAAAATCGTCGATGACGTTCACACCGCAATCCGGCGCGAAGCTCAAAATTCGTTCGCGCATGGCGTCGACTTTGTTGCGTCCGAGGTTGGCAAAGGTCGCGTGCGCCTGCCGGTTGAGATTGGATTCAGCAACCACATCCATATCAATCAGCGTGATCTGGCCGATCCCTGACCGCGCCAAAGACTCTGCCGCCCACGAGCCGACGCCACCGATGCCGACGATGACCGCATGCGCCGTACGAATGCGCGCGAAACCGTCGCTGCCGTACAGCCGCAGCAGCCCGCCAAAACGGCGCTCATCAGGGCTGTCTGCCGCTTGAATCGTGGGTGAAAGGTCGGCCGCGGATTCCATCGTCACGAGCGTATCATCGGCTGGTATTTTCGCAACACCTCAGACAGCAGTAAGGTCTCATCGTTATGAACAAAGCCCGCGCGACACAAGTTTTTTTCGTCGTTCTTGCGCTATGGGTCGCGGTGGCGGTGGCTGTTGCGATGGTCAGCGGGCGCTGGTTCGCGCTGACCAGCATTCCTGCGGCGCTGGTGTTGGTGGCGGCGGCGCGAGCAGAACGGTTGTCGCAGTCAGCGCAGCTCGCGTGGCCGGTGGTGATGGTGCCGGGAGCGACGTTCGTGTTCGTCGGATTCATGCAGGCGCTGGGTTATGGCCGCATGGAAAACGAGCCGGTCGCCGAACATCTGGAGATACGGGTGACGTTTTTCGCGGTCGGATTCTTACTGCATTTCGCCGCATTTGTATTGCTGGCGAGTGAGCCGCGAGCGAGCAATCACCCGAGTGGTGAGATTGCGGATCGCATGCCTTGAGCCATGTCTGTGGGAGCGGTTCCACCGCGATTGCGACCGCCACCTGTGGATCATCGCGGTGGAACCGCTCCCACAGTCAAAAAATGTGTCGCTACTTCGTCGCGTAGGGATACGGCTGTTGCGGCACTTTAGCGGCGTCCTGCTCGCCCAGTTCCTTCATGTCCAGCGGCTTTCTGTCCCACCAGATTGCGCGGCCTTTGCGCTGCTCTTCTTCGAGATGCGGGCGCGCGGTTTTGAGGTCGCGGATGAATTTTGTGATTTCGGATTCGTACATGGCGGTGCTTTGGTCTGCGTTAGACAATAATTTTAGGCGCTTCGCCCGCAGGCCGCTCGCGCTTCGAACCGGCATACAGCTCAAACTCAAACAGGCGGCAATCCAGCGCGCCGTTGAACAGCGGCGTGCGCTTTGAAGGCTTGAAGCCGATGCCACCGGGCAGCGCGCGGTCAGCGGTGATGAAACACGCCTTCCAGCCCGCCATCGTCTTCTTGAGCCAAGTGCCGACCAGCGGATACCAAAGCTTCAAATCAGCCAGCTCGTCGAGCCGCTCGCCGTACGGCGGATTGGTCAGCAGCAGACCGTTGGGGCCGGGCGAAGCTAGCGTTTCCATCGCAACGTTAGTTAACACAACGCGCGCCGCATTCGCCTCGCCGCCAATGTTTTGCAAGTGTCTGCGCGTGGTGTCGATGGCCTCGGCATCGCGATCATTGCCGAACAGCAAACCATCGGGCAACGGTCTGCCCGCCGTGGCTGCCGCATCGCGCATGGCGTGAAAGTCGTCTGCCTGAAAATTGAGCATTTTCTCAAACGCGAAGGGTCGCTGCGCACCCGGCGCGAGCCCCATCGCGATCATCGCGGCTTCGGTCAAAATCGTGCCGCTGCCGCACATCGGATCGAACAGCGCTTGCTGCCCTTTCCAGCCCTTGAGCGCGAGCATGCCTGCCGCCAAATTCTCACGCAATGGTGCAGCGAGTCCTTCGCGACGATACCCGCGTTTGAACAGCGCCTCGCCCGCGAGATCAAGGTAGACGGTCGCGCTGTGCGTCGTCAGGAACACATGGATGCGCATGTCAGGCATGCTGGTGTTGACCGACGGACGATCCTCGCCTGCGGCACGGAAGCTGTCGACGATGGCGTCCTTGACACGCAGCGTCACAAACTCAAGGCTGGTGACCGGCGAGCGAATCGCGTCGACCTGCACGCGAATGGTGTTGTGCGCCGAGAACAGCTGCGGCCATTCAACGTCGCGCGCCAGCGAGAAAATATCTTCCTCGGAACGATACTCATCCACCGCCAATTGCCACAACACGCGGCTAGCAATGCGGCTCCACAAACAGACGCGATAGCCAAGCGTGAACGGCCCCTGAAACGCCACGCCACCATCGGTCGACCCGACGTGTAGCGCGCCGAGTTCGGTTAATTCTTCGAACAGCACCTGCTCAAGTCCACGTGGGCAGGGCGCGAAGAATTTTTGCAGGGGTTGTGCGGTGAAGGAGTTCATTATTTTTTCATTTTTCACGACAGTCTCGCCGCGAGGCAACCCCTGTAGGAGCGGCCTTGGCCGCGATAGACGTATGCCTGAGACAAAGCTCGGTTGCGCGCGCGCGGATCGCGGCCAAGGCCGCTCCAACAGATCACGATTTTCTTAAGGTGCAGGCGTCGCCCATCCCTTCACGCCACACGCGAACGCTGGCAATGTTGGCGAAATGCGGAGCGACCGCGTGCCAGACGAAGGCACACAAATTTTCAAGCGTCGGCACGCCGAGCGACGGCACCTCGTCGAGGTAGTGATGATCCAGCTGTTCGCGCACCACATCCAGCCGCGCGCGCAACAAGCCAAGATCGCTGACCATGCCGCTTTTCGCATCCGGCACGCCTGCGAGCGACACCTCGCAGTGATACGTGTGGCCATGTATGCGCCGCGAGCCTTCGGCCTCAGTGGTGCGCTTGAGTGTGTGAGCCGCGTCAAAGTAAAAGCGCTGTGAGATTTCGTAGTTCATAGCGCGATTATCGGATGCCGATGACTTTGTGAGTTTGCACGCTAAGCCGCCACTCGGGATGCAGCAAACACCAGTCAATTGCAAACTGCGTATTTTCAAGGCGCGACGGGCCGTCCATCGGCTGCACAAATCGATGCTCAAAATCGAGCGCGCTCAGGAACTCAAAGTCGAACGGCTGCGGCACCACCACCTTCAATTCCTGCCCACTCGTTTGCACCAGTTCAGCGCCCGCCTTGGGGCTCACACAGATCCAGTCAATGCCAGTCGGGGCAGCAATGGTGCCGTTGGTCTCCACCGCAATCTCGAAACCTTCGGCGTGAAGCGCGGCGATCAGCACATCGTCAAGCTGCAACAGCGGCTCGCCACCAGTGCAAACGACCAACCGTTTGCCCTTCGATGTCGCAGGCCATTCACTGGCAACGATGGCGGCGAGTTCAGCAGCGGTGACATACTTGCCACCACGCGTGCCATCGGTGCCGACAAATTCCGTATCGCAAAATTTGCAAACAGCGGTCGCGCGATCACGCTCCAGCCCGCTCCACAAATTGCAGCCCGCAAAACGACAAAACACCGCCGGTCGCCCCGCATTCGCGCCTTCCCCTTGCAGCGTGTAAAAGATTTCTTTAACAGCGTAGGTCATAGCGGCCTTGCGCTTGTAGGAGCGGCCTTGGCCGCGATAGACGGCTCGCAAACGACATGTGTCGGCGCACGCAAACGGTGGATCGCGGCCAAGGCCGCTCCTACAGATAGGCCACGCTCAAAACTCATCGCGAACGCCATTTCTCAAATCCCGTCTTACGCAACGCACACGCCGGACATTCGCCACATCCGTAGCCCCAAGCGTGCATCGTTTCGCGCACGCCGTTGTAGCAAGTGTGCGTATGCTCAATCACCAGATTCGTAAGCCGCGTACCGCCCAGCGATTCGGCCAGCGCCCACGTGTCCGCCTTGTCGATCCACATCAGCGGCGTCTCAACGCGCAGCTTTTGATCCAGCCCCAGCGACAACGCGACCTGCATCGCTTTCATGGTGTTGTCGCGACAATCCGGGTAGCCCGAAAAGTCGGTCTCGCACATGCCACCGACCAGCACGTTCAGCCCACGCCGATAAGCGACCGTCGCAGCAAACGTCAGGAACAACAAATTGCGCCCTGGCACAAACGTATTCGGCAAACCATTTCTCTCGTACGCAATCGCAACGTCGCGTGTTAGAGCAGTCTCGCTGATCTGCCCCAGCACGGCAAGATCAACGACGTGATCGTCACCCAACTTGTTACGCCATTGCGGAAATGCAGCGCGCAACTCATGCAGCGTTTCGATACGCACGTCCATCTCAATGTGATGACGCTGACCGTAGTCGAAGCCAATCGTCTCGACGTGCGCGAAACGCGACAATGCCCACGCCAGACAAGTCGTAGAGTCTTGGCCGCCAGAAAAAAGAACCAGTGCTCGCGCAACCGTCACCTCGGGGAATGCCATTGAGTTTTGCGCATGTTGAGTATCATTGAATTTTAGTTTAGACCCTACATTGCTCATGAAACAACGCTCAGTATGTCGATAGTTACGCGCGCAACCCAGTTTCTGCAAAAGTCGTTGAGTTCGGCAAGCCCCCCCCCCATCTGGACGCCTAGTCGCCGAACTGTGGAACGTTGATAGCGTTACCGAGGGTTCCGACGGTCGGCTCACGATCTGGGGCTGGGCTTTTCCGGATCCCGCATTGCCGCTTGAGCAACAGGCGCAGCGCTTCACCGTCAACGGAAACGCGCCTGTGTCGATTGCCTATCCACAGCTTAGGGCCGGTATTCAGGACGTATTTTGGCAGCGCGCGCAGGCCGATCAAAGCGGCTTTACCATCGTCGTAGACCCGACCTATCCCGATGGCGTGATGCAGTTGCGATTTGCGGATTCGATGACCACACCCGAATCAAGAGCCCGAGAAACGATGTATCTGCCCGATCCTGCGCGGCATCTCAATTTGCCGGACGCTGATCGAAGGTTTCGGGTAATTGGCAATCGCGATCCGTTTGGCTTCTTGCAGCTCGGCTGCACCGATGCAAACCGCATCAAAGCGGCGTACACCGCAGTGACTGGCGAGGCGTGGCTAGCTGCCAAAGCCGTGCTTGACTGGGGCAGCGGTTGCGGACGGGTAGCGCGCCATTTGGCGCCAGAACTCGGCTCCCGCTTTTTTGGTTGCGACATCGACACCGACAATGTGGCGTGGTGCCAAAAAAACTTACCGGGCTCGTACAGCCCATCATCGCTTGCCCCGCCGCTGCCTTACGCGGATGAATCATTCGACATCATTTACGGCATTTCCGTGTTTACCCATTTGCGAGCGAATTGGGAGGCCAAGTGGCTTCAGGAACTGCGCCGCGTTTTGCGGCCCGGTGGCACCATGCTGGTCACCGTGCATGGGCAAACTGCCATCGACTACGCCGCACTCGACCGCTTAACCTACGCCGCCTTGATGGCAAGGGTCGAGGCCGAGGGGTTAGCGTACACCAGCGACAATCATCAACTCGATGGCTTTGTTGAAAGCCCGGAAGAGTATGTCAATGTGTTCCATTCAAACGCACACATCGAGCGCGTGTGGTCACAGTATTTCAGCAAAATCGTGCAGCTCAAAGGCTATATCTTTACCCATGATTTGTTGGTGGTGACGAAGTAAGCCTCGGCTAGAACGGCTTAACGACAACCAAAATCACAATCGCGAACAACGCGAACACAGGCAGTTCGTTAGCCACGCGAAAGTAGCGTTCGGATTTGACATTGCAGCCGTCAGCGAAGGCGCGCATTTGCACTAGGCACCAGACGTGAAAACCAATCAGGAACAACACAAACACAAGTTTCCACATCAGCCATTTGCCGGAAATACCGTAGCCGAACCACAGCCAGCAACCAAAAATAATGGTGAGGATTGCGCCCGGTGTCATGATGCCCCAGAACAATTTTCGCTCCATGATTTTGAAGCGCGCATCGCCGATAGTGTCGACCTGCGACACGGCTTGAACGTGATACACGAACAGGCGCGGCAGATAGAAAATACCTGCCATCCAAGTGACCATGGTAATGATGTGCAGCGCTTTGATCCAGAGCATTTTGTGTGACCTATTGCCAGACGGACGGATGACAATTTCGTTTGATCACAGCTTTAAGCTCCGGCAACCGGCCATGAAAGAAGTGGCCTGCGCCCGGAAAAACCGTGACCGGCAGCCCTTGCGGTCGCGCCCAGTTCATCGTGTCGGCAAGCGGCACCACATCGTCTTCTTCGCCATGAATCACAACCGTATCCTTGGGCACCTCAGCAATCTGAAATCGGCCCACAGCCGGGCCAACCAACACCAATTGCTTCGGTTTAGAGCGCGGTAGTAAGCGGGTTTGCACAAAACAACCAAACGAAAATCCGGCGGCAACTAGTGGCGTTGCATCGGGCACTTGTGAACGTCCCCACGCTAGGGCAACTGCTGCATCTTCGGTCTCGCCAAGACCTTCGTCGTAAGCCCCCGCGCTTTTGCCCACCCCGCGAAAATTAAAGCGCAGGGTGGCGAAACCCAGCTCCGCAAACGCTTTGGCCAAGGTTTGCACCACTTTGTTGTCCATGGTGCCACCAAACTGCGGATGCGGGTGGCAAATCAGCGCCAACGCTATAGGCGCTGCGCCGGCGGACGTGGTGAACGCGATCTCAAGTGATCCACTTGGCCCATCAATCGTCTGTGTGTTCATCGAACTATTTTATGCAGTAGGGGCGGTTCTTCACGATCGCCACCCCTGGGCACTACAAATCGCCAAAACAGCACCGCCGTGGCGACGAAAGGCCACAAAAGAACGATAGTGTGGGTCAATCCGTTCAGATGCAGCAAGTGGGCGTAGTTCCAGCTAAATATGGACAACGGTGCTTTAGCAGCCACAAAATCTGGCAGCAGTAAATTGATGAGCACACTCAACAAGAGGCCAATGCCAGCCAGAACTGACTTGACGCTGCGTGGCAACCAAAACAGAACCATCAGCGCAAAGGCGCCCGCCGCGAGCCCTAATGTGTGGCCGGGTCGTAGCCACTGGTCCCATGCCAGCGGTTTGAGCACCGTATGCGCTGCGGCAGTCTTGAGCACGATGGCCAGCGTAATCACCACCATCAGTGCAATCCCGCCCATCCAGCGTTTGCGCATGGTCAGATCGGTAAACAGTCCGATCCCGATTAGAGCCGCAGCGGTTTGCGTCACCTCGACCAGCATCACTGCTGGCTCAAACGCCGCCTGCTGTCCGGGATGAAAAATGGCCCCAAACAGCGGGATCGCGGGATTGATTTGGGCCAGCAGCCACACCAGTAGCAGCACCAGCTTCAACGCGCCCGATGGCCCGGCGACGATCAACTCGTCACGCAGTCCGTTGGCTATGGCCGTCAGCCACTTGAAAGCGATCAGCGCGCGCCCGATCATCGCGCCCAACAGCGCTCCGACAATATTTGCTACCGTGTCGTAGACACTGGCATAGCGGGTTGGCAGCCACATTTGCGCCGTCTCCATGGCAAGCGACAGCAACAACGCAAAGACGAGCGCAACCCCGATCTTCTGAATTACCGACCACGCTGCGGGGGTCGCAATTACCAGCGCCGCGCCCAACGGCACGTAGGCGACGACATTGAAGACCGCGTCGTTAACGAGCCAGCGTTGGCCCCAGTGCCAAAGAAAAAAACGCATGGTGGGCTCGGGCGCTATCCAGCCGGAAAATGGCTGCAAGCTGGCATAAACAATTACACCGATGCACACGCTCGCAACCCATAGGGCGAACCAATGTCGGGGCTGACGATTCAGAGCGGAACGCAAAGCGCGCCGAGGCGATCTGGGTTACAGATACGCATGATCAATCTTAAAACCAACCACGTTGGTCTGGCTGGCATCGAGATAAAGCTTGATTTCAACCTCGGCACCTGCATCTAGGCCGCGCGCCAGATTTGCCGTGGCGGGCGCGAATTCGCCAGGAGAAAAAATACGGCGCACCACCAGCTCGCCACTCAGTCCGTCGAGCGACAAAATCAGGTGGGGGTAGGCCACCGCCGTCGCGCCAGAATTGCGCAAAGTGGCGGTAAAAATGAGCAGTCCCTTGTGTGCAGGATCGGCAGCAAGGTCGGTACCAATGAACCCCAATTGCTCGCCCCGTTTGGGCGGGCTGACCCGACAATCAAGATAGGCGCACGCAGCCGTGAGCGTGGGCACCAGCGTCGGTACGCGGCTGGCAAGCTCATCACGAAAGAAAAACGCAGCCTGAGCCGCGACGGCAAGCGCCGCCAACGCGCACAAAAGCCCCAGCGCCCAACGCGCCAGCACGCTGCTGGTGCGAGGCTGCGCTCGCCAGCGGTAGCTGTTAAGCGCAGCCGGCGACAACATGGCCGCGTCGGCGGGCGCTGCGTTATCGGCATCGAGATTACGAACGCGCACGCCATCGGTGGCCGACGTTGGCCCCTTCAACGCCTGATTCGGCGCGTCAATGTCGGCGAGCGCTGACGCGCGTGATGGCATGTTGTTATCCAGCGCATCCTCAGGCTGCATGCCAGGCATGCCCTGAATGATGGTCTGCGGCGATCCCTCGCTTGGGTCGTCCATTGAATCAGCCGACGGCAGCGAGCCTTCAATCAGGTGTTCAATCGCGTCGAAAATACCCCGACATGCACCGCAGCGCACCAGCCCCGCATGCAGTTTTACCTGCTCGGCACGCACCCTAAATCGCGCCGCGCAATGCGGACATCGGGTGACAGCAGCTAAATCTGGGTTGGAGTTCACGGCGCTATCGTAGCGCAGCGATCAGCGTTAGTGCGCTGTGCGACGATGGCCTCATGAGTGCCGAGTGCCCGTCATCCGCACCCAGCCGTCGCGTTCGGCTGTGACGGTCATGGTGATCAACGGTGCGTAGGCGGCTTGAATGCGCTCGATTTGCGGCGCGAGAATGCCCGCGAGCGCGAGCTGTCCGCCGGGCTTGACGTGAGCGCAAATGGCTGGTGCGAGAACGGTCAACGGCCCTGCAAGAATGTTGGCGACGACCACGTCGTATTGTTGATTCAGTTCGTGGTCTGACACAGCATACGTCACGATAAGACCGTTCGCTTCAGTGTTGAACCGAGCTGTTTCCACCGCTTGCGGATCAATATCGACGCCGAATACGCTACTCGCACCCAGCGCCGACGCAGCCATTGCCAGAATGCCGGAGCCGCAGCCATAGTCGAGCACAGTTTTTCCAGCCAGCGATAAATCGCTCAACCACTGCAAACAGAGGCGCGTCGTCGGATGTGTGCCAGTGCCGAATGCAAGGCCAGGATCAACGCGCAGATTGATCGCCGATGGCTTCGGCGGCTCGCACCACGTCGGCACGATCCACAGAGTCGGTGTGATTTCTATCGGCTCAAACTGAGCTTGGGTGGCGCGCACCCAATCGGTTTCCGGCACCACGCGAAATTCGTGCGGGCCGAGGCTGTCAGCGTCTGATGCGCGGAGCGTTTGCCACAGCGCTTCCAGCTCGTCAGTCGAAGCGTCGCCTTCAAACAATGCAGCGATGCGGCTGTCGGCCCAGCGCTGCGTCAGCGCCATGCCCGGTTCGCCAAAAATCGGCTGTTCAGCGCCGCTCTCTGCGTTGAGGTCGGCGACATCGACGGCTAGCGCACCAGCCTCAAGCAAAGCATCCGCAATCGCGTCTGCCGCAGCCCCTTTTACTGGTCCGGAAATCTCAATCCACGAAAGCGCCATACTCTACTTGCGCCGTTCGGCCAGCTTTGCCATGCGTTGCTCAAGGTAATGGATCGAGAAGCCGCCTTTGATGAACTGCGCGTCGTCCATCAGTTCACGATGCAGTTGAATGTTGGTCTTGATGCCTTCAACAATCATCTCGGACAGCGCGATGCGCATGCGGGCAATCGCCTGCTCGCGTGTCGCGCCGTAGGCCAGCAATTTGCCGATCATCGAGTCGTAATTCGGCGGCACGAAGTAGCCGTTGTACGCATGCGAATCGACGCGAATCCCCGGCCCGCCCGGCGGATGCCAGTTGGTGATTCGACCGGGCGAAGGTACGAATGAATTCGGGTCTTCCGCGTTGATGCGGCACTCGATGGCGTGGCCTTTTTTGATGATGTCCTTTTGCCGCAGGATCATCTTCTGGTTGGCCGCGATCTTGATCTGTTCCTGCACGATATCGACGCCGGTGATCAACTCCGTCACCGGATGTTCGACCTGCACACGGGTGTTCATTTCGATGAAATAAAACTCGCCGTTTTCGTACAAAAATTCAAACGTGCCTGCACCGCGGTACCCAATTTTTTTGCACGCTTCGACACAGCGCTCACCGATCTTCGCGATCAGCCGATCCGGGATACCCGGTGCCGGACCTTCTTCGATAATCTTTTGGTGACGGCGCTGCATCGAGCAGTCGCGCTCGCCCAAATACACCGCGTTTTTATGTTGATCGGCGAGGATTTGAATCTCGATATGGCGCGGGTTTTCAAGGAATTTCTCCATGTACACCGTGCCGTTGCCGAACGCGGCGAGTGCTTCGCCTTTGGTCAACGTCACAGCGCTGACCAGCGCGCCTTCGGTGTGAACGGTGCGCATGCCGCGTCCGCCACCACCGCCCGAGGCTTTGATGATGACCGGATAGCCGATGCTGCGGGCGATTTTGATGATTTCGCGCGGATCGTCCGGCAGCGCGCCGTCCACGCCGGGCACCACTGGCACGCCGGCTTTTTTCATGGTCAGTTTGGCGGAAACTTTGTCGCCCATCAGACGAATAGTCTCGGCGCGCGGGCCGATGAACACGAAGCCGGATTTCTCGACTTTCTCGGCAAAATCGGCGTTCTCCGACAAAAAACCATAGCCCGGATGAATTGCCTGCGCGTCGGTGACTTCCGCCGCCGCGATGATTGCCGGGACGTTCAAGTAGCTTTGCGCCGAAGGCGCAGGCCCGATACACACGGACTCGTCGGCGAGCTTGACGTACTTGGCGTCGGCGTCGGCTTCGGAGTGCACGACCACCGTTTTGATGCCCATCTCGCGGCAGGCACGTTGAATGCGCAGCGCGATCTCACCGCGATTGGCGATGAGAATCTTCTCGAACATTTGCGTCGGCGGTTTTTTTGCCGCCGTTAAGGAGAGCGCCATCGTCAGACTATTCGATCATGAACATGGGTTGACCATATTCCACCGCTTGGCCGGACTCAACCAAGATCGCCTTGATCACACCGGCTTTGTCGCACTCAATCTCGTTCATCAGCTTCATCGCTTCGATGATGCAGATGGTGTCGCCGACGGAAACAGTCGAACCCACGTCCACAAACGGCTTGGCACCGGGCGCAGCCGAGCGGTAGAAGGTGCCAACCATCGGCGACTTGACGGCGTGGCCTTCTGGCTCGACCGGGGCGGGCGCGGCCACTGGGGCTGTTGGAGCCGCCGCCGCATACGGCATCGGTGCTGCCTGTTGCATGCCCTGCGGCATTTGCCCCATCATAGGTGCTGCGTAATGCATCATTGGCTGCATGGTGTTGGCCACCGTACGCGTGATGCGGACTTTTTCTTCGCCCTCGGTCACTTCAAGCTCAGCGATGCCGGATTCTTGGACGAGTTCGATCAATGTTTTCAGTTTGCGCAGATCCATGCGACGGTCTCCTCGGAAAAGAAGATAAAGGGGAAGTAACCGGTTGGGTTACTTGGCTGCGTGCGGGTTGACGCTTTAGGCGGATGCCTGCGTCAGGAAGTCGAGCGCAAGGTCGTAACCGCGCACGCCAAAACCGACGATGATGCCGCGCGCAATGGCGCTCAAATACGAGTGATGGCGGAATTCCTCGCGGGCATGCACATTGGTGATGTGAACCTCAAGGAACGAGAGCGATGCGCCCGCGAAGGCGTCACGCAGTGCAACGCTGGTGTGCGTCAAAGCGCCCGCGTTAATGATGCAGGCTTTAGTCCCGTCAGTACGCGTGGCGTGAATGCGATCCACCAACACGCCTTCGTGATTGCTTTGCAGGCAGTCGAGCTGAAAGCCTGCTTTTGCAGCGCGCTCGATCAAATGTAATTCGAGTTGCGCCAGTGTCGTCGAGCCGTATTTTTCTGGCTCGCGCGTGCCGAGCAAATTCAGGTTCGGCCCGTGCAATAACAGGATTCGCGGCGTTGCGTTAATCGGCTTCTCTGCAACGGCGCTCGCGAACGCCGCGCTGGTTGCTTTTGCGATGCTCGCAATGTCCGTTTTTGAAATAGTTTCTGTGTCCTCGACCATCAAGACAGCGTCACTTTGATCGGTGAGATCGCAGCGAGTTAAGTTGAGATGACGCTAGTTTGCCTCAAATTTCAATTTTCTGCTAGATTTGTTGCCGTATGGAGACAGGAAAAGTCCTTGGGCCTCGATCAACAAGAAACACTCAAAAGCGGTTAGTTAAGTCAATCACTTTTCTCGTTAAGGCTCATTTTTATTGGGCATGGATAGCTAAAAATACTTTAGTCGACTATTAGGTAAAAACAGCCTAAGCCCATATAGAATGGTCGTTCTCGAATAAAGCTGATCTGATTACCTAGTTCGATCTACGACCGATGAGCACTTCGCAACTTACGCGAAGATAGCCGCTATTTCGCTGTATTTGAGCTTTCCTACGCGGCGAAGCATCACTTCACTCTTCGGTGAGATCACCATCGTGAACGGCAGTACGCCTTGCGGATTGCCCATCGTTTTCACCGCGTCCAACCACGCCACATCGCCCAAAAGCACCGGATAATTGATCGCCAATTCTTTCGCGAATCTTTCAACCGGCGCGCGTCGATCAATGGCGATGCCTACAAATTGCAGCCCTTTTGCCGAAAAATCGGTCTGCGCCTTCACGAATTCAGGCATCTCTTCGCGGCAAGGCCCGCACCAAGTAGCCCAAAAATTCACCACCAAGGTCTTGCCTTTCCACGTGGACATCGGCTGCTGTGTGCCGTCCAAGCCTTCAAAACTCGCGTTCAAAAGCTTCGCCTCATCGCCCGCCACCGCGCCGCGCGTCAGCCACCAATATCCGCCATAAGCACCCGCCGCAGACGCCGCGATACCACCCACGCCGAGCAGCAACGCACGCTTGCCAGCCGAGACGGGCTTCGCGTCCATGCGGGCGTTCACTGACTCACCAACGGTTTGAACTGATTTTTAAGACTCACCGCAGCGAGTTCCTTAGCCCGCACGTCCTTCGCGCCCGCCGCCAACGTAAACGTGCGTAGGGTCGGCGGATAACACACGCCCGCCACCGCCGAGCACCCCTGAAACACCAGCGTTAACTCGGTACTGCCCGTCAGCGCGGTCGCCGCCGATAGGCTCATGGGCTGCTCGTACACCGCAACGCGCCCGAAGGTCGGATCCGCCTTGAACTTGCCAGCGGGCAGCGAAATTTTTGCGATTGCCTGCCCGTTCGCCTGCATCTCAAAACGGTCTTTGTACAAATAGTGCCCGGGCAACACGTCAAACTTCACCACAAATTTGCCCGATTCAAACGCGGCCACCACCGGAAACGCCGCATCCACCGAGAGCGGCGCGGGCTGAGCGGATGGCGTCACCGCCAGCGCAAACGTGGATGCCAGAACCGACAAACCTGCAACAAATTGCCTTGCCAACCTGTCGCTAAGGGCACTAATTTGTCGTCTTACTGTCATACTTCGGATGTGTGTTTTTGTGTGCATGAGTGCGTTTGCAAACGACACTTTTGCAGCCCATGGCATCACGGATTTTGTTTGCGTCACGAAATGGTTCGCTGGAGACATATATGCCACTGGTTTTACTCGGAATTTTAATTGCGCTGCCGGTGCTCGACATCTACGCCACCCTTCGAGTCGCTGAAGCGCTGAACGTTCCCGGCTTCCTATTGTTCGTTCCCGGCGTAATCTTTGGCATCGTCGTCATGAAGCGCGAAACCCGCACTCTGCGCGCTCAGTTTGTAGGCGCGCTGCAAACCATGGCCGTACAAGGCATGGTCTTCGACAGCGGTCGCCGCATGCTAGCCGCAGGCCTGCTGCTTCTCCCCGGCATGGTCAGTGACCTGTTCGCGGTGTTTTTGCTGCTGGTTCCCAATCGCGCCATGCCGCAAGCGGCTGCGGCGACTGCGCAAACGGGTTCGAAAACGGTCGACGGCGAATTTCGGCGGGTTGAGTAGTAAGCCTGCGTCGTCTTGGCAAGAGTTACGAACGTACCTGAACGTTGCCGCGCTCGCGAATCCACTCCTCGGTCAGTTCAACCAGACCGCCTCTTGCAGGATCGAGCCGCTCTGCGACGCGCGCGTAGTAACGCGCAAGCGTTGTGTCGGGCACGCCCATGGCGATCGCTTTTAGGTAGTAGCTGTTCAGTTCCGACGCGGCATCAGCCGACCCTGCTGAAACCATAGATTGCAGTTGTGAAATTAGTTGGCCACGCAACTGCTCCGCAATTTCTGTTGCCTGCATGTCCGGGGTTGCCTGAGCCAACGCAATCATTGCAGGCGATGCTGAAACGAACAATTGTTCACGTCCAAGCACCGAGGCATACAGGGTCGCCTCGTGCAGCCCCGAACTAGCCAATTGCATCGTCCAACGAAAAATCGCCCAATCTAGACTTTCACGAGAATCAATGTCAGCGCCAAATCGGCTTAGACAAGCCGCAGGCGCGCCACGTGAGCCTTCCTGCTGCATAGATAAAGGCCCCGCAGATGCGCACCAACTCGCGGCACCCAGTAGGAGCACCGTCGCTTCCAAATCGCCGCGCTCAGCCCGCTCGCGCAGCGACAGCGCCAGCTTAATGTTCGACTCGTTTATTTCCGCGGCACTCGCGTCAATGCTCCACACCGTGTCCCATAAGGCTTGAAGCGCAAAAAATGGTGCGGGGCTACCGGCTATGCGCCGTGGCGTGTCGACTAGGGCACCGCGCGTTGCCAAGTCCTGCCATCGCAAACCGTTGGTAGCGGTTAGCACCTTGCTTGGCAAGCTAGGACGCGCGGGCTGCTGCAATGGCTCAACCCAAAACCATGCGTTCATAAGCACGATAAGCGCCAACGCTACAACAACGTGACGGCGTAAAACGGCCCGCCCGCGAGGCCGTTTCGCCATCGGGACACCGTCAGTTGCAGGCACCGTACGCACCGTGTTGCACCTCGCTCATGTTGAATCCAGCGTGCGCCAGACTAAGCAATGCGCCGGAGTCTACGCTCATGCCTGCAACCGTGCATGCTTGCCAAAAGCTATTTGGCTGCCCGCCGCAACAACAACCATCCGCCCAACAAAATCATCGGCACGCACAGCCACTGCCCCATCGTCATCCCGAACGACAGAAAGCCGAGGAACGCGTCGGGTTCGCGGTAGAACTCTGACGCTGAACGCAGCACGCCGTAGCCGAGCAAGAACGCACCAGCAACTCGCCCCGCAGCGCGCGGTTTGCTTGAGTAAATCCACACGATGATGAACAGCAGCACGCCTTCGAGCGCGAACTGGTAGAGCTGCGAGGGATGTCTTGGAATCTTGTCTACCGTCGGAAAAATCATCGCCCATGGCAGCGACGGGTCGGCGGCGCGGCCCGGCAATTCGGCGTTGATGAAATTACCGATGCGGCCTGATGCCAGGCCCAGCGGCACCAGTGGCGCGATGAAGTCCATGACGCGCAGGAACGGGCGCTCGTTGCGGCGTGCATAAAGCCACATCGCGAAAATCACACCGAGTAGTCCGCCGTGAAAGCTCATGCCGCCTTGCCAGACGGCGAATACTTCCAGTGGGTTGCTCAGGTAATAGCCGGGCTTGTAGAACAGGCAATAGCCGAGTCGCCCGCCTAGCACGACGCCCAAAATGCCGTACAGCAGCAGGTCGTCAACGTCGGACGGACGCCAGCCTTGCAGAATCTGCTTTCGGGCGCGATAACTGCCTAGCGCCATGAACAGCGCGAACGCGGCGAGGTAGGTCAGGCCGTACCAGCGGATGGCGAGTGGCCCGATTTGCAGGGCGATGGGGTCGATTTCGGGGTGGATCAGCATAGGGTGCAAGTGTAGCGAGCCCTAAAATTGAATGACACGCCTTCAACTCCGCTGTTCAACCCTCGTCGTTCCTGCGAAGGCAGGAACCCAGTGTCTTTTGCCCCGCAGATCTCATTTGTTCGCCGCAAAAAGTCGCTAGGCCCCTGCCTTCGCAGGGGCGACGAAAATACTGTTCTAGCTTACTCATTTCACCCAAAAAACCACCATGTCATTCAACCGCCGCAGCAAAACCATCACCGCAGGCATCGCCCGCTCGCCCAATCGCTCCATGCTTCGCGCCGTGGGATTTGGCGACGACGATTTCGATAAACCCATCGTCGGCGTGGCCAACGGGCACAGCACGATGAACCCGTGCAATGCTGGCATTCAGCCGCTCGCGGATCGTGCGGTTCTCGCGATCAAGGCAGCGGGCGGCATGCCGCAGATGTTCGGCGTGATTACGGTCACCGACGGCATCAGCATGGGCACCGAAGGCATGAAGTATTCGCTCGTCTCGCGCGAGGTGATCGCCGACGCGATTGAGACAGCCACGATGAGCCAAGCGATGGACGGCGTACTGGTGCTCGGCGCGTGCGACAAGAACATGCCGGGCGGCATGATCGCGATGTGCCGCATGAATATTCCGTCGATTTATTGCTACGGTGGCACCATCAAACCGGGCAACTGGAAAGGTCAGGCGCTGACCATTGTGTCGCCATTTGAGGCGGTCGGCAAGATGGCGGCGGGCACCATCAGTCAAGAAGATTTTGACGGCATCGAGAAGAACGCCTGCCCGACGCACGGTGCCTGCGGCGGCATGTACACCGCCAACACGATGTCGTCCTCATTTGAAGCGTTGGGCATGAGCCTACTCGGCTCGTCATCAATGGCGAACCCCGATCAGGAGAAGTCGGACAGCGTTGCCGAATCGGGCCGGGTGCTGCTTGACGCTATCAAGAAAGACCTGAAACCACTCGACATCATCACCAAAAAATCCATCGAGAACGCGGTCGCCGTGATCATGGCGACCGGCGGCTCGACCAACGCCGTACTTCACTTCCTCGCGATCACCCACGCAGCGGACATCGACTGGACGATTGATGACTTCGAGCGGATGCGCAAGAAGGTGCCGGTGCTGTGTGACTTGAAGCCATCGGGCCAATACGTGATGACCGATCTGCACGCCGTGGGCGGTGTGCCGCAGGTCATGAAGATGCTGCTCAACAAGGGCTTGCTGCACGGTGATTGCATGACCATTACCGGTAAAACGATGGCAGAGGAACTCGCCAACGTACCCGATCTGCCAGCCAAAACGCAGGACGTGATTCGCCAACCCGACAACCCGATGTACGAGCAGGGACACTTGGCCATTCTCAAAGGCAATCTCGCACCGGAAGGCTGCGTAGCCAAGATCACCGGCCTAAAAAATCCAGTCCTGACCGGCCCCGCCCGCGTGTTCAATAGCGAGCCCGAGTGCATGGACGCCATCATGGCCAACAAGATCAATCACGGCGACGTGCTGGTGCTTCGCTACGAAGGCCCGAAGGGCGGCCCCGGCATGCGCGAAATGCTCGCACCCACCAGCGCCATCATCGGCAAGGGCATGGGCGAGACGGTGGCGTTGATTACCGATGGCCGTTTCTCCGGCGGCACCTGGGGCATGGTGGTCGGCCACATAGCGCCAGAAGCGCAAGTCGGCGGGCTGCTGGCCATTGTCGAAGAAGGCGATTCAATCACCGTCGACGCGCACAAATTGTTGCTGCAATTGAATGTGGATGAGGCAACGATTGCGGCGCGGATGTTTAACTGGACGGCGCCGCCGATGAAATACAAAAAGGGCGTGATGTACAAATTTGCGTTGCTCGCGTCTAGCGCTAGCAAAGGGGCGGTGACTGACCTCTAACGCCGCTGCGCCGCGTAGGGCAATGGAATGGACTCCTCCCCCCTCAACGGCATCTAAGTGCCACACTGGAGGTTTCGCAGAAACTAACCAGCCAGACGAGAGAAGGAGTCCGAGATGAAGATTAGCCGAATTGGGATGGATATTGCAAAGAACG
>JANNYE010000175.1:0-2788 GCA_031409935.1 Burkholderiales bacterium | reverse complement strand
CTGCGTGGTCGTCAGCGGTCAACTCACTGCGTTCTTGCGCGCTCGATGGGGCTTGCTAAAAATTCGTGAAGAGAGTGATCGTCATCATGCGATGGATGCGGCTGTCGTCGCTGCGTGTAGTCACGGCATGGTGAAACGGCTGTCGGACTACGCGCGACGAAGAGAACTTTCTGCGGTAAGTCGCGGCTTCATTGATCTTGAGACTGGTGCGGTCGTCGATGCAGCGATGTATCGGCAACTTGAGCGGCACTTTCCAGAACCGTGGTCACATTTTCGTCATGAACTTGAAGCTCGCTTAAAGCTCGATGACGTTAATCAGATGCGCGAGCAAATAGTGGTGCTTGGCAGTTACAACGAGCCCGCGCTTGACGCACTGAAACCCATCTTCGTCTCGCGCGCGCCGCAGCGGCGCAACGGTGGCGCGGCACATAAGGAAACGATCTACGCGCAGCCTGAAACGCTCAAGGAAACCGGTTCGGTCAAACAGAAAGTGGCACTGTCGTCGTTGACGCTGAAAGTTGCAGACATAGATAAGTTCATCGAAAAACTCGTCGACTCGCATCGTAATGCCATGCTTTACGAAGCGATACGTGATCGTCTGATTGCTTATGCTGGCAAGGGAGACAAAGCTTTCGCCACGAGCAATCCACTACGCAAGCCGGACAAACTCGGACAACAAACCGGCCCGATTGTTCGCTCAGTCAACGTATTGATCGACAAGATGTCTGGCGTTGAAGTGCGAGGCGGTGTGGCAAAGAACGACACGATGCTTCGGGTCGATGTGTTTCAGCACAAGAAGGATCGCAAGTTTCATTTGGTGCCGGTGTACGTGCATCACCGCGTGGCGGGCTTGCCGGATCGGGCAATTGTCGCTTTCAAGGATGAGGCGAATTGGACGTTGATGGATGACGGGTTTGATTTTTTATTTTCACTGCATGCGAACGATTTAATTCGTGTCGTTCAGCGTGGGGACATAGAAACGATTGGTTATTACCGGAGTTGCCACAGTGGCACGGCGGCGCTAAATATTGCGGTTCATGACCGTGCCCGCTACGCGCCGCGCTCGTCCAGTCTGACCTACTCACAAAAAAATTCGGGCAAAGATATTCCAAACGACAAGCTAGGCCTCATCGAAGGGGTAGGAGTGAAGACCGCAATCTCGGTAGAGAAATTTAACGTGGACACGCTGGGCCGCGCCTATGCCAGCCCGCTTGAGATCCGTCGTGACTTGGCGTAGCGTCGTCATCAGCAAACCAGCGAAGTTAAAGCGAGAGCATTTCTCGCTCGCTATCGAGCAGTCGCAAACTGCGTTCGTTCCGTTTGAGGACATTGCAGTAATCGTCCTCGCGCATCGCGAAATCACGATTACCCATCCGGTACTCTCTGCGTGCGGTGATTACGGCATCGGGCTCTACGCATGCGGAGACAACCATCAGCCTAACGCTGTGCTCCTGCCGTTCTTGCAGCACAGTCGCGCTGTTCGCATGCAGCGGTTGCAGCTTGATGTTGATCGACCCACCGCAAAGCGTGCGTGGGCAGAAATCGTAAAGTCGAAGATCAAGAACCAGTGCTTTGTGCTTAAAGCATTTGAGCTTGATGCGGCGGAACGACTGGCAAGCCATGAGCGCCGCGTGCGTTCGGGCGACCCGGACAATTTGGAAGCGCAGGCTGCTGCGCTTTACTTCCCCGCCCTGTTCAGTCGTGGCTTCAATCGCGCGCAGGAATCGTGGACGAACAGCGCACTGGATTATGGTTACGCGGTGATGCGTGGCGCATGCGCCCGCGCGCTTGTGGCGCATGGCATGCTCCCCTCCATTGGACTGTTTCATGACAGTGAGCAAAACGCTTTCAATCTCGCCGACGATTTGATTGAACCGTATCGTCCCTTAGTTGACTTGCACGTCGCACGCAACGTTCGTGGCCCAAGCAGTACATCGCTATTCGATCTGACGTCTGCCGACAAGGCGGCCCTCATCTCGCTGCTTAATGTTGACGTGGGAATGCCGCGCGGCGTGATGAGTGTGCTCGCGTCAATCGATCAGGCGGCGCAATCGCTTGCTCGTGTCTACGATGGGGGCAGCGAGTCGTTACTGGAGCTGCCTCGCGTACAGGGTTTGATGCAACACAAGGACGAGCGGTAGGCCACCGCGATGAGTCACGAAACGAGGCGATTCATGCGGATACTCGTTCTCTTTGATTTGCCAACGGTGACCAAAGCCGAGCGGCGCGCGTACACGCAATTCCGTAAGTTCCTGATTAACGATGGCTACGACATGATTCAGTTCAGCATCTATGGTCGCGTCGTGGCGAATCGCGATGCAGAAGAAAAACACTCCGCGAGAGTCATTGCGAATTTGCCGCCCGAAGGCTCAGTACGCGTCTTGACAGTCACTGAAAAGCAATATGCGAGCATGAAAATACTCGTTGGCTTGCCCCTTTTTCAGGAAAAAAAGGTCAACACCGACCAAATGTTGCTGTTTTGAAGTTCGTTTTTTGACAAAGAAAAACCCTCGACAGCCAAGGCTGGCGCGGGTTCAAAGTAGGTCAGAGTGTAGCTATCCGGGGTGAGAGCGGGAGCTACAACCTTCGGCAACAACATCGCGAGCACCGCGAGGAGTGTAGCTATCCGGGGTGAGAGCGGGAGCTACAACACCTGCGCCGCCGTGACGCGGTAGCCCATGGAGTGTAGCTATCCGGGGTGAGAGCGGGAGCTACAACGCTTCCGAAGTCAATCGAACAGTTTTATTGGAGTGTAGCTATCCGGGGTGAGAGCGGGAGCTACAACCCA
>JANNYE010000174.1:0-9568 GCA_031409935.1 Burkholderiales bacterium | reverse complement strand
GCAAACGCAGAGAAGAGAACGAACGGCAAAATAAAAACAGCCCCCGCCGCGTTAACCAGCACGTTTGCATCCATGCCCGCCAGCGTCATGCCGCCAAACGCCATGAAGATGATCATGCCGTTCTTGAACACGTTGTCGTTCATCGCGCCAAGAAATTGCGTCCAGAAGAACGGCGCGAAACGGCGTTGCCTGAGCAGGTTGAATTGACTGTGTTCTGACATGGTTTCCTCTGATCGCCCTATTTTTTGTGATGTACGTCACGCAACAGGAGCATATCAAGCACTCGCTGTTCCCGTTCAGCCTCGAAACCGCAGTCAACGCAACGCTGCTGCGGATTCTCAAAAGTGCCAAACAAGATGTCCCAAAACGGCAGATCGGCGTAGTTGTTGCGATGGACGCCAGACTCGTGATGTATGCGGTGCATCTCGGGTCGCTGCACGAAATAGCCAATCCAGTGTGGCGTCGCAACGTTCATATGCACGAAAAATTGACTGCTGGCGACGCAACTCGCGTGCAGCAGAAATGCTTCAGTCGATACGCCAAGAATCAGGAAGCTCAAAGCGAGATTGAACAGCGTATCCGCAATCACTTCAATCGGATGCTTGTAGAACGTCGTGATGGTTTCGATGCGTTGCGGACTGTGATGCAGTTGATGTGTCCAGCGCCACAAGACAGCACTGTAATGGCGCACGCGATGCCACCAATAGAAAGCGAACGTACTCAGCAGCCAGTTGGCGCTGAGCTGGATCCAAAGCGGTTCTCCGCCAAGCGCGAACAACGCGGGCGAATCAACCAAAGCGAACCACAAGAACACGACGGCTACTACGGTTAGCACTTCGAGTGCGACGAATGCAAGCGCCCGGCACTTCCAGCCGGCAACCAGCGGCAAGCGAGTGCCGGGCCTTGCTCGCTCAAGTGCGCCCGCAGCGGCACCAACAAGCAGGGATGTAGCAAACATTTTGACTCCTTCGCGGCGTCGATTCGCCACGTGGGAGTGGATTGTTCGCGAAAACTGTGTGCAAGTGTCACGCGGTGAATAGAGTAGCGATAGTTAATACTTTGCGTTCTCCTATCCGGGATTCTGTAGCGGTGTGTGCATGCCCATGGTCGCGGCAAGGCGCGTCCGCCGATTTCCTTGCACCAGCGAACGAACGACTACTGAGTCACTTCCGCGCATTCGGAAAAAACAGCTGTTCGCCACCAATCTTGTAAGAAGCAATCACGCCCTGCCCTTCCGCGCTGACCAGCCAGTCGATGAACTTTTGTCCTGCCGCCACTTTGACTTGCGGATGCTTTTTTGGATTCACCAGAATGACGCCGTACTGATTGAACAGCTTGCTGTCGCCTTCAACGATGATCTTCAGGTTCTGGCGGTTTTTGAACGCGAGCCACGTGCCGCGATCTGCGAGGATGTAGGCGTTCATTGCCGCAGCCGTGTTGAGCGCGGGGCCCATACCGGAGCCAGTGTCGCGATACCAGCTTTGCTTTTCGCCAGCAGGGTCAACACTCGCCTGTTTCCAGTAACGAAGCTCGGCGGCATGTGTGCCGCTCTTGTCTCCGCGCGACACGAACGGGGTTTTGCCTGCGTACACCGCCTTCAAACCGACCGTGATGTCTTTGCCCGCAGCTTTGGCGGGATCATCAGCGGGCCCGATCAACACGAAGTCGTTGTACATCACGGCAATACGTTCAACGCCTGCACCTTCTGCAACAAACTTCTCTTCGGCTGGTTGATCGTGGACGAACACTACGTCGGCGTCGCCACGGCGACCCACGTCCAGCGCCTGCCCCGTGCCAAGCGCGACCACTTTGACGGTGATACCCGAAGCTTTCTGAAACTGTGGCAGCAGAAACCCGAACAAGCCGGATTGCTCGGTAGATGTGGTGGACGACACGGTGATTGTGGTGTCCTGCGCGTGTGCCTGCATCGACAGCGTGCCGAGCGAAATCGTGGTCGCGGCCAGAGTCACAGATCGCAGAAAGTGATTGAATGAACTCATAGAGACTCTCCTTCAAGATAGCTCCGCGCAGCGGCGGATTGGGGGGATACGAAAAAATCGGCAGCAGGTCGATCCTCGACAATTCGGCCGCCGTCCAGAAACAAAATTCGATGCGCGAGACGCTTCGCCTGCGCGACGTTATGCGTCGTCAGCACTAGCGTTGTGCCCTGCGCTTGCACCGATTGAATCAGTCGTTCAACTTCGCGCGTTGCGGCGGGCGCGAGATTCGCCGTGGGCTCGTCGGCGAGCAACAATTTCGGCTTGCAAGCCCATGCACGCGCCAGTGCAAGGCGTTGCTGTTCGCCGCCAGAGAGCAATCGTGCGTGCCGCGTTTCAATATCGCCAAGGTCGCATGCGACCAACGCCGCACGCGCCATTTCGGTACGTGCGGGCTCGGTGAGTCCGCGCATGGCAAGCACGAAACGTACGTTGTCAATGACGCTGCGTGCGAGCAACGGTGGCCGTTGAAATATCAGGGCTTGATCGCGTGTCTCTGGAGCCTGTTTCGCTCCCTGCGTCGGCACAACGATTCCATTGCACAGCTTGAGCAACGTCGTCTTCCCCGCCCCGTTCGCGCCCAATACGACAATACTTTCGCCTGCACGGACCTCAAGATTGATGTCTGAAAGCAGCGGTTTGCCACCGTCGCGCACGGAAACGTGCTTCAAGCGCAGCAACACGTCACCGACCTCCGTCATAGGGTGCGCTCTGCGCACCAGACGGTCGCAAGTTGCGTCGCTGTTTGTCAAGCAACCAGTTGGTGCGCAAAGCGCACCCTATGCACCCTATGCACCCGCTGCGAGGCGAGCAATGATCAACCACGCGCATGCTCCATCGAGGACTTCAGCCACTGTGCAGCGCCGTTGATGATGAGCACCAGCGAAACCAGCAACGCCCCTAGCGCAAGCGCCAACGGCAAATCACCTTTTGATGTTTCAAGCGCAATGGTTGTGGTCATCACGCGGGTTGATCCAGCGATATTGCCACCAACGATCATCACCGCACCGACCTCGGCAATGGCGCGACCAAAGCCAGCCAGCAACACCACCGCCAATGAGAAACGCGCCTCAAAAAGCAGTGTGGCAACGCGCTGCCAAGCAGTGAGTCCCAGCGAGCTGAACCAGTCACGTAGGTTCACGTGCGCGTCCTCAATCGTTTGCCTTGCTAGCGCCGCAATGATCGGCGTGATCAGGATCGTCTGCGCCATCACCATGCCAGCAGGCGAGAAGAGCCAACCGAGCGGCCCCATCACGCCACTGCGCGACAGCAATAAATACACGACCAGCCCGACGACAACCGGCGGCAGTCCCATCGACGCATTGAGCACCACCACAATAGGCAATCGCAGGCGACTGCCCGTTAGCGCAACCCAAGCACCTAGCGGCAGCCCAATCAGCGCAGCAATAAGTGTCGCCGTCGCGCTCACGCGGAGTGACAGCAGGGTGATGTCGCGCAGTGTCGAATCGGCGGTCAACAGCAGTTGACCTGCCGCGACCAATGCATCGCCAAATATGCTCACTGCGTTGCAGACTTCACAGCGCTTGACTCACGCTGCATCGGCATGATCATCACCCCAGCGCGCGCATTATCGATCTCGGAAAGACGCAACTCGTAGTGCTCGCCTGCGGTCACATTGAAACCAAGGTTCTTGCTCACGCCCGCACAGCCGAGCCACCGGTCGGCGCGTAACGATTTCAGCGCGACCTGATCGCGCACTTGCACTACGTCAATCCACGCACGCTGATCGACAAACACTTCAAAGTGGCCGCTGCTGTTCGCTGTAAATTCGACGGCTCCACCAAATACGCGACCGCCTTTGCCTTGCGAGCGCTGCACAAAATTCAATGTTTCACCGGGTTGCAATGTCATCGCCAGCCGCTTGCCTGCGACAACCACGGGCACCCTCGCAACGCTGGTCGCGCCGCTGCTGCCAATGACCGGAGTCTCCGCACCCGTCCACGCCGCATGCGCAGCCTTCAGCGATTCCTCCACCTTGTCACACTTCAGTGCAGGTGCAGAAAAGCCAAACTCTGCCATCACTTTCTGCGCCCGTTGCGACAGGACGTAGCGCAAAAATTCACGAGCTGATTCGGCTGCATCCACCGCTAGCCCGATGCCGTAAGCGGTCGCTACATCAAACTGCACGGGAACTTTGACGCTTGTGATCGTTGGTTCCGCTTTTTGCGCAATGCGTGCATTGGTGCAATAGGTGACGAACACGTCGGCACGCTTTTCCATGAGGATGCGCGCGTACGGTGCAACCGTATCGGTTTGGCTGACCTCTGCGCCAGTCAGTTTTTGCGCTTTTTTATCGAGCGTCGCAAGTGCACCGGGGCGAGCTAATTCGATTTTTTTGAACATGTCCCAGGTGTAATCGCCCGCCGGGTCAGCACCCGGTGTCGATGTGCCAAGTACCACTTCTGCAGCGAGAAGCGAGTCGACCACATTTTGTTCGTTCAATACAAACCCGGGCCGCGCCATCACACACAGAGAGTTGCTGGCGAAGACACTTGAAGAACGAAGTTTCCCCGCCGTCACAAGGCGCTCCGTATGCGTCGGCGATGCGGAGGCGAAGACGTCTGCGCGCTCGCCAGTCTCGATACGTTCGCGAAGTTTCCCGGACGGGCCAAACAGGAATTTGATGGGTGGCGATACGGAGGACGATGCAGCGGCGCTGCGTTCCTCGGCATAGCTCTGTTCCAGCGCCTTCATGACGTCGCGCAGACTGCCCGCCGCGTACACGCTGATCGGTTGCGACGACTCGGAGGGCTTGGGGTTTTGCGCATTTGCTGACATAACGAAGCCCCCCACAAACACTGCACATGCGATATGCGATAGGCCCGCGCCCATCAATCCCCGCCAAATTGAAAGCAAACTTTCCACCAAACGCTTGACGCTCATACCGACACACCATCAAACAACATTACCGACGCGTATTTTGTCGTTTGCAAATACTGTAGATTTAATATGTAATTACGTTCTTAATGTATTGCAATGCTTGCAGATTTAGATGTCCAAAATTTCATCTCCGCACATCAATTTTTCCGTTCAAGCGGATGTGACCTTGGGGGAGTTGCGCGTCGATCTGCGCGAACTCAAACGCAGCTTGCGCACACTCGCCGACACGCAATCCATCACACACGCGGCGCAATCGCTTGGTGTTACCTACCGCACGCTGTGGGGGCGATTGCTCGGTTTCGACGCGGCACTCGGCTGCAAACTCGTCGGCAAAGCGCGCGGGCGAGGCACTAATTTGACGGGCAAAGGACGTGCGCTGCTGGCGGCGCTTGAGCGTCATGATGAATTGTTTTCGCCACCGTCGACTGAACGTGTGAGCGCGTTATCTGCGGATTTGGCGAGAGCGCTACGAGATCAACCATTGCTGAGGTTACTTGCGAGCCACGACTATGCGCTCGCTAAAGTATTCGACACGTCCTCAGCGTCTGGCGCGTCGTCTCCGACGGTCGCAGCGCAAATGCAGGACGCCATCCACATGGCTAACGCAGGTAGCGTCGAATGCATTCGCGCGCTGCTGCGCGGCGATGCGGATTTAGCGGGGTATCACCACACCACCGTGACGCCAGCGTACGCGGGTAAAGAATCGCAGGTAACCGCCCTGTGGAGCCGCGTCGAGGACAGCGCTGAATTCTGGAGCGTCGCGTTGATGGAACGCGAGCAGGGTTTGATCGTTGCACCGCAACTCAAAGCGAGAGTGAAAGGGCTTGCAGATTTAGCGCATCCTGGCTTGCGTTTCGTCAACCGTCAACGCGGATCCGGCACACGCGTGCTGCTGGACTCGTTAATGGCTGAGGCGGGCATGGTTGCCACCGCGATTTCCGGCTACGGGCATGAGGAATTCACGCATCAAGCAGTGGCCGCGACTATTGCAGCGGGTGCTGCTGACGCAGGGCCGGGGCTGCGCACGGCGGCGGCACAGTTCAAATTGCATTTTGTGCCACTGGCAACGGAAACCTATCGCATCGCGGGGCGCAGCGAAACCCGGCAGCATCCGAGCTTGTTGAAGCTGATTTCCGCGCTACGCGTGGAGGCGGCAAAGCTTGCCGGTTACACGGCGCTTAAGTAGCGAATGAAGATTACTTAGCGTGCGACTTGGTCGTGGTTACGCGGGCTGCTTTTGCGCCTTTCGGCAAGCGCGCTTTGCTGCCAAAACCTTCGGCCACCAAAGCTGCGCCATAGAGCACCAACCCCCACAACACAAACAGCGTCACCATCAGCACCGGAAACGCGATGAACGCGCCGTACAACGATTTGAGTTGCTGAATCTGCGCGAAGTAATTCACGATCACGTAGCGGGCAATCTCGATCAAAAGCGTAACCAGCAAAGCTGACGCGAGCGGCGACGCCCACGCATTTAAGCGTGCGGGCACCCAGCGATAAATGAGCGTCAGCGCAGCGATCAACGGCACGCCAATTTCAATCGGATCGAACAGCGTCTCAATCGGTGAGCGCCACCACGGCATCAAGTTACCCAAAAACTTTTCAACAAAGCGGATCAGCCAAAACAGCACCCCCATGACCGCAGGTACGACCATCAGTACGATAAACGCACCACGAATGAAGCCCCAAACGCTGCGTTTCGCCGCGCCCCAAATTCGGTCAATCGCTGCGTTCAGAGCGAGCGCCTTGAGCAACAAGTCACCTGCAATGATCGCCACACCCGTGATTCCCAAGCCACGCGCATTGGCACGCAGCTTGTCGACTACTGCGACGACTTGTTTTGCCGTATCAGGAAATAAATTCGTGAACAAAAAATCGCGAAACGCCGCATCTGCCGTGCGGATGATCGTGCTCTGCTGCGACAGCCAGAACAGCACGCCGAGCGCAGGCAACAATGCCAGCAATGAGAGAAAAGCAAGATAACCCGCATAGATCAGGCCGTCGCCTCTAAGAAAGCGACGAAGCGCGCGCCAAAGCGTCATTGCGGGTGTCCCCTCTCCCCCGGAGGGAGAGGGTTAGGGAGAGGGGGCGGGCGGCAGGAACTGCCGGTCTCGTATTGCGCAAGACCTTCCCCCTCTCCCCCAACCCCCCGGCCTTCGCCGGGGCAGGCTCTACTCCCTCCGGGGGAGAGGGGAGCAAACCGCGCGCGGCAGCGCATCAAACGTGCTCGCCGCCATTCACGTGAATCTCTGCGCCATTGACGTATGAACTAGGCGGTGTACACAAAAAGTAAATCAACTGCGCAACCTCAGACGGCTTGCCCAGTCGCTTCATGGGGATGACTTTTTCGACAATGTCATCGGTACCAGGCGACAAAATCGAAGTATCAATTTCACCCGGCGCAATAGCGTTGCAACGAATGCCATACGGCCCAAAATCGTAAGCAATTTCGCGCGTCAACGCAGCCAACGCCGCCTTCGATGCCGCATAGGCTGCGCCCGCGAATGGATGCACTTTGACGCCTGCGATGGACGTTACGTTCACGATGCTGCCTTGCGCGGCCTTCAGTTCGTCAAACAAGCCGCTGGACAGCAACGCCGTCGAAAAAAGGTTCACGTTAAACACGTTCTGCCACACCGAAAGATCAGTCGCCAACACGCCCATGCGCTTGCCATCGAGCTTCGGCGACATGCCGGCGTTGTTGACCAAGGCGGAGAGTTTTCCGCCTGTTTCGGGGGCGGCGAGCTTTTCCTTAATTTGCGCGATGGCGTCGGGATAGCGTGCCATGTCGTTCAAATCCATCTGAACGTGGTCTTTTTCACCCTGTGGCCACGGGCAAATTTTGTCAAACGGTTGCCGCGACACCGTGATCACCCGCCATTCAGCCGCATGAAAATGCTTTACCGTCGCGTGCCCAATGCCGCGCGACGCGCCCGTGAGGAGTAGAGTTTTTTTAAGGGTTGCCATCGCTGGATTGTAGGGTTCGGTAGCCCTTCTGGCGTCAGAAAGCGCTTTGCGGCAAACGTCCAGCTTATCAACAGCTTTTTTACAGAAGCCATGTTTCAATGGGGCTAAGCACTAAAACCTACCAAAGTCGATATTTAATGTATTGGGCGGCAACCGCACGCGCAGCGGTGATTATCGAGCAAAGTTGTATTCGCTCGCGAGCGCTTTTTCAGCCAATCTGCCTAGATCCGCATTTCCAGCCGCAACGCCACGGACATGTCGGTTCGGCCGTTGGAAATCGAGAAGCGCCGCAGCCCCTCGGAGAACGAAGTGCCTTCGCTGACGGAGTCCGTCGGCGCAATGTTTGACAACGAGAGGCGAACGTTGGTGCGCGAATCGACGCGATAGAGGGCGTACGCATCGAACACCCGCTTGGTGGACACTTTTGAAATTTGATCCTCGCTGCGTTGCGAGGTGTAGGCGGGCGTCCACGCAAAGTTGCCGCCGAACGATAGCGGCGAGCTAGGAATTCGATAGTCAAAACCAATATTGCCCGTCACATGCGCTTGCGATTCGAGCGTGTTGTACGGGCCGGGCACGGATTCCACTTTGGAGTTATAGAGATTGGCGTTGACGCGCACCGACAACGGAACGGTGGTGTCAAACAGTTCGCGCAATTGGAATTTGGTGTCGAATTCGACACCTGTCGCGCGGGCTTTGCCAATGTTTTGCGGGCGACTGACGTAGCGCTGCTCGGGCGACCAAGACACCGTTTCGAGCGTCGTGATGTTGCGAATCACATCTTTGATATCACGCACAAAAAAGTTCAAACTCATCACGCCAGCGGACTTGAAATAGCGCTCAAATGCGAGATCGATGCCGTTAGCGCGTTCTGGTTTGAGCTGCGAATTGCCGATCGAATCGGCGGCAGAAAACAGGTTGCTGCCGGTGGCCGGATAGAGCGAATTGATGTTGGGCCGCAGGGTGAGTTGATCGGTGTTAGGCGGGCGGTAGCTCTGCGTCAAGCTCAATCGCACCTGATCGCGCGAAGGCGCGGCGAAACGCCAAACGAGATGACCGAGCGGTGTAGTGACGCGCGAAATGTTCTCGCTTTCTACGGTGGCGTCTCGCGTTTTGGTTCGTATTTCCTCGAAGCGAATACCCAGATTCGCTGCGAACTGCGGCGAGATGTCCCAATCGTCTTGCGCATACAGCGCCAGTCGTTTCGTCGAAGTAAAGAATTTCGTACCAATGTTGCCCAGCTGTGGCGCGCCATTGACCAGTGTTGTGCCGTCGAGGTCGCGCCGCACCGACTCGTACTCATAGCCCGAGGTGAGCGCGTGGCCGCGACTGGCCACATTTGTTATGAGTTTACCGCTGGTACTCCATGAAAGATCACGCACGTCGTTACGCGAAATCTGATTGAGCGTACGCATACCGAGCGTATCAAACTGATTCGCAGTGCTCGTGTTGTTCGACCAAAAGCGGCCGACGCCTGCGCGAAGCTCGTAACGATTGGCGTCATCAATGCGCTGATTCAAGTTCGCGTTGATCCGCGCCACATCGAATCGTCCGTCGAACGCGCCCACGCGCGTCGCATACGGCTGGTCCGGGTTGTTACCGAAAGGTTGGTCCAGCGTCGCCGGCGTTTCAGAGGCGACGGTGTTGTGCGCCAAAAACGCTTGCAACCCAAATTGCTCGCCCGCGCCAAGGCGCCATTGCGC
>JANNYE010000173.1:0-27001 GCA_031409935.1 Burkholderiales bacterium | reverse complement strand
AAGCGCACTAACGCCTGGTCTGTGGTCAGCGCCTGACGGCCCTATGATTGTGATCATGAAGAATCTCTTGCTACTGTCTAACTCCCGCATGCCGACGTCGGCGTATCTTGAACATGCCGTCGACGCGATTGCCGAGACTATAGGCGACGCGAAAAAAATCGTGCTGATTCCGTATGCAAGCGTGACGATTGCGTGGGATTCGACGGCTAAGAATGTGCGCAACGCGCTCGAAACGCTGGGCCTAGAAATCACCGCAATCCATCACTTCAAAGACCCGGCGAAGGCGCTGATGGATGCCGACGCCATCATGGTCAACGGCGGCAACACATTCAACCTGCTGCATCACTTGCGTCGCAAAGAAATCATCGTGCCGCTGCGTACGCAAATTCTCGCAGGCAAGCCGTACGTCGGTTGGAGCGCAGGCTCGGCCATTTGCGCGCCGACCATTCGCACCACCAACGACATGCCGATCATCGATCCGTCGGGGCTTGATGCGCTCGGCGTAATTGATTTTCAGTTGAACGCGCATTACACCAACAGCGTGCCCGAAGGCTGGATGGGAGAGACGCGTGATCAGCGACTCGCCGAATTTGTGGCGCTCAATCCTACGGTGCCGGTGTTTGGCTTACCTGAAGGCGATTGGCTGCGCGTCAAGCACACGAAAGCGGGCACCCAGACCACACTGCACGGGCCGTTTTCAGGCAAATGGTTTCGTGCAGGGCAGGAACCAACGCTCGTGCAGAGCGGCGCAATCGTGTCCCCATAGAAAACAGCTTTTTTGCGCAAAGTACCTATTTACATGGTGTAGCGCGAAAAAACTGGCATAGTCGACCGTTCGGTGTGGCCAATATCGAAAACCGCCGTATAGTTTCGTCCCGCACTCACCCGCATTTCGACAGGAAACCCACCGTGTCCGACTGGCAACCTAGCCCCCGCTACCCCGATCCCGCCATCGTCAGCATTGACCCCTCGTTTGATCGGTATCGTGTTGCCGCAGCTAAGGTGGAGCGCATTGCGCATGGCTTTCGCTGGGCTGAGGGCCCGGTGTGGCTCGGCGATAGCCGCATGCTGGTGTGGAGCGACGTGCCGGGCAACTGCATGTATAGCTGGCATGAGGAGACCGGTGCGGTGGAGGCGTTCCGCAAGCCCTCCAACAACGGCAACGGCAACACTCGCGACCGTCAGGGTCGCCTCATCACCTGCGAACACCTCACGCGCCGCGTCACCCGCACCGAGCATGACGGGCGCATCGTGACGCTCGCTGATTCATTTGAAGGCAAGCCGCTGAATTCGCCGAACGATGTAGTCGTTCAGTCCGACGGCTCGGTGTGGTTCACCGATCCCTCGTTCGGCATTCTTGGTTTTTACGAAGGCGAGACGGCTGAGCCGCGATTGCCGACCAATGTGTATCGCATCGACGCGGACGGCTCGCTGAGTGTCGTCGCCGAGGGCATCAATCAACCGAACGGTCTCGCGTTTTCGCCCGACGAATCGCTGCTCTACATCGTCGAATCGCGCAGCACACCGCGCAAAATCCTCGCCTGCGATGTAATCGATGGCCGCACGCCCGCCAATCGCCGAACCTTGATCGAAGCAGGCGCTGGAACGCCGGACGGCTTTCGCTGCGACGTTGACGGCAATCTGTGGTGTGGCTGGGGCATGGGAAGCGCCGGGCTCGACGGCGTGCATGTGTTTAACCCGCAGGGAAAACTGATCGGCCGCATCGACCTGCCAGAGCGATGCGCCAACGTGTGCTTCGGCGGCGTTCACCGCAACCGCCTGTTCATGGCGGCGAGTACCTCGGTGTACTCGTTGTTCGTAAATACCCAGGGCGTGGGCTACGCCTAGTGTCGTGTCACGTTTGAAATGACGATATGTCGCGCCGCCATAGGTGGGCAGGGCTAAGCGCAAAACACAGCCCATGCCGGGGCAAGTGCCAAGTTTTGCAACGACGCCATGCACAGCGAGGGCAAGCGAGATGCGTCATTTCAGGCATGACACGACACTGGTCTCATTCGCCCTTGCAAGCGGCGACCGCTTCTGCAAAAACAGACTTTCCCTAGCGCGACACGAACGAAGCGATAGTCAGGCACACGCGGCCTCGTAAGGCGCCGTCCGGTGCGGCTTCCAGCGCTTTTACAGCGCTTTGGTGAGGTGAGTTGCCGTCTGTCAATATGCCGTGGACATCTATCTACATGCGATGCAGTCGCTAAACTCGTGAATACATGTTCACAGCAGCAAGCCTGCGCCAGCGCGGCACTGAACGTGGTGAGTCGCCAGCGGCGAGGGCCTTCAGCGCGCGCCGCGCATGACGCAGCAACCGCATCGGGTGCTTCGGTAACCAACCCTCCTTTCGATCCGCATCATGACAACTTTTTCTGCGTCATGCCGCCAACTTCACAAATCTGGAGCCGCCCTAGTTCTGGGCTCACTTGTTCCCGTGGAATCAGCATCGGCGGCGCGATTGCTGCCGGGGCCAAATGAGGGCGGGCCGCCGCAGGTGGACCTCTCGCCGATGTCCTTCTCAGCGTCAATGCGACGCCCCACCGGCGACGCCGAGCCCACCATTCGCGGCTATGCAAGGCAAAGCTCGGTCAAGCAAGGCGCAACAATTTCGTTTGCGTTTTCATCAATTAATGCGGCCGCGCCTACAAACTACCCTGTACGCATCATTCGCCTTGGTCAAACCGATGTGACGGACTACACGGGCACCGAAAAAATACATGCACGCAAGATAAAAACTACAGACGATCTGTCACAGGATTGGCCCACCACCTTTTCAGTGCGCATCGGCTCAAACTGGCCAAGTGGCATTTATGTGGCCCGTGTAGGCGACGGTTTGGCCGACGCGCCGGACGTGATTTTTGTGGTGCGCGCGGCGCGCGCGGGTGCCACCAGCTCAATCATGGTGCAGCTACCCACGGCCACCATCAACGCCTATTGCAATTACGGCGGCAAAAGTCTGTATTGGTACAACTCGGTGCCGCAGCCCGCGCCCAAGGTCTCGTTTGACCGCCCGCTGCAATCGGACGGGCAGTGGATCTACGGCTTTGGCCTTGATGAGGAATACCGCACCCGCATTCGCGATTTCTATCTTTGGCTTGAGCTTTCGGGCCGTAAGGTGTGATGCATCACCAGCGAAGATTTGCACGACGAGGCAACGCTCTTGTCGAACTACCTGCTCTTCATCACCATCGGTCACGACGAATACTGGTCACGCGACATGCGCAACCACTTTGACGCCTTCATCAACGGCGGCGGCAATGTCTGCCTGTGGCAAATTCGATTCGAGGACGGCACCCGTCGCGAGGTTTGCTACAAAAGTGTGACCGCCGATCCGGTGGCCAGCGCTGCCAGCAAAACCACCACCTGGATCGAGGTGGGTCAGCCTTCCAACACCTCGTTTGGCCCCGGCTACGCCTATGGCGGCTGGATCGGCGCGAGCGGCCTTGCCGACATTCCCTTCACCGTATATCAACCCGAGCACTGGGCGTTAAGCGGCACCCGCTTGACCCGCGGGGCGACCTTTGGTGCCCGCGAACGACTGCTCCGCTACGAGGTCGATGGCTGCGCCTACCGCATGGACTTGCAAGGTCGTCCGCAGCCCACGGGCAGCGACGGCACGCCTACCAACTTTCGCATTCTCGCGCTCGCCAAATTAATCAACTGGGACAACGGTCAGGGCAACGCCGCCGTGGGCGTTATGACACGTTCTGGTGTTGGCGGCACCGTGTTTCATGCCGCCACCACCAACTGGGCAAGCGGGCTCTACGACTGCGTGCAAGCGGCGAACCCCACCGCCAACGTGGTAGGGCAAATCACGACCAACGTTATCGACCACTTGACGCCTGCGCTGTTCGTAGCGAGCACACTGGTGCATGACGACGCACAGCTACGACCGGTGTACTACGCCGATGATTACGCGCTGCCGAAGCTGTACCGCAGCAGCAATGCGCTAGCGTTCAAGACATTTGCCCGACCACTCAACCCATCCCTCGTGCCGCTATGCCGCTTTGAATCAGGCAACAGTTTGTTCAATCAGAAACAGCTGCTGTCGATCAGTCGCGCCGCCCCGGTCGCAGGCTGGGCTGCCGCCGGGATTGCCTGCTACGTCTACACGACAGCGGCAGAAGATCGGGTGCCGGTGTATCGCTTTAGCCAGACCAATATCGCGGCGGGCTACGTTGAACGCTACTCGCTCTCAGCAACCAAGCGCAATGGCGAAACCGCGAACGGTGTGTCATGTTTTACGCGCTGAAATAGTTCACGCCATGTGGCGGGCACTAATGGCTGAGCCTACTGCGTCGCGGTTTTGGCGAACGCCGCGATTGCTTTGGCGATGTTGCCAGTCACCGCCTCACAGCCCTTAGTTTCGTGGCGGTTGGCCACTAAATGCACCGGGTCGTTCCACGCCAAATAGACCACGCCTGCTGCATCTTGCCAGACCAACGTTTTTTGCGGCAGATCAATGCCCACCGTCTGGCTGCATTCCATCATCGGCGTGCCGCCCTGCGGCGAGCCCCAAATCAAAAGCTCGGTGGGGCGCAGCGATTTGCCCACACTCAGCGCGCCCGCCGTATGATCGATGCGGGCGAAAACTCTGTTCGCCGCCGCCGTCACCGCTGCCTCAAATTTGTCCATCGTCAGCTTCGCGCTATGCGCGCTTTTGATCGCAATCATGCCGTGAACGCCTTGCGGATTCTGAGGTGGCACCGAAGCGCATGCGCTGAGCATTAAACATCCCAACACAACGATAATTTTTTTCACAAAACGCTCCAAGTAAACAAATCAATCATCACATCCACGCTGCCAGCCCAGTATATGGCTCAGACCCCGCCCAGAACCACTAATTCCATTTCTAAATCAATACGATACGTCGTTGCTCCTCCTTGCCGTGCTAACGCACTGTCTGCGTCGTCGCGCCTAGTCTCCTATTGATTTAGAAACGGAATAACCTTCGCCTCGCCGCCCCAACGAAATCATCAGTACCCCAATCAACACCAACGCCGCACCCAACAACTGCAACGCCGATATCGGTTCGTTCAAAAAAACCGCACCCAAAAAGATGGTGAGCACCGGCCCGACGCTGCCGATCATTGACGCATCACTCGCGCCAATGCGCTTCAACGCCTCTGCCATCATCCACACCGGCACCGCCGTTGAAAACACCGCGAGGCACACGCTGTACACGTAGAGCTTCGCCGGTAAATCAAGCGCCGACAACGGCCGCATGATGAGGAACTGGGCGAGCACAAAAACCGTTGCCACCAGCATCATGTACGCAGTAAAGCGCATGCTGCCGATGCGGCGTGTAAGGCCAGTGCCCAGCACCATGTAAACCGCGTAGCAAATGGCGCTCATAAAAACCAGGCTCGTGCCTGCGATCAGCGCACTGGTGTCGTTGGTCGCCGCCAGATCATGCCAGTAGGCCAAGGCTAACCCTGCGTACGAAACAAGCAACGCGATGGCCACCCGCCGCGTGATCGGTCGCGCGAGGAACAACGCTGAAATAACTACCACGATGGTTGGGTTGGTGAACAAAATTAGCCGCTCTAATCCTGCGCTGATGTACTGCAAGCCCCAAAAATCGAGAAAGCTCGACAGGTAATAGCCGATGAATCCAAGCAGCAACACAGAGCCCCAGTCGCCTCGTGTGAGGGATACCGGCTTTGTGCCTAAGCTCCCCCGCCGCGCCCACCAGGCCATGAGCAAAAAGAACGGCAATGAAAAAATCATGCGCAACGCAAGCAGCGTTACGGCGTCCAGCGCAGGATCCGCCGCATACGCGAGTTTGATAAAGATGGCTTTGGCGGCAAAGCCGAACTGCGCGGCCGCAGCGAACAACGCGCCCGCTGAAACCAAATTTTTTATAGATGTCACATTTGCATTCTAGGCTGCTGATATTGCACGCAAGGTACTGCAAGGTCATCCGATAATCATAGCAATGCTATTTTCAAAACACACCATAGGCATCGCCTGCGCAATCATCACGGTGGCCATCTGGACAAGCTTCATCATCATCGCGCGAGCGATGGCGCACAAGACATTGACGCCACTCGACATCGTGTTTGTGCGCATGGTCGGAGCCGGACTTGTGATGGTGCCGTGGGGCTGGTGGTGGGTACGTCGGGCACGCGAACGCAGCGAACCGGGGGTGGCACAGATGTGGCTCGGCTTGTCTCCCTACCCGTGGCGCATCACAGTCACGGCGGGCCTGCTCGCAGCGGTGCTCTATGCGAGCTTGGCCTATAGCGGTTTTCTGTACGCACCCGCTGCGCATGCATCGGTGTTGATGCCCGGCATGTTGCCGCTGTGGACAACGCTGATCGCGCTGCTCGTGATCGGAACACCGATTACCGGTCGACGCTGGATCGGTCTTGCGCTCATCGTTGCCGGCGGCCTACTCGTCGGCGGCAGCAGTTTGCTGCGCGCCTTCGATGGCGGGGACGTGTGGAAGGGCGACCTACTATTTCTAGCCTCGTCGTTCTTTTGGAGCAGCTACACCGTGATGACGAGAAAGCACGCAATGGCTGCCATCCCCGCGACCATTGCAGTATGCGTATTCGCGAGCTTTACTTTCGTGCCGGTGTACGCGCTACTTGCAGGCACGGGCCTTATCGTGAGTCATCTGCACCAAGCCCCGTGGAGCGAGATCGTGTTTCAGGCGCTAGTGCAGGGCATCGGCTCGGTGGTGATTTCCGGTATTACCTTCGTGCGCATGGTGGAGACTTTTGGTCCGATTCGTTCGACAATGATTACGGCTGTAGTGCCGGGGTTGTCAGCGCTCGGTGCCGTGCTGTTTTTGGGTGAACCGCTGTACTGGAATTTGCTGCTCGGGTTGGCACTGGTCACCGTCGGGATTGTGTTTGGCGTGAAGCCGGTGATACCTGTTTCGCCAATAAACGCGCAGCTTTCAACCAAGTAATTTCTACAAGAATCGTCGTTCCTGCGAAGCATGTCCTGAGCCTGGCGAAGCGGCAGGAACCCAGTGACTTTACTTGCGCAGCACAATTGCTTTAGGTAAAAAAGTTGACCGGGTGAGCGAAAACTTGGGCTCAATCAATGCACCGAGCGCGGTCACGTCAGCGCCTACACCGCCCAAATGTCTTCAGCGCAGCTAATCCATTTCTAAATCAATACGATACGAGACACTAGTCTCCTATTGATTTAGAGACGGAATGAGTCCGCACAGGGAGGAAAACCACAAAAAAAATCCCTGCCAAAGACATCAAAATGCAATCAGCAATGAACATCTTCGGTTGACATAGAAGTTTTGCAAGAGGCTCATTTGAACGCAATAACTGTACGCAAAGCAGCCTCACAATCAACGCCTCCTGAGCCAGCTTGCTAATCAGGTAACAATTTTTGCAATGACGGTTCAAACTGAATTGACGCGTCGGCACGCGTAGCGCTGGTAACGCCAGCCACAGCGCCTAGCGCCAGCAAGCATGCGTCCAGTTTAGCGCGGGAACGAATGAGCACCGCAAACGATAAAGTCGCGACAAGACTGCCCGAATCGCGGCTCGACAATGACTTTACGGCGATAACGTTTATCCCGCAGTTCGACACGACGCGCGCGCAATCCGCTAGCAGGCCGTTACGATCAGCGGATTTGATTAGCAGTTGCGACGGCAACGGCTGCAACATTCGTGATGCCCACATTGGCGCAAAGACATCGTTCGACGCCCGTCCTTCTCTGCGCTGCGGGCATGCAACGCGATGAATCTTGACGCCAGAAAACGAACCGACGGCCAGAACCGCGTCACCCACAATGGGCAAGCATAAATCGCAATACTGAACACCGGCGATGGGGCGTCCATCTAGCAATAGTCGGCTGCGTACGTCCGCCGCATTGGTGACCTGAAGCAGACGCTGCGCACCTGACCCCAACAATTGGGAGGCGACCGCAAAAGCTGATAACTCACCCGATCCGACGCGCTGCCAGAGATCCTCGTTACTGGAGATACCAAAGCATTGCGACAACAATTTAGCATCGTCATATAGTGCGGCATCCTCGCCTTCTCGGAGTCCGGCAGCATCAGCAAGCAATCGACGCCCTAGAATCGCCGCGTCATCTTGCGCCGACTCACGTAACCAATGCCTCAGCTTTGCACGGCTCCGCGGAGCGCGAAGCGCCGCCTCCCATTCGGGCACTGCCAAAATCTTTTCGCCTGCAATAACCTCCACAATATCTCCGGAGGACAGCTCAACGCTCGCGTCGCAAAGGCGACCATTAACTCGAACCGCGCTTGCACGCAAACCCAAGTCTGTATGAATTGCGAACGCAAAGTCCAATCCCGAGGCGTGTCGGGGCAGGGACAGGCACTGCCCTTTGGGCGAGAAAACGGCAATCGAAGTGTGCTCCACCAATTCACGCAAGACACGTGTGAAATTACCGGCATACTCTCTCGAACTGGCGACTTCTGCGAAATCGCCACCATCAGCGCTGTCACCCACGGCAAACCACTCCGCGCTTCCTGAGATGCGCGGAAAGAAGAATACAAACTCAGCAACAAGCGCATGAATGCGCAACAGAACTTTTGACGAAACCACACCTTCATTCGTCAGGGACACGAAGCTAGCTGGCAGACAGGGGAAATGACGATGTAAATGTGCAACGCGACCGTACGCAGCTTCTATTGAATCAGTAACGTCGAAAACGGTCGGAATAGCAAATAGGGCGCGACAAGCGCGATCGCTGCGCAGAGATGCGAATGCACGAACGATCAATTCATCGTCAATACGATCACTCACAGGCGCGACACCGAATAAGTTCGGTCGATCAACCTCGCCGAACGCGGAGGCTAAACGTCGTTTGTCAACTTGCGATTTGCACGCGGCCCATTTTGCAAGAATTACCCATCGCCATGGAAAGCGCCACCTTAAAGACAGGGCTTCTAACTCCGTCGCAATTTGCTGAAATCCCACGTACCTAGCCAAGGGCACATATACCAGCGCCGTGTCCAACGCCACGCGGTGTTGCTTTGCTCGACCAACCGCTCCGAGCGTTCGCATGTTATGCAGCCGATCACAAAGCTTGATGGCGAAAACTCGCCGATCCCGTCCACCCGCTGCGATCAGCTTCCGTAGGGTGCTTTCTTTTGACGCCGTTGAGGTGCCCACGCTGGGCTTGACGGACTCCAGCTTAGACACTCCGTCCACAATGTGAGCCACGGTCTCGCCGAAATCCGAGCGTATTGACGCAAGCGAAGTGTTTGAATCTTCGACTACGTCGTGAAGTAGCGCCGAGCAAAGCGCATCGGCGTCGAATCCAAAAAAATCAAGGACGATGCCCGCAACTGCTAGCGGGTGGGTGTCATACGTCTCGCCAGACTGCCGCGTTTGCCCGGCGTGTGCTGTTTTGGCAACACGCCATGCGTGTTCAACACGAACTAAATCTAGCGCAGAAAGTCTTTCGGCAAGCCGTGAAAAGAGATTAGGCCCTAGCGGGGGCACCCCCCGTATCCTTAGAGCCCGAGCTTCTTCAAAATCGTTCGATTCACTTTACCGCTTGCGATTTCTCGCAATGCGACAACGATCGGTTTGTCACGTTTAGCGTCATCAACCAACGCCTGATGACCAGAAACAAGCTGACGAGCACGAACAGCAGCCGCGAGCGATAACTCGAAGCGGTTACCGATTTGACCGAGACAGTCCTCAACTGTTATGCGTGCCATAAAGAACCCTCTAAAAAAACTGCATGTAAGTCAGCCAGAATAGCATGACTTGGCAGGGCATGATACCAAACTGCAAGGGTTGGCGTCTTGGTGCGCACAAAAATTCACACCCGTTACACGGCTCACAACACGCGTGCGGCCCGCATTCAACGACACGCAGCGCTCAGGTTTGGCCAAGCATCAGCCAAGCCATGATGTATGCTCGAAGCTTGAAAATAATAGCTGATCAAGATTAGGCCGCATGCCCGCAATCAGCTTCGTGACGTGGCAACGCGCCCCACATTGGCAAGCGCATCTGAGGCCGTTAGTCATGAAAATGTGGCACCTGCAGCGTCGTCCGGTCGTGCAATAAAGTATGTGGCGTTGTGCAGGCGATTCAACGCCCAAATAAATTTATGTCTAACGTCGCAAATCGTGCGCTCCCGCAAGGTTATAAGTTACATAACTATCGAATTGATCGCGCGATAAGTCGCGGCGGATTCTCGATCGTGTATCGAGCGGTTGACGACAACGGAACGGTAGTTGCCATCAAGGAGTACCTGCCGAGCGGACTCGTATTGCGCTCCGAAGGCGCGCGCGTGCACGCGAGCTCCATCGAAAACCTCGACTCATTTCGTTTCGGAATGAAATGTTTTTTTGATGAAGGCAAAGCATTGGCGACGATTAATCATCCGAACGTAGTGCGGGTATTGAATTTCTTTCGCGCCAACGAAACCGTATACATGGTGATGAAATACGAGAGAGGCCGGACGCTGCAACAGTACATCCAAGGAAATCAGGGCATGCTGCCGGAAGGATTGATACGTCATGTCTTTTCGCGGCTGCTCACTGGATTGCGTGAAGTTCATTCCCGCCGCCTCTTGCATCTAGACATCAAACCTGCAAATATTTACATCAGGACTGACGGATCGCCCGTGCTACTCGACTTCGGCGCTGCGCGCCAGGTGCTAGCGTCTAGAGGAACCAAAGTCACACCCATGTACACCCCCGGATTTGCGGCACCCGAACAATATAAGGAGGGCGACTCAGACCGTTTGGGGCCGTGGACTGATTTGTATGGCGTGGGAGCTTCACTATTTGCCTGTTTTGCCGCATTCGCCCCGCAAGCGGCAGATAGCCGCCAAAAGGAAGACCACTATGTATCAGCCGCCAACTTATGGGCGGGCAAATACTCACCTCGGCTGCTATCACTAGTGGATCAGTGCCTGAAACTCGATCCGTTGCAGCGGCCCCAGTCGGTGTATCAAGTGCAGAAGATGTTACTTGCCGCGCCCGCAGAGCCTAAGTTGCCGCTGTTGAGCAGGTGGCTGAATCAGATTGGCGCATTGCTAAGAAAAGGCAAGCGTGGTTGACTTGACGCGCGCGCAATGGCTTTCAGGGTAATAAGGACATTTGACCGTGGAATTTTCCATCTTTCAGGAAACCCGCCGTGGGGGGCGTAAAGTCAATCAGGATCGGGTCGGCTATGTCTACACTAGGGACGCGCTACTAGTGGTCGTGGCCGACGGCATGGGCGGCCACATTGGCGGCGAAATTGCCGCGCACATCACTGTGCGGCTGCTGCTTGAGCGGTTCGAGCAGGAAGCCAAGCCGATTTTAAATTCACCTGTATTGTTTCTGCAAAATGCACTTGCCGCCGCCCATACTGCGCTAGCTGAATACGCACAGCGATTTCGTTTGATAGATTCGCCGCGCACCACATGCGTTGCGTGCGTAATCCAGGATGATTCCGCGTATTGGGCACATGCTGGCGATTCACGCCTGTATCACGTCCGTCGTGGATCCCTATCGAGGCGCACTCGAGACCACTCAAAAGTTCAGTATCTGATTGATAACGGAGTCATCAGCTTGGCTGAGGCGGCCAAGCATCCAGATCGAAATAAAGTATTCAGCTGCCTTGGCGGGGCGTTTGAACCCACTGTAGATTTCTCGCCGCGTGTGCCGCTGCAATCCAACGACCTGCTGCTGCTCTGCACGGATGGGTTGTGGAGCGCGTTTAACGATGGCGAACTCGTCGCCCGGATGGGGCTAGCAGAGATCAGCAAGGCGACCCCCGACATTCTCAACGACGCTGAACGGCGCGGCGGCACCGATTGTGACAACTTGAGCATCATCGCTGTTCGTTGGGCAGGCAGCCCCGGCGAATGGCCGGATACGAGCGCCACGACCCACACCGAGACGTTGGCCATGGGCGAATTCAGCACACAAATGGATCGCACTATTACCTTAGCGGAGCCCAGCACCGGGCGACGCACGCTAAGTGACGCCGAGATTGAACTTGCCATTCAGGAAATACAGGAGACTTTAAACCGCAATGGAAGCAGTTGAACGCCTAGTGTTTCTGGACACCGAAACGACCGGGCTAGATCCGCGCTTTGGTCATCGCATCATCGAAGTCGCCGCCGTAGAGGTTATCCGTCGCCAGATCACTGGGCGAACGATACATTTTTATGTAGACCCCGAACGAGACATCGACGTCGGAGCAACTGCGGTGCATGGCTTCACCTGGGATGACTTACGCGGCAAGCCCAAGTTTTCCTCAGTCGCGGACAATGTGATGCAGTTTCTGATCGGGGCTCGGGTTGTGATTCACAACGCAGCGTTTGATGTTTCGTTTCTAGACGCCGAATTGGCGCGACTGAGACAGCCTCCGATGTCAAAGCGTGAGCTTACGGTTGAGGACTCACTTGCGCTCGCTAGAAAAACCTACCCTGGTAAACGCAATTCGCTAGATGCGCTGTGTGACCGCCTTGGCGTTGACAATTCGCAACGCAATTTGCACGGCGCTCTGCTTGATGCGCGCCTTCTGGCAGACGTCTATCTGGCGATGACGCGGGGTCAGGGGAAACTCGATATGCCCGTCGCACTCCCCGAGCAACTGATGGACGCACCTCAAGGCCACTCCGCCTTGATTGCTAACCTGTTGTCCATCGAAGTACCGCAGACGTCAGCTGAGGCGCACAAGCAATTGGTGTGGAAACTGAGCGAGAGCTCGGGCCGTGTTCACGATTGGTAACGCGGTAGTTGGCCAGCGACACGCCGAGTCGTCAGGTTGACTTGCAAACATTAAGTTGGGGGCGGCTTGGGTGTGATTCACCGCGAAGCCAACTCGCTCAGCCTAGTGTTGTGTCACGCTAAAACTGACGCATCTCGCTTGCCCTCGCTGCGCATGGCGTCGTTACAAAACTTAGCCCTTGCCCCGGCACGAGCTGCGTTTTGCGCCTATCCCTGCCCACCGATGGCGGCGCGATATTGCGCCGTTTCAAATGTGACACGACACTAGTCTCCTATTGATTTAGAAACGGAATTACAGCGCATGGAACCGCGTCATCCTTTATTTGCGGAAAAGCGCTAATTGAGAACACCCAGACGGCAGCTTCAGTCGACGTGGTTACCCGTCGATTCGCGCTGAGGTTGAAAGCAATTCCTTCGCCAACTTCTCCGTCGCCGCGCCAACTTCGTGCCCGCCGAGCATGCGAGCAATCTCCGTCAGTCGCGCTTTCTTGTTGAGCGAATTCACATTCGTCGTTGGCGAGAGCGCATTGTCGCGCGACACCGTGAAGTGATGGTCAGCGTGAGCCGCAACCTGCGGCATATGCGTCACGCACAGCACCTGACGGTTGCCTGCCAAGGTTTGCAATTTGCGTCCGACTTGCGCTGCGACGCGCCCGCCTACGCCGACATCGACCTCGTCAAACACCAGCGTGGGCACGGCAGCCGCGTCCCCACACACCACCAAAATCGCTAGCGACAAGCGCGCCAGTTCGCCGCCAGACGCGACCTTTGCGATCGGCGCAAACGGCAAGCTAGCGTGTGATCGGAAAGCGAACTCGATTGACTCTGCGCCATTCGACCCAATTTCGGCAAGCGGTGTTAACGTGAAGTTGAACGACGCGTTTGGTAGCGCCAAATCGGGCAGTTCTGCCGTCGCCGCCGCCGACAGGTTACTTGCAGCAGCAGCGCGTTTTGCCGAAAGTTCCGACGCTGCTTGCAGAAGCCGGGTCTGCGCCGCCGCCACATCACGCTCCAAGGCTGAGATGTCCTGCGACGCGGTCAGTTGGGCGAGTTTTTCCTCGGTGGTTTGCCAGTGCGCCTGCAACTCTTCGGGCCGTACGCGCAGTTTTCGCGCCAGCGAAAACAACGACGATAAACGCGCCTCGGTCTGCTGCAAACGTTCAGGATCGAGGTTTAATTTACCTGCGTATTGGCGCAACCACTGCGCTGCTTCGTCGAGTTGTACTCCCGCTGATTCGATCAGTTGCCTGGCTTCGCTGAACGCCGGATCCATGCGTTCTGCCGTGGCCAGACTGCTCGCCAGTTGCGCGACGGATTCGCTCACGCCGTCGTCATCAGAAATCGTTGCGCGGGCGGCCTCGACTGCTTCCAGCAACTCATTGCCGTGACTCAACCGTGACTGGTCAAGCGAGAGCGCGTCCCACTCTGTGGCGTTCGGTTTTGCTGCGCGCAACTCCACTAAATCGGTTTCAAGCGCGGCACGCTCGCGGGCAATCGCGGCAGCAGCAGTGCGTGCGTGCGTGAGCGTGTCGCGTGCCTGCGAGGCGCAGCGATTGGCCACCTGCACCGCACGCGCATCGTCTTCTGCTCCGGCGAAGCGATCCAGCAATTCACGTTGTGTCGCGCTGCGCAGCAAAGCCTGATGCTCATGTTGCGCATGCAGTTCGAGCAGCGTTGCGCCGAGTTCGCGCATCTCTGTCACCGACGCTGGACGCCCGTTGATCTGCGCACGGCTTTTGCCCGCAGCATCGATCACGCGCCGTAGCACCACGTTGTCGGAATCAGGCTCTGCTTGCGTCGCAAGCCACGCGCGGGCGGCGACGTTGCCCGAAACCTCAAATTCAGCCGTGATGTCGGCCTGTTTTTCCCCCGCCCTAACCGCAGCGCTGTCGGCCCGCGCGCCCAACGTCAAACCGAGCGCATCGAGCACGATGGATTTGCCCGCGCCGGTCTCGCCGGTGAGTGCGATCATGCCTGATTCGAACTCGATATCGAGGCGATCAATCAGGACAAAATTACGGATGGAAAGCTGCTTCAGCATCGCGCGGCGGGCTAGCGTTGGACGACCGGATGGTGTGGCGAGAGACCTTCCGGCGTCTCAGTCCAGCCCAGTTTTTCGCGCAGCGTGTGGTAGTAGTCGTAATCCAGCGGATGCCACAAACGCACCGTATCTGCTGCGCGTTTGATCTCGACGGAATCGCCTTCGGTCAATGGAATCACATGATGTCCGTCGATGCTCGCCAGCGCTTCACGCGCCCGCGCCACGGTGATGCGAATCACAGAATCGTCGGCCACCACAATCGGGCGGTTGGTCAGCGCATGCGGCGCAATCGGCACGATGGTGAAGGCGTTGACAAACGGTGCCATGATCGGCCCACCCGCCGACAGCGCATAGGCGGTCGAGCCTGTGGGCGTGGCAACAATCACGCCGTCCGCCCTAAAACCATACGCGAAGCGGTCATTCAGCGAAATTTCAAGGTCGACCAGTGAGGTCGCGCCACCACGATTGACGACCACATCGTTCAACGCGAGGTATTGCTGCGCATTGGCCAGCGAGCTGACAACGCTCAGCAACACGCGTCGCTCTTCGCGATATTCGCCCGTCAGCAAGCGTGGCAGCGATTCGGTCAGGTTCGACAACGTTAAATCCGTTAAAAAACCCAGCCGCCCCAAATTGACGCCAACAATCGGCACGTTATGCGGAGCCAACTGCCGCGCCACCGAGATGAAGGTGCCGTCGCCCCCGAGCACAATCGCCAAGCCGCTGGTGCGCCCGATGTCAGCCATCCTCGCGGTCGGCAGGTCGGAAACAGTCTCCGCATCGAGTTCCAATGCGCTGTTTTCTTCCAGCACTGGTAGGTAGCCCAAGCCGCGAAGAAGGGCTGCGACGGCTGAGACCGTGTCGGTCAAATCGCGCGCAACGTCACGATTGCCGTCGCGCTGCGACGGACGAACAGCGATGGCGATCTGGCACGGGGCGAGCGGTTGCGGCATGCGCCGATTTAATCACACCAAATTTAGGCGGAGTAGCTCGCCCACGTCTTTACAATCAAACAATGCTTGATCCCCGTTCCCGAATTCTGCTGAAAGCGCTGGTTGAGCGCTACATCGCCGATGGCGAGCCAGTGGGATCGCGTACGCTGTCCAAGCAAAGCGGGTTGGAACTGTCCCCCGCGACGATCCGCAACGTGATGGCGGATCTGGAAGATCTGGGCTTTATCACCAGTCCGCACACCTCGGCCGGGCGCATTCCGACGCCGCGTGGTTATCGCTTTTTTGTTGACACGTTGCTGATTACCAAGCCGTTGCAGCAACTTGAAATGAAAGACATTGAGGCGCAGATTCAGGGCCAGCAGCCGCAGGAGCTGGTGAGCGCTGCGGCGCGCATGTTGTCCGAGCTGTCGTCGTTCGCGGGCGTGGTTGCGGCGCCGCATAAGACCGCTGCGTTCCGTCATGTGGAGTTTGTGCGCTTGAACGAGCGTCGGGTGCTGATGGTGCTGGTCGCGCCCGACGGCGATGTGCAAAATCGGATACTTAATGCAGATCGCAACTTCACGCCGTCACAACTGGTCGAAGCGGCCAATTTTTTCAATGAACACTTCGCAGGCTTGCCGCTTGACCAAGTGCGCGCGCGGCTGACCGACGAATTGAAACGGCTGCGCGAAGACATGGTCGGTTTGATGACCACCGCGGTGGACACCGGCGCAGCGGTCGCGCAATCAGGCGATGAACTGGTCGTATCCGGCGAGCGGCGACTGCTGCATTCGCACGACTTGTCCGGCAGCATGGACGGGCTGCGCAGGCTGTTCGATATGTTCGAACAACGCACACAGTTGCTGCATCTGTTCGATTTATCAAACAAGGCTGATGGCGTGCAGATTTTCATTGGCGGCGAATCGCAAATCGTGCCACTTGATGAGTTCTCTTTGGTCACCGCGCCGTACCAAGTCAATGGACAAATCATTGGCACGCTAGGCGTGATTGGGCCGACTCGAATGGCCTACGACCGGGTCATACCAATCGTCGATTTAACCGCCAAGCTTTTGTCTTCCGCCATGCAGCGTGAGATGGGAGACGGCTCCGCTCCCTAGCCTACCGTTTATGCAGTCCGACCCCAACGTTTCATCACACAGCCACGCCAATGGCGCTCGCATCGGCATCCTGCTCTCGAACCTCGGCACCCCTGACGCGCCGACGACGAAAGCGGTGCGCACCTATCTCGCAGAATTTCTGAGCGACCGCCGTGTGGTGGAAATTCCGCGCCTCGTGTGGCTGGCGATTCTGCACGGCATTATTCTGCGCACCCGACCCGCCAAGAGCGCTAAAAAGTACGCGACGGTATGGATGCCGGAGGGCTCCCCGCTGTTGGTGTGGACGAACCGACAAGCGCAGTATTTGCGCGGCGCGATGGGTGAACGCTTGAAGTCGATGGGGCTGCCCGCCGATCACATCAAAATTGAAGTCGGCATGCGCTACGGCAACCCGAGCATTGCCAGCGCGCTCGCTAAATTGAAGGCGGATCGCTGCGACCGCATTTTGCTGCTGCCGATGTATCCGCAATACGCCGCGAGCACCACGGCGACCGCATGCGACGCGGTGTTCAAAGCGTTCTCGGAAGACCGCTATATGCCTGCGCTACGCACCATCTCTACATGGCATGACGACCCGGCCTACATCAAGGCGTTGGCCGCGCGCATCAATGAATTCTGGAAGCAGCATGGTCGCCCTGACAAGCTGCTAATGAGCTTTCATGGCGTGCCGAAATACACGCTGGACAATGGCGATCCGTACCACTGTCTATGTCACAAAACGGGCCGATTGCTGGCACGCGAGCTGGGCCTGACTGACGCCGAATGGGTGCTCACCTTTCAGTCGCGTTTTGGTCGTGCCGAGTGGTTGCAGCCGTACACCGATGCCACGCTGCAAGCGTTGCCTGCCCAAGGTGTCAAACGGCTACATGTCGTGTGCCCCGGCTTCCCGGCCGATTGCCTGGAAACGCTAGAAGAGATCGCGATGGAAGGCAAAGAAACCTTCCTGCATGCGGGCGGCTCGGAGTACGACTACATCCCGTCGCTAAACGATCACCCGGCGCTGATTCACGCGCTGACTGATCTGGCGCTAACCCACTTGCAGGGTTGGTTGAATGTGCCGCCAACTACCGCCGAGCTTGAAGCGCAAGCTCAAAAGGCGAAGACATTGGGCGCGAACGCGTAATGGATCGACGTGCTGCACTAGGGCGTATCGGCGCGTTGCCGGTATTGGCGACATTTGCGAACGGTTGCGCCGAATTCGACGATGGCTATGCGCATTCGGCCACGCCGCGCGTTGGCCCGGTCGCGTGGCCCGAAGGCCGCGAACGCACCGCGCTTGTCCTCGGCAGCGGCGGGCCCCGAGGGTTCGCTCACGTTGGCGTGTTGAAGGTGCTGGAGACCGCTGGCATTGAGCCCGCGCTGGTGGTCGGATCCAGCGCGGGTGCAATTGTGGGTTCGCTTTACGCGGCAAAAATGAGCGGCATCGAAATCGAACGGCGTGCGCTTGAAATGGGGCTCACTGACATTGCTGACCCTGCGCTATTCCAACCGACCCGATTGATCGGTCGCGCCATGCAAAACTTCATCAATGCCGCTGTGGGTAACGCATTGATTGAGGGATTGCCGAGACGGTTTTGCGCGGTGGCAGCCCCGGTCGGCAAGAACGAATTGGTGGCGTTCACAGCTGGCCATACCGGGGCTGCCGTGCGCGCGTCGGCTGCCCTACCGTCGATGTTTTTGCCCTGCATTATCGGCGGCGTGCCCTACGAGGACGGCGACATGGTGTCGCCCGTGCCGATCCGCATCGCACGCGCGCTAGGTGCCACGCGCGTGGTGGCCATTGACGTGTCGGCATTTATTGAAGACACACCCACAAGCGTCCCCGAAAAGTGGATGGCACGCGATGCCCAGCGCCGCGCCGTTATCGACGATGAGGCCAAAGACGCCGACCTTCTGCTGCGCATTCGCACGCCCTACTACGCGGGCGCTTCGCGCGAATATCGCGAAACGTTGATTCGTTTAGCCGACGCGCAAACGCGGACCGCGCTGCCAAGCGTCGTGGCGCTGCTGAAATAACTTGGTAGGGTGGGCACGGGGTGCCCACCCTACGCAGCTTACGGATCATCGCGTTACTTGTAGCTCCACTCGCCCGCGTCGCCGAGTGTTTTTTCGGCATCAGTTGCGAGCCACGATTTCGCTGCTGCGTCGGCTTTCAAATACGCATTCAGAAACTTCAATGTGACAGCGCTGGTCTTGTCGTGGATCACTTTGGCGGTCGCGGTTGACGTGCTCACATGGTCTTCGCCCGTGACGCGGTTGAGCCACGCAGCCTCACGCACGTTGCCGCCGTTGAACACCGAATGATCGCCGTCTGCAAAGATCACGCGATACTTGTCGCCTGCGTTTTGTGCGTCAAACAGGGCGGCGCGATTCTTTGGATTGCTGCCGGTGCCCATCACGTCGCCGTCGAGGGTTCCGGTCACGCTAAGGAATGGTTTACTCATGGAACCGTAACGCTCTGGCCACGTTCTTTTCACGCCCTGCACCGTGGGGCTGAATGCGATAAACGCCGTGATTCGCGCGTCGGCCACGGACTTGATCGGCCCCGGATAGCGTTCGCCCGCTAACGCCATCGTGGTGCGCGCGCCGAAGCTGTGACCGGTCATCGCGATACGTGAAAGGTCAACCCGTTTGGCCCATGTCGGCGCGTCGGATTTGGATTGCTGGCGAGTTAACTCGTCGATCACAAAGCGGACATCGTCAACCCGCCCCAACAGTTGCTCTGGCGTTGCGCCGCGCGCCATGCGTTGCTTCGGTGCACCCTCGGCAGCGCCTTTCCACAGCGATTCGTCACTGCCCGGATGTTGAACGTGTATCACCAGATAGCCATTGGCCGACCAGTGTTCACCCCACGCTTTGCCGCCTTCGCGCGAGCCGCCCAGACCGTGCGAAAAGATCACCAACGGCACGCGGGCGTCGCCCTCCGGCACACGAATTTTCAGCGGCAACGTTCGTTCGCGCGCGCTGTCTTTCCAGTCGATGTCGAGCACTTGTGGGGCGGCGTGAACGGTCACGCCGAAAAGCAAACCGAAAAGGAGAACCAACCATTTTTTCATCGCCGCAATGTAGCGCGAAACTTCGCTTCCCGTGCGAGCCATAATGCAAACAAACGTAACTTCACAACGCAGATCATGATCCCCATCGCCCAAATTCACGCCGATTTCCTAACTGGCCAAGACAACGTGACCGCACTCGTCGAACGCAACATCGACCAAGTCAACGACACCAACGGCGAAGGATCACGCGCGTTTTTGTCGCTCAATGCGGAGGCTGCTCGCAACGCTGCAGTGCAATCGCAGAAGCGAATCAACGACGGTGACGCACGTCCGCTCGAAGGCATCACGGTCTCAATCAAGGACTTGTTTGACGTCGCAGGCGAGGTCACCGGCGCTGGCTCCACGGTGCTGCGCTCACGTCCCGCAGCTATGCTGGACGCACCGGTGGTGGTGCGGTTGCGGGGAGCTGGCGCAATCCCGTTCGGGCGCACCAACATGGTGGAATTTGCGTTTTCGGGCGTTGGTATCAATCCGCATTTCGGCACGCCACGCGCGGCTTGGGGGCGCGCGGTGGATGGCGGCGGGCGAGTTCCAGGTGGCTCGTCCAGTGGTGCGGGCGTGAGCGTAGCCGACGGCATGTGCGTGGCAGCCCTTGGCACGGACACCGGTGGCAGCGTGCGCATTCCGGCGGCGTTCAATGGCTTGGTCGGCTTTAAGCCCACGGCCTACCGCGTGCCTGTGCTGGGTGCCATTCCGCTGTCGTTTTTGCATGATTCGGTTGGGCCTTTGGCGACGAGTGTGGACTGTTGTGCGCGCATCGACGCGGTGCTGGCTGATGAGACGTACCGCCCGCTGCAACCCCCATCGCTCAAAGCCGTGCGGCTGTTGAATCCCCTCGGCACGCTGTGGAGCGAGCTTGACCCTGAGGTCGAACTCGCGTGCCTTCGTGCTATCGAAACGCTACGTAGCAAGGGTGCGACGGTGGTGGACGCGCGCTGTGATGCGCTGGAAGAACTATTCCATCAGGCGAGCGCATTGCCCGAGCAGCGCATCATCGGGCGGCTCGCCGAAACCTTTGACTGGCACAAAGCCCACGTCAATGTGGACGGCGTGGGCTACGACCCTCGCGTGTGGAAACGCATCCTGCTCGCCGCCGATGTGTCGCGCGCTGAGATGTCACAGGCCATCGCATTTTTACGCGTCTGGAAACACAAAATGCACGACGCGCTCTCGGGCTTCGACGCCTTCGTCACGCCCACCGTCGCCTGCATTCCGCCAGAACTCGCGCCGCTCATCGCCAGCGATGACCTGTTCTTCAAAACCAACCCGCGCATTTTGCGCAACACCGCGTGGGTCAACATGATGGACGGCTGCGCGCTGACGTTGCCCTGCCATGCCCACGGCAGCGCGCCGGTGGGATTGCAGTTGGTAGGCAGGCATGGCGGGGATGACGCAGTGCTGGCGCTGGGCGCTGCGTGTGAGGCAGCGCTGGGCGTTCGGTGATACAGCTTTAATCTGAAACGCCCATTCCGTTTGGGCTCCACCGTTGTTTTAACAATAAATCGATATTGCCTTGAATAGCACTCCAGCCCATGTAAAACAAGGCGTTAAACGAAATGCTGTAACGACCTGCATCGGATTTCCCGTCTGCGACCGCGTCGTGGTGCTTTCAAAAACTACGGCAAAAAACTCGTCCCGCAGTTGTCATTCAAGTACGTGCGAATCAGCGCCCAGGTGTTGCGTGGCGGTGTGCCGACAATCGCACCATTGGTCACCGCCAAGCCGGTGAAACCAAGCATCGCGCGCACCAGCATCAGCCCGTCACTCACCGGGTTGGGCGCGCCGCCGCTGCCGTCGATGTCTAGGTTGCAGCTGGTGATTTCCAAGCCTGTCGTGACCAGAAAATTTGCCCAGCCGCCGCCGACCACGAGCGTTGTTTTGATTTGCGCCGGGGTGCTGGCCGGGGCTACTTGTCGCACGCAGACATATTGGTTGTTGTTGATGCTGGCGGTGGTGCTGGTAAACGGCTGCACATCACAGCCGCAGTTGGGACCGCTTGAAATACAAAATTCCGCAAAATTGCCGCCGGTGATCGACACCGGCACGTTGCCCGACACCCCCGTGATCTGCGCCGCGTCGGACGTCTGCACACTGCGCAGCGGCACATTCAAGCGCGGCGCAAAGGCAAACGCGTTGGGCACGAAATCCCCCGCCACCAGATCAAAGCTGAATTTAGTCACAAACGCGTCATAGCTCGTTGATTTCACACTTTGCGCGCCGAGGCCGACGCCGCCGCTGGCCACCGTCACGCCGGGCAGGTCGGTAGAGCTGGTAAAGCCCGCGATAACCACCTCGCCCGTGGCCGGGTGAATCGCCAGCGCTCGCGCGTCATCTAAGCCCGTGCCGCCGAGATAGGTGGACTGCAAGCGGCTGGTAAGCGTCCCGTTAAAGCGGGTGACGAACGCGTCTCTGCCTGTAGATTTCACGCTCTGCGCGCCGAGGCTGAGGCCGCCGCTGGCCACCGTTACGCTGGGCAGGTCGGTGGAGTCGGTAAAGCCCGCAATTAGCACCTCACCCGTGGCCGGGTGAATCGCCAGCGCTAGGGCCGCGTCGCTGCCCGTGCCGCCGAGATAGGTGGACTGCAGGCGTTGGGTAAGTGCCCCGTTAAAGCGGGTGACGAACGCATCTATGCCTGCGGATTTCACACTCTGCGCGCCGAGGCTGAGGCCGCCGCTGGCCACCGTCACGCTCGGCAGATCGGTGGAGTCGGTGTAGCCCGCAATTAGCACCTCACCCGTGGCCGGGTGAATCGCCAGCGCTTGGGGGTAATCGTTGCCGGTGCCGCCGAGATAGGTGGATTGCAGGCGGCTGGTAAGCGCCCCGTTAAGGCGGGTGACGAACGCATCTACGCCAGTTGATTTCACGATCTGCGCACCGAGGCCGACACCGCCGCTGGCCACCGTCACGCTGGGCAGGTCGATGGAGTTGGTATCGCCCGCAATTAGCACCTCACCCGAGGCCGGGTGAATCGCCAGCGCGCGGGCGTAATCGCTGCCGGTGCCGCCGAGATAGGTGGATTGCAAGCGGCTGGTGAGTGCGGCGTTAAAGCGGGTGACGAACGCATCCGAGCCCGTGGATTTCACGCTCTGCGCGCCGAGGCTGAGGCCGCCGCTGGTCACCGTGACGCTGGGCAGGTCGGTGGAGTCGGTATAGCCCGCGATGTAGATATCACCCGTGGCCGGTTGAATCGCCAGCGCTAGGGCCGCGTCGCTGCCGGTGCCGCCGAGATAGGTGGATTGCAAGCGGCTGGTGAGTGCGGCGCTAAAGCGGGTGACGAACGCATCCGAGCCCGTGGATTTCACGCTCTGCGCGCCGAGGCCGACACCGCCGCTGGCCACCGTGACGCTCGGCAGGTCGGTGGAGTCGGTATAGCCCGCGATGTAGATATCTCCCGTGGCCGGGTGAATCGCCAGCGCTTGGGGCACATCAGTGCCCGTGCCGCCGAGATAAGTGGATTGCAGGCGGCTGGTGAGCGCGGCGTTAAAGCGGGTGACGAACGCATCCGTACCCGTTGATTTCACACTCTGCGCGCCGAGGCCGACACCGCCGCTGGCCACCGTGACGCTGGGCAGGTCGGCGGAGTCGGTGTAGCCGGCGATGTACACCTCACCCGTCGCATGATGGATCGCCAGCGCGGTGACTACCTCGTCGCCCGTGCCACCAAGGTAGGTAGATTGCAACAACGGGTCGATCACCAGCGGCTGGTTCACGTCGTAGGCACCGAGCGTGAAGCCGTAGCGCTGTTCAGTGGCGTTGAGCGCGTAGGCGACGGCGATGGACGTGCGCTCACCGGCTGCGGTGTCCTGAAACGCAATCGGTGCGGTGAAGGCGACCGGGCCGTTGCCGGTGTGCGCGATCAGTTCACCTTGGGGGCCGATTTCAAGTTTGTCTGCACCGGCGAGTTTGATGCGGATTTGCTTGGGGTCGTGCTGTGGGGCAACGGTAAAAATCTTCTCAACGTTATTGCCCGTCGCGCGCAATTGCACGTTGATGCCGGGATACATGTCGCCCAAGTTCACTCGCTCGTAGGTGTTTAAGTTGTCGGCGTGTTTGGCCGGGTTGTTGCCGATGCCGTAGCTGACCTTACCCTCCATCGGGCGGTATCCGGCAGGGGCTTTGAGCGTGCTCTGACTCATGCTGCGCGGTTTGCCGGTAGCGTCAACGAGGGTTTCGCTGAGCACCCAGCCGGGGGTGCGCTCGGCGGGCCGTTGTAGGCGACGACTTGGCGTCTCCCGCGCGGCCGAGTCCGCGCCTACATTGCCGTCGGCCAAGTCCGCGCCTGGCGTGATCGGTTTGCCCGGCAGGCTGTACACCAGCTCACCTTGTTGGGTCACAAACAGCGTCCCGGCGAAGGTTTGTGCGGCAAACGCCGCGCGTTCGTTCCATTGACCGGCGTTTGGCACAAACGGCACCGAAAGCGCAGAAATCTTTCGAAGCGTCGCCGGGTCGGGCGCGGCGGCTGAGGTGGCAATCGCGACGCTAGCGGTAAGCGCAAAGCACAGCGCACTCGGTAAGGTGTGGGCAAACTTGAATGCAACCATGGAACCCCTCGGTGCGTTGTGGCGGTGAACAAAATCGTTTTCACTACATAAGGACGCGACTGTACGGCAAAACCAGACAAAACGATGCAAATCTCACACTGTACAGATATCAGCTTTTTAGCTAAAGGCTTATTCAAATTGGGCTTAGAGCGTTATTCGGTCTGTTATCGACTTTAGCCTTGAATAGGCGTTTAGCCCAAGTTTAATAAGCGTTTCAGCAATAAGTTGATAGCTATATTTCGCCAAATTTCTGCCGTCAGGTCGCACTTCCGTTCGTTTAGGGCTTGTAGGCGACGACTCGGCGTCGCTCGTTGCCACGAGAGCGCGGCCCAGTCCGCGCCTACGTTGTTCGTCGGAAGTCACCGACGGTGAAGGCGCTTAGCGCAGCGTTGCTGAGCAATCTTCCGACATGAATCAACGCGATCTCTGGATAACGTGTGACTCGGTGCATAAAGTGGCGCACGCGTGGCGAGAAGCAGGCATTTACGGCGCGCGCTGTGGATGTGCGGGCAGGCTTTGTGCAGCACCACCTGTGCGATGGTGATCGCATGCATGGGGTGTCTCCTGAGTTGTCTGGAAGCACAAAGCTGACGCCAAAACGCCTTGTATGCAGTTTTTGCACAAAATCTACACGCTAACCCGTTGATTCGCAATCACTATTCGCGGGGAAACCTCAGTGTGCGGCCCTGCTTTTGCGTTTCGCCATTGCCTGTGCGGCGGGCTACAACATCCGATGGTTGATGCGGGCGATGCTGCGCGTGGGCTTGAAGGGGCTTTTGCGCGCTTCGTGCTGTTCACGCTGCGGCGCAGTTGACAGCCGTCGCAATCATCTCCGACCGCTGTGCTCATCCAGTTATGTGGCTGTACTGGCCAAATGCACGAACGGCAACGCTTGCTTGACAAGGGTGACTGTGCACGGCGCTTCCATCGCCACTTTGATCGGCGTGGCGGGGATCAAGGGTTGAAATTTGTGCCCGTGCGTGGCTGCTCCTAGGACGAGAATGGTGACGTGATTGCCGCGCGCGTATTCGATCAGTGCGCCTGCGACGTTGCCCGATTCGAGCACGTGATGCGACACCTGATGATCGGTGAGCTCGACGCCGCGCACCCATTGCCGCTGTCGCTCAAGGTGGTGACCGTGGACGCGAGTCTCGCTCCGGTTGTCGTCGGTGTCGCTCGTGTCTGATGACGAAATTACGGTGACGCAGGTGAGGCGTGCGCCCGGTTGCGAGCCGAGCGCGCGATTGACCGCCACCCGCAGCGAATACAGTGTGGCGTCGGTCACGTCCTTGTACGGCAGCGCGACCATCACAATCGGCACCAGCTCAATCTGCTCTGTGGGCGGCGGGCTCGGCCGATACTCTTTGCCCGCCGCCTTGAACCAGCGCTTCAGGTGCGTCGTCCACGGCGTGCCCTGCAAGCGGGTGCCGCGCGAGGTGATGCGAACCTGATCGGGATGTCCGAGATCAAGCGCCAGGTGCGCGGCGGACGGATAACGCAGCACCGCTTCGTGCTCCAGGCAACGCAGAATGATTTCCTGCAACCAATCAGGAAGGTCGGCCCTGAGCGCCCGCGGTGGCGGCGGATCCATCCACAATCGTTGTCGCAACCCGCCCGCCGTTTGCGGCGCGCCGAACGGCAGCTCGCCCGTCGCCAGTTCGTACAGCATGACGCCGATGGCAAACACATCGCTGCGCGGGTCGCCGCGTACGCCGACCACCTGTTCGGGTGCCATCCACGCGGGCGAGCCGATGGCTTTGCGCATTTCTTCCGCCAGCAAGTCGGGAAAGTGCGCGTGATAGCTCAGGCCGAAGTCAAGCAGCACCGCGTCGCCACTGGCACGAATCACCACATTGGCCGGCTTCAAATCCTGATGCACGACGTTCTGCTGATGCAGGCTGTGCGCGCCTTTAGCCACAGCCTCGCCCAACCGCGCAACGGTCGGCGCGTCAGGGTGAACGCCGCTGTCGTCGGCCTCATCAATCCAGTGTTGTAGCGGCTGCCCATCGATGTATTCCATCACCAGAAATGGCGTGCGCGTCATGTCCCCGGCAGCCACAAATCGCGGCACATGCGGCCCGCTCACCGATTGCAGAATTTGCGTTTCCACCTCAAAACCTATGAGGTTTTCTGCGCCGTCGCCAGCAGACATGCGCGGCACTTTCATCGCCATCAGAAAGCCAGGGTCGTGCTCGGCCGCGAGGTGTTTGACGCGGTAAATATGCGCCATGGCTCCGGCGTGCACGCACGCTTCAATCATAAACCCATCGAGCGTTGCACCCGGCTCCAGCAGCTTCATTCGCCCCTCGACAATCGATCCGCAAAAAAGTCCGGTAGCCCGGCAGCGCGAATCGCTGCGGCCGCCGCATGAAAGTCATACGGCACGCGCACAAACGTGAGCCGTTCGGTATCGCGATCAAACAGTGCGTAGCCCGCTTCGGTGCGGCCATCGCGCGGCTGTCCGACCGAGCCAATGGTTGCCAGCCACGAGCGATGCGATGGCACTGGAATCGCTGCACCCGGTGTCGGCAAAAACTGCATCAGTCCGCGACCACTACCCCGGTAGTAGAGCGTCTGCCGATGCACATGACCGCCAAACACGTGACGCACCGACGCGTCCG
>JANNYE010000172.1:0-5788 GCA_031409935.1 Burkholderiales bacterium | reverse complement strand
TGCTCGGCGAGCAGGGCATCATCGTGGCGCGACGAACGGTGGCGAAATACCGGGAACTACAGAATATTGCCCCGGTCAACTTGAGACGACGCGGTTAACTTCCATGTAGACAATCGCGCCGAATTCGACCTACATTTTTTTGCTATTGAGAGGTACGTTCATGAATTTGCACATCACCGGCCATCATGTTGCTGTTACCGACGCGCTCCGCTCGTACGTTGTTACGAAGCTCGATCGCGTCAACCGTCACTTTGACCACGTTATCGACGTGAGCGTGGTGATGTCGGTAGAAAAACTCAGGCAAAAAGTGGAAGCGAATGTGCATGTCAGCGGGCGCGAAATTCATGCCGCCTGCGAAGGTGAAAGCCTGTATGCGGCCATTGACGAGCTGGCGGATCGACTAGACCGCCAAGTGGTGCGCCACAAAGAACGATTGCAAGTGCACCGAAGCGAAGGATTCGAGCGCAAACGCATCGACATTGACACGGCTCCTGCGGCGTAGCGCCCACGCCGTTACGCCCTCGCACGCAAGGCTCGCTGCACTAGAATTCAGGGTGCAGCGCATCTGCGCGTGCAGCGGCCAGAAGGGCCGAAAAGGGCCAATCGAGGCCACACGCATAACACGCAAACACGGACTTAAAGCCTGCCTGTGAGCCTCCTCTCGGATCTTCTTACCGCTGAAAACGTGTTGCTCGACTTAGACGTGAGCAACAAGCGACGCTTGTTTGAGCTGATCGCTCTCGAATCTGAGCTTCGGTACGGTTTGGCCCCCACCACCACGGTCGATAGTCTGTTGGCGCGCGAGCGGCTGGGCTCCACCGGATTGGGTCAGGGCATCGCGATTCCGCATGGCCGCATCCGTGGCTTGAAGCACTCGATTGGCTATTTTGCGCGCCCAAAATCTCCCATTATTTTCGAGGCGCCGGATGGTCAGCCGGTGCGCGACATTTTTGTATTGTTGGTGCCTGAAGCGGCGACCGATGAGCACTTGCAAATACTGTCGGAGCTGGCGCAGCGCTTTTCCAACCGTGTTTTCCGCGACGCACTCGCGGCCACCAATGATGTGCAAGTCATACACGGCTTGTTTAGCACAGTCCCGTAAGCGTCTAGTAGTCCGTTCCACCAAAACAGAGACATGAAATCGCGTCTTTTTCCGCCATGCCGCGTTGCTCATCCTTGCCGTACTTCAGTACGGCTGCGGCTGTGCGCCCCGCCTGACGAAAAAATCCATCGATTTCATTTGTCTCTGTTTTGGTGGAACGAACTACTAGCTTCAAACTAAATCAGGGTAGAAAAACGTGCGCACCGTCGAAATTACCCGACTATTCGCGGACAATCAGGAGCGGCTCGATGTTGAGTGGGTCGCGGGTCGCGACGGCGGTGGTCGCATACTATCGCGCGACACTAATGCGCAGGCGCACGTCGGCTTGGTTGGTCACATGAATTTCATTCATCCGTTTCGAGTGCAGTTGATCGGGCCGGCGGAACTCGCTTATCTCGCTACGCTTTCCATGGCCGAACAGAGCGAAACTTTTTCGCGACTGTTGCTCGATGAGCTAGGCGCGGTGTTCGTCTGTGGCGTGGGCGATCCGCCCGCTTATATGGTTGAACTCGCCGATTCCGCACACGTTCCGCTCATGAAGTCGCCCTACCCCAGCCCTCACGTGGTAGACGTGTTGCGGCTGTATCTGGCGCGCATGCTTGCCGCGAACGCGACGCTGCATGGCGTGTTTCTCGATGTGCTCGAGATGGGCGTGCTTATCACCGGCGCGTCGGCTATTGGTAAAAGCGAGCTGGCGCTAGAGCTCATCAGTCGCGGCCACGGGTTGATCGCCGACGACATCGTTGAGGTGTACAAGGTGTCGCCGGAACTGATCGAAGGCCGCTGCCCGGAGGTGCTTAAAGACTTTCTCGAAGTGCGCGGCATTGGTATCCTCAACATCCGCACGACCTTTGGCGAAACCGCAGTTCGCCCGCGCAAATCGCTCAAGCTCATTGTGCATCTTGAGGATCATACCGACGAGCAGTTCAAGCGACTTGATCGCATGAGCGTGAACGCCAGTTTTCAGGAAATACTCGGCGTCAAGATCCGCAAAGTGGTGATACCGGTCGCGGCGGGCCGAAATCTCGCGGTGCTTGTTGAGACGGCAGTGCGCAACTTCGTGCTCAATCTGCGCGGCATCGACTCTACGCGCGAATTTATCGAGCGTCAGGCCAAACTCATGGAGGAGGGCTAGCGCCTTCTTAAGTCATGCAGTTGATATTGGTGTTGGGCGTCTCGGGCGCGGGAAAAAATGTGGCGCTTGGCGCGCTGGAGGACATCGGTTTCGCCATCGTCAACAATCTGCCTGCAGCGTTGCTGTTCGACACGGTCGAGGCTATGCTCGCAACGCACACGCAACCGCTTGGCATCAGCGTCAACGCACATTCGCCCACCTTTGTTGCGGACTTTGACGCGCGATGCGCAGCGATTGGCAGCGTGCATCCCACATTGCCGGTGCGCGTTATTCGCATCGACGCCTCTGACACAACGTTGCTACGCCGCTTCGCAGAGACGCGGCGCAAGCACCCGTTCGCCAGCGATCACGGCACGCTGCAGGAGGCGATCTTTGAGGAGCGCTCGCGTTTGCATGCGGTCGCAGCGCGCGCCGTCGATTTCGATACCAGCGCCACCAGCACACATTTGCTGCGGCAGCGGGTGCGGCAATTTGCCAACGCGATCAAGGCCGAGACGGAGCTACCGTTACTCGAAATTTCATCGTTTGCGTATCGACAAGGCATACCGCCCGACGCCGATCTGGTGTTCGATGCGCGCATCCTGCCAAATCCGTTTTATGAACCTGGATTGGCCGTTCTTACGGGTCATGATGCGCCGGTGATGAATTATTTGCGAGCGCAACCAGAGACGGACGTACTTGTCAATGCGATTGCTACTTATATCCGCGCTGCGTTACCCGGATTTGTCAGCGACAATCGGGCTCGCGTTCACGTCGCGATCGGCTGCACCGGCGGCAAGCACCGCTCGGTGTATGTGGCTGATGCACTCAAGACATTGATGGCGCCAGCAGCCCGCGTGTTGCGTCATGATCGTGAGCATCCGCTGCAAGAATAACTATCGACCTTAGAAGATTCATGCTGTCATTCCTAGGGCTCAAGCCCGCAAAAAAATTGCCCGACGCTTTACCCCTGTTTCCGCTCGGTGCAACCCTGTTTCCAGGCGGGCGGTTGGGCCTTAAAGTTTTCGAACAGCGCTACATCGAGTTGGCCAAAGCGCGTATCGCTGACGGCGAACTGTTCGGGGTGGTGACGCTGACAGGCGGCTTTGAGGTGGGCGTTGAGCAGGCATTTGCCAAGGTCGGCACGGCCGTCCGTGTGCTCTCATTTGATATGCCACAAGCGGGTATTTTTATGCTTGATGTGGTGGGCGAAGATCGCTTTGAAGTGGTCGGCTCGTCCACCGAAAAATCAGGACTGACGCACGCAACAGTGCGCTGGATTCCGCACGAAAAAAAGGTCAAATTACCGAACACGTATTCGGAGCTCAGTGCAATTTTGTCGCAGGTGATTGGGCGTGCAGGAGAGGCAAAATTTGCCGAACCGTTTGAGTTGGAGGATGCTACTTGGGTTGGCAGCCGCTTGGTTGAAATTCTGCAACTGCCGCCTTCCATTAAGCAAAGTTTGCTCGAAATTAACGATGCGGAATTGCGTCTGAAAACGGTCTACCACCTAATAAATCGTGCGACTACTGTCACAACATCGCAAGCTTCGTAAAATCACGGGATCCGATAATTTTGATGGTGCGTGAGCACCGCGCTTAAACCACACGGGGCACTATGGCCGGTCACAGTCAATGGGCAAACATCCAGCACCGCAAAGGGAGGCAGGATGCAAAAAAAGGCAAGATCGCCACCCGCCTGATCAAGGAAATTGCGGTCGCCGCTAAGATGGGCGGCAGCAGCATCGAAGGCAATCCGCGCCTGCGTTTGGCTATCGACAAAGCCTACGATAACAACATGACCCGGGACACCGTCGAGCGAGCGATCAAACGCGGCGCGGGCGAGGTTGACGGCGCGAACTACGAAGAAATTCGCTACGAAGGCTACGGCATCAACGGGGCGGCCATGATCATAGATTGCCTCACCGACAACCGCGTGCGCACCGTGGCTGAGGTGCGTCACGCGTTTTCTAAACACGGCGGCAATCTCGGTACCGACGGCTCGGTCGCATTCCTTTTCAAGCATTGCGGTACGCTGCTGTTTGCACCCGGCGCAGATGAGAACGCGCTGATGGAAGCCGCGCTGGAAGCGGGCGCGGACGATGTCGTCACGCATGACGACGGCTCGATGGAAGTGGTTACCGGGCCCTACGATTTCGTCAACATCAAAGAAGCGCTGGCCAAAGCAGGCTTCAAATCGGACGCGGGCGAGGTCACGATGAAAGCGCAGAACGAGGTTCTGTTCACTGGCGACGACGCCATCAAAATGCAGAAGCTGCTCGACGCGTTCGACGGCGTCGACGACGTGCAGGACGTGTACACCTCAGCAATTATTGAAGGCTAAATCATGGGCTGGTTCTCAAAAAGCGACGACGGATTTTTCCTCTCTACAACGACGCCACCGAACATCGACACGAGCCAATATTTAGGTATCGTCAACGGTGAGGCCATCATTGGCGCGAACATATTTCGCGACATGTTCTCCTCGGTGCGCGACATCGTGGGTGGTCGTGCGGGCGGTTACGAGCGTGCGCTTTCTGGCGCGCGCGATGCGGCGCTCGCCGACATGATGTCGGTGGCCAAAGAACGTGGTGCCACTGGCATTATTGGTGTCGATTTTGACTACGAAGTGCTGGGTGAGACCAACGGCATGATGATGGTGGCGGTGAGTGGCACTGCGGTGAAAATGGCGTAGCTGTTGTCGCGCCTGTGGGAGCGGTTCCACCGCGACGTCATTTTCAACATGACGCACCGTCGCGGTAAAACCGCTCCCACAAAAGCGCCTCCCTGATGACATCGTCCCGCTACATCCTCGGCATCGATCCCGGCTTGCGCAGCACCGGCTTTGGCCTCATCGAGCAGTCTGGCAACATGCTCGCCTATGTGGCCAGCGGTTGCATCAAGACCGACGAAAAGGGCACGCTGCCCGAGCGCCTGCTGACTATCGCCGTGGACATCCAGAGCATCATCAACCAGCACCAGCCGGACGACGTCGTGGTCGAAAAAGTGTTCGTCAACGTCAACCCGCAATCGACGCTGTTGCTGGGCCAGGCGAGGGGTGCCGCGATCACCGCTGCGGTGCTTGCGGGCGCGACGGTGTACGAATACACCGCGCTGCAAGTCAAGCAGGCCGTCGTAGGCCACGGCAAAGCTGCGAAGGAACAAGTGCAGGAAATGGTCAAGCGCCTGCTCAAGTTAGAGACCACGCCACCAGCCGACGCCGCCGACGCGCTCGCCACCGCGATCACCCATGCCCATTCGCGACAAGGCTTCGGTGCGCTCGGCGTAGAGTTGCTGGGCAAGCGAAAAATTAGTCAGCGCGGTGGACGGATTTTGTGACGGCTGCGACTTGCGGCTGGAGAACACTCGGCGACCGGGTAGTCTCTGTCAGCTTATTGCTGAGAACCTTGATTTATATGGGCTTGTGGCTAGAAAGCTGCGTTTAGGTACGAACTGTCGGCGAGCGCGGTGGAGCGAAGTGTATTTCGTAAGGGGTCAAGCCGTTCAAGATTTTGCGCGGACGTCGGTTAATGTGGTCTTGAACTTCGGCGACGTACTCGTCGGTGTAGGTGT
>JANNYE010000171.1:0-11550 GCA_031409935.1 Burkholderiales bacterium | reverse complement strand
GCGCGCATCGCATCCTTGATTTGGGCGAATCGCTTCGTCGAAAATGCTCGCAATAGCCCGCTATTGCTGCGCTTTTCGTCTCGCGCTTCATCCCAAATCAAGGCGCGCTGCAACGCGTCGCTTTATTCAGCGTCTCCCTAGAGCTCTTCCGGCGCCATTGTGGTCAGCGACAGCGCGTGAATGGTGTGTGGCATCAGGTCTGCAACCAGCGAATACACCGCGCGGTGCCGGGCAACCGTGTTGAGCCCGGAAAAAGATTTGGACACGATTTTCGCCGATAAGTGCCCGCCACCGTTGTTGCCAGCGTGACTGGCATGCTGCGACGAATCGTCAGAAATTTCGAGCAGGGTCGGTGCAAGTGGCGTTAGCCGAGTTTCGAGGATGTGAGTCAGCGTGCTCATTTCGCCTCCGGCTCACTTTCTTTCATCTCTTTCATGTACTTAGCAAGCACCATCACGTTGCCGATGGTGAACGCCAGAAACAATCCCATCGCCCACCACACCTTGAAATTAACCCATTGATCGAGCGAAAAGTTGCTGGCCACGTAACCGTTAAGTGAGGCCATAAACGCAAAAAAAGCGATCCACGCCCAAGTCAATTTGCGCCACACGGCGTCGGGTGCGTCGATTTGCGCCTGCTTAAATACCGCTTGAATCCAGTCGCGTTTCATCACCACTTTGCCAAACAGCAGAGTTAATCCGAAAACTGCGTAGAGCGCCGAGGGCTTCCATTTGATGAAAGTTTCATCGTGTAGGAGTAACGTCGCTCCGCCAAACACAACGATGATGGCAAGCGACAGCCATTGCATCGTGCTCACTTTCTTGCTCACGAACCATGCGTAGGCAATTGCCAAAACTGAGGCGGCGATGGCCACGCCGGTGGCGACATAAATGTCTTTGAGTTTGTAGGCGACGAAAAACAGAATGATCGGCGCGTATTCAAGTAGAAATTGCATGGGGCTAGATTGTATTCAGGCGCGCGTTCGCCGCGTCAACAAGGGTCTGTGAATAATATTGTTGACAATTTAATTGCGTGCAATACAATTTAATGGTCGAGGCAAATTTGTGCTTCGACCAAAGCGCGCAACTCACTCCCCTCGTGCCCTATTAAACTGATGAATCCGCCTACGTCATTGCTCAATCTGGACCGGCAGCTCTGCTTCGCGCTGTATTCGTCCTCGCTGGCAATGACCAAGGCGTACCGACCGCTGCTGGCGGAACTCGGCATTACCTATCCACAGTACTTGGTAATGCTGGCACTTTGGCAGCAAAGTCCTCAAGGCGTGGGCGAGCTGGGCGAGCGGCTCAGCCTCGACTCCGGCACCTTGACGCCGTTGGCCAAGCGGCTTGAGGCGTTGGGACTCATTTCTCGTCATCGCAGTCGGCACGACCAACGCAATGTCGAAATTTCGCTGACCGCTGCGGGCAAACGGCTGCGCGCGCGAGCTGAGCCCATTCCGTTGTGCATCATGCAGCTTAGCGGTTGCCAATTGCCGCAACTCGAATCCCTCACGCGCGCACTGAAAACGTTGCGCGATCAGCTGCTGGCTAACGGCGAAGCTAACGCGAAGTCGACAGCCACCTCACTGACACCAACCCCCACGTCCGAACACATGCAAGGCAACAAAGAGCTTGCAAACAAATAACTTGGTCATTTGCTCGACTGGGCATGTGTGCAGTCAATCGCTTGTGCGCTTGACCACACGGCGCGATTGACGCCTAGCACTGCATACCAATCCGGTCATCAAATGCCTAAATTATTCATTACAAACCCCAACCAAGGAAATCACCATGTCCATCGAAAAAGTTCTCTACCGCGCCGAAGCGTCCGCCACTGGAGGCCGCGAAGGCACCGCTCGCTCGTCCGACGGCATCCTCGACGCCAAACTGACTACGCCCAAAGAACTCGGCGGCAACGGCTTGCCCGGCACCAACCCTGAGCAACTATTCGCAGCGGGCTATAGCGCCTGCTTCCTCGGCGCGTTGAAATACGTAGCCGGTGCAGCCAAGGTTGCTCTGCCGGCAACGACCACGATTACCGGCAACGTCGGTATCGGCCAAATCCCAACCGGTTTCGGCATTGAAGTGACGCTGACGGTTGACATTCCGGGCGTTGATCGCGAAATCGCACAAGGCCTCGTAGACAAGGCGCACATCGTGTGCCCGTACTCGAATGCAACGCGCGGCAATATCGACGTCACGTTGAAGCTGGTTTAATCGGCCACAGGCTAGTGTCGTGTCACGTTTGAAATGACGATATATCGCACCGCCATCGGCGTGCATGGCTAGGCGCAAACCGCAGCTCATGCCGGGGCATGTGCCAGTTTTGCAACGACGCCATGCACGGCGAGGGCAAGCGAGATGCGTCATTTCAGGCGTGACACGACACTGGTCACCACAGGCGGTTGACAGTGACGCGCGTCAATGTCATATCGACCAGTGACGATCCAGTCGCGACCAGTCAAAGGTGGGGCCGGGGTCTATCTTTCGGCCCGGTGCGATCTCGCTGTGCGAAGTCACAGCCTTGATTGCATAGGCGATTTTGAGCGCCGCGAGCAATTCGTTCAGCGCTAAATACTGCTCGTCTGCGAAGGCCGCTTTATCGTCACCTTCGATCTCTATGCCAATCGAGAAATCGTTGCACACTGCGCGTCCACGCCACACCGACGCGCCCGCGTGCCACGCCCGATCATCGCAACTTACAAACTGTAAGACCGCTCCTTCCCGTCGCACAAAAAAATGCGCTGACACGCGAACATCAGCCAATTCCATAAGACCGGGATAGCGCACCAAATCCAGTCGATTTTCAAAGAAATCGACCACCGCGTCGCCGTGAAATTCTCCGCCGGGCAAGCTGATGTGGTGCAGCACCGCTAACTCGACCGCAACGCCGTCGGGACGCAGGTCAAAATTCGGACTGGCGTGGCGCTCCGCTTCACGCCACCAGCCGGCTCTCCACGGACTACGCATCATCGGGCTCCATGCCCAAACGCTCTAGCCGATAGCGCATCGAGCGAAAGGTGATGCCGAGCAGCTTGGCAGCCTGAGTGCGATTGCCGCGTGTTTGTACCAGCGCTAACTCCAGTGTTTCGCGCTCGCTACGATCCAGAAAATCCTGTATCGGTGTACGGCCTGCCAGCGTTCCCGCGCCGGCAGGTAGGCCGCTGGCGGCAGCTTGCGTGACTGGATTGTCGTCAACGGTCAGTCGCAGGTCGGCGGTGTCGATTCTCGATGGATTCTCGGCGAGCGCGACCGCACGCTCGAGCACGTTTTCAAGCTCCCGAACGTTACCCGGAAACGGGTAGCGCGACAGCGCCAGCAATGCGCCCGAAGTCAACTCGGCGCTGGCGCCACCGGTGATGCGAGCCAAGGTGCGCGCGGCAATCACCGGGATGTCGGTGCCGATTTCGCGCAGCGCGGGCATCATTACTTGCAACACGTTGAGGCGATAAAAAAGGTCTTGCCGGAAGTGCCCCGACTGCACCAACGTGCCGAGGTTTTTGTGCGTCGCACTGACAATGCGCACGTCAATGGCATCCTCCACGGTGTGCCCGACTTTGCGCACCTTCCTTTCCTGAATCGCGCGCAGCAATTTCACCTGCAACGCCAGCGGCAAGTCAGCGACTTCATCGAGAAACAGGGTGCCGTTCGACGCAGCCTGAAAGAATCCGTCGCGATCACTTTCGGCACCGGTGAAGGCGCCTTTGCGGTAACCAAAAAACTCGCTCTCCATCAAATTTTCGGGAATCGCACCACAGTTCACAGCGACAAACGGCCCGTTGGCGCGCGGGCCGGAGGCATGCAGGATGCGCGCGGCCAGCTCTTTACCGGTGCCCGATTCGCCGCAGATATGTACCGGCGTGAGCGTGGTGGCGAGCTTTGCCAGCAACGTGCGCAACGCCTCAATGGCCATCGATTCGCCGACCAGCGTGGGTGACCCAAACGCGCTGCCGGTGGTGTGCCCAGAGCCCTGCGCGAGGTTGTCGGCGTTGCGCTTGTCAGGCACGTTGATGGCGGATTTGACCAGCGTACGCAATTGATCGAGCGACACTGGTTTTGCCAAATAATCAAAGGCTCCGGCTTTCAATGCGGCCACCGCGTTATCGGCATTGCCGAACGCGGTGATCACCGCGCAGGGCAGATCAAGTCCACGCTCATTGATGGCCGCCAATACGTCAAGGCCGGTACCGTCCCCGAGCTGCATGTCGGTCAAACACAGCGCATAGCTTTGCCGATCCAGCGCCTCCAACGCGCTTTGCCGCGAGTCGGCAGTAACCACCTCAAGCCCCAATTTGGTCAACGTGAGCTGCATCAGGAGCAGCAAATCGGGCTCATCGTCAACCACCAAAACGCGCGAGGTGGCCTCTAGTTTTTTTGCCATGTTGACTCTCTAATTCTCATGAAAATACGCATCCGCGCCAGAATAATGAAACATACGCGCGCTGTAGCGGTTCGGTGGGCGCGCACTTTGCCGGACTCGGTGCATTGAGCCTTGCCTAGTCGTCGCCTACCCGTCAATTTTTTCGCGCTAAATTTGATTCACCCACAGCGGCAACTCAAGCACAAATCGCGCGCCGTGCTGGGATGCGCCGAGCCGAACGCTGCCTCCGTTGGCGAGCGCCAGTTCGCGCACCAGATACAGTCCCAACCCGGTGCTTCCGCTGCCGCTGAAAAATGGCTCGAAAATGCGATCTCTGATCTCGTCTTTCACACCCTCACCGTCATCAATCACGTTGACGATGGCGCGTTGCATTTGGTCGTTGATGTTGACGGTGACCGACACGCTATCCACTCCCTTCGATGAATGCCGCCATGCGTTGGCCATGAGATTCACCAGCATTTCATCAAAGTGACTGCGATCCACGTAGATCATCGCGACGCCCGACAACGCAAGACGAAATCCGGCGCGTGGTGCTGAGAGCGTAGCGCATAGTTCGTCCGTTAACTCGAAGATCACGGCCTCAATGTCGATTGCGGTCGGCGTGCCGCGATCACGCCGACCGAGCAGCGACACATCACGCACGATGCGGTCAATTCGATTAACGTTTTTGTCGATCATGGTGGTGAGTGCGCGCACTTCCGCGCTGTGGTTAGCCTCTTCACCGATCAACTGGGCCGCTTGCTTGATAGCCGACAGCGGGTTTCTGATTTCGTGGGCAATGCTTGCGGATAGTCGGCCCAACGCAGCGAGCTTGATTTGTTGTGCCTGAGATTCGGCCAGCTCAACGTCTTCCAGAAAAATCAGCGTGCCGGCGCGTCGCTCCAAATCCACCGGCATCATGCGCGGTGACAACAGTCGAGTGCCGTCGGGGCTGCGCAACGGGGTCGGACTCACGTCTGGCGTCGAGCCGCTGAAGAACGCATGCCAACGCTCGTGTAGCGCCTCGGAGAGGGCGGCTAGCTTTGCGTCCCCGCCCATTGCCGCCTCGTCGCCACCCAGCCACCGCGTTGCCTGCGGATTGGCCATCACAATCTGGCCCTGTGATCCGATTACCAGCACGCCATCGTCAAGCTCGTTGATGACGACTTGATTGATGTGCGCCAGCTGCCGCACGTCGGCTGTACGCGACTCCACTTTGCGCTCTGTTTCATCGGCGCTTCGCCCAAGCACCACACCAATCGCCGCCAACAAAAAATAGCCGGTGCCGACCAGCGCCGCCTGCGAATAAGCTTGCACGGAGCCAGAGCGCATCAGCAGCTCGGCGAGCAACAGGCCAATGGTGGCCAGTGCAGCGTGGGCGAAGGCCATCCGGTCGCGCAAAAACCAGCCGTGAGCGGCCAAAATTGGGTAGAGATAGGCGGCGTAGGTGGTGGCCTGACTTTGCGTGTCGACAAATATCGCTGCTAGAAATACCAGATCAGTGGCCAGCTGGGCCAACAATAATCCTGACACTCCGCCCTTGAACTTGCGAAGGGTGAGCACGCTCAATAGCGCCCAGATCACATAGGCGAACGCCGCCGCGTAGGTAATGGAAGCGAGATTGGTGCCCGCGCCTGCGATAGCAAGCGCTAGCGCTGCTACACAGCGATACAGCGCCAGCAGCCGCAATAGGCGAAGAGGCGTGCCGCTTAAGCCCCGTGACGCAAACGGGCCGTCAGCGTCGATGGCGGCAGCTACCGTCATTGCAGGCAAGACCGGTGGGTGTCATCACGGAGGTTGCCTTGGGCACGAATACCCCGCATCGCGTGCACTTGATCATGACGTCCGTGGCCGGCTTATCGTCGCGCGTGCCGTCTTTAGCGTCGGGTTTTGCCTCGTTTGAGCGACGCTCTTTCTCGTCCTCGCGCGTCTTGTGTACCGAAACCAGACGCAGCGCCAGCAACACCAGAAAAAATACTACGATCCAGAAAATGATCTTTCCCACGTTTGGGTGTGCTTCACGAGTAGACTTGATTTGATGCTAGCGTAAGCATGGCAAAAACTTGATTCCCGTAGATTGCATAGGAGAGTGCCGTGAGCAATACCGCCAATGAACCGTGGGCCGCGTGGGCCGAATCAATGCAGAAAATGATGAGCAGCCCGGCCGCGATGAACCCCTTCGCTGGCATGATGAGTGCCGTGCCGGGCATGCCCAGCGCTGCCGCCGGATCGTTCGATCCACAGCAATTTATGAAGGCGCTCGACCCCGTCGAAATCGAGCGCCGGATTCAGGACCTGCGCGCCGTGGAATCGTGGATGAAGCTCTCGCTATCGGGGCTTGAAATGTCGATCAAAACGATGGAGATGCAGCGCGACGCCTACGCCTCATTCAACAAAATGAGCGAGGCTGCCACCAAGACCATGAACGAGGGTGCCAGCACCGCCGCCGAGTCGGTGAAACGGGCTGCTCGCAAGCGCTGAGGGCAAGTAGCTTAGTGCAAGAAATGACTATTCTATTGGGGCTAGGGGCGGTTTTGTGCGAAAGTCGACTTCAGGCTGAATTAGTATCAATAAGCTGCTAGCCCAAGTAAAATAAGGGGCTTGGTGAGAAATTGGCAAAAGCTGTTGCCGCCAAAAGCCTCCCATCCGAGCCGATACGTCAACTGATGGGAGCAGTGCATCATTCTGGGCAGCGCCGAGAATGACATCAAAACAACGATCAAACGCTACTTCGCAATACCAATGGCCTTCATCACCGCGCCCAGCTCAGTGTTGGACTTGCCTGCGAAAGTGCCCAGCTCGGCTGCGCTCATCTGGTTGAGGCCAAAGCCGCGTGCGTCGAGTGCCGTTTTCCACTCGGGGGATGCCTGCACTTTTTTCATCGCGGCTTCTAAGGTTGCCACTGCCTCTTTAGGCATGCCCTTTGGCCCCATCAACGAGATGAAGGATTGCAGCTCCCAGTCAAGCCCCTGTTCCTTGAGCGTTGGCGCGTCCGGGAAGGCTGGAATGCGCTGCGGCGTCATCGCAGCAAGCAGGCGCACCTTACCACTCTTGAGCAGCGTGGAGGCCTCAGCGGGGGCCACGGTAGACACCTGAATCGAACCTGCCACCAGCTCTTTCAACCCGGATGCTGCGCCGTCTGAGGGAATCCAGCCGATCTGATCCGCTTTCATGCCTGCTTTGAGCAGCATGCCTGCCAGCGCCAGATGCCAAATGCCGCCTTGCCCGGTGCCAGATGCCTTCAGTTTGCCCGGATTCGCGCGCGCGTCATCAAGCAAGTCTTTCAGCGTTTTGTATTTGCTATCAGCCGCTACCTCCACTCCGGCGGGCACAAAATTGAGCAGCCCAATCGGCGTGTAATCAGCATGGGTGAGCTTGGTCAAACCCATCCAATGCATCATGTTGATCTCCACCGTCACCGCGCCAATGGTGTAGCCATCCGGCGTGGCCTCAGCAATCGCGCTATGCCCGACCACCCCCGAGCCGCCGGTGCGATTGACCACGGTGAACGGCTGCTTCAATTCTTTCTCAAGCAGCGCCGCAATCGTGCGCGCGTGATAGTCCGTGCCACCACCTGCGCCCCAAGGTACCAGCACTGTTACGGGTCGGTTCGGGTATTGCGCGAACACGAATGCGGCAGCGATTGTGGTGATGCCTAAAACCAATGCCTTGCGAAACAAATGCTTCATGAAATCCTCCTTGTGATTTTTACCCTCTCGTCACGCAAGCGCATGGGTCGAGCTTCGCGACAAAGTCTACCAGTCATATGACAACTCGTTTTGAGTGGAAACGCGCAGTCGGTGCCTTTCAAGTCCGACAGGCTGCTAGGGAAACACAGATCAATGTCATCCTGAGCGGAGCGAAGGATCAGATGCGGCACAACGTTGATCGTAGGTCGTTGAAATCGTTGCATGCCAGCTGATCCTTCGCTGTAGCTCAGGATGACAATTCGATTAAATCCGTGTTTCCCCAAGCCGGTTGAACCGGAACCAGACACGAGGTGTTGTAGGGCCAGCGCAAGGCACTCCTGAGCACCGTCGAAGGGCCGCGATGATTTGGGTTACGCGACCATTTTTCGCGGCTTGCGCCGCTCCTACAAAAATTGCCCGCGCGATTTGTGAGCGCCAATTGTCATCATTGGATTGGTAAGTGACTAGTGAACAATCTTGGGTAAAAAGTTTCGGAAAACCCGTGTTGCGGCTCCGGCTGCCAGTGCGATACTTGCCTGCAAGTAATTTAATACGTCTGTACTCACGATATCGTGCGTCGGATATAAATCGTCGTTTAGAGGGAGTCTCGGTATGCAAGAACGTGAAATTAACAACCTGATCGAAGACGTTCGCGCTGGCAAACTAGCGCGCCGAAACTTCATTTTGCAAATGGTGTCGCTCGGCGTGACCGCACCCATGGCCTCGATGCTGCTGATGCATTCTGGCGTGGCGGACGCGCAGACTGCGTCAACCTACAAACCCACCAAGCGCGGCGGCGGCGGCGCACTCAAGGCGTTGTGGTGGCAGGGTGCCACACTTCTGCAGCCGCACTTCGCCAGCGGCACTAAAGACCAAGAGGCGTCGCGCGTCTTCTACGAGCCACTCGCGTGTTGGGACAACGAGGGCAATCTGGTGCCGATTCTGGCCGCAGAGATTCCGAGCAAAGCTAACGGCGGCCTCACCCCCGACGGCAAGTCGGTCATCTGGAAACTGAAAAAAGAGGTGACCTGGCACGACGGCAAGCCGTTCACGGCCGACGACTGCGTGTTCACTTGGGAATATGCGAAAGACCCGGCCACCGCCGCCATCACCTCCGGCGTCTACAAAGACGTGAAGGTAGATAAGGTCGATTCACACACCATTAAAGTCACCTTTGCCAAGGCCACGCCGTTCTGGGCAACGGCCTTCGTTGCCGCCGAGGGCATGATCATTCCGAAGCATTTGTTCGCAGCCTACATTGGCGGCAAATCGCGCGATGCGCCAACCAATCTCAAGCCGGTCGGAACTGGGCCTTACAAGTTTGTTGACTTCAAACCGGGCGATATGGTGCGCGGTGAAATCAACATGAGTTACCACATGGCCAATCGCCCGCATTTCGATTCGATCGAAATCAAAGGCGGTGGCGACGCCACCTCGGCCGCGCGCGCAGTGCTGCAAACCGGCGAGTTCGACTACGCGTGGAACTTGCTGGTGGAGGACGATGTACTCAAGCGCATGGAGAACGGCGGTAAGGGCAAAGTGGTGGTGGTACAGAGCGGTGACATTGAGTTTATTCAGCTCAACTCCACCGACCCGTTCACCGAGGTCGACGGCGAGCGAGCCAGTGTCAAAAGCAAACATTTTGCGTTCAGCGACCCCGCGGTGCGGCAGGCGATGGCGCTGGTGGTGGATCGAAAAAGTATCGAAGAATTTGTGTACGGTCGGGCCGGCGTGGCCACCAGCAACTTCCTCAACAACCCGCCGCGGTTTCGCTCTCCGAACACTAAGTGGGAATACAACCTCGACAAAGCCAATCAGATTCTTGAAGCGGCAGGCTGGAAAAAAGGCGGCGATGGCGTGCGCGAGAAGGGCGGCAAAAAGCTCAAGTTCGTCTACCAAACCTCGGTGAACTCGATTCGCCAAAAGGCGCAGGCGGTGATCAAACAGGCCTGCCAAAAGGTAGGCGTCGATATCGAGCTCAAATCGATTACAGCGGCGGTGTTTTTCTCCTCCGATGTGGCTAATCCGGACACCTACGGCAAGTTTTGGTCTGACATGCAGATGTATAGCACCACCATGACGCAGCCCGATCCCGAGCGCTTCATGGATCAGTACACGTCGTGGGAAATTTCCTCCAAAGCTAACAAGTGGCAAGGTCGCAATATCGTGCGCTGGCAAAGTGCTGATTACGACAAAGCTTTCCGTGCCGCCGAAACGGAGCTTGACCCGGTCAAGCGTGTGGCGATTTTCATCAGCATGAACGATATGGTGGTGGCGGGTCAATCGATCATTCCGTTGTCCAACCGTCCGCGGGTGCGCGGCGTTGGCTTGAAGCTCGCTTTGCAGCTCACCGGCTTCGATCTGGATTTCTCCGGCTTGCAGAACTGGTACCGCGAAGCGTAAGCGGCTCGACTCGTGGGCCGCTACATCTTGCGGCGCTTGCTGTTTGCCCTGCCAAGTGTGCTGGGCATCAGCGTGGTGCTGTTCACCGTGCTGGCGTTGGCACCAGGTGACCCGTTTGAGGAGCTGGCGACCAACCCGAATGTGCCCGCTGAGGTGCGGCAAATGCTGCGTGTCAAGTTTGGTCTGGATGATCCGATCTGGCAGCGCTACTTTCGTTGGCTGGCGGCCATGCTGCAAGGCGACTGGGGCTTCTCGTTCATCAGCCGCATCGACGTTGACACACTGATTTTGCAACGCATGCCAGTTACGTTGGCCGTCATTGGCGCGTCGCAAGTGCTGGCGTTAATGATTGCGCTGCCGGTAGGCATTTATTCTGCAGCCAGACCGTACTCATGGTTTGACCGCATAGCCAGTACGCTGGCGTTTGTGGGCTTCTCATTGCCGACATTTTTCACCGGTTTGCTGTTGATTCTGCTGTTCTCGATCAAGCTCGATTGGCTGCCCTTTGTGTACCGCGCGGACATCTCCTCGACCGGCTGGGCATGGTGGTGGGAGCACATTCGCCAGTCGATCATGCCGGTGATGGTGCTGGGTTTATTTCAAGCGGCAAGCTGGACGCGCTACGTGCGCTCAGCGATGCTTGATGTGATTCGCCTTGATTACGTCACCACGGCACGCAGCAAAGGCCTCACGGAGCGCGTGGTGGTGATGAAACATGTCGTTCGCAATGCGCTGATTCCCGTGGTGACGCTGGTCGCCTTGCAGATGCCAGCGGTGTTCGGTGGCGCGATTGTTACCGAACAAATATTTCGTATTCCCGGCATCGGTTCGCTGTTGATTGATGCAATTTTGCGCAATGACACGCCGGTGATTATGGCGGTGACCTTTGTGTTTGCCTGCCTGGTTATTTTGTTTAACTTGATTGCTGATTTGCTCTATGGCTGGCTCGACCCCCGCATCAGTTATCGCTAGGCGCGTGCGCTCGGTTCTACGCCGCGCGTTTGTAGGAGCGGCGTGCCGCGCCCAAAGAGCGATCGGGTAGCGGCAAGCCGCACCTACAGGCCGTCACGGCCCGGCAACGCAGCGCAGTGGGAGCCCC
>JANNYE010000170.1:0-3173 GCA_031409935.1 Burkholderiales bacterium | reverse complement strand
GTAAGAGGCGAGATCGACCTCGTCGTCGTTGTCGTCCAGCACGCCCGACTGCTCGGTGTAAAGGTTGCGAATGGTAAGTTCTGCTTCCTCGTCTTCAAAGAACGCTTCGTCGGTTCCGACGACCTCAGCGTTTTCCTTTAGCCTTTGCTGAATGCGCCCACGAAGCTGGATGAGCCGCTCGACACCATCGGCAGGTAAGAATGAATAGCAGTGAATCTGCTCGGACTTCTGCCCAATCCGATCAACGCGTCCCGCGCGCTGTATTAGACGAATAATGGCCCAGGGCAAATCAAAATTCACTACGACGTGGCTGTCTTGCAGGTTTTGCCCTTCCGACAACACGTCGGTGCAGATGAGCACACGCAGCTCCTCTCCTTTGCCCATCGTTTTATTGTTTGACTTTGGCGAAAACTTGCATGCGAGTGCGTATGGGTCAACGCTCGCACCCGTAGCAACCTCAATCTGGGTAACGCCTAGCGCGCGAAGCTCTCGCCCCAGATAGCGGGCCGTATCTGCAAACTGTGTGAAGACGAGCACTTTTTCCTTGCCGTGCGTCTGAGTCAGCAAGGTGCGTAACGCCTGAAATTTCTTGTCCTGTTCGGGCGCCCATGCGCCGTTTTCGCGAAGGAGTTGCGCCAGCATTTCCGTATCCGCAGCAAGGTGTTCGGCAAGTCGGGGCCGGAAAAGTGACGCCCTAATCCACTTGAAGCGTTTTTTGTATTCGCCTGAATACTGCTTGTAGATCGCCTTGGCGCGAACCATATCGTCCGGCACGCCGTCTTGAGCGGGAACCTCGTCAATCAATCCGTCCAGCAAGTCTTCCGTTTCGCCCTGCATGCCCTCGGCGTCTTCGTCGATTCGCACACCATCGAGCAAATCAGGATCCTGAATACCTATCGGCAAATCAAGCCCGTTCTCAATGGCGTAAAGGTAAATCTGGTTACGCAAAATGTGCCGGTCAATCGACTGGATGAACGCGTAGCCGGATGATTCGAGGCGCTTGAAAAGGTTGGTTCGACAAAATCCCATGAGCCGCTTGCCAGCGCGACCGAGGTTTTCAATCTGCTTACGCTCGGCTGCAGTTGCCGCTTTTTCGGCTTGCGGATCGACGTAAAGACCCAAGCCATAACGTGGAACATGCAAATCGTTGATCTGATCCACGACTGCCGGTGAATAGAGGCGGGCGTAGCGGTCGGCCACGTCAGTTTCGTCAACATCGAATTTGAGTGAATGCGGCAGGCGTGCGGGGAAGTAGCGCTTTTCGCCATCGTGCCCGGCAATGAATCGGCGTCCAGTCGAGTCTGCTTCGGTGTAATGCTGAATGATGAAGCTGCGTGTACGGCGCACCATGTAGAGACGAATTAACTCGCGCCAGTCGTCAAACTCGTCGCTTTTCTCAATGGCGAGAATCGAGTTGACCCGGCACTGGTGCTTGCGCTCGAACTCGGCTTCCGACAGCCCGAGTTTGCGCATGAAGCGTTCAGGCCGAATTCCGATATTGGCTTTTTCGTCTATGAACAGGCGCAACTGACTCGACAGGTCCGATTTGGTCTTGTTGTACGGTGTCGCCGTCAACAGGATGACTTTAGCGTCCACCTGTTTGATGTATTCCGAAATCGCTTTGTAGCGCCGCCCCTCGCGGTTGCGCAAGTTATGGCTCTCGTCGATGAGCACAAGCCGGTAGGACTTGAGATCAGGCAATCGCTTTGTGGCCTGCGATATGGGCAGCACTGTGCCACGCAATCCATATTCCGTGCGATAACGCTCCCACATCGGCTCCAGATTCTTCGGGCAGATGATCAGCGTTTCGTAACCGAGATCGTCTTCGAACATTCGGGCCAGGGCTGTCGCCATCATGGTCTTACCGAGTCCGACGACGTCACCGATCATGACGCCACCACGGCGGTGCAAATGGCGAGCCGCAATCTTTACGGCACTTTTCTGGAATTCGAACAAGTCCCGCTCAAACCGCGCCGGAAGCCGAAATTGGCTCAAACCCGCGCGCGCTTCAGTGCTCAGGTGATACGCAATGTTGAGATAAATATGGTGTGGTGGGATCAGTTCTTCCCGCGCCCAACTGCTCTCGATGATGTCGGCGAGATCGGACGATACGTCCAAGGCCCAGCGTTCATTCCAGCGGGCATCAAACCACTTGGAGAGTTTGTCGGTCGCCATGTGATCAAGCACATCGACGTTGAGCTCGCCTTGCCGCGACAAGCCTTGCATGGTCAAGTTGCTGCTGCCGACAAAGCCGGTGATGGGGTTATTGACGTCGTCGCGAAATAGGAGATAAAGTTTTGCGTGCAACGGGTAGGGCAAGAAAAGCTTGACGACGACGCGACCTGCTCGGAGCTGGCGAGCAAATTCGCGCAACCCGGCTTCGTCCTTGCCGCTTGGGATGCCGAGCGTGATCTGTTCGCGCAGGTGCGCGGCGAATTTGTGCTTCAGTAGCGTCGCTCTGGCGTTATCAATTAGTCCGGAGTTCGTCGCTTCCTTCGAAAGGCTATAAAGCTCGCGAATCTCCTCGTGCGGCGGTCTTTGCATACCGACGAGAACACGGCAAACCTGACCTTGAGTAGGATCCCAAGGGGAAACTAGATCTTCAATCGATTGCCAGCCACGGAGATTTAAGTAGCCAACGCAGAAGTCCGCACGATGCGAAACCCGCATCGTCGCCCGCAATGTGGTTAGCAGGTCTTCATTGATGTTGTCGAAAATCCGGGCCATGTGCTTTTCTATCTCCCCTTTTGCAGCAATGGTAGTTTAGGAACCTGCAAATCAAACTTCGCGGACACAGGGCGAAAAAAAGCCCGGAGCGCTTCCGCGCACCGGGCTCTCTTGTTCGAGGGACGATTTAACCCAGTTGCGCCAGCATGTTCTCGGCGAACGAGCAGTTTGCCGGGCCGACGCCTTCGACGTTGACTTGTTTGACCACGCCGTTTTCAACCAGCAGCGAGAAGCGCTGGCAGCGCACGCCCATGCCCTTGGCTGTCAGGTCGAGCTCCAGGCCCAACGCCTTGGTGAACGCGGCGGAGCCGTCGCCCATCATGCGCACTTTGCCTTCGGCGTGCTGCGTCTGCCCCACGCGCCCATCACAAAGCCGTCGTTCACCGCCATGCAGATAATTTCATCGACGCCTTTGGCTTTGAGCGTATCAAAATGCTTGACGTAGC
>JANNYE010000169.1:0-27404 GCA_031409935.1 Burkholderiales bacterium | reverse complement strand
ATTCACGAAGGCACCCACGGCATTCAGGCACTCGATCTGCTCGGACGCAAGGTCGTGATGGACGGCGGCAAGGGCCTTACGCTGCTCGCCACGCGCATGAACGACACGATCATGCGGGCGATGCATGTGCCCGCGCTTGCGGATCACGCGCAGGCGCTAGCTCGCGCGTTGCAGCGCGTAGGTGCGGCGACCAAAGCCGCGTGGTCGACCGGCAATCCGACTGAAGCGCTCGCAAACGCTACGCCTTATTTGCAGGCGTTTGGGCATACGGTGCTTGCGTGGATTTGGCTTGACCTCGTGCAGTCGCTGCCCGATTCGAATGCGGATCGACAAAGCGCATTCATCGAAGGTAAACGCGCCGCGATGCGCTATTTCTTTCATTACGAGTTACCAAAAATTGATGCGTGGCTCGCGCCCGTCAGTGCGCGCGATATGACCTGCGCCAACATTTCAATCGATAGTTTCTAGGAGGACTCACCATGACGCCACGGAACATAAAAGCACTATTCGACCTGACCGGAAAAAAAGCATTGATCACCGGCGGCTCGCGTGGTCTCGGGCTGCAAATCGCGCACTCGCTCGGTGAGGCAGGGGCAACGGTTCTGATTTCCGCGCGCAAGCAGGACGAGCTTGACGAAGCGGTCGCAGAACTCAAGGCGGCGGGCATCAACGCCTCCGCGATTGCAGCTGATTGCGGCACGGTTGACGGCACCACGGCGCTCGCAACCGCTGCGTTGAGGCAGCTCGGCGACGTCGATATTCTGGTCAACAACGCAGGCGCAAGCTGGGGCGCACCGGCCGAAGATCACCCGATTGAGGCGTGGGACAAGGTGATGAATCTGAACATTCGCGGCATCTTCGTGCTCTCGCAAGCCATCGGCAAAGCCAGCATGATTCCGCGTAAAACCGGCAGCATCATCAGCGTGGCGTCGATCGCGGGCCTCGCAGGAAATCCACCGTTCATGAAGACGATTGCCTACAACACGTCGAAGGGGGCGGTCGTTAATTTCACGCGAACACTCGCCGCCGAATGGGGTCAATTCGGTATTCGCGTGAACGCGATTGCGCCCGGATTTTTCCCGAGCAAAATGACCAAAGGCTTGATGGCGTCAATGGGCGGACCGGACGCGCTGGCCAAAACAACACCACTGTTACGCATTGGCGATGACGAAGATTTGAAGGGCATCGCGCTGTTGTTTGCCTCCGACGCTGGCAAGCACATCACGGGGCAAATCCTCGCAGTGGATGGTGGCGTTTCAGTGGTGACCGGCGGCTAACAGCACCTTCGGCTCCCCTCTCCCCCGGAGGGAGAGGGGCTGGGGGAGAGGGGGCGGCTGGTTTTTAGAGCCAACGCCACTCTGCTTCGCCAAGCTTCTCCCTCTCCCCAACCCTCTCCCTCCGGGGGAGAGGGAGCAAAGCCACTGGAGTCCTTAATGAACAACCAACGCATCGTCCTTGCCTCTCGTCCTGCGGGTCAGCCTACGCTCGACAATTTCCGCCTCGAAGACGCACCACTCGCGCCGCTCGAAGACGGCCAGCTGCGCGTGCAGCATCATTACATGTCGCTCGACCCGTACATGCGCGGTCGCATGAATGACGCTAAGAGCTACGCACAGCCGCAACCGCTGAATGAAACCATGATCGGCGGCACCGCGGGCGAGGTAGTCGAGTCACGTAACGAAAAGTACGCGGTCGGCGACAAGGTCGTCGGCTTCGGTGGCTGGCAGTTGTATTCAACCGCTACCGGAAAGGGCGATGTCAACAAGGTCGATACGACGCACATTCCGCTCTCAGCTTACCTCGGCTCTGTGGGCATGCCGGGCATGACCGCTTGGTACGGTCTCTCGAAAATCTGCGAACCGCAGTCGGGCGAAACGATGTGTGTTGATGCGGCCTCCGGCGCGGTCGGCTCGGTGGTCGGGCAACTGGCAAAGCTCAAAGGCTGCCACGTAATTGGCATCGCTGGTGGGCCAGACAAATGCGCGTATGTGGTCAACGAACTGGGCTTTGACGCCTGCGTCGACTACAAAGCGTTTCCCGAGCCAAAGGATTTCTACGCGGCGTTGAAGGCCGTTACGCCACAGGGCATTGATTGTCATTTTGAGAACGTCGGTGGCACGATTATGGATGCGGTGTTGTTGCGCATGAATGCCTTCGGTCGCATCGCATTGTGCGGCATGATCTCCGGTTACAACGGCGTGCCGATTCCGATGGCGGCTCCACAATTGATCCTGCAATCGCGCCTGAAAATTCAGGGCTTCATCGTCTCCGAGCACATGAATTTGTGGCCCGAAGGTTTAGGCGAGTTGGGTGGGCTGGTTGCCACGGGCAAACTCAAATTCCGCGAATCAATCGCGCAAGGTTTGTCCGGCGCGCCGCAAGCCTTCTTCGATCTGCTCAAAGGCAAAAACTTCGGTAAACAACTGGTGAAACTCGTATGACGGACCACGCAAATGCGGACGTAAAGACGCTCGTCATCACCGGTGCCGCATCAGGTTTCGGTCTCGAATTCGCACGCCTCGGCGCGACGCGTGGCTACAACATCGTGATGGCAGACGTTGAGCAGGTTGCACTTGATGCCGCCGCCGCTGAAATTGCAGCTACGGGCGTTCAGGTGCTGGCGCAGCGCGTCGACGTATCGAAGAACGAGCAGATCGAAGCGCTCGCCGCCGCCACCAAGGCTCGCTTCGGCGCGCCGCATTGGGTGTTCAACAACGCGGGTGTCGGCTCGGGAGGCCTGATCTGGGAGAACACGCTCAAGGACTGGGAATGGGTGATGGGCGTCAACGTCATGGGCGTTGTCTACGGCGTCAAGGCGTTCACGCCAATGATGTTGCAGCAAGCAAAAGCGGAGCCCGATTATCGCGGTTGCATCGTCAATACGGCGTCGATGGCAGGCATGCTGAGCGCGCCGACGATGGGCGTGTACAACGTATCGAAGCACGCAGTCGTCACACTGTCGGAAACGCTGTATCAGGATTTGAGTCTAGTGACCGATCAAGTGACCGCCGCTGTGCTCTGCCCGTATTTCGTCGCCACCGGTATCGCCAATTCGCACCGCAATCGCCCAGCAGACATGAAAAACGACACAGGCCCAACGTTGTCGCAACTCGTGGCGCAAGCGCAAAGCAGCAAGGCCGTCAGCTCTGGCAAGATCACGCCCGCGATGATTGCGGAGAAGGTGTTTCACGCGATTGATACGGGGCAGTTCTACATCTTCAGTCATCCGCACGCGCTCGGCAACGTCGCCACGCGCATGACCGACATTATCGAGATGCGCAACCCAACCGACCCCTTCGCGGAACGGCCTGATATTGGCGTGTTGCTCAAAACCAAGCTGCGCGGCGGCTAGAGCCCGATGGCGCAGTGCCCGTGCGGGCTTGCTCGCGAGTACTTGCAGTGCTGTGGGCGCTATCACGCGGGTGCGCTCCATCTGGCAGCGCCCACACCCGAAGCGCTGATGCGTTCACGCTACAGCGCGTACACGTTGGGCTTGCGCGACTACGTTCTCGATACATGGCACGAGCCAACGCGCCCAGAAAGTATGGAGCGCTTTGACTCTGGCGTGAAGTGGCTCGGTCTCACGGTCAAGCGCGCGTGGACTGCTTCCCCAGACGAAGGCTTCGTGGAGTTCGTCGCTCGCAGCAAATCACCTGGCGGCAGGTCGGCGCAACGACTCGAAGAATTGAGTCGATTCATTCGCGTTGATGGACGGTGGCAGTATTTCGATGCGGTAACCGCGCCTTCAGCAACATCCCATTGACCGAGATTATTCGCCAGAAAAATTCACACAAGTCGTTGTCACTGCGAAGGCTAGGACGAGGGCGTTTCGTGGCAGGTTTTTAGCGCGCCCGAGAGACGCTTGAACCCTGCCGACGAAGGTGTGACGAGCATAAAAGCTACAGAATAATTGCTAATAAAAAACGGCCCCGAGAGGCCGCAAATTCCATCCGCTCGAAACGTTTACGTGCGTGGCTCGCCATCGCGATTGACGGTGATGGTGCGGCCCGGTGGCGAGACCATCTGCACGCGGTGATCCTGTCCGCGGAAGTTGTAGGTCACATCCCAATAGGTGGGTTTGGCGCTGTTGGGCACTTCGGAGCAGCGTTGCACGTCACGGCTGTATCCGCTACCACCGTTGACACCTGACCCGTACGCCGCACCCGCAACAGCGCCACCAGCCGTGGCAATATCTTGCCCGCGACCACCACCTACTTGATGGCCGAGTACGCCGCCGATAACCGCGCCTAAGATCGCGCCCGGCACGTTGGCATCGCGGCCATCGCCTACGCGTTCGCGCTCTATCCAGCAACGTTGCTCGGCCTGCCCTACGACCGCGCGCACCGAGGTGACGTTTGCTTCGAATAGCCGTTCGTTGTAGCGACGGCGGTTGTCATAAACCGGCTCGGCGACTGGCGCAAATCGGTTGTCGTCTATTCGGGCATTTCTGCTGACCGAGCGAACTGAGGAAACGCGGTCGTTTAATCCCATGGCGGAGAGCGATGGATAGCGACCGGGGCGCAACACCACGCATCGACCTTCAAACCGCGCGTTTTCGCAAACTTCCCAGCGCTCGCTCAGTACCACGACCGAAGAGGCGCGGTCATTAAAGCCGTAGCGCTCAAAGTTGCCAATCTGGCGTGACGCGGTGAACGAGCGCCCGGAATAGCCGTCGCTTTCATAAAACGTAATCTGCGCTGACGCCTGCGCCGCGATGGCGATAGCGGCGGCTGCCAGCGTGGACTTCAATAGTGTGTTCATGGGTGTCTCCAGTAAGAGTTGTGTGGTTCGAGGCGCTTGAAAACTGCGTGGCGAACTCAAGCTCCTATCCTAACGAGCTATCCACGATCCGGTTGCCAGACCGCGCCGCAACGGTGCGTAGGACAATGAACTACACGGCTTGGGGGGTGCTTGGCTTGCTTCTGGAGCAGGCTACTCGCCATAAGGCACCCAGATATTTTTTACTTGCGTGGCCTTCTGCAGAAAATCGCGGCCTTGAGCGGCGGCCGATTTCCAGTCGCGCGGCGCAATCGATGTCCAAGTGGATTTCAAATTACCGCTGGATGCGCGCTCCACCATGGTTGCGCCGTCGCTGCTGCCGCAATACCAAAGCGCGTTGATGTCATCGTGTTCAGCCATTGTTTTGGCGAGCACGTCGCGCTCGCCGGTGACGATGTTGATCACGCCGCCGGGAACATCGCTAGTTTCGAGCACTTGGTAGAAGTCGGTCGCGATGAGTGCCGACGCTGCGGACGGTACGACTACGACACGATTGCCCATGGCGATGGCGGGCATGACCAGTGAGATCATCGCCAACAGGGGCGCATCGTCCGGGCAGGCGATGCCCATCACGCCAAACGGCTCAGGCATGGCGAGCGTTACGTTGCGTGTGCGTGTTGGGTGAACAGCGCCGTCGTATTTGTCAGCGTAGGCGGCGTAGAACATGATGCGGCTGACTGATTGTGCGACTTCGGTTTTGGCGTGTGGCAACGATCCGCCAACCAATGCCTGCAGTCGCTGCGCGAATTCATCGCTGCGCTGCTCCAGATTTTCTGCAAGAAAAAACAGCACTTGCGCGCGATTGTGTGCCGTGTAACCCGACCATCCACTGGCGGCGTGAGCGGCTTCAACGGCATTGCGAATGTCCTTGCGATTGCCAAGTCCGGCTTGGCCAAGTGGTTTGCCGGTTGACGAAAAAACGGTGTAACTGTTGCCGCCATCGGAGCGGGTTTGTTTGCCACCGATGTAGAGCTTGGCGGTGTGATCAAGGGTTGGTGAGCCGGTCGTCGCGTCGTTCGTAGCGATGGGTGCCACGGTCGGAGCAGACGCCTGCGCCGCAAGTGAAGTTGATTTTGCTTTGCCCGATTTGTCTGCAACAACGCGTGGCTTCAAATATTGGTACAACCCTTCCCGACCACCTTCACGTCCGAATCCACTTTCACGATAACCGCCAAATCCAGCGGCTGCATCAAACAAATTAGTCGAGTTGATCCACACCACGCCGGCCTTTACGCGGGACGCGGCATCGAGCGCGACGTTGATGTTCTCTGACCAAATGGATGCAGCAAGTCCATAGCGCGAATTGTTGGCCAGTGATAGCGCCTCGTCGTGGGTGCGGAACGTCGTGCTGACCAGCACCGGGCCGAAGATTTCTTCCTGTGCAACCGTCGCCGCAGGCGCGATGCCGGTAAACAACGTCGGCGGAAAAAAGTAACCGCGTGCTGGCATCGCCTGCGTCGCTTGCCAGCACTCGCCACCCTCAGCGCGCCCTTGCGCGACGAGGCTTTCGATGCGTTTTAGTTGCACCTCGGAGACGATGGCTCCCACGTCGGTGGACTTGTCGAGTGGATCACCGACCCGCAGTTTGCTGGCGCGTTGTTTGAGTTTGTCGTGAAAGCGATGGGCGATGGATTCGTGCACCAGCAAACGTGATCCGGCGCAGCAGACTTGTCCTTGATTGAACCAGATCGCGTCAACCACGCCTTCGACAGCGCTGTCGAGATCGGCGTCATCGAACACGATGAACGGCGATTTGCCACCCAGCTCAAGCGAGAGTTTTTTTCCGGTGCCTGCGGTTGCAACGCGAATGGCGCGGCCGACTTCGGTGGAACCGGTAAACGCGATCTTGTCGATGTCGTCGTGCTCCACCATCAATGCGCCGGTACTTCCGTCACCGGTTACGATGTTGACTACACCCGGCGGCAAACCGGCCTCCTGACACAGCTCGGCAAAGGCCAGCGCGGTCAGCGGCGTGTACTCGGCGGGCTTGAGTACCACCGTGTTGCCCGCAGCGAGCGCGGGTGCGATCTTCCAGGCCAGCATCATCAACGGAAAATTCCACGGAATGATTTGCCCACACACGCCCACCGAGGTGTAGCCCGCGTATTCAGTTTCAATCAGATCGGCCCAGCCTGCGTGATGATAGAAATGCCGCGCGGCGAGCGGAATGTCAATGTCTCGGCTTTCGCGGATGGGCTTGCCATTGTCCATCGACTCCAGCACCGAGAAAAAACGTTCTCGCTTTTGTAGCAGGCGGGCCAATGCGTAAAGGTAGCGTGCGCGAGCGTTACCGGGCAGCGCCGACCACGCAGGATAGGCGCGGCGGGCCGCAGCGACCGCCGCGTCCACCTCGGTCTTGCCGCCCTGTGCGACCATCGCCAGCTTCTCGCCGGTCGCGGGAGAAAGCACTTCGAACTGCGCGCCATCAGTGGAGGGAACGAACTGGCCGTCGATGAAATGATTGAACGAATGGTGATGGCCATCGAGCCATTTCACGACATGTTCGTTGCTTTCCGGCGCCACGCCGTAGTCCATGGTTTTGAGAATTTCGCTGACGTTAGGCATGTGCTTACCTAGCAGCCTGTCGGACTTGAAAGGCATCGGCTGCAAATTCACCGGCCCGGTTCATATTTTGCCCGTTTTTTGGGCAATATCTCGATATTGCCACTGCAAAACAGTCAAAATCTGCCCTCGGGCGGGTGAATTTTCGCTACGATGTTTCAAGCGACAGGCTGCTAGGCCAGCGCGTGGCGGTTAGCAGCGGAGTAACGACCGGTGACGTAGTGTTCGATTTGTCGCTCGATGTCGCCGAGCATCGAGCTGGCACCGAAGCGGAAACGGTCAGGCTCAAGCCAGCGGTTGCCCATTTCTTCTTTCATCAACGTGAACCACGCCAGCGCATCTTTCGCGCTCTTGAGACCGCCTGCCGGTTTGAAACCGATCTTCGCACCGGTTATCTCTCCATATTCGCGCAGCGCTCGCACCATCGTGAGCCCAACCGGCAACGTCGCGTTCACCGGCTCTTTTCCGGTCGATGTCTTGATGAAATCGGCGCCCGCCATCATCGCGACCCAACTGGCGCGGTACACATTGCGCAGGCCGGCGAGCTCGCCGGTTGCGAGAATGGCTTTCATGTGCGCCGCGCCACAGGCTTCGCGCATGGCAGAAATCTCGTCGTACAGCGCCTGCCAGTCGCCACTGAAAACCAGCGCACGGTTGATCACAATGTCAATCTCCAGCGCACCTTGTTCAACGGCATAGCGAATCTCGGCGAGGCGCAATTTCAGCGGCATCAGCCCCGCAGGGAAACCGGTTGCGACCGACGCGACGGGGATGCTGCTGCCTTGCAGCGCCTTAACGGCGGCGCTCACCATCGTCGGGTACACGCACACAGCGCCAACCGTGGGCATCGAAGCTAGCCCGAGCGCTTCAACCAGATCAGCGCGCATCGGCATGCGCGCTTTCGCACACAGGCGAGCCACGCGATCCGGCGTGTCGTCGCCAGAGAGCGTGGTCAGGTCGATGCAGGTGATCGCCTTGACCAGCCACGCGGCTTGCCACTCTTTTTTCACCGAACGTCGCGTCGTGATCGTGGCGGCGCGCCGTTCGACAGCGCTGAGGTTGACACGCACGCTGTTGACGTAGTCGAGATTGAGCGGCATACCGGGGTTGCGTGCCGGATGCGCGAGCGCGGCTTGGGTGGTTGCCTTCGTTGCAGTGTTCATGACATCCTCACGTCGCCATAAGACAATTGGACGACAGAATGTTAGAAAATTAACATTTGTTGGGAAGGATACAGGATTCCTGCAGCGGGCTCAAGCGACGATCAGTCGCTTCTTCAATTTCGGAGCCGAGCTGAATTCGCGCGATATTCCGTCATCGACAACGATTCCGTCAAAGTCCTCAATCCGGGAAAAAAACGCCGGCTTAACTTGCCCGAATTTCGACGAATCAACCACCAAATAGTTCTCAACGCTCCGCGCCATCGCCGCCTGCTTCACCGCCACTTCGTGAAACTGAACGCAGCTTACGCCTCGCGTCACATCTACGCCAGCAGCCGAAATAAACGCCTTGTTGATGCCGATTTTTCGGACGAGTTCTAGGTTCTCGTCGCTGCTGAAACTGGCCGATGCGGAGTGCCACAGACCGCCGAGAAGGATGACGCGCAAGTCACTGTTACGCGACAAAATATCCGCGACATTCAGCGAATAGCAGATCGCTGTAAGCCGCATGCCACGGTTGATGTGCGCAGCCAGATGCGGCGTGGTGGAGCCGCAATCGATGAAGATCGTATCGCCGTCTTTGATAAGTTCAGCCGCGCGGGTGCAGACAGCGATTTTTGCGGCGGTGTGACTCTTTTCCTCAGCACTGAGTGCGTAGCGCGCAGCGCCGTTCATGCCGTCGGCGGCGAGCAGATGTCCGCCGAGATAGGTGATCAAATCGCTGCGCTCCGCCACGTCGCGACGCACCGTCATCTCGGAAACGCCGAGCAAGGCCGCAGCCTCGCGCAAATGCAACGACCCACGTTCACCGAGCACGCGCGCGAGTTCCTGCAGCCGGTGAGGGCGGCGCAAAATAGTGCCGTTGCGATTGGGGGTTCGGGTGGTCATGGCGTTGTGTTGCGAGCTACAGCTTTTTCACAAAATGACCAGTCAATAAGGCACAGCGCTAATTATTGGCAAATATCGAGTTATGCCATTAACGTGGTTTACGGCCATATAAAATAAGCATTTGACTAAAAAGCTGATGATGATTTCTGCTTCAATAAGGTCGAAAGAAGTACTTGCGTATTTGACACCAAGTATCCCATGTGTGATGATCCTGACAAAGTTCGGCAATGCAAATTGACGGTATCACAACGGAAAAAGTCGGCCAAAGTGCCGATGCCTTTCAAGTCCGACAGGCTGCTAGCATCGAATTCAAACAAGGAGGCACCATGAAACTCATCAACCGATCCCTTCGCAGCCTGACGACACTCGCCGCCGCGCTGCTAGTCCCGCTCGCGCCCGTCGTGGCACATGCGCAAACGCTCAACGTCTACTCGATCTGGCCTGAAAACTGGGCGCGCCCGATGTTGCAGGAGTTTGAAAAGGCGAGCGGAATCAAGGTCAATTTTCTGCGCTTTTCGTCGGGCGAAGCGCTGGCGCGGTTGATCGCCGAAAAGGGCAATCCGAAAGTAGACGTGCTGTTCGGCGGCCCGGTCGAGACCTATGGTGCAGGCGTGAAAGAGAGCATTTTTGAAGCCTACGCACCGCCCTCGGCTGTGCTATTGCCGTCACGTTTTAGGCACAGCGGCGGTATGTGGACAGCGATTGCCGATGACCCGCTGGTATTCATGACTAACAAGAAATTTCTCGCCGACAACAAGCTTGCCGCGCCCACCTCGTGGAATGATCTGCTCAATCCCGCCTACGCCAACATGCTGCAAATGGCCGATGCGCGCACGTCTGGCACGGCGGTCACGCGCATTTTCTCGGTGCTTGAGATCTACGGTCGCGACGAGACCAAGGCTTTCGACTTCATGAAGCGGATGGGTAAGAGCATTCAGACCTACACCAAGAGCGGCGGCGGTGGCACGCTGCCGGTGGGCCTCGGACAGGCAGCGGGCGGCATCTTTTTTATCGTCGATGCATTGGACACCAAGGCCAAAGGCTACGACGTAGAAATTAGTTTTCCGAAAGAAGGCATTGGTGCCGCAGCCGAAGGCATTGCCATCGTCAAAGGCGCGAAAAATCCGGAAGCAGCAAAGAAATTGATCGACTGGGCCACCAGCCCCGCGATGCAAACGCTGTATGCCACGTACAAAATTAATTTCATTCCTGCGCATCCGAGCGTGAAGACCGAAGCTTCGCTCGCCGCAGTGCTGAAAGACGCGAAGATCATCCCGATTGATGACGAGTACGCGGGCAACAATAGAAAGCGCATCGTGGATCGCTGGGTCGCTGAGGTGCTGAACGCGAAGTGATGGCTGGGCAATCGCGGCTTGCGCCGCACCCTGTACGTCGACACGTAAATTTCGGGACAAGAAAAGTGCCGAATTTTCGTGTCAGGCTAGGCCTCAGTTGGCAAATGAGGCACAACAATAGCTAGCTATTGGGAGCATTTGCAACGACGCATGGCGCGGAAAGGCGGTGCTTTGATGTCTCGAAATTTATGTGGCGACGAACCAGGGTCATGATTTCAACGTCGCTCGCAAGGCGCGACCCGTTCGTCGCGGGTATTGTGCTGGTGCTCTGGGTACTGCTCGGCATCTTCGTTCTGTACCCGCTGGCGTGCCTGTTTGCACGTGCGTTTGTCGACGGCGGCTCGGTGTCTTTTCAACCGTTGCTCGACGTGGTGAACAACCCCAACCATCGTCGCGCGTTCGGCAATAGCTTGACGCTCGCGCTGGCCGTCGGCGTTGGTGGCACTGCACTCGGATTTTTGTTCGCGTTCACGGCAGTTCGCGCAGGCCTGTCCAAGCGGGTGATGGGATTCATCGATACGGCGACGTTGCTGCCGCTTATCTCGCCACCGTTCACCATCTCGGTGGCGATCCTGTTTTCGTTCGGCGCACGCGGGCTCATCACCTACGACTTGCTGGGCATCAAGGGCTTTGCAATTTATGGTTTTCTGAGCACGGCGGGTGCTGAAATCATCACCTACTTTCCGATCGCGTATCTCACACTGCGACCGATCCTCGCGAGCATTGATCCCAACATTGAAAACGCCGCGTTCAGCATGGGTGCGTCGCGCTGGCGCGTGTTTCGCACCATGACGTGGCCGCTGTCACTGCCCGGTGTGGCTAACGCATTTCTCTTGCTATTCGCCTGTTCGCTTGCCGATTTTGCAACACCACTGATACTGTCGGGCAATGACTTTCCGGTGCTGCCGACCGAAGCCTTTTTGCAGATCACGGGGCAGTTTGATTTGCGTGGTGGCGCGTTGTTATCGATCTTACTGCTGGTGCCCGCCGCTGTCGTTTTCTTCCTGCAACGCTATTGGCTCGCGGGCCGCAGCTACGTCACCGTCACCGGCAAAGCAGGCTCGCGCAGCAGTGTAGAAATTCTCACGCCTGCGATGCGCTACGTGCTGTTCGCGCTGTGTGGCGCGGTGGCGTTGCTGGTGGTTTACTTCTACGCGTTGCTGCTGTTTGCCTCTCTCGTTACCGCCTTCGGCGCGAATCATGCCTTCACGCTCAGGCACTATCACGTCATCTTCACCGAAGGCATCCCCGCGATAGCCGACACGCTGATCATTGCCGCCATCGGCATGCCGCTTGGTGGACTGTACGGCGTGCTGGTCGGCTATCTGGTGAGCCGCAAATCCTTTTTCGGTCGGCACACGCTTGAGCTGGTGACGATGATCAATTACGCGCTGCCCGGCACCATCGTCGGCATTGCGTATCTGCTCGCGTTTAACGATAAACCGCTGGAGCTGACGGGTACCGCCACCATCATCATCGCGTGTTACGTCTTCCGCTACAGCCCAACCGGAATCCGCGCCACCATCGCGCTGTTGCATCAAATCGACAAGAGCCTGGAGGAAGCATCGGAGAGTTTGGGTGCAACGAGTTTCACGACGTTTCGTCGCATCACGCTGCCGTTGATCATGCCCGCGTTTTTCACCGGGCTTGGTGTGGTTTTTATTCGTTCGATGACTGCGATCAGCGCCACCATCTTTTTAATCTCGATTAACTGGACGCTCGTGACCGTGCGAATTTTGGAGAACATGACCGAGCTGTCGCTCGGGCCTGCGGCCGCGTTTTCAGTGTTCGTTGTCGTGCTCGTCTACTTCGTGTTATGGCTCATCGGTCGCATGCTGGCGCGATTGCGCACGGGCGAGGGCGGTCGTGTGGAAAGTATTTTGGGAGGTTGAAATTTATGACGCAATTCAAGTTGTTTTGCTCCCTCTCTCTGGGCGAGGGAGCCACAGGGGCGACACCACACTCAGTTGAGATTCGACAGTGACTGTCACCACCATGCAACCCGTACCGATTACGCTCTCTGGAATTTCCAAAGGCTTCGAACACGGCGTCAAGGGACAAATCTTTGCGGTGAACGATGTGAGTCTTACCGTCGTGCCGGGTGAATTACTCACGCTGCTTGGCCCATCAGGCTGCGGAAAGACCACCACGCTGCGCATGATTGCCGGGTTTGAGCAACCCACCAGCGGCAGCATTCTCATCGGGGATCGCGACGTGACCAGCCTGCGTGCGAACGAGCGCAACATCGGCTTTGTGTTTCAGAACTACGCCATCTTTCCGCACCTCTCGGTGTTTGAAAACGTGGCCTACGGCCTGCGTGTGCAGAACAAACCCGACGACGAGATCAAGCGCGATGTCAGTGAAGTGCTCGATCTGGTCGGCCTCGGTGGTTACGCGCAACAGCAGCCGCATCAACTCTCAGGTGGCGAGCAACAGCGCGTTGCCCTCGCGCGCGCCATTGTGTTCAAGCCACGCATTCTGCTGTTTGATGAGCCGTTGTCTAATCTGGATGCCAAGCTGCGCGTGCAAATGCGCAGTGAAATTCAGCAGTTGCAGAAGCGGCTCGGTATCACCACCGTATATGTCACCCACGATCAAGAAGAGGCGATGGCAATATCAGATCGCATCGCGGTCATGAGTGGCGGCGAGATCGTGCAGATCGCAACAGCAGAGGATTTGTATGACCATCCGCACAACGAATTTGTCGCGCGATTTATTGGTCGTGCGAACTTGCTTGATGGAAAACTCACCAGCGTCGAATCTGGAAAAGTGGCGGTGGACGTGCTTGGGCAAACCATCCTCGTGACCGGTGCGCCTGACGGATATAAAGCAGGCGACGCTGTACGGGTGATGATTCGTCCGGAGCGGATCGCGCTGGCCCGCAATGGCACGACCGGCACGACCGGCGCGACCGGTAAAGTGCTCGCCCGAACCTTTCTCGGCGAAAAGACTGAGTACCACGTTGCCGTCGGCGAGCACAGCATTCAGGCAACGTTGTTTGGGCAACGCCTAGCATCAGTGTTTGCTCCTGACGATATGGTGCAAGTCACGTTTCCTGCTGAAAACATTCATTTGATCCGCCCATGAACGCAATCGCAAATTACCGCAGCATGCGAAAGTCTAGGCTATCGCTTGCCCTCTTTGCTGCAATGACATTGTTCGCATGTGGCACCGCTAATGCGCAGGTTGGCGGGGAGTCGCTGCACGGCGCTGACAGCATCTTTGTCGCGCCCGACGCGGCGATTGTTTGGGCGGTGCTTAAACAACCCGCAGGCGACAAAGCGACCGTGTGGTTGCGCGTTGTCAACAGCACGCGCAAGTTCAGCCATGTGGCCATTGACGGCGTTGACCCGTTCAGCCAAAAACGTGAACGTGTTGAAACGGGGGTCAAGATCGGGGCTGAAGTACGCCTATCGTCTGATCGTGACACCTTCAGCGATTTGCCCAGCCGTGAGGTGCACCTGTATCGCACCGAGGCCGACTTGCACGGCAACAAGCCCGCGCTGACTGTGTACTACCTAGGCGTACCGGACACCACGCCGGAATTTTCCACGCGTGCGGCGATGGATGAATATTTAAAAACGGTGCGTTTGGTGGCGCACAAAGTCGAACCAAAACTGTGACCGTAGTGTCGAATGATGGCTCAAATGTCGGCGCTGCGCTCGACCTCAGTCCAGCACTTGAATGACACGAGTGCCAGCGATGCGGTCGTGCAAAAACTGCCGTGCGGGGTCTACGAACGCCCACAGGAAGTTCGTAAAAATAGCAAATACCCACCACGCGCTACCTCGTGTGCCAATCCACATGAATAGGCCAAGACCGAGCGCTGGACCAATCCACGTCGCGAGATAGCGGAGGATGGCCTGTTTGACGCTGACCGTACCGCCGTTGGTTGAAATCAGCTTCAAGTGCCAGGTTTTGAACGCGAGCGTGCGGCGTCCGTTGATCCAGAAATAGATGAAGTAGGCGCCGATGCTCATGAACAGGTAGGCCTGTTGAAACATCGCGATTGGACCTGCCAGCACCTGCGGTCGACCCGCGCTCATCGACTCGCCAGAAAGCGACGCGAAGATCAGGCCGACAATGAAAAGATAGGCAACAAGAAACAGCAGCTCGTGCACAAACGCACCAAAGCGTCGCCAGAGGCTTGCGGTTTGGGCATTAGGTGGGGCGATGGAGGCAAGGATGTCTGACATGGTCAGAATGTTAGCGGGGCGGGGATTTTGGCTGCGAGCCTGTTGCCTTGAGATGCTCGAACAGTCGGAGATTGTTCAACACGATTTTGCTCGCCGCCCATGTAAAGCATGTCCTGCGCCAGCGGAAGGGGCAGGGGCCCAGCGTCTTTCGAGTACGCTTAATCTGCAGCGAATCACCCAAAGTCACTGGGTTCCTGCCTTCGCAGGAACGACGATGGGCGTGAATTTTTTTGTGTTCAATCGCGTATGTACACAGCGCTAGCAAAAGCGAGCGGGCCGCTAGGGCTTCTTGGCTTCAGGTGCGACCGGCGGCGTGGCCGTTGGTGCGGGCAGGGGTGAGGCGGTAGCTGTCGCAGGCTTTGTGCCTGCTGATGGCGACACAGGTTTGGCCTCTGCGGCTTTCTTGCGCAATTCTTCGCGTTTCTCGGGCGGCAGGTTGCGGTATTCGTCCCACTTTTGAGGAACGGCGGCGCGCTTGTCGGGTGGCAGCGTTTTCAGCTCGTTGTACTGCTCGCGCGCCTTGCGGCGTTCGTCGGGAGACAGCTTGGCCCAACCTGCCATACGATCTTGCAGGTTCTTCTGCTGATCCGGCGTCATCGTAGGGTATTTCGCGGCTATCTCACGCCATTTTCGTTTACGCACATCGGTCAATGATTGCCAATCGGGCTGTAGCGAGGCGAGCACTTTTTGCTCGTCAGGCTTCAAATCTTGCCACTTTTGTGCGAACGCGGGCACGGCACCGAGCGAGGCCAACACGCTGAGTGAGAACAACAAAATGGCCGCCAGTCTTGCAACTGTGGCGGCCGGTGTGGTGGATGGGTGTTTTCGGTGTGCCGTCACTTCGATCTCAAAATCGTTGCGTCACTGATCGTCGCGCAAAAAATGCGAAAAACCTTTGTCGAGCAGGGCGTCGACCGGCACATCATCGGCGAGCAACATCACATCCACGTCGGCCGTGTCGCGCGCCGTGGTCATTTCATCCCACTGCTGATAACCATACATGGATAACAGCGCGGCAACGATGAGACCTGTGCCCCAAAAGCGCCAGTCGGTCACGCGATGACCCATGCCACCGGCCATCGCCAGCGATGAGCCGCTGACAACGGTGTTCGACGCGGTTTGTGCGTCGAGCGACGCAATGGCGGCGCGGCGCGCTTCGGCTAACCGGTAAGCAATGCCCGGTTTGATGTTTTGCGCTGATGCGTCAAGGTACGGGCGCAATGCCTTGCCTACACGATCAAGCTCGAAATCAGGGAGGAGGTTGTTTTCTTTGTTCATAATGTGATTCCTTTCTGGCGCAGCAGCCCCTGTAGGGCATGCACAGCGCGGGAGCAATGTGTTTTCACGCTTCCCTCCGAGCAGCCCATCGTTGTGGCCGTCTCGGCAGTGTCCATGTCCTCCCAGTAACGCAACAAGAATGCTTCGCGTTGACGCGGTGGCAGTTTTGCAATCGCGTCTTCAATCGCGCCCATCGCTTGGACTTGTTCAAGCGCTGCGAGCGGTTGATCTTTGCCGATGGCACTGTCCTGTGCTTCGAGAATTTCAAGCACGTCGAAGTCGTCGTCCGCATTAGCACCGCCGAGGCTGGTGAAGTTGGTGACGTACTGATTGCGCGTCTTGGTACGACGGAAATGGTCGAGGATGGTGTTCTGCAAAATGCGGGTGAACAACATCGGCAACTCGTTGGCGGGCTTGTCCGAGTAGCTCTCGGTCAACTTCATCATCGAATCCTGCACGATGTCCATCGCGTTGTCATCGTCGCGAACGGCGTAGGCAGCATGCTTGAAGGCACGCCGTTCGACCGAGGCAAGGAACGCGTTGATTTCTTTGGCTTGAGCCAGAGTCGGGCCTTTCTTTGTCTTTTTCTGCTTGTCGGCAGCCGAAGAAAACGCACTTTGAAGTTGCGCGATTATAGGCACCGAACCGGCAGAAATGCCCGCCATCGCACTAGATAATGCACCCGACGCACCACCCGAGACAACTGCTGCAAACATCTGGACAATTTCTCCCCGAAAAATAGCCGAACCCGAAAGTTGGGTCTGTAGCCATAACGCGGCGTTGACGGTTCAGATGACCACTGTGTGCAGAATTTTTGCGTTTGCGGTGAGCGCGCTGCCACTCAGGCCGAGCAGGTAGCGCAGCAGCAATACGCCGTCGGTGTCTGCGTCGTATTTGTCGGTGCGTCGCTGTCGTCAATACTCAAAAAAAAATGGCAAGCCGGTGCAAAGCGTTGCGCAATCGCCGAACGCCCCGCAGCGAAAAATCCCATGCCCGCAGGCGTGAAAACTGGAGTTCTCGGGCCGAATGTTGTCGCGCAACATCAGCGGTGCTGTGCAGCGGAAATGCAGCGGTGCACACCGCGTCAAATTGCATTAACTCTATGCTGAACGGCCTACTGCTTATGGGCATGAACGCTGTTTAAGCGGTAAGTCGATTTCTTAGACAAATCGATACGTAGCCCCCAATAAATAGGCGTCTCACACTTAAGTTGTTGCCGATTTCCTGAATTTTTTTGCCTTGGACGCTTGTGAAACATGCCGAGAATCTATGGCGTTGGGCGTTCACCGTCTGCCGACCAGTGCGACGATGACTTCGGTTCCATGGCTTGCATCGCCTTCGGCGACGGCTTTCGGGTTGCAAGCTGGCGAGTGTCTTTTTCGCCAGGCACCCATTGCAGCTGACGCGCGAAATGTCGCCCCAGATCGAAGTACGCACCGAACAGCGTGTAGCTCGAATTTAAGGTAGTGATCTCGACAGCATGCTGCGGGAAACTGCCGTGCTGATCTGCTGGCGAACTTGACGTCAAATCCGAATCTGATTCCGGCCTGGCCTTGCAAAAGTTGGACACCGTGAAGGCAAGTGCGGCGCAGGGCATCGCGTCATGCTCACCGGTGCATTGCAATATCTGATGACGGACCGGATGCGGCTGACCATCGGGGTCGACCATGCAGAGTGGCGCGGCGTCGGCCGTCGGGCTTCTCGCCAGCTGCAGGCGTGCACCCACCGTGTCGATACCGGGCTTGACCAGATGAATGTGGCTGATTTTTTGTATCTTCTGTTGTTCGCCGTCGCGCGAGTCGCGTTCAACCCAGCCCGAGAGCACAGGATGTGTCCAGTGCCACATGTCATAGCCGGGTTTGAAGGCTTTATGAGGACGCCATTGACAGTGCTTGCCGACGAGCGCATCGCTGCCATCGCTGCATTGGCAAAGCGCCGCGACTGCCCGTGTACCGCACACCAACTCGGTGATTTTTGCGTCGCCCCACACCACCCGTTCGTGCTCACCGATTTGCGCGCTACACACCCGATCAAGCTCCATTAGTCCAGGCATTTCAACGCGATAAGTGCCGTCAAGTTCGAGATGATTTTTTGCCCGACAGAGTGAGCGCATGTGGCCGCGGCGATCGCCCGTGGCAGCCACAACGATGATGTTTTTTGCGCCGCGCCGTACTGCTGCGAGCACGCCCAGCGCGTCAGTGTTGCCACCGTCCGAGAGATGAATGGTGGGTGCCATGCGCTCGCGCTCGCGACTGACGTGATAGAGCGGCAACGGTGTGGCGTGTGCTAAATCTGCACGCGTAGGCGAGGTGTTGTAGTTGGCGATGTCGCTGCCCCATTCAAAATTGAACGCGCTCAAGCTCGCATTGGCAACGGTGCGAAACCATCCGGTGCCCACCTCGCGCTGATCGCGATCAAGAAACGCTGCTGACGACCCAACCGCATCGCGCAGCGACAGCGTCGGCGGCTTGGCGCTGAAACCAAAAGTGCCCGAGCCGTGACCAAACGGCGTCATCTCAAAACTGGTGCGCAGTGCGTCATTCGACGGCGTCTTTAACCACGACGTGAGATCGCGACCGCCTGACGCTGCCGCGTTGATCACCCACAGCGGCACCTTGCAAGAAGCCGTCGGCGCGCGGCACACGTCAGTGCCGGTGAGCTCGCGCAAATCGGCGAGCGTGTGGTTGCGCGAGTGCAAATGATCGGCGAACTGGCCACCGGTCAGCTCCGGCTTGTTCTCGCCCTGACTCGCGCCGCCCCACGATGCGCTGGTGTGCGCATAGGCGCGCTCAATGCCGAGCCGATAAGCGGTGCGCGACGGTGCGCTGTTCTCTGGCATCGCGAAGGCTGTGTTCATGACCGTATGCAGCGGCACTGTGATCAGGTGCAGTGCTCCGAGCCAAGCCACGTTGCCCCAGGTGCCGAGCTTGTCCACGGGGTTTTCATTGACCCGGCGCATGCCGCCGCGTGGATATAACAGGTCTTGATAAAAGCGGATGTGTGACTGGAAGGGAGCCTGCCCTTTATAGGCATCGATGTTGTCATGGACGGGGTAGCTAAAGATGCCATCGGCGTTTTTCTTCGCGGGATTGCAGTAGCGATCTTCCGCTAAATGCATGCGCTCAAAGTGGCGGCGATAAACGCTCGGCACACAATCCCTGAACCACTCGGTAGGGTTAGATTGTGGCGTCGCGCCCCCGGCATTTTGGGTGTCGAGCAAGCGTGAAAAATAATAGTAGGCGGCGTAACCACCGCCAGACACCGATGAGATGATGTCCACTTCGTCTAGCAACCCTGCTGCATGCAAACCCGCCAGTGCACCCATCGCAAACGGCGCGCTTTTGCTGCCACCGCCTTCGAGCGTCACCGCGAGATTGGGCTGCTGCCAATCCGCTTTTTTGGGATCGTAACCGTTGCTGCGCTGACGAAAGTAGTCGCGCAATTTGACCCATTCAATTTTTGCCTTTGCGGCGACGTCGCATTCGAGGCCCGCGCCTGCGTGTGTTGCTTCGCGTGAGTGCAGCTCCTGTTGTTGCGCGACCTCATCTCGCCACAATTCAAGATGATATTTCGGAAAGCAGGTACCAGCTGCGGCGTGTTCAGAGGTGGGGAAAATGTGTGCGACGTCGAGGCGAAGTCTGGCCTCGGTTTCCTGCATCGTCTCGGCGTACAAGCTCGCGGCACACAGCGCGCTGCCGACGATCATTGCCACTGCGTATAAATAAGGCACCACGATTTTCTCCTCCGCGCCTTGCGAGTCATCGCGCATGCGCAACGGACGCATTGAAGCGTGATGCTGGGTGTGGGTCAAGCGGAGATTGCGCCTCCGAATGCACTCCTACGTGTTCGGGTAGGGATTTTGCGGTCGGTCGCTTGTAGGGGCACCCGCGCGTGCGCCACCTCCGCTACGGCGCCAAGGTCCGCAAATGCGCCTCGATGAGCGTGGCGTTGTTGCGCGATCCGAGCGGGTCGAACGCGCCGTTGACGAGTGAGGCTCCGCGCAGACCTAAGAGATAGCGCACCACGAGCACGCCGTCGGTGGCGGCGTCGAACGCACCGTTGCTGTCAATGTCGAGCAGGCCTCGAATGGCGTCCAGATAAGCTTTTACGTCGGTTGCGTTGTTTCGCCCCGCCGTGGTGATGGTGGCACCGTTAGTCAGTGCTGGTCCGGTCAAGCCCAATAGGTAGCGAACTACGATGAGCCCATCGGTGAGCGCGGCGTACTTCGATGTAGTGACACTTTCGTCGACATCGAGCGGCGTTTTCGCTCGCGGCTCGCCGTAGATGAAATCATCCATCGCCACCAGATCAACGCCGCCACCAGAGTTATCGGCAACAGCCGTGCCGCCCGCAGCGTTGCCAAACTGAATGATGATGCGGCTGTAGCGCGCAGGGTCGGTCAATCCCAAAAACGACAGCCCGCCGCTGACGCTGGTCGGCACAGCAAATTGCCCGCCGTTGGTGCCATCGCCGAGAAAAACCGTGAACTTGGTTGCAGCAGCCGTTTCGACGTCGGTGAAGACCGCGCCGAAACCCGACACTGTGGCCGGAAAGTTGGTGCCCGGAACGAAGAAATCGACCTGCACGATGTTGGAGCCAATAGCCGTGAACAGTCGCTCTGCACTGAAGGTCTGAAACTGCGTGGAGTAAGTGGCATTGATATTGCCAAATCTGACCGGCGTCCCACTCGATGTTGTCGCACTTACTTGCAGTGCGGTGCCAGGGGTTGACAACACGACGCCGCGCACCGAGGTCGAGTTGAAAAAATTTCCTGATAGGTTGTTCGGTGCGGCCGAGATGTTGGGCACGCCATCCCAGTTGATCTCGCGCCGCCCGCTTAAAAAAGGTCCGCCCGAGGTGCCATTCAGCGCGCCAAGCGCCGTGCGGAAATTGTCCACGGTCGTCTGAATGCTGGCGGGCGTTGCGCCACTCGCCGTGAATACCGCAGCGTGGGTTGATGTAGCGGTCAGTGTGGATGTCACTATGATCGCCATCGCGAAAAAAAGCGGCAGAACGCGGGCGTATTTTTGTTCAAACACGGAGATCTCCAGTGAATCCACCGAGCTAAAAAGCGACGGCGGACGGCGCGGTTCAGTGTACGCCTGCGCGCCCCGGATTTGAGTTCGTCGAGCGGTAAATTGACTGTGACGTTGAGCGATTCAACATTGCGGCAGGTTGCATCTGAAACTCATATTTGCCTCGTAGCGACCTTCGGTGGTGTTGGCTGCGACTGCAACGCCCCGCCAGTTCGAGCGTGACACGACACTAGTAGCATCGCTGGCTTACCTCGACGCTTTTGGAGCCCATTGGTGAGCCCTCTAATTTCCACCCTCAAACGCGTCCTTAAGATGCGTGGCGTGACGTACTCTGATCTTGCTGAAAAAATTGCGCTGTCCGAGGCGAGCGTCAAGCGCTTGTTCTCGCAAGGCACGTTTACGCTGGAGCGGTTGGAGGAGGTCTGCGCGGCGCTCGAAATCGATCTGTTTGAGCTGGCGAAGCTGGCGCGCGGCGAGCAGGCGAAGGCCGAGCAGTTGACCGTGAAGCAGGAGCAGGCGCTGGCCAAAGATCGGGTTCTGCTAGGCGTGTTTTATCTGGCGTACAACGGCTGGCAGATTGATGACATGGTGGCGAAATACGATCTGACCAAGCCGCAGATTTTCTCGATATTGCGCAAGCTGGATGCGGTCGGCGTGCTTGACCTACTGCCTGGGGAAAAAGTGCGCATGAAAATTACCCGCAATCTGCGGTTGCGTCGACGTGGGCCGATTGAGCTGTCGTACGGTCGAGCAGTGTTGGGCGATTTTTTGAGCCCGGAGTTTGACCGCGTGGGTGGCCTATTTCGCTTTGAATTTCGCGAGCTGTCGAACGCGAGTTTTGAAGTGCTCAAACGAAAACTGGAGCGCGTCGCCGACGAGGTGCATGAATTCGCGGAACTGGACAGCATGCTGGCCTCCAGCGAGCGGCGGACGGTGGGCATCGCGGTCGGCATTCGTCCTTGGACGGTGTCGATGGTGAGCGGTTTGCCGGTGCGAAAAGGCTGACAGCTTTTTGCTGAGACGCCCGCTATATGTGGGCATGGAGTACTAAACCGATAAATATCAACTTTAATAAAAATGGGCCCGTAGGCCCATTTAAATAAGGGTTACAGCCAAAAGCTGCTTGCAGAATTTTCTAACTAGAGCCCTGCTGCGAGCACTTGCTGAAAATAACCACGCACCGCGAGGTTGCAGAACGGTGGCACCAGTGTGCCGTGATAGACGCTCAGCACGCGCTCGGTGGGGCTGGCGCCCAGCGTTGGATCACCCGCTGCCGATGCCTTATTGGCGGCAAACGCGCCTGCCAGTTGCGGGCCAACGGTGGCTGCGTTTTCTAAGTCAAACACTTTCACCAGCGCGCTGGCGCCTTTGGTGGCAAAGTAGGCCGCCGCGTCTGACGTATTGGTGCCAAACACCGTTGGGTCTTGCGCGCCAAGGCACATGGCAACCGGACGGGTGGGCGTCCAGTTGAGCAAATCGTTTTTCGCCGCAGCGACCCACAACGGATGAGCGGGGTTGGCTAGCAACGCATTACGGTAGCTGGTTTTGACCAGATTTGGTGTGCCAACGCCAATGGCAAACAGCCCATCGAGCGACGGGTCGCCCGTGACCAGCGGCCGATCCGCCCAAGTCTTTTGCGGCAATTTGCCAGTGGTGATCAGCGTGGTGAAGTTAAGCGTCGCGCTGGGCAGCAGGGTTTCGATGCCGGTCGCATAGGCAGCCTCGTACAGGTCGGACGGCGAGCTGTAAATATTGCCGTACGCCTTTTGCCAGCTGGTGTAAATCAGCGGCGCGAAATAAGTGGCACCTAAGCCCACGCCGCCTGCTGCCGCTTGCTGGAAGGTTTTGGTCAGTGCGTACGGGCCGGACATGTTGCCCGATGCCGTGACTTTAAATTCGCTGGCGTAGCTGTTTTGCATGGCCTTGTGCGTGGCCATCGAAACGTGCCCGCCCTGCGAATAGCCCGACAGGAACAGCTTGCCAGAATCGCTGGTGGCGATTTTTGGAAACGCGACGCGAGCGGCGCGCAGCGCGTCGATCATGTCGTTGGCTTGCTGCTCAGCGTTGAGGTAAGGGTGGTAGGGCAGACGCGACGCATCGTAGCCCGCGTAGTTTGATGTGACGACAATGAAGCCCTGAGCGGCGTACATGGCGGCCACCAGACTTGCTTCGCCGTAGCTTGGGCTCGCCATGTTGATATTCTTTTCAACTGCCGTGCCGTGGCTGTAGAGCAGCACTGGACGTGCGCCGGTGCACGCGGGGTCGGTGCCTGTTGGCACCATGATGCCGCCGGTGGCGTTGGTGGCTTCACCCGCGCCGCCGACCGTGTTGTATTCCATGTAGTGAAAGTTGATGCCGCACTTTGGTGCACCGGCCAGCGCGAGCAAGCCCTTGCCCGCCGCGCTGGCGTTCAGCACCGCGCTGTAATCAGCCGCAGTCGGGAAGCTGGCGAGTACCACGGGCGGATTGGCCACCAACGTGCCACGCGCGGTGGTGAGATCAATAGCGGGCCCGGTGGCAACGTCGCCGCCGCCGCCGCAGGCGGTGAGTACGGCAGCCGAGAGTGCTGCCAGACTGAGCGAATAAATGGATTTCATGGGTTCCTCCTTGTTAATCAATGGTTGCTCCTGCAATCCGGTTTAGTTCGGTATGGTCAAGCGCAAATCTACCTGCGATGTTAGGCGTTTGTCATGGCGCCTGCCAGCGGCAAATTCACGGCTTGCAGGTGCGCAAGTAGAGTTGTTGCGTTTGTGTCGGGTGATTTTTGGCCAATCGCGTTTAGAACGAGTTGCGACGTGGTGGCCGCAGCATTGCGACACCGAGCAGATTGCAGCACAGCGTCGCGCGCTCGGTGTATCGAGTGACGCCAAGTCGTCGCCTACGGGTCAACTACGTCACGTTAAGTATGCGGTCGCCGCCGCGTTACAGCCATTTGGCCTTACGAAAGCGCCAGTACAAAATCGAGCAGGTCACAATGATGATGCTGAGTGCCATCAAGTAGCCGTACTTCCATTTAAGCTCCGGCATGTGCTCAAAATTCATGCCCCAAATGCCAGCAAACGCGGTGGAAACCGCGAAGATACTGGCCCACGATGCGAGGCGTTTGGTGACCTCGGTGTCCTCAATGGTCACCATGGCCAGATTCACCTGAATGGCGGTGCCGATCGTGTCGCGCATGCTCTCGATCAGGCCGTTGATGCGGCCCAGATGGTCCACCACGTCACGAAAGTAATCTTGCACGCCAATGCACACTTGCGGCACCCGACCGCCGTGAAGTTTGCCAGCGCTTTCCATGAGCGGCGCGACGGCATGCTTAAGCACCATTACGCGGCTTTTGAGTTCGTAGAGCTGCTCGATGTTGGCTTTAGCGCTGCCTTTGGAGAATATCTTCTCTTCGATGGCCTCAAGCTCCGTCTCAAAGCCATCGATGATTGGAAAGTAGCGGTCAACCACCGCGTCCATCAAGGCATACAGGACAAATCCTGCGCCAAATCGCAGCAATTCAGGTTCGCTCTCGCATCGAGCGCGCACTCCTAAAAAACCGTGCGAGCTACGGTTGCGGATGGACAGCACGTAGTTGCTGCCGGTAAAAACATTTAACTCACCGACACTAAGACTTTTCAGGTCTCCGTTGACCGGCTCAACCATGTGCACTACGGTGAACAGCGACGAGCCGTATTCCTCGATTTTGGCGCGCTGATGGCCGTGCCGCGCGTCCTCAACCGCGAGCTCATGCAAGTGAAACTCGTGCTGCATTTCGTCTAGTTCCGCATCGGTCGCGTCTTGCAGTGCCACCCAGACGAACGAACCGGGTCGCTCAAGATAGTCGCTAATTTCGCTGACGGGAATGTCGGCGACTTTTTTGCCGTCTTGGTACACGACGCAGTTGATCAGCATGGCAGCCTCGAATATTTACGAATGTGTGCGCATTTTGTCAGGGCTGCATGACAGCTACGGCGCGCGCCGTAGCTAAGCCTAAATCAACGCCACGCTAACATTCACCAATGCTCTACGCCTTCACCATCTTCGATTGAAAAAATTCACTGACTTGCGCTGGCAATCGCCGCATCTTTTGCCGCTATGCGCGCTTTTATTCGTGGTGTTTGCGCTATACGCGACCTCGCTGGGCAACGCGCTGATTTTTGACGATTCGCTGTTGTCAAGCGGCCAAATATTTGCTGAATATGGAAATTTTTCTGCGCTGAAGGCGCGGTGGCTGTCTTACGGCAGCTTCACGTGGTTGCAAACGCTGGTGCCGGACGCGTGGTGGTTGCAGCGGCTGCTCAATGTGCTGGTGCATGCGCTGGTGGTGGTCATGCTGTACGTGTTTTACGCTCGGTTGTTGCGTAGTCTGTCGCTGTGGCCGGACGCGTCCGGCGAAATGGCGGGGCGTTGGGCGCTGTTGGCGGGCATCGCCTGTTTTGCCTTAAATCCAACAGCCGTTTACGCCGTGGCTTACCTCGTGCAGCGCTCGATTTTGATGGCGACGCTGTTCAGCGTGGTGGCGCTTTGGGCGGTGCTGAAGGCGGTGGCCACCGCGCAGCGCCGCTGGTGGGGGCTCGCGCTGCTCGGGTATTTGGCCGCCATGTTGTCGAAAGAGTATGCGCTGGCGCTGCCTTTGGTGGCCGCTGCGTTGGTGACGATTGTGGCGCGCCCGTCGGCTACTCGTTTGGCGACGTTTGGCGCGGTAGGTGCATTGCTTGCGGCGTTGGTAGCCTACCCTCTGTATTTGCGCTACGGCGGCATTCTCGGCACGCCGTTCGATGAGGTGTCGATCAGCTACGTCAAACAAATGGACACCATGGCACCCGGCGTTGCGCGCCTTGCCTACCCGTTGTCGATCATGAACCAGATGTGGCTATTCTTCGAGTACGCTTGCCGCTGGTTTTTGCCTTTCACTGGCATGATGGCCATTGACTTGCGGCCACCGTTCCCGGTCAAACTCACCAGTCAACCCCATCTACTCGGGGTGCTTGGATACCTGTCGCTCATGGTCGTGAGTATTGTGCTGATGCTGCGCCACCGGGGTCGCCTCGCGTTGCTGGGCTTTTGTTTGTTTGCGCCCGCGATTTTGTTTGTCTCAGAGTTCTCAACGGTGTGGATTCAAGACCCGTTTGTGCTCTATCGCAGCTATCTTTGGGCCATCGCCGTGCCGGGCGTGGTTTTTTTGCTCGCAAGCCGCGTCTCGAAGCAGGCGCTGCTGTGCGGCTCGGCGCTGATCGCCGCCACCTTGCTGTGGCAAGCAAGTGATCGCATCAGCAGCTTGCGCAGCGAGCTCAGTGCGTGGAATGATGCCGTGCAGAAGTTGCCACCGGAGCTGGTGGTGGGCAAGTCGCGCGCCTATTTGAATCGAGGCTACGCCTACCAAACTCTGGGCCAAGAAACCCGTGCGCTGCGCGATTACCAGCGCTCGACCGCGTTTGGCGATGGCGGAGAGGGCTTGTTAAACACCGGTTCCATTTTGATGGCTGCGGGACGAGCGCAAGAGGCTTTGCAGGCATTTGATGGGGCTAAAGCACGCGGCCACACCGGTGTTTCGCTGGCGCTCAATCGCGGCACCGCTCTGGCTACGCTGGGGCAAACGCAAGCGGCTTTTGATTCGTTCACCAGCGGCTTCGCACTCGGTCCGACGCCGCAAGAAATCGCTGCGCTTAAGCGCCAGCGCGCAACCGCCGCGTTGCGGCTGGGCCGCGTCGATGAGGCGCTGGCCGACGCGCAGGCAGCGATTGCGGTGTTTAGCACCGATCCACAAATTCGCGTCACGCAGGGCTACGCGCTGCTGGCGAAAGGCAATCGCGACGCGGCGATGGCTGCCTTTAACGAGTCGCTGGCGCAGGCTTCTACGCCCTCAGCATTCTTCGGTGTGGCCAGACTGCACGCCGATGCGGGCCGCTTGCCTGAGGCGCGTGGTGCCATCAACAAGGCCTTGGCCTTGCAGCCGGAAAACGTGGAGTTTCAGCGGTTCGCGACCAAGCTTGGCGCGGGCTCTTAGCGCATTCCTTCTACCTTCTAGTGCATCGTTTCATTAAAACGCATACTATCTTGCGACCATTTCAGCATCCGTATTTTTCCACTGAAACCTGACGGGTTGAGCGTTCATCTCGTCGATCCCGGCGAGAATTCTCTGCTTGAGTTCATCAAGGGAGGCCA
>JANNYE010000168.1:0-18484 GCA_031409935.1 Burkholderiales bacterium | reverse complement strand
GACACCTACACCGACGAGTACGTCGCCGAAGTTCAAGACCACATTAACCGACGTCCGCGCAAAATCTTGAACGGCTTGACCCCTTACGAAATACACTTCGCTCCACCGCGCTCGCCGACAGTTCGTACCTAAACGCAGCTTATACCGCCCAAGCCCATATAAAATATGGGGTTCAGACAAAAGCTGATCGATTTCAAGTCAAGCTGCGCGAGTACCGTAGCACCGTAGGATGGGTGGAGCGAAGTGATACCCGTCTCGCTCGTGGCCAACGATGATGGGTATCGCTTCGCTCCACCCATCCTACCGGCTACGTTGTGCGACAAAACGTGCAGAGCCCATTGAATCGGTCGCGTTATGCGAATCCAAATTTCGCACCGCCGCTCATCATGTCGACTGATCCCACGCGCCCCGACCCACGCCGTGCTTCGTCAAGCGGCCCATATCAACCAGCTTGCGCAAGTGAACCTTGACCGTGTTGCGGTTGATTTGACCGATCAGCTTGAGGATGTCCGACGAGATGGAAATTGACTGTGTATTCAACCGAGATTATTCATTGGAAAATTTAGGTACTTCGTCGTTCCTGCGAAGGCAGGAACCCAGCGACTTTGGCGACTTCGTGGCACTTTTGACTAGCTCGAAAGACGCTGGGCCCTTGCCCCTTCGGCAGGCTCAGGACATGCTTCGCAGGGGCGACGAGTAAAAATGCTTAATGGAAAATCTCGGTTCATACAAGCTCGCGCAAATGTACGTTCTGACCGGAACGGCGAATCTGTGGGGTTACCTGACTTTCCCGTCTGCCCCCAGATCGTCGCTTCACATTGCAGCCTGCGTCAGGCTTGCAAAGCACAGGTCACCTCGCTTCAAATTTCAATACTTCCGCCCGATCCCGGCATCGTAACGCGCAGGCCCTTCAGGCGATTTACGGCGCGCAGCGCCTCTGCCGAGTTCTTGCGCCAGACGAGCGCGACGGGCGTTGGGTCGAGCCCTATGTCTACGGGCAATATCGACGTCTCGTGGCTGCTCATCAGCGCTGCGGACTGTGCGCAGCAGGTCAACAAATCGGTGTTTGCCAGCAACGATAGGCTGTAGAAAAACGATGGCGACTCCACCACCGGCAGCGGCGGCGCCAAACCTTGCCTGAGGAAGGCGTCCACCAACGCCACGCGAGTAGTGGATTGCACGCCAGGCAAAACCCACGGCCACGCCAGCAAATCGGAAAGGGCTAGTTGCCGTCGGCGTGACAACGGGTGGGTGCGGCCAGCGACCACGGCCAGCTGACCTTGATACAGCACCCGCTGCGCCAACCCGTTGATCGACGGCGTGCTCGCTGCGTGCCTCGGCAATTGGCCCAACAGCAGGTCAATTTCCCCAGCCATCAGTTGCTGCAACAAATGATCCGCACTGTTAGACAGAACCTGAAGCCGCCAAGCGGGGGGGCCATCGACCAGTGCCTTCACGATTTGCGGAAGCACGGTAGTGGTGGTGTGCGGAAATGCGCCAATGCGCAACAGCGGCGAGGCCGCGCCGGAGAGCGAAGCAGCCATGGCACTCACTTCGCCCAAAACCGTTTCGCAGCGCGGCAGGAGCGCGCGTCCTTGCTCGGTCAAGGCCATGCCTCGCCCTCGCCTTACAAAAAGCTTGGCGCCGAAAATGCCCTCGATTTCCTTGAGCATCATGCTGGCCGCCGACGGAGACATTGACAAATGCTCGGCAGTCGCCGCAAGCGAGCCCATGGACGCCAAAAACCCTACAAACTTTAATTGTTTGATGCGCAGGTGTTCAAGTCGTGAAGCGGCCATAACTGCTCATTCATAGTTCAGTAAAAGTTGATGATATCGTCAATACTATTGTTAATTAGTTGATTATTAGGTTTTAAAATGATGGTTTCCTTCGGCAAACGCTCGGCAAATCATGTTGATGTTTTCAAAGCTGATCATGGCCACGCTGCCACTTACAGCGCTTTTTTTGGCGGGCTGTGCCGCCCAGCCCCGATTGCCCGTGCAGTTGTCCACGCAGTTGTCCACTGAGGCAGCACCTCAGGCTGCCGCCTGCCCCACCGGTACGCCGGAGTCGGCGCGATGCCTGCGCGGTCAAGACTCGGCAGGCGCGCATTATTTGATCGCTATGCCTGCTCAATGGAGTGGGGTACTAGTCGTGCATGCGCACGGTGGGCCATCGCTCGGCGAGCCTAAAGCGTCTCGCGCCGATGAGGACATCAAACGCTGGGCGATCACCGTCAAAGAAGGTCATGCGTGGGCCGGGTCGGTGTTTCGTCAGGGCGGCTTTGCCGTGACCACAGCCGCTGAGGACACCGAGCGGGTACGCCGCATCTTCATCGAGCACGTTGCCAAACCGAAGCGCACGATTCTGCACGGGCAGTCGTGGGGCGGCATGGTCGCTACGCGCGCGGCGGAGCTGTTCCCCAAGTCATGGGACGGCATGCTGCTCACCAGCGGCGTGGTTGCGGGGCCGGCCACCTACGACTTTCGGATTGATATGCGCGCCATCTATCAGCACCTGTGCAACAACCATCCGCGACCCGACGAGCCGAGCTACCCGCTATCCATTGGATTGCCTGCCGAATCGAAATTGACCGGAGCCGACATCGCTGCCCGCGCCAATGAATGCCTAGGTCTGAACAAGCCCGCCGCGCAGCGCACGCCGGAACAAGCGCGCAAAGTGCGCACCCTTGTTGACGTGGTGCGCGTGCCCGAAAGCTCGATCATCAGCCATCTCAATTGGGGCACATTCACCCTGCGCGATGTGGTGCAAAAAATCGGCGGCGCACCGCTGGGCAATCACGATGTGCGCTACAGTGGCTCGGACAACGATGCCGCCTTAAATGCTGGCGTGTCCCGCTGGCGCGCAGACCCGGCGGCAGCAACCCGATTCGCAAAAGACGCGGACAACGCGGGGCGGTTTACGGTGCCGGTGATTGTTGCTCACGCTATCGGCGACGCCACGGTGTTTGTGGAGGGCAGCGACACTTTGCGCCGCCGCATGGAAGCATCCGGCAATGGCGCGCGTCTGGTGCAGGCTTATGTTGACTCCAGCGAGCACAGCTATTGGGGCGACGCACACTATCCGCCTTTGTTCGAGGCGCTATTGCGCTGGGTGGAGCGGGGCGAGAAGCCAAGCGCAACAGGCATTGCACAACGCTGTCGCGAGCTACGCGCTGCGGCTCCTGCTGAATGCCGATTCTTGCCGGAGTACTTGGTGAAACCGTTGGCGTCGCGGATTCCTGTGCGCTAGTCACAGACCAGTCCTGAGTCGACATTTTGCGCCCCCCCCAAAACTGGATCGTTCTTGTGGGAGCGGTTCCACCGCGATTGGCTGCGGTCGCTCACACGGATCGCGGTAGATCCGCTCCCACAGTTTTCCACCCTGCCCGCGATCTGCATGCACCACCGAACAACACCTCACCGAACCGCCCCCATGCCAACTGACCACTTTTCCAAGTCACGCCGTGCCTCGCTGCTGTCGTTACTCGCGCTAGGCATAACGCACGACCTCGCACACGCACAGGAGTGGCCCGGCAAGTCGCTCACCTTTGTCGTGCCGTTTCCCGCAGGCGGCTCGAACGACATTGCCGCGCGCGTTGTCGGCGAAGGCGTCAGGCAGCGGCTTGGGCAAACCGTGGTGATCGACAACAAGCCGGGGGCCAACGGCGCGCTGGGCGTTGAAGCGGTGCTGCGCGCGGCGAAAGACCCTCACACATTTTTGGTTGCATCCGACTCGGTGTCGCTGCTGCCGCTTTTCAGAACGATGTCGTGGGATCTCACCAAATCGTTCACGCCCGTGGCCGTGTTGTCGTACCAGCCGATTGTGGTGGTGACGACCGCGTCGTCAGGCATACGCTCGATCAAAGACTTGCAGACGCGAGCGCGTGAAAAGCCCAATCAGATTGCTTACGCGACGTCTGGGCAGGGCTCGCTGCAGCACCTCGTCGGTGAGCTGTTTTCGCAGCAGCTCGGCATTGACCTGTTGCATGTGCCGTACAAAGGCGGCGGTCAGGCGGTAAACGACGTGATTGCCGGGCAAGTGCCGGTGGCCGTACTCGGCGCAGCTGCGGTGTTGCAATTCATCAAGGCGGGTAAGTTGGTGCCGCTGGCGGTCTCCACGCGCAATCGATCCCCCATGCTGCCCGACACGCCAACGCTCGGCGAGAGCGGTGCCAGCGAGATTGATGTGCCGCAGTGGTCGGCGCTGTTCGCGACCGAGGGCACCCCGGCGGCCATCGTGAACCGCCTACGGCGCAGCGTCGAAGATTCGTTGGCTGAGCCTGCCATCAAGCAGCGGTTGGTCAACGCCGCCATGGACATCGTCGCCACGCCACCGGAGGCCTTTCAGCAACGCATGCTCCGGGATCGTGAGCGCTGGGCCAAGCTCATTAAAGACCGCAAGATTTCGCTGGAGTGAGCATGACTTCTGCGCGACGGCCAAACATCGTGCTGGTGCTGGCGGACAACCTCGGTTGGGGAGAGCTAGGCTGCTACGGCGGCGGCGCGTTGCGGGGTGCGCCGACGCCACGAATCGACGCGCTCGCAGAGCAGGGCATGAAGTTTCTGAACTTCAATGTTGAGAGCGACTGCGTGCCCACGCGATCGGCCTTGATGACCGGGCGGCACCCAATCCGCACCGGTGCCGTGCAATCCGTGCCGGCGGGGCTACCGCAAGGCATCCATCCGTGGGAGCAAACACTTCCGCAGCTTTTGAAAGAGGTTGGCTACTCGACCGGCATGTTCGGCAAGTGGCACCTCGGCGACAGAGACGGCAGGTTCCCACATCAACGTGGGTTTGATGAGTGGTACGGCATTCCACGCACCACCAACGAGACGATGTTTATGAGCTCGCCTGGCTTTGATCCCGAAGTGGTCGCGCGGCCTTACGTGATGCAGGGCGTTACCGGCCAACCGGCCGAAAACGTCGCGCTGTACGACCTTGCAAAGCGGCGTTTGATCGACAGCGAGTTGACCGAGAAGACCATTGATTTCATGCGCCGACAAAGCTCGGCACGGCAGCCGTTTTTTGCCTACGTGCCGCTCACCCACCTGCACTTTCCGACCCTGCCACATCCAGATTTTGCGGGGCGCAGCGGTGTGGGCGACTTTGCAGACTCAATGCTGGAGATGGATCACCGTGTGGGACAACTGCTGGATGCGGTCGAACAGCTTGGGATTGCTGACGACACACTTTTCATCTTCGCCAGCGACAACGGCCCCGAGTTTCGCCGACCGTGGCGCGGCACCGCAGGGCCGTGGACCGGCACCTATCACACCGCGATGGAGGGTGGCCTTCGTGTGCCTCTGATAGTTCGCTGGCCAGGCTGTGTCACGCCTGGTCGCGTGAGCGACGACATCATTCACGTCACCGATCTCTTCACCACGCTCATCAACGCTGGCGGCGGCGTGGTGCCGACCGACCGGCCGATTGACGGCGTCAACCAGCTTAAATGGTGGGACGGACGGAACGAGAAGTCCGCCCGCGAAGGTTTTGTTTTCTACATCAAAAACGAACTCCGCGCGGCAAAGTGGCGACACTGGAAAATGCATTTGGTCTTCGAGAAAGAACCCAACGAGGGCACGCGACATCTGGAAACGCCGTGGCTATTCAACCTCAAGCGCGACCCGAAGGAAGAGACCGATGTGGCGATGGAAGACGGCTGGGTGCGCGGCCCGATGCGCCGCATGATTCAGGCATTTGAGCAAACGCTGCGCGAGTATCCACCCATCGCGCCGGGTGCGAGCGACGATGCACCGCCGCGGCAGTGCTAGAGAGACGCTGAATAAATCAAATTTTTCGCCATACCTTTGATGCCCGGTATCCACGCCCGCAGCGAAATCAACGCGTGGTGGCGGGCGTGGGCCCCGGGCATCAGACGGGTGGCGATTAAATCTGCGTTTCCCTGGTGCTTGTACACTGTTCTAAAACCGCTACAAACCCCAACCCACCACACAACGACCCACATCAACCTCACGGACTCAACCATGCAGCTCCACACACCACTCGCATTGACCGCACTCACCTGCCTCACGTTGGCAAGTAGCGCCAGTACAGCACAAAATGTCACCTTGTATGGCCGCCTTGCGCTCACCGCCAATCAGGTCGAAACTGGCAGCAGCAAGCTCGTTGAGCTCCGCGACAATGCGTCGCGCGTTGGGCTGCGCGGTGTTGAAGATTTGGGCGGCGGCATACAAGCGCTGGTAGGGCTGGAGTTGGGCTTGAGTGCCGACAATGGCGGGCTGACTAACCCGGCGTTTCGCAACACTTATGTGGGGCTGCGAGGCGGCTGGGGAACGCTGGCGCTGGGCCGCTTGGACTCGGCCAATCCGACCGGCTCGCCCCTTTACTCGCAGATCATCAGCATCACCCATTTCGCACCTAACGATGCCGGTGCCACCGCGACCAGCACCTCGATGCAAAACGCGCGCAACCGCACCTCAAACAGCATTGGATATGCGAGCCCCACGTGGTCTGGCCTCAGCCTGCGGTCGCGCTATTACTTCGGAGGTGCAGGAACGGTCGCTGATCCCGAGGATGCTTTGCGGTCATTTGATCTCGGGTTGAACTACCAAACTGGAAAACTGAAAGCTGCCGTGGGATTTGCATCAGACACCCGGCGCGGCGGCCTGGCCAACAACGAGTTCAAGGACAAGTGGCAAGCGGGCCTGAACTACGAGGTGCTCAGCGGCCTCGAACTATACGCATTAGGCGGTGTTGACCGGTACAAAAACACGGCAACGACGCGGCGCGATGTGCAGTACGCGATCGTTGGTGCGGCCTATACCAACGGCCCGCATAAGGTGGTGGTCAACCTAATGGAGCGCGATGTGCAGGGCTCGCTGAAAGGTGAACGCAAGCGGCAACAAATCAGCTACCAGTATTTCTTGTCCAAGCGCACTGACCTCCAGCTATTTTTCGACAAAGACGGCATTGATTCGAGCCGCAGCAATGTTCGGGTGCGCGCCATTGGCGCGGGTGTGCGGCACAACTTCTAAAGTCCCACTCATGACCCCTAAGCCGCCCCCATCGATCCCCGTTAGCATGCAGCGCGCTGGTCCCTGCCGCGCAGGCTTCGCTGCCGCGATGCTGGCGCTCTCAAACCTCGCTCACGCGCAGTTCGACCCGTCGAAAGTCACGGTCGAGCCCGAGGCCATCGCGCGCCAGTTCCCCGATCCGGTAAAGGCCTTCACCACGCCAGCGTTTACGCCCGGTCGTCAGGACTTCACATCGCACGCTGAGGTGTTCAGCTTTATCGATGCCCTCGCTCGGCGCTCAGATCGTGTGGCCCTCGAAACCGTGGGCCACTCACAGCAGGGTCGGGCGATGACGTTGGCGGTATTGACGGGTTCTCGCGGCTTCGACGCTAGTCTGCCCACCGTGCTGCTGCTTGCACAGCAGCACGGCAATGAACCTGCGGGCGGCGAGGCGGCACTGGTACTCGCCCAAAGCCTCGCCAACGAGCAGAGTGCACTGCTTGACCGTGTGAACGTGGTGATCATCCCGCGCGCTAACCCCGATGCGGCTGAGCGTTTCGGGCGCGAAGCGGCCAGCGGCATCGACGTTAACCGTGATCACCTGCTGCTGCGCACGCCAGAGGCGCGGGCCATCGCGGCTGCGGTGCGACGATACTCGCCGCAGGTAGTGCTTGATCTTCACGAGTTCACGGTAGCAGGGCGATGGGTTAGCAAGTTCGGCACAGTGATGCGCGCCGACGCGCTGCTACAAGCCGCGACCGTTGGTAATTTGAGCCCCAGCGTGCAAGCGGCGCAGAGTCGATATCTCGCGGCTGCGCGCACGGCCCTTGAGGCGGCGGGGCATCGGGTCGATGACTACTACACCTCATCAAACGACGCGAAAGACCTGACTGTCTCAATGGGTGGGGTTAATGCCGACACCGGGCGCAATGTAGGTGGTCTACGCAATTCAATCAGTCTGCTGCTGGAGACCCGTGGCACCGGCATCGGTCGCGCCCACTTCGGGCGGCGCGTGCAATCCCATGTGCTCTCGGCAATGGCCGTGATCGAAGCCGCAGCGCAGGACGGCTCATCGCTCGTTCGCCTGCAACGAGACGCTGGCGAGGCCACCGCTCGCCTCGCCTGCGGCGGCAACATCGCGGTGGTGGTGCGCCAGTCAACCCAGCAACGCATCGTGAGCTTTCTCGACGCCAAAACCGGAGAGCCGCGCGATATCGACGCGCGCTGGCGCTCGTCGCACCAATTGGAGGTGGAGCGCGAGCGAGCGCGGCCTTGCGGCTACCTGATCGGAGCCGATCAGCAGACGGCTGTGCGGCGGCTGCGCAACCTCGGCATCGAGGTAATCACACTCGCCGCCAATGAGTCCCAAACGCCGTGGCATGTGGAGGACTACGTAATCGAGGCGGACGCCACCGGGGCGCGCCAAGACGCGCGCGGTGCCATCGCCGACGATGCGAATGGAATCCGGGTGCTACGCGTGCAAACGCAGGCACGCCAGACCATACCCATGCCCGGCAGCCACTACGTGACCATGACGCAACCGCTCGCCGCGCTCATCAGCGCCGCGCTGGAGCCCGATTCACAAAACAGTTTCGCCGCAAATAGGCTGCTAAACATCGACGCCGGTCAACTTCGCCGCGTCATGCAACCGCCCAAATTGGCGGGCAAGCAATGAGCCGGTAGTCACAGACTGCGCCGGGGTTGAACCGAGATTAACCATTTGGGCACTTCTAGAAATTCGTTTTTCGGGATGAAATGCTAGGCGTGCGGCGCGGAGCAACCGGAATGTACTGGGGTACATGAGGATTGCGAGCACCGCACAACGACGCAGTTCGCCCGAACAACGGATTTATTCCATTTCTAAATCAATACGATACGTCGTTGCTCCTCCTTGCCGTGCTAACGCACTGTCTGCGTCGTCGCGCCTAGTCTCCTATTGATTTAGAAACGGAATTATAGGAGTGCCCATTAGAAAAAATTCACATACCGCGTCGTTCCTCCCCGGCCCACTTACGGTGTGGTTGATCGTCGCGGGAGCGCTCGTGGCGACGCCGGGGCAGCTATTGTCCGACACCGTGTAGTTGACCGCCGCCGTGTCGGTGAAGCTAGGGGCCGGGTCAAAGGTGCCGAGCCCGAGGTTCACGTTCGATACCGTCCCCCCGCTCGACGAGGTGATGCTCGCCACGGAGTATGTCGGTGCGCAACCGCTCACGCCACGGTCAGCGTCGGTGACGCCGGTCAACAATGAGGCGTCAATATCGGTTCGCTTCATATTGGTCTGAATGGCGATGCCCGTCTTGTTCTGTGCTACCGGTGGATCGTTGACTGCGGCGACATTGTCAACAATGTCTGTAGCGACATTGATCACGAATGTCTGTACCGCGCTGGTGTCGGCTCCGCCGTTGGCAGTCCCTCCGTTATCGTGAATCTGCACGCTCACCGTCGCCGCGCCGCTCTGGGCCAACGCCGGTGTGTAGGTCAACGTGCCGGTGGCACTGACCGCTGGCGCCGTTGAGAACAAGCTGCTGTTGCTGTTGCTCACAATGAAGTTGACGGTCTGGCCCCCTTCATTGGGGCCCGCCGAGATGGCCGTGGCCCATCCGGTCACCGTTTGCGCACCGTTGTAGTCAAACGCCGACTGATCCGCCCCTTTAATGAAGCTGGGTGCCTGATTGACTGCGGTGACGGTGATCACAAACGTTTGGTTGGGACTGGTGTCCACCCCGCCGTTGGCGGTGCCGCCGCTGTCTTTCAGGTTGATGGTGATGGTGGCAGTGCCCGGCTGGTTGGTCGCTGGCGTGAAGGTGAGCGTGCCGGTCGGGCTGATGGCAGGACTCACACTGAACAAAGCGGGATTGCTGTTGCCCACCACCTGGAAGGTCACCGTTTGCGCGGCCTCATCGGCTGGGCCGGTACTTATCGCTGTCGCCCATGGCGTAATCGTTTGTGCCGCTGCGTTTTGCAGTACCGTGACATCCGGGCCCTTCACAAAGCTCGGCGCGTCGTTAACCGCCGTGACGGTGATCACGAATGTCTGCGCCGCGCTGGTGTCAACGCCACCATTGGCGGTGCCACCGTTGTCCTGCAGCGTGAGGGTGATGCTTGCCGTGCCGTTGGCGTTGGCCGCTGGCGTGTAGGTGAGGGTGCCGGTGGGCGACACCAACGGGCCAGCGCTGAACAGGGCAGTGTTGGTGTTGCCGGTGACATTGAAGGCCACGGTCTGTCCGGCCTCGCTGGCCGGTCCCGGCGAGATCGCCGTGACCCACCCGACCAACGTTTGCGCAGCAGCCTCTTCCAGCACCGTCGGGTCTACGCCCTTGGTGAAGCTCGGTGGTTGGTTGACGCAGGACACCGTAACGAGGGTGGTTTGACTGCTGGTGTCGACGCCGCTGTTGGCGGTGCCACCGTTGTCTTGTGCCTGTATCGTGATGGTCGAGGCACCGCAGTTGTTGCTGGCCGGTGTGAAGCTCAGGGTGCGTGTGGCTCCACTACCGGTGAGTGCGGGGGCAGCGCTAAACAGCGCGGCGTTAGTGGCGTTGCTGATGCCCAGGGTCACCGTCTGAGCGGCCTCGTTGGCCGGGCCGGGGGAGATTGCGGTGATGAAGTTGGTGAGCGTCTGGGCACCCGCACTGGCCAGTACCGTCGGGTCAGCCCCTTTCACAAAGCTCGGCGCGTCGTTAACCGCCGTGACGGTGATCACGAATGTCTGCGCCGCGCTGGTGTCAACGCCACCATTGGCGCTGCCACCGTTGTCCTGCAGCGTGAGGGTGAGGGTTGCCGCGCCGTTGGCGTTGGCCGCTGGCGTGTAGGTGAGGGTGCCGGTGGCCGACACCAACGGGCCAGCGCTGAACAGCGCCGCATTGGTGTTGCCGGTGACATTGAAGCTCACGGTCTGTCCGGCCTCGCTGGCCGGTCCCGGCGAGATCGCCGTGGCCCACCCGACCAACGTTTGCGCAGCAGCCTCTTCCAGCACCGTCGGGTCTACGCCCTTGGCGAAGCTCGGCGGTTGGTTGACGGTCGCAACCGTGATCACGAACGTCTGGTTCGCGGACGTATCAACGCCGCCACCGGCGCTGCCGCCGCTGTCTTTCAGGTTGATGGTGATGGTGGCAGTGCCCGGCTGGTTGGTCGCTGGCGTGAAGGTCAGCGTGCCGGTCGGGCTGATCGCCGGGCCTGCGCTGAACATCGCGGCATTGCTGTTGGCCACAATCTGGAAGGTGACTGTTTGCGCGGCTTCATCTGCCGGTCCGGCGCTGATTGCCGTCGCCCACGGCGTGATCGTTTGTGCCGCTGCGTTTTGCAACACAATTACGTCCGCGCCCTTGACGAAACTTGGCGCATCGTTCACCGCAGTGACGTTGATGACGAAGCTTTGCGTGGCGCTGGTGTCGACGCCGCCGTCTGCGGTGCCGCCGTTGTCCGTGATGCGCAGCGTGATGGTGGCGCTGCCATTGGCGTTGGCCGCTGGCGTAAAGGTCAGATCGCCGTTGCTGCCGTTGACAGCAGGGGCCGCGCTGAACAAAGCGGCGTTGCTGTTGCTGACGATTTCGAAGCTGAGCGTTTGCGCTGATTCACAGGCAGCACCAGCGTTGCGCGCAGTGGCCCATCCGGCAACCGTTTGTGCGCCCACGTCCTCAAGCACCGTCACATCCGCGCCTTTGCTGAAGCTTGGCAGCTGATTGACGGGACGTACGGTAAGGTTGAAGCTCTGGGTCGAACTGGCCACCGAGTTGCTGACGCCAAGTGTCACCGGGTAGGTGCTGCGTGAGCAAAGTGCGGGCGTACCGGCGATGGTGGCGGTGGCGGCGGTGGCGCCTGCGTAAGTGAACGTGGCTACGGTGGGCAGCGCACCGACCGAGGTCATGCCGGTGATCGGCAGCACCGACGAGGTGGTGACGGTGTGCGTAAAAGCGGCGAGTTCGGGCACGCTTAACGTAGCAACGCTGGTGATCGTGGGCGCGCCGCCGACGGTCAGCGTGAACGATTGCGTGGCGTTCGGCAACACGCCGTTGCTGGACGTGAACGTGCAGGTGTGGACGCCTGCTTCCGCCACTGTTGGGTTGCCGGAGAGCGTGCCGCCGCCGCTGCTGTCGGCTGCGAACGTGACCGAAGGCAGCGCCGGTGAGCAGGTGCCGAAGCTGGCGGTTGGCGTGGGGATGCCGTTTGCCGCAAAGGCAAAGGTGTTGGCCTGGGTCGGGATGAAGATGACGTTGTTGGCGCTAGTGATGGTCGGCGCGCGGGTGTTACCAATAGCCACCGTGGCGACAGCGGAATCGGCTGAACCGTCGTTGACTTTAAAGGTGAAGCTGTCGCTGGCCGTAGCGAGCGCGTTAGCGGTGTACGTCAGGTTTGGCGCGGTGCCGGTCAACACGCCCTGCGCGGGCGTGGTGACAACGGTAAAGGTGAGTGGTGAAGCTTCAAAGTCAGCGCCGGTGAGCGTGATGGCAAGTGACGTCGCGGCGATCACGGTCACTGTTTGCGCATTCGCCACTGGCGGCGAATTGAGCAGGGTGTCGATGCGGAAGAACACGTTGCCGCTTTCAACCGTGCTGTAGACATTAGTGATGTCGACGCCCGGTGGCGCGTCGCCTGCCGGGTCGATGGCTGCGGGGGTAATCCCGGTCCAGTCGGCGATCAATCCGTCGCGCACAATGGCTGCGATCAATTGGCCCGACAGTGACAGCGCAAATACCATGACCACGCCAAGCTGCAGGGCATGCCAGCCGCGACGACGTGCCATCCAAAGCGACCCAACTAGGAGCAGCGCCGTCAGTGCGAGCGACGCGGTGGCCAGCGTCGGCACGATCACCAGCGGTGGGCCATCCACAAGGATCGCGCCAGCGCCGCTCAGCGTCAGCGCGTCGCTGCCGGTTAATCCATTGGCGGCCAGTGTGGTGATGCCGATACGCAGCTTTTGTTCGGTCGCAGGCAGGTAGCCATTAGGCATATAAGTCTCGATGGCGGTGGCGCCGCCGGTGCCGTTGCCGCGCGCGATCGGCAGCACACTGCTGTCGATGGTTTGCGCTGCGCCCAGCACGCCGCCGCTGCAACGTTGCACAGTGATCGACTGCGTGCGGTAACCCGCTGCATCGGCAACGACGGTGGTGTTGAGCACACGATCAACACCGGCGAATGGGCCGTTGACGGTGGGCACACTGCAACCGGTGGCGGCGTTGTTGTCGGCATCAATGAGCACGCTGACGGTGGTGGTCGCGGCAAACGTTGTGGGGACCGCGAAGCTCAGCGCTGCCACGAAAGAGACTGCAAGCAATCGTGCGCTTTGCACCCAGCCGCGACGACCGCGATCACTCTGACGCCGTGTTTGAGGGGATGCTGACGCGTCGGCCGTAGTGAACTTGTTCAACTGAGCACGCGTGACGCGGAAGGCGCTTGGATTCATGGTGTCCCCGATTTGGCTCCGGTGCTATGGAGCGCCCCGGTCACAGCAGATGACCACGCTGATCGAAGCGAAGTCTTGGGAAGACTCTTATCTGATGTCGGCAGAAAGGCAAGACAAATCGCCGCGATGTCGAGGCTTGCGCACGTGGCTTTCAGTGGTTGTTTTGCTCCCGAGGTGCTCGATCAGCTTTTTATTGAAACGACCATTTTATGTGGGCACGCCATTGATTTCGCAAATAGTCAACTATTGCCAAAACTGCAACGAAGCCCCTATTCACGCGGCATTTCGCAGAAAAGCTGATACTCAAACTTTTCAAATGAAACTGCCATATCTGGTTCAGGGTGAGGCAGGTCGTCCGCCACAAGCCGCAGTGGACGCTGAATCAAAAAACCTACCCAGCGAAGGCCCATAAGCACTAAGCTAAGATCCCATCCAGCTTCGTTCGTTGATGCTTGAGCCTACGTGAGGGCTCGGCCAAGCGGAAGCTTATTTCTGCCCAACGCTTAAGCGCGTCAATGAGCGACAGCGCAGGGGTGGTGTCAGGTGGCGACTGATTCAGCGCCTCCTCCGTGATCGGTTGCGTCAGCTAACTGAGCCTTGGTGTCGGCCAAATCGGCTTTGGTTTCGGTGAGCTTTTTTTCGGCTACTTTGCGCCGCGCAACCTCTTCGGCAAGCGCCTTGTTCACGTCGTCCAGATTCTCGGCGACCGCATCCATATTATTTTGAATGGATTCGCTACGTTCAAGCGCAGCAGCGACATCGCCCGCAGATTTAATTGGCTCTGGAATCTCTTGTTTCAGCACTTCGTTGACCACAAAAAGTTCGCGAGAATCAGACTCCAACTGCTGCTTCGCCTCTTGCGTCTTTTGCAGGACTTCGGGCAGGGCGGTGGCGTTGCTTGTGTTTGACATGATTTCGCCCATTTTTGGGCCCCGTAATACAGCAGCGTATTTTATTACCAGCGTTGGCAGCGTTCGATGCGGCTACGTCGATGCGGCTCGCTTTGTCGCTTGCGCCCGACAAGCATCACCAAAGGCGGCAAAAATTTGCAGCGACGACTCGCTCTCAGTCGGCTTCCATTCGGGATGCCATTGCACCGCGAGCGAAAAACCGGGGTGGGTACGGATCGACACCGCCTCCACCTGGCCATCTGGCGCAAGCGCTTCCACCTTTAAATCGGGCGCGATCACGTCAATGCCCTGCCCGTGTACCGAATTCACAATCACCTCCGCCGTGCCAATGATGCCAGCAAGACAGCCGCCCGCCACCGCATGTACCGGATGTGCGAGCGCATAAACCTCGTCCGTGGTGGCCCCAGAACGCCCCTTAGCGCCGCGATGATCGTGACGCCCATCCACCTCATGCACCGCCTGATGCAGCGTGCCACCCAGCGCCACGTTGATTTCCTGCAAACCGCGACACATGGCAAGCATCGGCAGGCCGAGCGCGATGGCGCGACGGATCAGCGGCAAGGTGATCGAATCGCGCGCCGGATCAAGCGGCAGCGCCGGGTCGTAAACATCCTGCCCGAAGTGGGCGGGATGCACATTCGACGGCGAACCAGTGAGCATGATGCCGTCAGCCAGCGCCAGATAGGCCTCCACGTCTTCCTTGCCAGTGCACGGCAGCGGAAGGGTCAGCACGTTCGCCTGATCGCGCAGCGCGTCGGAATAGCGCTGCAGCAATACCTGCATCGGCCGGTCGTCGTAAACGCGGTTATCGCAGGGCACGAGGACGATGGGTTTGCGGACGACGGGGCTGCTCATAGGCGGAGATCAGTTGCGAGGAAGTAGTTATTTTCGCATTGGCGGGTGCAGCCCCTCTCCCCTTGCGCGAGCGGGTGGGGGTGAGGGGTGGGCGTGAAGAGGACGCTCACCGACGCCGTTCCTCCACGAGCCCCTCACCCTAACCCTCTCCCGCATGGGGAGAGGGGACAAACCATCCGCGCCACCATCAACTTTTCCGCAAAACGCCCACTATACTGGGGCTAAGCGCCATAACCGTCACTTATCGACTTTAAGCCAAAAAACTGCCTAGCCCCAATGAGATAAGGCTTTCCGCTAAAAGCTGATTCGTAGGGTTGTTTAGCCCAGAAAGCGAAGGAATGGTTGCCCGTTGATCGCCTGTATGAAGGTCGAAATCACCAGCGCGATGTATCCCGCGCAAGCCAGCCAGACGACGCGCAGCGCGGATTTCGGGGAAAACCAACGCACGGCCAGCAGCCCGTTCAGCGGAACGAAGTGAAGTGCGTGCGTTGCAAAAAAATGCGCCACGCGCAGGTCGCCTGCGTCTCTTGACCATCCCATGAGCCAAAGCTGTCGCGTGGACGTGCCGATATGGTGCCCACTACTACTCGACAAATACCCTGCCACGATCACCGTGGCGAAGAAGGTCAAAATCAAACCGAGAGAGATCGCATCGCGGAGCGCCTGCGGAAGTCCCGTACTGGGGTTGCGCCATATCGCGATCCCTAAGACCAAGCTGGCTGAAGTCAGGACAACCGCTAAAAGGCCCGCGATGGGATAGAACGCCTTGAATGCAGGCACGTTGGTATTGAAATGTGACGCAATATTGAACATTGCAGCAGCATTCACCCAGATGACTTCCGCGACGATGGCAAACATCACGACCGCAGTGTAAATCTGCCATGATCGGCCAGCTCGCGTGTCTGGCCGCACGTACCGGGCAAAGAAGGCCAGTGAGATCGCATAGATCGACAGCGCATATTGAAATTTGATCGGTTTGAGCCAAGGGCTTTCGCCTTGAAACAGCCTCGAATCCAGCGCCCACGCGGCATAAAGTGGAATCATCGTCAGCACCAAGAGCATCGCCAACGCGGTGAAGCCCGGTGCATCGCTCCACATTCTCTTGAGATTCAGTCGTCGATACGAAGTAGAGGCGACGGCGGTGTTCATGGCTTGACTCCGGTGCAATGGGTTTGTGCTGCACGCGTGGCACGCAGTGCGCAGAACGCCAGAAAGCCAGCGGGGCCGAACAAAAAAGTCAACAGCAAGCAAGGAATCACGAGCCAGTGAGCAATGCACTCGGCTTGCGCCGTACGCACAATCCAGACACCGACAAACAGATCAAAGGCCAGATAGTGCAGCCAACCGGCCAGCGCAATCTCAGGCACAGTGAACAGTGCCATCACCTCCGAGAGCGAACCAAAGCCGCCGGGCGCGGCTGACCAATTGACCAGAATCAATGCCGTGTAGGCAATCGAAAGCAACAGAGGAATCACATGCGCAGCAACACCATTCGCTCCAGGCAGAGGCCAATGACGCAGCGCAGGCGCAATGATTAGGGCAAGCCAGCCCACCATCACTGCTAGACCGCTGAGTTGAAAGAGTTGATCAAGTGTCATAAGAGCCTTTATCTAGACAATGTCAGGATAGTAAATGTTATTTTGTCATTGTCAAGATAAATTTTGACAATGCAAAGACTCTCCGATATCTTCAGCGAATGATGAATGAAAAGCCCTACCACCATGGCGACTTGCGGCGCGCGTTGCTCTCGGCAGCCGAGGCAGAGTTGGGGGAGCGCGGGGTCGAGGCGTTTTCTTTGCGATCGGTCGCCAAACGAGCAGGTGTCAGCCACGCCGCTCCGGCGCATCACTTTGGAGATAATCGCGGTTTGTTGACCTCGTTGGCAGCCGAGGGCTATCGCCAGTTTTTAGCGTCGCAGTCCGCGCGCGAAATCGTTGCAGCGGCCGACCCAGAGTCGCAGGTGTTGGCTGCAGGTCTGGGCTACATCGATTTTGCGATGCATCGGCCAGCGTTGTTTCGCCTGCTGTGGGGTTCCGACCGACCCAATTTTTCTGACGCAGAGCTGAGCCAAACTGCGGGTGCGGCGTATCAGCACTTGGTTGATCAAGTCCGCGCTGCTGGCGGTCGTACGATTGCCGATGAGTCAGCACTCTGGGCCATCGCGCATGGCTTGGCGCACTTGCTGTCCGAGGGGCGCATGCCGTCAATTGGCGCGTTGGACGTCGAAACGCGGGAACAGGTGCTGCTGGGTATTTTGCGGCGATGCTTGCCACGAAAATCGTCATGAGCGCGTAGGGTGGAACGCTTGCGGTTCCGCCTCGTACTACCGCCGAAGGCGGTTCAACCGTGCGGCTTGAGATGCCACTCCATTCGGCGGCACCGCACGCGTGCCGCCCTACCCGCTAGCTCATGTGCTGTCCACCGTTAATGGCGATATTGGCACCGGTCAAAAACGCTGCTTCGTCACTCGACAAATAAGCCACCAGTCCGGCGACCTCTTCCGGTTTGCCCAAACGCCCCATTGGGATTTGCGGGATGATTTTGCTGTCGAGCACGTCAGCCGGAATGGCCATGACCATCTTGGTGCCAATGTAGCCAGGCGAGATGGTGTTTACCGTCACGCCTTTGCGTGCAACTTCCAGCGCGAGCGCCTTGGTGAAGCCGTGCATACCGGCTTTGGCGGCTGAATAGTTGGTCTGGCCAAACGCACCTTTCTGGCCGTTGACCGAGGAGATATTGACGATGCGACCCCAGCCGCGCTCCAGCATGCCGTCGCACACTTGCTTGGTCATGTTGAAGGTGGAGTCAAGGTTGGTGGCGACCACCGCGTCCCAGTTGATCTTGTCCATTTTCTTGAACGTCATGTCGCGCGTGATGCCAGCGTTGTTGACCAGCACGTCCACCGGGCCAACTTCTTTGACAATCTGCGCAACGCATGCGGTGGCCGAGTCGTAATCGGCGACGTCGCAGGCGTAGGCGCGAAAGCCGTAGCCCATTTTGTTCATCGAATCGAGCCACTCTTTCCACGTCTTGTTGCCGGGTGAATAGGTTGTGACCACTTGATATCCAAGCGCTGCCATCTTGATGCAAATTGCCTCGCCAAGACCGCCCATACCGCCTGTGATTAGTGCTACGCGTGCCATGTTTCTCTCTCCTTTTGTTGACTCAAAAAACTACATTTTTTCTAAAACATACGTACCAGGTGCCGCACCCAGCTTCGATTTCACTTGCTTTTTCACGGCGACTTTTTTACCGGAGCGCTGAGCGAGCCACGCGTACCAATGCGGCCACCAGCTGCCCGGAGTTTCTTTCGATTTCGCGTCCCAATCTTCGGGCGATGC
>JANNYE010000167.1:0-11688 GCA_031409935.1 Burkholderiales bacterium | reverse complement strand
CTTGGCATCAAGGTCACCAGCATTTCGGACGTCACGCCGGTTCCGCATAACGGCTGCCGTCCTCCTAAACGTCGCCGCATGTAGGCCGGGAGAAAAAGAACATGGCACGCTATACAGGCCCCAAGTGCAAACTCTCGCGTCGCGAAGGCACTGATCTATTTTTAAAGAGCGCACGTCGCTCGCTCGACAGCAAATGCAAACTGGCCGCCGCGCCGGGACAGCATGGCGCAAAATCGGGTCAACGTATGTCGAACTACGGCTTGCAACTGCGCGAAAAGCAGAAGCTGCGTCGTATGTACGGCATCCTTGAGCGTCAATTCCGCCGCACGTTTGCCGAGGCAGATCGTCGCAAAGGCTCAACCGGTGAGAACCTGTTGAAACTGCTGGAATCGCGTCTCGACAACGTCGTTTACCGCATGGGCTTTGGCTCCACGCGAGCTGAAGCCCGCCAATTGGTGAGCCATAAAGCGATTCTGGTGAACGGCGCGATGTGCAACATTCCGTCAGCCATCATCAGTTCGAACGCGGTCATCAGCGTGTGCGACAAGTCGAAGGCGCAAGCGCGCATCATCGATGCAGTGGCGCTTGCGGAACGCATCGGCTTCCCAGGCTGGGTTGACGTGAATACCAAAGAAATGAAGGGCACGTTCAAGCACGCGCCTGATCGCAGTGAGTTTGCAAACGACATCAACGAAAGCTTGGTCGTCGAGTTGTACTCCAAGTAATCGATTCCCTCACTGTAAAGGACGCGTATGCAAAGTACTGCTTTTTTAAAACCGCGCAACATTGAGGTACATGCCACCAGCCCATCATCCGCTCGTGTGGTGATGGAGCCCTTTGAGCGTGGCTATGGCCACACATTGGGCAATGCGCTTCGCCGCGTGTTGCTGTCGTCGATGCCGGGCTATGCACCGACTGAAGTTTCTATCAGCGGTGTTGTCCACGAATACTCCGCGCTGGAAGGCGTGCAGGAAGACGTTGTTGATCTGCTGTTGAATCTCAAGGGTGTGGTTATCAAGCTGCACAATCGTGACAACGCGGTACTGACGTTGAAAAAAGAAGGCGCGGGTCCTGTGACCGCCGCTGACATCGAGTCGTCGCACGAAGTTGAGATCGTCAATCCGGAACACGTGATCGCCAACTTGACCCAAGGTGGCAAACTCGAACTCGAAATCAAAGTTGAACGTGGTCGTGGTTATGTGCCAGCAACGGTGCGTACCGCCGCCGGTCAAACGGGCAACCGTAAAGTAGGTTCGATCCTGCTCGACGCCTCGTTCAGCCCGGTCAAGCGAGTGAGCTATCTGGTTGAGTCCGCTCGCGTTGAGCAGCGTACTGATCTCGACAAACTCGTGCTCGACATCGAGACCAACGGCGCGATCGAGCCTGAAGGCGCGGTTCGCTATGCGGCCAGCATCCTCGTGGATCAACTCTCCGCGTTTGCTGATCTTAAAGGCACCGACATGCCGGCACTCGAGCGCGCTACGGCGTCGTTCGACCCCGTATTGCTCAAGCCTGTGGACGATCTCGAACTCACCGTTCGTTCGGCCAACTGCCTCAAGGCAGAAAACATTCACTACATCGGCGATCTGGTGCAGCGCAGCGAAACGGAGCTTCTGAAGACTCCGAACCTGGGCCGCAAATCGCTTAACGAAATCAAAGAAGTCCTCTCGCAGCGCGGTCTCGCGCTCGGTACCAAGATCGACAACTGGCCTCCGGCTGGTCTTGATCGCGGCGGCATGTAAGCGCGCAGAGCACAGAGTAGGATCAGGAGAATAACTATGCGTCACGGTAACGGACTACGCAAATTAAACCGGACCAGCGCCCATCGTCAGGCACTGCTTCGTAATCTTTCAGTCGCACTGCTGCGCTATGAAGTGATCAAGACCACGCTGCCGAAGGCTAAAGAGCTTCGTCGCGTTGTTGAGCCACTCATCACGCTGGGCAAAAAGCCATCGCTCGCGAACCGTCGTCTTGCTTTCGATCGCACTCGCGATCGCGACATCGTCGGCAAAGTGTTCAATGAGCTCGGCCCACGCTACGCAGCCCGCAACGGCGGCTACGTGCAAATCCTCAAGTTCGGCTTCCGTCAGGGCGACAACGCTCCGATGGCTCTCGTGCAATTGATGGATCGTCCGGCAACGGCTGTTGCTGCAGACGACACGAAAACAGATTAGTCCGATTTCGGACAAGAAAAAGCCGGGCATGCCCGGCTTTTTTGTTTCTTTTGAGTAATCAGCTTTTCATCTGAACAGCCATTCAAATTGGGCTTAAACTAATAAAACGCCATAAGTCGACTCAAAGCTAAATAGCGCTGTAGGCCCAATAAATAAGCGCTTTCACAATAAAGCTATATCGCTTAACTAGCGTCTGACTTCTTCGTAATCAAGCTGTAGACGAAGACGACGACTACCGCGCCGACAACCGACGCAATCCAGTGCGTTCCAGCGGCCTTGGAGACGATCCCGAGCTGCTGACCACCTAGTGTGCCCACTAGCGACCCCACAACGCCCAGAAGGGCCGTGACGATGATGCCGCCGCCCTGCTTGCCGGGGACCAGAAACTTGGCGATTGCGCCAACAACCAAGCCCACCAGCGCCAAAATGATGTAATCCATACTTTCCTCCTTGTTAATACAGTGCGAACTGTACACCAACGAGGGTTTTCCCGCGTTGTGGCGTGGTCACAAAGGTCGGATTGGAGGATGCAATGCAGTGGTTACAAAATCATTTACCTGAACTTGCCATGTCCGCAGCAATGGCCTGGGGAGCGGGGCTACGTCTTTACCTCGTCGTTTTCGTCGTGGGCATGCTCGGTAAATTCGGCTACGTGCCGCTGCCAGACGCATTGAAGCTGCTGATGAATCCGCTGGTGCTTGGCGCTAGCGGGTTCATGGCCTTCATCGAATTCTTCGCTGACAAAATTCCGTGGCTCGACAGCGCCTGGGACGCTGTACATACGTTCCTGCGTATTCCGGCGGGCGCAGCGCTGGCCGCTGGGATGCTCGGCGACAGTGGCGAGGGCGTTGCAATGGCCGCCGCGCTGATAGGCGGCACGCTGACGGCGGGCACTCACTTTGGCAAAGCAGGCACCCGCGCCGTCGCCAACACCTCGCCGGAGCCGTTCAGCAATATCGGCCTGTCCCTTGCCGAAGATACGATGGTCGCCGGTGGTCTCGCGCTGGCAATGGGTAACCCAATCATCTTCCTCGTGTTGCTGTTGGTCTTCGTCATCGCTCTGTTCGTGCTGATCCGCTTCATTTTGAAAGGGCTCGCTACGGTCATCGATAAATTGTTCTCGCGACCAGCGCCTGCGTGACGTTAACGGCGCGAGGCGAACCCGATGCCACTTGGCGCTTTATCGTAGTTTTCGCGCTTTTGCTGTTTTGCTGGTCGCATCGTCGTGCGCTGCAACTAACCGCATTCGCTGACGATCTGGGATTGCTCGCGGAGCTGCCGCAACGCGCTTCGCAAGGCTAACTGCTTGCCGACGTGTCCGCCAAATGGGTTGGTCCGCTGTGATCCGGCTCTACGCTGTGGCGACCACTACCGTCCTCAAGTTTCACCTTTGACGCAGTGCTGTGGGGCAATGCCCCCGGTGCGTGGCGCGTCACAAACTTACTGCTGCGTATCGGCGTACTGCTGCGTATCGGCGTTGCGATGTTCAGCGGACTGATTGCGACGCGAATGACCGGGGCAAGGCTCGCAGGCGCCGCCGCCTTTGCCACCGTCCTGCTCGTCCCGTGGTCACCCGAAGTCACGCTTTGGTTGGTCGGGCGCTTCGACGAATGGGCAACATAAGCCATCGTCGTTTCGCTGTGGGCTGCGCTCAAAAGTCGCAGCACAGACCGCTGGTGTACGTTGAGCCTTGCTGCCGCCAGCATCGCTTACGCCAGCAAAGAGAGCGCGTTGATTTTGCCGGTGTGGATTGCGCTGCTGGTGATTCTGCAATCCGCTCCGGTGAAAACGCCGCCATTGACCGGCGTGTTGTCCACCCTGCAAGCCGCTATGCGCACACACGGTCTGCTCGTTGTCGGCCACATCGCCATCGCGGTCGCCTATCTCGTCTGGCGAAGCTACTTGTTTTCAGGACAGGCGACAGCGGTCTATGCAAGCGTGCCGGAGTATCGGGTATTGCCGCTGCTGTCGCGTGTGTTGTCGCAACTTGGTTTCCCCGCCGGGCTTACATCCCTCGCTCCAATCCCAGCTACGCTCAGCCTGATCGGCGTGCTGTTATTCCGTTTCTAAATCAATAGGAGACTAGGCGCGACGACGCAGACAGTGCGTTAGCACGGCAAGGAGGAGCAACGACGTATCGTATTGATTTAGAAATGGAATTAGTCCCTTATGCGCTACGCAGAGGCAGGCGAACCGCAGCATTTACGGGGTTCGTGATGGCATTGTTGATTGTGATCGCGGTGGCCATCTATGTTGCCTCTCCGGCGGGCAGCGGCGAGGGTTATCGGTTCTACTATTTGGCAACGGTTGGCATCGCGCTAATCGTTGCAGCGGCGCTCAAGACATCAGGCAAGTCAGTGATGGCAATACTTACCGTATTCATGATTGCACTCGCGCTATGGCAATCCAGCGCTGCGGCTGAATGGACGCGCGCGTCGCGGGTTATCGAAGGCGCACCACGCACTATGACCCCCGCAGCCACGACGCTTGCACCCAGTGAATTTGGCCTTGTGCTGCTGCCCGACATGATGGGCCACGTACCCGCCGCTGGCAACGCACAGGGCGCGCTATTGACATTGAAGGATGGCAGGTCTCCCGCACGCGACTTCTTCATTATCTTTACCTCACCACAACTCGCGGAATGGCATCAGCTAGCGCACGAAGACGTCGTCAAAAAACTGACCCAGCGCGTCACAGAGCCGCCGCAAATCACGCGATACTACTGCTTCAATTCGAGCAATTTGTCCCGACAGGATTTAGGATATCGGCCGTCCGGCACCTTGTCCGAATGGAGTGCACACTGGCGCAAAACCATCGCGGATCGTTGCCCGGACTTATCGCTTTGACGCGCCCATCGCATTCAGAACTCCAGCTCAGCCTTAAGCTTCGCCAGCAAGTCCGAATGCGGCCTGACACACCATTCTTCGCCGAGCGCAATACCGCCGCTGTAGCCTTTTTTATTCACCCTGATGAACACCGGTGTGCGACCAGGGCGATACGCCTTTAAGGTTGCCAGGAGCGCCTTGGCTTCATTTTCGGCGCTGGCACCATTAAGCGTCACTACCAACCGTCGACTGAACTGTTCCCGTGCCTTCTCGATGTCGAAAATAGCGTCAGCGATCACGCGTGTGCCGCCATCTCGACCATGGGTGACGCGCGCCTCGATCACGATCGGGATGTCCTCCTTGATCCAGTGGCGGTGCATCTCAAAAATAGTCGCGGGAATCATCAGCTCCAGCACCGATGTTCGGTCATCGAGCTCGATAAAACACATGCGTCCATTGCGCGAATTAATCATGCGCACGGCGTTCACAATGCCTGCTAACCGCTGCTTGCTGTCGTTCGGCTCAATGCGCGCCAATGCCATGGTGGTAACCGGCTGCAAGTGCGCGCGATAGGCGTCGTAAGGGTGGCCGCTCAGATACAACCCGAGCGCTGCTTTTTCATGCGCGAGCGATTCCAGCAGCTCCCAGGGCCGTGCGTCAATCAACGCCAGCTGATGCACACTGGAATCGTCATCGAACAAACTGTTCTGGGACAGGTTCGCCTGCACTCGCTCGGCCTCAGACAAGGCTGCGGCGACGCTGGCAAATGCGCTCGCGCGGTTGTCGTGCAGGCGGTCAAACGCACCGCCCTTGATCAACGCTTCGACCGTACGCCGATTCACTGTTTGCGTGTTGACACGACGGCAGAAATCAAACAAATCAACGAACGGGCCGCCCTCGCTTCTGGCGCGCAAAATCTCAATGACAGCACCTTCGCCTGTGCCCTTCACCGCACCCAAGCCATAGCGAATCGTGCGTCGGTCGGTCGGCACAAATCGATATTCGCCAAGGTTCACATCCGGTGGCTCGAAGCGCAACGCACACACCGTTCGCGAGTCTTCAAGCAGTTGCCGCACCTTGTCGGTGTCGTTCATCACCGCACTCATGTTGGCCGCCATGAAGGCCGCCGCGTGGTGGCGTTTGAAGTACGCGGTTTGATAGGCGAGCAGGGCGTAGGCTGCCGAGTGCGACTTGTTAAAGCCGTAGCCCGCAAACTTTTCCATGTCGCTGAAAAGCACGTTGCTTTGCTTTTCGTCGAGCCCATTTTTTGCTGCGCCCGCGTTGAAGGTCACGCGATGCGCCGCCATCTCCTCGGGCTTCTTTTTGCCCATCGCGCGACGCAGCAAATCCGCACCTCCGAGCGAGTATCCGCCGATGATCTGCGCCGCCTGCATCACCTGTTCTTGGTACACCATGATGCCGAGCGTTTCCTCCAGCATCGGCTTCAGGCGATCATCGTAAAACTCCGCCGTTTGGGTGCCGTTGCGGCGCGCGATGTAATCTGGAATCAGATCCATCGGGCCCGGACGATACAACGCGTTGAGCGCGGTCAAATCCTCAAGCCGCTGCGGCTTCGACTTGGTCAGCAAGTCCTTCATGCCCGACGATTCAAACTGGAAAATCGCGACGGTATTGGCCTCGCGAAACAACTGATACACCGACACATCATCGAGCGGCAACGTCTGCAAATCAATCTCAAACGTCGGATCAAGCCGCTTGCAAAAACGCACTGTCCAATCGAGGATAGTCAGCGTCGTCAAACCCAGAAAGTCGAACTTTACGAGCCCTATCGCTTCGACGTCATCCTTGTCGAACTGGCTCACCATCGGCGAGCCTTCGTCCTGCGAATACATGGGGCAAAAATCAGTCAATTTACCCGGCGCAATCAGCACGCCACCGGCATGCATGCCCACGTTGCGCGGCAATCCTTCCACCTGTTCGGCCAGTTCAAGCAGCGCCGCAACGTCTTCTTCATTTTGCTCGCGCTCCGCCAGCAGTGGCTCAGCGTCGCGCGCCACAATCGTGTTCGCATCCAGCTTGCCTTCGGGCTTGGTCAGCGTGATCCATTTGCCCGGCGCAAATGGAATCAGCTTAGCCACACCGTCCACAAACGTATACGGCATGTCAAGCACGCGACCACAATCGCGCACCGCTGCCTTCGCCGCCATCGTGCCGAAGGTCGCGATTTGTCCGACGCTATCGGTGCCGTATTTTTTGCGCACGTAATCGATCACCCGATCACGGCCTTCCTGACAAAAATCGATATCGAAGTCGGGCATCGATACGCGCTCAGGATTCAAAAAACGCTCGAACAGCAGGTTGTATTTCAGCGGATCAAGATCGGTGATGCCGAGCGAATACGCAACCAGCGAGCCCGCCCCGGAGCCGCGTCCCGGTCCCACTGGCACGCCGTTATTTTTCGCCCACGCAATGAAATCGGCCACGATCAAAAAGTAGCCCGGAAAGCCCATCTTCACGATCACTGCGATTTCAAATTCGCAGCGCGCCACGTAACGCGCCCGCTCCGCTTCACGCTGTGCGACGTCGGGATACAGCACCCGCATTCGCTTCTCTAGACCGGTCATCACCTCATGATGCAGGTGCGACTCGATAGTCGCGCCCTCCGGCAACGGAAACTCCGGCAAATAGTTTTTGCCCAGTGTCATTTCAAAATTGCAGCGCATCGCCACTCGAAGCGTGTTGGCAACCGCCTGCGGGTAGTCGGCGAATTTTTCCACCATTTCCGCTTGCGTCACAAAGCGCTGCTTCTCTGTAAATACCTTCGCGCGGCGCGTGTCGCCCAGCGTGTAGCCCTCGGCAATGCACACCCGCGCCTCATGCGCTTTGAAGTCGTTTAGCGTGGCAAATTGCATCGGATGCGTCGCCACCAAGGGCAGGCCCTGCGCTGTTGCCAACTGCACGCTGGCCGCAACAAACGGGTGCTCGTTTTCAAAACCCGCGCGATGAATTTCCATCGCAAAACGACCGGGAAACGCCGCCGCCCAAAACTTGGCCGCCCGCTCGGCGGTCGTCGCCTGACCGTTGCGCAGCGCAATGCCAATGTCTCCGAACCAGCCACCCGACAAGCAAAACACGCCCTCGGTTAGCGCCGCGTCGCCGATCCAGTCGCGCTTGATCATCGCGCGGCCCCGCTGCTGATTGTCGCGAAACGCGCGCGTCAACCAATCGCACAGCTTGAGATAACCGGCATGCGACTCAGCTAAAAGAATGACTCGGGTGGGCTCTTGCGCAGGATCAAGCGCCTCAATCCAAGCGTCCACGCCGCAAATCGGCTTGATGCCCTTGGCGCGCGCCGCTTTGTAGAACTTGACGAAACCGAACAGATTACTGAGATCGGTAATAGCCAGCGCCGCTTGATCGTCCGAAGCTGCCAGCGCCACCGTGTCGCCCACGCGCAAAGTCGAATCCACGATGGAGAACTCGGTATGCAGGCGGAGGTGGACGAAGGAGGGAACGGACATCGACTGATTTTACGAAGCGGCGCGTTGGCTGCCGAAAAACCGGTTGCAACGCCCGCCTGTCGTCATTGCTCAGCGCAGCAGAGAGCTACTTCAAGGCCACCAACGCCCGATCATGCATCCGCGAAAAAAATATCACAGCTACCGCCGCGCCAATTCCCGCCGTCAGCACAATCGCGTGCGGCGTGATGACCACTGTGAGCAACGTAGTTAGCGGGAATCGCCGCCAGGTGAAAAGAATCAGCGGCAGCGCACTCAACACTGGCAACACTTCCAGAAACCAAGTGCTGCGCTGTTTCGGCGCAATGCCCGACCATATCAACACGATCACAGTGGCGGCGAGGCAGGCGAGCGCCGCGCGGGAACCGGTTGGGGTGGATTTGTTTTGCATACGGTCAGTTTAATCGTCCGACTCGTATCGCACTGACACGTCAAGTCGGGATAATCACGGCATGCAAAACCATTCTCATCTCCTCCCGCGCGACGCCATCGTCAACTTGCGCGCCTCAAAAATTCGCGAAGTCGCTAACGCGGGCATGGGCCGCAGCGACGTGCTGACCTTCTGGTTTGGTGAGCCGGACGAAGTGACGCCGCAGTTCATCCGCGACGCCGCATCCGCGAGTCTCGCGCGCGGCGAAACGTTTTATTCGCACAACCTCGGCCTGCCGGAATTGCGGCAAACGGTCGCCACGTATCTGGCGCGATTGCATCCCAATCCTGCGGCTCCAATCGTCAGGGAAAACATCGCCATCACCAGCGCGGGCGTCAACGCGCTCTCGCTCGCCGCGCAGTGCATCGTCAACCCCGGCGACCATGTCGTATGCGTCACGCCGCTGTGGCCGAACCTGGTCGAGATCCCTAAAATTCTCTCGGCGAATGTCGAATGCGTCTCGCTTGATTTCGGCCCGCTAGGTTGGCGTCTGGATTTAGAAAAACTGCTCGCCGCGCTCACGCCGAACACCAAAATGTTGATGGTGAATTCGCCGAACAATCCCACCGGCTGGACGCTCACCCGCGACGAACAAAAGGCAATCCTCGCACGCTGTCGACAGTACGGCATCTGGCTGTTATCGGACGATGCGTACGAGCGATTGGTGTTCGACGACAGTGGCTGCGCGCCATCGTTCTTCGACATCAGCGACGCCCATGATCGCCTGGTCAGCGCCAACACATTTTCCAAATCATGGCTCATGACTGGCTGGCGCTTGGGCTGGCTAGTCGCGCCCGCGCCGTTCATCGAGCAACTCGGCAAAGTCATCGAATACAACACGTCCTGCTCGCCGGTTTTCATCCAGCGCGCAGGCAACGCCGCGATCACGCATGGCGACGCCGTCATCGCCCGCACGCAAGCGCGTTTCCGCGCCGCCCGCGACCACCTGTGCAACGCCCTCAACGCACTTCCCGGCGTGTACGCCCCACCGCCCCCCGGCGCGATGTACGCGTTTTTCAAAGTCGACGGCGTCACCGACTCGCTCGCGTTCTGCAAAAAACTGGTCACGGACTACGGCCTCGGCATTGCGCCGGGCGCGGGGTTTGGGGATGAGGGCGAAGGATTTTTGCGCTGGTGTTTTGCGAGTGAATTGCCGAGACTGGATGACGGGGTGGAGCGGTTTAAACGCGGGCTCACCTCGCTGCGCTAGCAGCAAATCAGTCCCCTCTCCCGCAGCGCGGGAGAGGGCTAGGGTGAGGGCGGTGGAATGAAGTGGATGCGTTCCACTCCGCCGTTCGCCCTGAGCTTGGTCGTTGGATCCGCTCAACGAACATCGGCGTTTGCCACCCTCGCGCTCTATGGCCGCGCGGGGCCAGTCACTTTTGGCAATTGCCCCAAAAGTAACCAAAAACGCTAGCCCCTGCACCCCGCTTCATCCTGCGGTGCTCGCAACGGGCGGGCGGCACAGGACATCGCACGGACGCAACGCCAAAGCGTCGCCAATAGTGCGATGCAGTGCCGCTACGACCGCCCGTTGCTCCGCTCCTCGGCGCGGGCTGAAGGGGCGGTTCGAGCCGATATTTGATCGCTTCGCGATGAGGACTACGAAACCCCGGATACGAGCGTCCGGGCTACGTTCTACTCATATCTCCGCGCGAAAGTGGTCCGCAATCACCGCGTCGATGACGCGAAACGGTTGCGTCGCTTCAAACGCGTTACTACTTGAGATGCCTGCGGCAATGATCATTGCTTTCCACAGCGTCCAGCCGCGTCCACGCCCCCAAGTCGCGCCATCCAAAGACAGTGCTTTCAGAAAAGCATTTCGACTATCGCCCTCAAAAAGTGTCCAAGCCATCGCTAGGTCGCATGCCGGGTCGCCTACTGCTGCGTTGCCGAAATCAATGACGGCCTGCAATTTGCCGTTCTGCACAAGGACGTTACCGACGCTGAAATCGCCGTGAATCCACACTGGCGAATCAGTCCACGTTGTTGCCAACGCCTTTTCCCAGATCTCCGACGCGGCTTTCGTATCGATCTTGCCCGATAACGCTACGAGCGCTTGCTGCGCTTGGGAATCGTAGTGGTGCAGTGAACCGCCACGGTGAAAATTATGTTGTCCCGGTGCCGGGCCGCTTGCTGCATCGATGCGACGCATCGCCGTCAGAAAGCGCCCAACGTCAATCGCGAAATCGGTTAGGTTGGCTATTCGCTCGGGCATTGCAGTGTCGCCTTCGATCCATTGCAAGATCAGCCATGGCCAAGGGTAACCTTGTCCCGGTTCTCCCATCGCCAACGGCGTAGGTATTGGATAGGGAAGCGCGGTTGACAAGAATGGTAGCCAACGACTTTCCTTGCTGAGCGCTTCGACATATGCGCGATGACGCGGCAGTCGAACGACCATCTGCTCACCCAGGCGAAAAGCGACGTTGCACCAACCGCCACTGGACATCGGTACGACTGCAAGGTCAGCCCACTGCGGAAATTGAGAGCGCAGCAACTGGAGCACTAGCGCGCTGTCGATGTGTGGCTCACTTGCACTCAATGCCATTCGCAAAATTCACGCTGTCTTATGAAGTTGGTACGCGCAGTTATTCTTCTCCACAACACCGAAACGTGATCGCGTGTAGTAAGCGTAGTCCTGGTCGCGAAGCGATCAAAATGTCGGCGCGAAACGCCCCTTCAGCCCGCGCCGAGGAGCGGAGCAACGGGCGGTCGTAGCGGCACTGCATCGCACTATTGGCGACGCGTCAGCGTCGCGTCCGTGCGATGTCCAGTGCCGC
>JANNYE010000166.1:0-16413 GCA_031409935.1 Burkholderiales bacterium | reverse complement strand
AGCGGCGAATTTACAAGGCGATAGTCAAAACCGATATTGCCCGTGACGTGCGCTTGCGATTCGAGCGTGTTGTACGGGCCGGGCACGGATTCCACCTTGGAATTGTAAAGATTGGCGTTGACGCGCAACGACAACGGAATGGTGGTGTCAAACAGTTCGCGCAACTGGAATTTGGTGTCGAATTCGACACCCGTCGCGCGGGCTTTGCCAATGTTTTGCGGGCGACTGACGTAGCGCTGCGCGGGCGACCAAGACACCGTTTCGAGCGTCGTGATGTTGCGAATCACATCGTTAATATCACGCACAAAAAAGTTCAAACTCATCACGCCTGCGGACTTGAAATAGCGCTCAAACGCGAGATCAATGCCGTTGGCGCGTTCTGGTTTAAGCTGCGAATTGCCGATCGAATCAGCGGCAGAAAACAGGTTGCTGCCGGTGGCCGGATAGAGCGAATTGATGTTGGGCCGCAGGGTGAGTTGATCGGTGTTGGGCGGGCGGTAGCTCTGCGTCAAGCTCAATCGCACCTGATCGCGCGAAGGCGCGGCGAAACGCCAAACGATATGACCGAGCGGTGTAGTGACGCGCGAAATGTTTTCGCTTTCTACGGTAGCGTCTCGCGTTTTGGTTCGTATTTCCTCGAAGCGAATACCCAGATTCGCTGCGAACTGAGGCGAGATGTCCCAATCGTCTTGCGCATACAGCGCCAGTCGTTTCGTCGACGTAAAGAATTTGGTACCAATGTTGCCCAACTGTGGCGCGCCATTGATCAGTGTTGTGCCGTCGAGGTCGCGCCGCACTGACTCGTACTCATAGCCCGAGGTGAGGGCGTGGCCGCGACTGGCCAGATTTGTCAGGAGTTTGCCGCTGGTGCTCCATGAAAGATCACGCACGTCGTTACGCGAAATCTGATTGAGCGTACGCATACCGAGCGTATCAAACTGATTGGCAGTGCTCGTGTTGTTCGACCAAAAGCGGCCGACGCCTGCGCGAAGCTCGTAACGATTGGCGTCATCAATGCGCTGATTCAAGTTCGCGTTGATCCGCGCTACATCGAATCGTCCGTTAAACGCACCCACGCGCGTCGCGTAAGGCTGCACCGGGTTGCTACCGAAAGGTTGATCGAGCGTTGCCGGCGTTTCAGAGGCGACGGTGTTGTGCGCCAAAAACGCTTGCAACCCAAATTGCTCGCCCGCCCCAAGGCGCCATTGCGCACGCGGACTCAGGAAATAATTGTGACGCAAACTTTTTGAATCGCTATGCGTGCGTTGTTCGGTGATGAGTTGATCGGTTGCTTGATCAAAATAGCGAATGATGGTGTCATCAGTTGTAATCTGATCGCTGCGATTGGCCGAGCCTGTGAGTGTGTAAGTGCCCGTGTCTGAAAGCAAACCGTTGTAGCTCCACGAGGCGTTCGGCGAGATGCGACCACGCTCAATGCTGACACCCGTTTTTATGTCGTGATCGGTTTTGCGCAGCGGTTCGCGCAAGATCACATTAATCGTTCCCGCGATGGCGCGCGCGCCTGTTTCGGCGGTTGGCGCGCGCAAAATCTCGATGCGTTCAACCTGATCAGGCGTGATGTCTTGCACCGAAAATCCAGGTGGAATACGTTGACCATCAATCAGGATTTGCGTCAAACCGCCACCGAGACCGCGCATTTGCGGCGCGCCGGGGCGGCCCGGGCGACCGCCCGTAGTCACACCAGGGAGACGACGCATTGCTTCGCCGAGATTGGTGTCGCCGAATTGCTCAAGCTCTTCGCGGGTGATGATGATTTTCGCGGCGGACGCGTTGCGCCGCTCGTCACTGGTGCTGTTCCTGCCCGTAACCTCAACCTGATCGACGCGCTGCGGCGCTGGCGCTGCGGACGCTGGCGTTGCCGCAGGTTGCAAGGCCGGTGTTGGCGGCGAGGGTGCCGAGGGTGCCGTGGGTGCGGTGGGTGCCAGGGGTGCCGTCGGTACGATTGGCACGTTGGGAGTGGCGTCCTGCGCGGAGGCCACGTTGCCGAGCAACATCAGTACAGTCAGTGGCAGGACTCGGAGAATAAACGGCGGCATGGGAAAGTTTCTATTCAGACGGACAACGACGAGCACGGCATGGTGTTTGAGTCCGCAGCTTGGAAAAGTTCCATGCAATCAGTCTGCGATAGCAGGATAGACGTAGGACGGTGTAAGCAGATGTAAGCAGACCTGAACGCAGTCCGATCCACTCAATCTGGCGCGCCTAGCACCAAGGTCACGGTTATCGGCGAAGTCGTGAAGTCGTACGCACGCTGAATGATTTTGAAAAACACCGGCGGTTCGTCCATGGTGATGCGCAGCATGTCACCGACCTGTGGCATCGACATGCCGGGTTCGGCGTTGGTTGAAAACGTGAACTCGGTGGTGCGAATAAGTTTTTGCGCGGTTGGCGTGAGGGTGATTTTGAGTTCCATCAGGCGGCCTTTATCCACGCCGCAGTATCGTTGAGCGCCTTGGCAAACCGGCTCATCAACTCAGCGATTTGCGGCTCGGTGATGATCAGCGGCGGGCTAAACGCGATGATGTCGCCGCCCATTGCGCGCAGGATCAGGCCATGTTCTTGTGCGCGGCGCACCAAGTAGGCACCGACAGCACGTTTCGGATCAAAGGATTTGCGCGCGTGCTTATCTTCGGCCAATTCCACCGCACCGATCAGTCCCACACTGCGCACGTCGCCTACCAACGGATGGTCGGCAAACTGTTGCAGCCCCGCCTGGAACGCGGGCGACACATTGCGAACGTGGCCGACGATGTCGCGCTCCTCATAAATCTTCAACGTTTCCAGCGCGATCGCGCAGCCGAGCGGATGCCCGGAATAGGTGTAACCGTGACCGAAAACACCGACCGCCGCACTCGCATCCGCACAGGCCTGATAGATCTTGTCGCTTACGTACAGCGCCGAGAATGGCACGTACGCCGACGTGATCATTTTTGCCGTCGTCAACATGTCCGGTTCGAGGTTATATGTTTGCGAACCAAACAGATTCCCGGTGCGCCCGAAACCCGTGATCACCTCGTCCGCGATAAACAGAATTTCGTACTTTTTCAGGATCGGCTGAATCTTTTCGAAGTACGTCGGTGGCGGAATGATCACACCGCCCGCGCCCTGAACTGGCTCGGCGATAAATCCGCCAATCGTGTCCGGCCCTTCGCTCAAAATCAGAGCTTCCAGTTCCTCCGCCAAACGCGTCGCAAACTGCTCCGATGATTCGCCGTCTTTGGCGAACTGATACGGATGTGGGCAGCCCACGCGCAGCACACCTTCAATCGGCAAATCGAAGTGCTGATGCATGGTCGGAATGCCCGATAACGATGCGCTGGCAACGGTCACACCGTGATAGCCCTTACCGCGTGCGATGACTTTTTTCTTGAGCGGTTTGCCGATGGCGTTGTGGTAGTAGCGCACCAGTTTGAACGCGGTGTCGTTGGCCTCGGAACCCGAGTTGGCAAAGATCACGCGACCATCGCGCAACGCTTGTGTCGGAGCGAGCGAGATCAGTTTTTCGCTGACTTCGGCCACCACATTGTGCGCCTTGCCGGAGAACGAGTGGTAGTAGGGCAGCACGTCCATCTGCCGCTTGGCGGCTTCGCCCAAACGCTTCTCGCTGAAGCCGAGTGAGGCGCACCACAAGCCCGCCATGCCTTCGATGTAGCGCTTGCCAGCGTCGTCGATGACCTCGATGCCATCACCTTCAACAATCATCAGCGGCGCGTCTTTTTCAATCGCGCGCAGATTGGTGTACGGATGGAAGTGGTTGGCGACGTCAATCTTGGCGAGCACGGACGGAGAAACGGGAGCGTTCATGGATTCAAAGTAAGGGGAAATTCAGCCTCTGACTGTATCACTCCGCAGTCCGCGAACCTGCCGATACTTTCGTTCGTTATCAGCACGGTAAAAATGACTCGAATCAACACCCGTTGTCAGTTCATCTTTTTGATGAAAGCACCATTTAAACTGGGCTTGACGCCTAAAAGCGCTAGATATCGACTTTATGATAAATCGTAGCTTAACCCCAATTAAATCAAGCCTCTGCATAAAAAGCGGTAAGTAATATCAACGGTCAAAATCGTCCATTCGCGGCGGCTACGGTTCAGCAAACACCACTCGATTTTTGCCTGTCTGTTTCGCTCGATACAGCGCTGCATCCGCCCGCGCTAGGGTCATTTCAAACGTTTCGCCGCCTGCCAATCGCGTCGCGCCGCCGATGCTGCATGCGCCGATGCCGGCCCATTTTTCGGCCAACCCGTTGACCACCGTCAAGCGCACCCTTTCCGCGATTTCTGCGGCGACCTTTGCGTCGGTGTCGAGCAACAACACCACGAATTCATCGCCGCCCCATCGCCCTAATGCATCCTGTTGGCGCAGGCTTGATGCGATGAGCGCCGACATTTCGCGCAGCAAAACATCGCCGTCGGCGTGACCACGGCTGTCGTTCACGGTTTTCAGTCCGTCGACGTCGGCGATCAGTAACGACACCGGTTTGTGATCACGTTGGCCGCGAGCAAATGCGGATAGCGCACGGCTCTCGATGGCGGAGCGCGAGCAGATGCCGGTGAGACTGTCGACCTCTGCGCGCCGCCGGAATCGACGCGCGCGACTGAGCTGCCAGAACGCAACCACCACGGCCACCAGCGCGGCAAACGCAACCAGCGCCACCACCAATCGTTGTGTCAACACGCGCTGTTCCGCCGCATCGAGTTGCGCCTCGCGCAAACGCGAATCCTGCGCCATCTGTTTTTCGCGCAATTCACGTTCGTTCAAACGATACAAATCGCCCTGCGCGGCCACCACGTCGCGCAACGTTAAACGCTCGCTCTCGGTCTGCAACTGCGCGGCTTCGCGCATCGCCTGAAGAGAGGCCTGCGTTTCCCCTTCGCTGGCCAGCACCTCTGCTTCAGCCGTTCGCAGCAACGCTTTCAGCCACACCTGCTGATCGTCCTTGACCGCGTCCTTTGCCGCATCAAGCGCCAGCCGCGCGGGCCTCGGCTGGCCCGCAATCGCCAGCAATCGCGCCTGCTGCAAGCTGAATCGTGCGCGCACCACGGGGTCGTCGATATTCGAAATGAGCGCTGCGACTTTGTTTGACCAAACAGTGGCCACCGCAAACTGCGAACGCTCCATCGCGATGTCCGCGCGATCCAGCGCGGCTACCGTCCGCCCCATCGGATCGGCAAATTGCATGGCACGCGCGTAGCTTGACTCCAGCGAGCTGGCCGCGCGATCCAGTTGGCCAACACGCGTGAAGACGCGGCCCATCGCCAAATCGGCATAGCCTGCGAACTCCTGATTGCCCGATTGCAGCGACAATTTAAGCAGTTTTTCGCCCGCGACGAGGGCGGCTTGGGCGTCGCCGACGGAGCGCAGCAATTCGGCGTGCGTGTAATAAACGCCAAGGGCGACCGACGAAATCACGCCGGACTTGGTGGAGCTGTCGCCTTCAACCAAGCTCACCGCCTCGTTGCTCATTCGCATCGCGTGCGCGAACTCGTTGATGTCCTGCACCAACGTGGCGTACGCACTGAGCTGTCGCGCCAACGGCAACGCGCGCCCGGTTGCGCGCTGCGCCTTCAACGCGCGCATGATTCGGTCACGCGCGAGGTTCGATGTCCGATTCGACGCGAATTGCATCTGCCCCGCGAGGCCGTCAAGCGAGGCTGCCATCGACACGTCACCCGTCACTATTGCAAGTGCGTACGCCGCCTCGACAGCCGGCAGCGCTGAGTGACTCGACCCGTAGGCGTAGCGCAATTCGCCAAACAAAAAAATCAGCTCAGTGATGAGCTCCGGCGCGTCCGTGGGTTCAAGCCGGGCAATGGCACTGACCAGTTCATCATTGAAGGTGGCGCTGCCCTGATCGCTCAGCTGTCGTAAACGGAGAAGTTCACCGTGGTTGAAACGGGTTTGCGCGTGGGCGACACTCAACCACGAGAACGCAAGACACAGACATGCGATGACGCCAACGGAGCGCGAGCCGCCGCGCCGCCACGTGCTGAAGGACGTTTTCAATCGCATTCAGTCTTCGACTACGCTGCGCGCGAAACGCTAGCGCTTTTGCGCGACGCTGAGCGCACGCGCCTGCACCACGAGCTTGTTGTGCGCATCGAGGAACGCCGCCGCGATCACCTTGCCTTCATTGGTGATGCCCCAGCCCGCTGCGCCGCCGATGACCTTGCCGATCACCAGTCCGCCGACACCCAAATCGGTCGCCCGCGCGCTGCCCGTCGCTGCGGCCAGTTGTTCGGTGGTTTCGTTGTCGGTCAGCAGCAACACCACCTGCGCTTCCTTGAACTTCACGCTACTCGCCACACCCGCAACATCGCGCAACACCGGAATCATGTTGAGCAGCGCGACGAGGCCGCCGCCGGCGTTGTCTTCGCTGAAGCTCAGGCTCGGCGTCAGCGTCATGCGCGCCCCGATGCCTTCGCCTTTTTTCGGCACTGTCTCGGCTTTCAGGATGCCCTGATCTTTCAATTGCTGTTCCTGCAATGTGCCACGCAAACCCGCCGAACGATCCACGATGCGAAAACAATTGCTCTGCTGCGCCATCACGCGAATCAGCGGCAACGGCGTCGGCGGCAATTGATAGCTCGACAACACGGTGTAACCGTTCGGGCTCTCAGCGAGCGAAATGGTCGCGATGGGCTCGCTGCACGTCACCAGCTCCTTCGCTGCGTCCTTGGCCCCGGCAGGCCCCGCCGAGCCCGACACTTTGCTGCCGCCTTCGCCAAGATCGGTTTGGCGGCAGGCGGCGAGCAGCGTGACGGCTACGAACAAGATCAGAACAATTGCGCGGGTCATGGGTAAGGAAAGATTACGATTGCTGCCCATTTAACCTGATTGTGCGGCGGGTAGTCTGTTGCCTACCTGTCCAACAATCACTCGGAAAGCCAATGTCATGCTGAAACTCTGGGGCCGCAAAAATTCATCCAACGTCAAAAAGGTGATGTGGGCCTGCGCTGAACTGGGCGTGCCCTACGAGCGCATCGACGCCGGGCTGCATTTCGGCATCACCACCACCGACGATTTCCGCGAAAAAAATCCTAACGGCATGATCCCGGTCATTGATGATGACGGTTTTATTTTGTGGGAATCGAACGCAATCTTGCGCTACCTCTGCGCCAAACACCCCAAGGTGCCGTTCTGGCCGGCCGATCCCAAAATTCGCGCGTCCGCAGACCGCTGGATGGATTGGCAATGCACCACTCTCGGCCCGCCCATTGGTCCGGCGTTCATGCAGCTGGTGCGCGCGCCGCAGGAGCAGTGGGACATGAAAATGATCTCGGCTAACGTCCCGAAAGCAGCGCTCGCGTGGACGATTGCCGACCGGCAGCTGGGCAAAACCAAATGGCTTACGGGAGATGATTTCACCGTCGGCGACATCCCCGCCGCGATCCTCGCCTACACCTGGTTTGAAATGCCGCTCGCTAAGGCAGGACTAGAGCAGCACCGTGCGCCCTTAGCCAACGTAGATCGTTGGTACGCGCAGTTAAACGCCATGCCGAACTTTCGCGAGATCGTGGCGATTGGGCTGACGTGAACTGTTCGACGGCTGGCAATTGCGCTGCGTTGAGAGCGAGCTCACGCCCGTGTGTTGTGTGACTGCGATGCACAGTAATCACGAGTGAATTTTTAACCGAAATTATTCAATCGTTTCTTTGTCGTCGCCCCTGCGAAGCATGTCCTGAGCCTGCCGAAGGGGATGACGGACCCTAATGAATAATCTCGGTTAATATCAATGCAGAGACTGCATCTCAACTGTCAGGACAAGTCAAATGAACATGATTAGGCATACGTCAGCCGCGTTTTTGTTACTGGTTACGGCAGGCGCTTCGTGGCCCGCATTCGCTCAAACCGCGCAGACGCAGCAAGCCGCTGACGAGGCCGCGATCCGGCTCGCGCGCAGCACGCAAACCAAAGCGCTGGCCGCCAACGACATTGACCGCGTGGTCAGCTACTGGACGACCGACATCACCATTCGCCGTGCGCTCGGACAAACCTTGACTGGCGCTGCCGAGGCGCGCAAAGTAATCGAGCCGCCGCCGGTCGCAGCCCCTGCCGCAACACCCGCAGCACCACCGATCATTTATCAGCGCGAGGCCGTGTCGGTGACAGCCAGCGGCCACTGGCCGCTTGCCTATGAAGAGGGTCGCTGGTCGGGCCACGTTGGCAGCGTGGACGCGCCACCGATTTTGGGCGGTCGCTACTCCGCGCAGTGGGTGAAGCGTGAGGGCAAGTGGCTTATTCGTTCTGAGGTGTTTGTGGCGCTCACCTGCGCCGAGGCGGCGTGCAAATATGCCGCTGTGCCGTGATGGTTGGGCGCCTCGCACGACGCGGTTTTGGCACCAAACTGAAGGCATCAGCTTTTTACTGAAAACCCCATTTAATAAGGCCTACGCGCGATTTAAGACAGTTATCGACTTTTGCATTTTATTGCTTTTAGACCCCATGCAGTATGGCTTTAACAAAAAAGCCATATCGCCGCAATTGCCTCAACCCGACCCGCGTGGCGTGTTGCAGCAGCATGATGGTTTTGCCATCTTGGATGGTGCCCGCTGTGATCATTTGCAGCGCGGTGGCCAGCAGCAACACCGCGCTGTTATCGCTCGGCGAATGCACATCTCAAGCGGCATCCGATCAAAAATTCAACCATTGCCGACTTTCAAACCGCCGTTGCGAGCCACTGATCGAGTCTGCAAACGTAATGCTTTTGGCGAGCAATTTAAGCGGCATATTCCAGTCCTGTTCCCGCCCCGTGTCTGACTGCAGCACGGGGTAAATGCGGTCATTGACAATCGGAATATTAAGTGCGGCCATGTGCGCGCGAAGCTGGTGTTTTTGCCCAGTGAGCGGACGCAGTTGGTAGCGCGCCAACGCACCGCGCGTCTCAAGCAGCTCGATGGCTGTCACTGCGTTTGCGTCGCCGTCCACAGCCCGCATTTGCATGAACGCGTCGCTCTCAACTAATCGACTACGATAAACAGCAGGCAACGACAGATCGGCGCGCCACGGCGCAATAGCTTCATAGGTTTTTTCGACACGGCGCTCGCGGAATAATTTTTGATACGCATCGCGCGTGGGCGGTTGAATGGTGAACAGCACCAGCCCCGCTGTGTCACGATCAATACGATGCATCGGTGCGAGCGTGTCGATGCCGAGCTTTCTTTTCAGGCGTACCAGCAGCGTCTCCTGCACGTAGCGGCCCGCTGGCGTGACGGGCAGAAAGTGCGGCTTGTCAGCGACGACGATCAGGTCGTCCTGAAACAACACGGTTTCCTCGAACGGAATACGCGGTTCGTCGGCCACAAAGCGGTAGTAGAAAAGTTTGCTGTTCGGGCGGTAGGGCGTGCTGCAATTGATCGGTGCGCCGTGTTCATCCACAATGTCGCTTTCGTTGATTCTTGCGCGCCATTCTGCGTTATCAACGGCTGGGAATTTCTGCGTCAGAAAGTCGAAAAATGTTGCCCAGTCACCAGCGGCGGTGGCGATCACGCTGGCGCTGACGCCGTCGCGATCGGATGGCTTGCCAGCGATCACGCGGAGATTGGCTCAGCTCGCTGCATCGAGCCGCCGCGCCCGCGCGATGCGCCATTGCCCGTCCGGTTCGTCGTCGTAAACCTGCTCCAGCGTGGTGTCGGTCTCCTGCAATTTTGTGTCGAGCGCGATGCGGTTGTCGAACACAAAACATTCTCCCTCCCAATCTTTTTCGGCGTCAGGCATCGACTGAAAATAATTCAATATCCCTCCCTCAAGCTGAAAAACTTCCAGCCCCTGATCGCGCATCCAAGCGCTCGATTTTTCGCAGCGAATGCCGCCGGTGCAGTACATCGCTACACGCTTGCCCTGCGCTTTCCAATCGGGTGCATTCGCTTCAACGTACTTAGGAAAATCGCGAAAATTCCGCACCTTGGGATCAATGGCCGATTTGAATTTACCAAGGCGATATTCAAAACTGTTTCGGTTGTCGATGACGACCACGTCGTCCTGGGCAATCAGCTCGCGCCAGACTTGCGGGCTCACACTCGATTCGGCGGAGGCCGGACTGACAACTGCCGCGACGAACGCGACGATCTCTTTTTTGCGATGCACTTTCATGCGAAAAAAAGGTGCCGACGTGCAGGCGCTGCGTTTGAAGGTGGTGTTTGCGAAATAGCCGTTGAGCGCATCATCATGGGCCAACGCGTGCTCGAATGTGTCCAACGCCACGGAAGAGCCTGCCACAACGCCGTTAATGCCCTCCTGCGCCACCAGAATGCTGCCGGTGAGCGCGTGCGTTAGCTCGCGCAAACGAACCGCCACAGCGTCTGGATCAGGCAAGGCGACGAACTGATAGAACGCGATGTGCCACAACGATTCTGGGGTAGCCGGCTTGGTGGCGCTGAGGTTCATAGGTCGGTTCATGCCCGAATTGTCGCAAGAAGCGCCGCTGACGCTGGTGTTCCGTGACCCGAAATCGTGTGAAATGCTAAAGTTCTGTCACTAACTAGAGAGAAAACTGTGGCTACACCCAATTACGGATTCGAGAAACGCCAGAAAGAACTGGCGAAAAAGAAGAAAAAAGAAGAAAAACTGAAGCAGAAACAAGCTGACAAAGAGGCCGGTCTGGTCAGTGCGCCTGAAGGCGACGCAGCGCCGGATGATGAGGCCGAGGCAGGCACGGAAACGCCGCCGCAGCCTTAAGGCACTAATCCATCTGGCGTCATTCTCAGCGAAGCTGGGAATCCAGAAACGTGACTGCCGCGCGACGCGTGAGTTTCTGGATCCCGGCCCGACCACGGGCGGGTCTACCCTGAGTCAGTTGAAGGGGCGAGGATCACGCCGTGCAAGCGTAACGCTTCAAGCCGCAGCCTTCGCCCGCACAAACCGCCCCGACTGAAAGTCCTGCATCGCCTGCATGATTTCAGCTTCTGTGTTCATCACGAACGGGCCGTAGCCAACCACCGGCTCATGCAGCGGCTCACCATTGAGCACCAGCACGGTCGCATCCGTACCCAACGCTTCGAGCTTCGCCTCCGTCCCCTCGCGATCCAGAATCACAAGCGCGGGCGAAGCCACAGTCTGTGCATCGTTCACTTTCACGCTGCCTTTGAGCACCGCAAATAACGTGGTGTATCCATCCTTCACCGTCAAGTTCAGCGTCTGGCCAGCGCTGATCTGCGCGTCCCACACATTGATCGGCGAATAGGTCATCGCTGGGCCACGCTTGCCTGCGTACTCGCCTGCAACCACCTGCACCCGCGCGCCGCCCTCGTCAACCACCGTCGGAATCTGCGCCTTGACAATTTCCTGATAGCGCGGCGGTGTCATCTTGTCCTTTGCAGGCAAATTCACCCAGAGCTGCGCCATCTCAAGCACGCCGCCGCTGGCGTTGAACTTCGGTGAAAGCCATTCTTCATGCACGATGCCAGAGGCCGCTGTCATCCATTGCACATCGCCCGGCCCGATCGTGCCTTGATGGCCTTCGGAATCATGATGCTCAATTTCGCCTTGATACGCCACGGTCACCGTCTCGAAACCGCGATGCGGATGCTGACCGACACCGCGCGGCTGGGTGGACGGCGCGAACGACTTGGGCGAGCCGTAATCGAGCATCAAAAACGGGCTCAACGCCTCAGCATCCTGCTCATAGAAAAAAAGCGAATTCACATGGAATCCGTTGCCAACCCAATGCGCCGGAGCGCTCTTCTGAATGTGTGCGATTTTTTTCATGATTTACCTCTGTGCGTAACTTGAAGGCATTATCGCGAAGCGCAAGCCTCCAAGTCACGGTCTGGTAACGTCCCGTGCACACGACCAATCAGTTGCGAAACCGTGCGTAAAGCGATCACACCATGAACCGACTGCAAACTCTGCTCGGGCTTGATTTTCCGCTCATTCAGGCGCCGATGGCTGGCATCCAGGCTAGTGCCATGGTCATTGCCGTATCTAACGCGGGCGGCCTCGGCTCGCTGCCCTGCGCGATGCTTTCGTTGGACGCACTCAGGACTGAACTCACTGCGATCCGGGCGCTGACAGACCGGCCCTACAACGTGAATTTTTTCTGCCACACGTCACCTGCGCTGGATGCCGTTCGCGAAGCACGCTGGCGCGGTGCACTTGCGCCGTACTACAGCGAGTTCGGCATCGATCCGACCAGCATTGCTGTGGGGCCGGGTCGTGCGCCGTTCACGGCTGAAGCCGCCGAAGTTCTGGCCGAATTCAAACCTGCCGTCGTGAGTTTTCATTTTGGGTTGCCCGCCGCCGACCTGCTGGCGTTTGTGCGCCGCTGGGGCGCGCGAGTGCTGGTATCCGCAACCACCGTTGATGAAGCGATCTGGCTTGAGGCGCAGGGCGTCGACGCAATCATTGCGCAAGGCGTCGAAGCGGGCGGCCATCGCGGCATGTTTTTGAGCGATGATTTGAGCAACCAGATCGGCACCTTCGCGCTGTTGCCGCAAATCGTTCGTGCGGTCAAGGTTCCGGTCATTGCGGCGGGCGGGATTGCCGATGCGCGCGGCGTTGCCGCCGCGATGGCGCTTGGCGCGGACGGAGTACAGATTGGCAGCGCCTACATGCTGTGCAACGAGGCGACGACCAGTGCTGTACATCGCGCCGCACTCAAGAGTGAATGCACCCGTCACACCGCGCTCACCAATTTATTCACGGGCCGACCGGCGCGCGGAATGGTCAACCGCGTCATGCGGGAACTGGGGCCCATGTGCGCTGCGGCACCAGAATTTCCGCTGGCGACAAGCGCTATTGCGCCGCTGCGCGCGAAAGCCGAAAGCATGGGCAGCGGTGATTTTTCGCCGCTGTGGTCGGGGCAAAATGCCAGCGGTTGCCGTGAGATACCGGCGGCTGAAATGACGCGCCTGCTGGCGGCTGGATTCGACTAATATCCGTCGCGGAAAGCCGCGCAGCACACTGGCAGCCCGTGTGGAGCAAGCTTCGTATGGCTGGTTTTAAAACTCAATCGCGTCAGCGATGGCCTTGATACCCGCCTTCGCGCATTCGTCATCCGCCTCGCCGCCCGGTGCGCCGGACACCCCGATGCCGCCGAGTATCGAGCCACCCGCCTCAATGATTTGGCCGCCGCCTGCAGCGAACACTTTGGGATGGCTGCGAATGGCGCTCATCGGTTTGCCTGCTTGCGTTTCAATGGCGAGCGCGGCGGTCGGAATGCGAAAGCTCACCGCCGTCCACGCCTTGTTCGGCGCGATGTCGACAGTGTGTGCGCCAGCGAATCGATCACGCAACAAAACCTGCGTCAAACCGCTTCGATCCACCACTGCTACCGTCACTTGATAGCCGTCTTTGCGGCATTTATCGAGCGCGGCTTTAGCGGCGATTAGCGCGGTTTCTGGCGTCAAAGACTTGGTGGAAAACGTCGCATCCTGCGCGCAAACTGCGGCGACGAACAGCGCGGAAATCGTTGCAAAAGCCCTAAAAAGCATGAAAAACTCCGTTTTTTTATCGACTTAAGCCTTTTTCATAGCCCATGCCCTTATGGAATGGGCGTTTCAGCGAAAAGCTGTCTAATTAACACTGAACAATCTAATGGTCGTCCTGCACCATGGCCAAGGATCACGTTGTAGGCAATCTGATACTTCGCGTTCGCTCAGGAGGACGTGCCGATTTCAGTCGATACGCGCACGCTTCAGCGTGAATTCACCCGTTCGCCGACATTCAAAATAATGTTCCAGCGCCGTCTTTACCGTGCGAAACGCAAGCTCGCTCCACGGAATTTCGGCCTCGCTGAAAAGCTTGATTTCGGTACTCTCGGGCGTGATGGCAAATTTCGGCTCGGCCATGGTGCCTAGATACATCATGTGCACCTGCGAAATATGCGGCACCGAGATCACCGTGAGCAGCGCGCCTAGAGCGACGGTCGAAACGGCTTCTTCAAACAATTCTCGTTGCGCGCCCTCCTCCACTGTTTCTTCGTTTTCCATGAACCCAGCGGGCAACGTCCACTTGCCGAAACGCGGCTCGATGCCGCGGCGGCAAAGCATGACTTTGTCCTCGAACACCGGCACCACACCACACACTATTTTTGGATTTGAATAATGCACTGTGCCGCAACTGGGGCAGACGTAGCGGGCGCGTTGGTCACCCGAAGGCACGGTGAGCGCAATATCTGCACTGCCGCAAACGGAGCAAAACTTCACAGTCAAAGCCTCCTATGCAGCGACGGCGGCGACGACAGCTGCCGTTATGGGCAGCTTGATGAAGTGATCGCGGTAGTGCTTCAGTTCATCAATGCTCTCGTACACGTCGGCCAAGGCGGTATGCATGGTCTTTTTCACAAAACTTTTTTTCACCTCGGGTGCCCAGCGCGCGGCCAGCTCTTTCAAGGTGCTGACATCGAGATTGCGGTAATGAAAATACGCCTCGAAGGTTGGCATGTAGCGCACCATAAAACGACGATCCTGATGCACACTGTTGCCACACAACGGGCTCGCGCCCTTGGGAATGTAACTGGCGAGAAACTCAATCATCTGTGCGGATGCTTGATCCTCGGTCAGCGTGGAGGCTTTGACTTTGTCGATGAGCCCTGAGCGACCGTGGGTGTTTTTGTTCCATGCGTCCATCGCATCAAGCACGGTGTCGGACTGATGAATCACCAGCACCGGGCCAACAGCCACCGTGTTCAGGTCTTTGTCGGTGATCACCACGGCCACTTCCAGCACGCGGCAGACTTCGGGGTCGAGCCCCGACATTTCCATATCAAGCCAGATGAGGTGATTTTGGTTTTGTGACATGAGGCGATGCACCGTGAGTAAAGAAGTCGTCGTTTCTTCGCTGGCAGGAAACCAGCGGGTTAAGCCGATGCTGGTCAAGCCATGCGATTTTTTGAACCAGAAGTCGCTGGGCCCCTGCCCGCCTGATGGCCGGTTCATCCGGAGCCCGTCGAAGGGCAGGGGCGACGAATGGCGTGTGGAGCAACGCTTTAATCTGCGCACGACACCCCAATATCGTCAACAATTAGAACAACTCGATTTTCCCACAGCGCATGCCCACCGACGCCACCACCCTCCTGCCCGGAATTTCCGCCACGACTTTTGCCAACGTGGTCATCTTCGCGCTGCTGGCGCATTACTTTATCGAGCGCTGGCTGCTATCGCGGCACCTGAAATGGGTCGCTGCGTTTCGCGACGAAGTGCCCGAGCCGTTTGCGGGCCGCATTTCGCTTGAAGACCATCAACGCGCCGCCGATTACACCAAGGCCAAGGGCCAGGTGATGCAGGTCGAGGCGAGCGTTGGCGTGCTGGTGTCGGGGTTGATACTTTTTGGCGGGTTGAGCCGGTTGTGGCAATTCACCGCGCCATTGGCGGAGATGCCGATTTTTCGCGAAGTCGCGCTGATTGCTTTGCTGTCGGTGGTCACAGGCCTGATCGGCATTCCGTTCAGCTACTACAACACGTTTTATGTTGAAGAAAAATTCGGCTTCAACAAAATGACGCGAGCGACGTTTTGGATGGACCTGGCCAAAGGCTCGGTGTTGAACGCGGCGCTGATTCTGCCGCTCGCGGGAATGGTGTTCTCGTTGATGCGTACCGCTGGCCCGCTCTGGTGGATCTACGCATGGTTGGTATTCATCGGATTGCAGTTGTCGATGTTGTCGCTTTACCCCACGTATATTGCGTCGCTGTTTAACAAGTTCACGCCAATGGATTCCGGCGAAACGAAAACCGCGATTGAAGGGCTACTCGCGCGCACGGCGTTTACAAGTCAGGGCCTGTTCGTGATGGACGGATCAAAGCGATCGGCGCATGGCAACGCGTATTTCACCGGCTTCGGCAAAGCCAAACGCATCGTGTTTTTCGACACGCTGCTGGAGCGATTGAGCAATGACGAAATCGTCGCCGTGCTCGCGCATGAGTTGGGCCACTTCAAGCGTAAACACATCATCAAGCGCATCGTGTTCATGGCGCTGGCAAGCCTCACGTTTTTGGCGGCGGTGGCCTGGGTGCTGCCGCAGCCGTGGCTTTACAGCGCATTCGGATTTGCGGCTGATACAGGCGCGACGGCTCCGGGTGTTTCGCTGATTTTGTTTTCGCTGGTGCTGCCGCCACTGCTGTTTTGGCTGGCACCCATCGCGTCGGCATACTCTCGCAAGCATGAGTTTGAGGCGGACACGTACGCTGCTGAAGTCGCTAACCGCGATGATCTGATCGCCGCACTCACCAAGCTTTACAAAGACAACGCCAATACCTTGACGCCCGATCCGCTGTACTCGGCGTATCACCATTCGCATCCGCCAGCGATGATTCGGATAGCGCGTTTGCAGTCGCTATGACACGTTGTAGGAGCGGCTCTGCCGCGACCCACGTTTCGAACACCAGATCGGGTCGCGGCCGAGCCGCTCCAACAGAACGACGCGTGAATCGAAGAACACACCAACACATGAGTACC
>JANNYE010000165.1:0-77832 GCA_031409935.1 Burkholderiales bacterium | reverse complement strand
GGCTACTCTTTCGCTTCCAGTTGCTCTCCACCCCGCTTCACAGCGACGCAGTTACTTTCAGCTACATCGGGGTAACCTCCCAATGGCGCGGACTTCCACCACGCAAACAAAGCGTCCTTGCGGACGCACGATCCCCGGCTGCGCCGAGGATGACGGCAGCGGGGTGGGGAGAGGTGACGACGCTGCGTGTCGCGCGAGTCAGACCCGCCCGTCGGAGGCGCACCCCGGCCAGGCGCAGTGTCCTGCTACACGAACTCCCCTGCTCTCATCCACTTGGTCGCCACATACTTTTCCCCTAGCGTCACAGGCATTCCGCCATGCAGCGTCTTGGTGCCCGGATGAGGCCGGTCGTAGGTAAAGAACACGGCTGAGCCTTTGATCGGCGCGACTTCCAATCCAACGTCGGGGAATATGGTCGCACCGCCGCGCTCCGGTGTGCGCAGGTACATCACAATGGTGGCGACGCGCTGTCCGCCTCGGGTCAGGATTTTGGGCGTGCCCGGTTGCGCGGGGTCGAAGTAATCGTAATGCGGCACGTATTCAGCGCCATGGCGGTAGCGCAGCACTTGCAGGCCTTCGCCGTTTTCGTGCGGCCAGCGCAGCAGCTCGGCAAGTCGCTTCTCGATCCGGGCAACCAACGGATTTTCTGCGCGCGCGAAGAACATGCCGTCGCTGGTACGAGCCGCATTGAGTTCATCGCCGCCGGTCTTGTTATCAACCGTCAACGATCGGGTGAGTTTGGGCAACGCGAGCTCAATCAGGGCGTCGCATTCTTCAGCCGCGAGCAGATTGCCGAACACGATCACTTGGGGATGCTTGAGCACTGTCCAGATGTCAACGCGACGATCCGCGGTGTCGATAAACGTGGGCGATTGCGCGAGATCGGGACCGGGCAGCGCGAGGCCATGCGATGCGGTCGGTGCGCCGGGGCGGTTGGCCACCAGCTCAACGCCCAGCGCTTCAGCGAGGGTGGCTTGCACCAGATCGGGATGCCAGCCCGTTTGCACGGCAGTTTGCGTCAGATTGTCCGCCGAATGTCCCTGTGCGAGGCATTCGTTCATCCATTTCAGCAGATCAAGATTGGCGTTCATGGTTGGCACGTCATTCCATTGCGAGCACAGGGCAAAGATTCCCCGACGCCGTACGCACAACCGTCTCGCCGGAGCGCATCGCGACCCACAACGCGGGCTGCCCGATTGCCACGTCGGCGCAATTGCTGGTGATCCAACGACGACCGTCGGCAGACGCAAATTGGTCGGGCGCGGCGGCAACCACGGTGAGCGTTGCTACCTCATCCGCGCGACGGGCGTTCGCGGCTAACTGCACCCCGGTAACGACCAGCGAGCCAGCCGCAACTGCAACGCCAGCCGTCGCGATGGTGACTGATTTCGCCGCGCTGGCGGCGGAGACTGCCGCGCTTCCCGCGACGACTGTGGTGCCGACGACGGTGGACGCGACGCTGACGGTCGCGCTCGCGACGCTGGCCGTTGCCTTGACCACCGATGCCCCAGTTTCAACCACCGCGCAGCCAGACGATAGCGCTGCCACAAGGACAGCGGCAACATGGGAAAAAACGTGTAGTTTGGAAAATGCCATAACGCAATTATGGCAATGGCGCGCCCATCGCGCGCAACAGCAGTCTATTTTGCGAAAACCGCCTGGATTTGCGCGAGCGCCGCCGGATCCTCTATGGTCGTCAAATCGCCCGGATCGCGACCTTCGGCGAGCGCCTGAATTGAACGCCTAAGCAATTTTCCTGACCGCGTTTTTGGCAGCAACGTCACCAAGTAAACAGCCGCCGGTCGGGCGATAGCACCGATCTCCTTGTCGACGGTTTGCGCAATCGCAGTCTTCGTCGCGTCCGACGCAAGGCTCGGGTCTTTCAGCACAACAAACGCTATCGGCACTTGACCTTTAAGTGGATCAGCCACACCCACAACCGCGCATTCCGCAACCATCGAATTCGACTGCAACGCCTCTTCAATTTCACGGGTGCCGAGACGATGCCCCGCCACATTGATCACATCATCGGTGCGTCCGAGGATGAAGTAATAACCGTCGGCATCGCGAGTCGCCCAGTCGAAACTGGAGTACACCTGTTCGTCGGCAAAGGTTGAAAAATACGTGCTGACGAAACGCGCATCATCGCCCCAAATCGTAGTCATCGCGCCCGGTGGCAGCGGCGGCACGATGGTCAGCACGCCCTTCTCGTCGGCTTGGGTGACTTCACCCGTGGCTTCGCTTTTGAGCTTGACGTTGAAGCCGTATACCGGGAACGACGGCGAGCCAAATTTGCGTTTGGTGTCTTCAACGCCGACCTGCGTCGAGATGATCGGGTAGCCGCTCTCGGTCTGCCAGTAGTTGTCGATGATCGCCACGCCGCCGAGTGCATCGCTCACCCAGCGCGCTGTCGGCTCGTCGAGTGGTTCGCCTGCGAGGAACAAATACTTGAGATTAGGCAGCTTGTGTTGCTGCATGAATTTCGCGTCCTGCTTTTTCAGCACGCGAATCGCAGTCGGTGACGAGAACATCGTTTTCACATTGTTCTCCGCACAAATCTTCCACCAGATCGCGGGGTCGGGTCGCAGCGGAACACCCTCGTACATGATGGTGGTGCAGCCTGCGAGCAACGGGCCGTAGACGATGTAGCAATGACCGACGACCCAGCCGATGTCGCTGGTGCAGAACATCGTTTCACCGGCTTTGAGGCCGAAAATTTTGTACATGCTGGTGGTGAGGGTGACGGCGTATCCGCCGGTGTCGCGCTGCACCCCTTTGGGCTTGCCGGTGGTGCCGCTGGTGTAGAGGATGTAGCTTGGGTGCGAGCTTTCTACCCATTCGCAGGCGACCGTTTTCATCATGTTCGACAGGCGGAAACTGGCCCAGTCGATGTCACGACCGGGCGTCGTTTTCATCGACTCAAGACCGCGATCAAACAGCAACACTTTTGCTGGTTTGTGCTCGGCCAATTCGATGGCTGCGTCGAGCAACGGTTTGTACGGCACGACCTTGCCCATGCGCATGCCTGCGTCGGCGGAGACGATCACTTTCGGCTTCGCGTCATCGATGCGCGTGGCGAGCGAGGCGGAAGCGAAACCACCAAATACGACCGAGTGAATCGCGCCGATGCGCACCGTGGCGAGCATCGCAAACACGGCCTCGGGAATCATCGGCATGTAGATCAGCACGCGGTCACCCTTGGCGACGCCGAGCGCCTGCAACACGGCGGCAACGCGGTTGACCTCGGCGTGCATCTGCTTGTAGGTGTACTTCGTCTCTGTGTCGGTTTCGCTTGAGATGAAGTGCAGCGCGGTCTGGTCGCCGCGCGTTTCGACGTGGCGATCTATGGCGTTGTGGCAGAGGTTGGTGGTGCCGCCGACGAACCATTTGGCGAACGGCGGATTGGAGAAATCGCACACCTGCGAGAACGGCGTTTGCCAGTCAATCAGCTTCGCCTCGTCCGCCCAAAAGGCATCTCGCTCATTGATGGATCGGTTGAAATGTTCCGCGTACTTGTTCACTACCGGTGCCATCGTGATCCTCCGCAATTTCCCGAAATTCGGGAGCAGCCGCATTGTGCCAGACCGACGCTTACGTGAACCTTAGGTCTTATATAAGAGTTCGTGTGTCCTGATCATCAGCTTAACGCTGAGAGCCTTATTTTACTTGGGCATAACGCAATAAATCTTCATAAGTCAATAAAGCACTAAATTGCGGTCTATGCCCTTAAAGAACGGCGCATACAGCCAAAAGCTATTCCGCCGGTGCAACCACTTTTGGCTTGCGGTGCCGCCGAATGGGGCACGCAGCGCAACCGCGAGCATTCCGCCCCGCAGGCCTGCCCACGTAACACTGGTTTTTGCGCGCTTCATGGCCTACCATTGAAAGAAAACCGAGGGCTCCCATGAATACTTTCTCAATCCAGCGATTCGCGCCATGGACTGCTGTTGTCATCTGCAGCCTCGCTTGCAGCGCCGCCACGCTTGCGCAAACGCCCACGAGCCCAAGCTGTCGAATGCCGGTCGCCGCGGTCAACAATGGCGTCGGCGACATGGTTTCTCCGAGCTACCGGCTCCTCTCCTCGGTTGCGACACGAGCTTTACCGGTCGGCAGGCCAGCGCTTCTGCCGAGCTGTACGCCGGGTTTTGGCACGCGGTGATCGGTGGCGCACCGAGCTGCGTGCTCGACGTTGATGGCAACGGCGTCATCTCGCCCACCACCGACGGCGTGATGATTCTGCGCGCCATGCTCGGGCTCGCCGACACTGCGGTCACGCAGGGCGCAACCGTCCTTGGCGCGCCGCGAACGACGTGGACGCAGATCGCGCCGTTTGTTCGCCTCTCCGCACTGAATTTGGATGGCAGCGGCACCACCAGCCCCGCCAGCGACGGCGTGTTGCTACTGCGCGCGATGTTCGGGCTGACCGGGACGGCGGTCACCAACGGCGTGACCACCAGCCGAACTTGGGCCGACATTCGTAGTTATCTCAATTCGCAATGTGGCGGCAGTTTTCAGTAGGGTACGCATCACAATGCGCACCGTCGTGACATACGCATGCGGCGCGCTTCCGCGGCCTTGGTGCGCGCTCTGGCGCACACCCTACGACACTACGATACCTACGGAACGGCCCCAATTGTTTCGTCGTTCCTGCGAAGGCAGGAACCCAGTGACTTTTGGCGTTTCGTCACCGCTTGGACTAACGCGCAAGTCGCTGGGCCCCTGCCGTCGCAGGGGCGACGAACATTTTGCTCGCACTTCATCTCGATTCACTAAACCCACCCACCGGAGCCCGCAATGAAACCCCGCTTCACCACCCTGCTCTCACTCATCGCCCTGCTCTGCGCGCTCATCAGCGGCGTCTCGCAGGCGCAAATCCCGAAAACGATCAACTATCAGGGCTATCTGACCACGGCCAGCGGGGCGGCGGTGACCGGGAATGTGCAGATGACGCTGAAAATTTACCTAACCGACAGTGCGCCGTTACCTATCCATAGCGAAACGCATCCTTCCGTAGTGGTGACTAACGGTGTCTTTAACGTACAAATTGGCAGCGACGCCGCCTCGCCGCTGGGTGCGTCGTTCTTGTCGCCGTACTTTCTTGGCGTCACTGTCGGCACGGATCCCGAAATGATGCCGCGTCGCCCATTGAGCTCGGCACCGTACGCTGTGAGCGCAGAAAACATCGCTCCGGGAGGCAATATCTTCCTGAGCAATTCGGCGACTGGTTCGAGCGGCCCAATGGGCATGATCTTCAAAAACGGCAGTCGCTTTATGCACAACTACGGCACTAACAACACGTTTTTGGGCAACAACGCGGGCAATTTCACGCTGACGGGCGCGGGCAATACGGCCGTTGGGAACGACGCTTTGCCGGCGGTGACGTCAGGGGCCGCGAACACAGCCGTGGGTCGTTACGCGGCACGCGATGTCACCAGCGGAATTGGCAATACGGCAATCGGCGACTTTGCGCTCACTAGAAACGTATTAAACAGCGGCAACACCGCCGTGGGTGTTGCTGCCTTAACCAACGCAACATCAGGGGCCAACACCGCATTGGGCCAATTTGCTGGAAATAACATCACCACCGGCGGCAACAACATCATGATCGGCAACGTGGGCGTTGCCGGCGAATCCGACACCATCCGCCTTGGCACACCGGGCAGTCACACGCGAACGTTTTTGTCGGGCGAGGTGGGCATAAATCTCGGCGCGGCAGTTGTTACATCGGGTCGCCCGCTCACGATTCAGGCAAATACGACGACTAACGGCGAGTGGATCGGCTTAAAGGACTCCGTCGGCAACACGAACTGGCACGTGAACCACAAGAATGGCGGCGTCAATTTCGCTGAGACGGGCGAGGCGGATGGGCGATTGTTTTTGGCAGCAGGCGGCAATGTGGGCATCGGCACGGACGCGCCGACCCGAGCCAGACTCGAAGTCCTTGGCAGCAATACCACGGCACTCGGAGCGGCCTATCGCGTGAATTCCACGGGCGGTGCTCCGCTGGCCGCGAGCAGCTACAACCTGACGGTCTACGCGAGCAATGCCATTGCCGCCAATGAGTTCCTCGCCTTCTCCGACCAACGCATGAAGCGAGTCCTGGGCCGCTCCAATACCGCCCGCGATCTGGCCACCCTCGACGCCGTCGAAATCACCGATTACACCCACATCGACACGGCCAGCCGTGGCGACAAATCACACAAGAAAGTGATCGCGCAACAGGTGGAAAAGGTCTACCCACAGGCGGTGAACAAAATCACCGATGTGGTGCCCGACATTTATCAGCGCGCGGCGGTGAAGGACGGTTGGGTTGCTCTCCCGGAACACGCAAAAGCGACCCTGAAAAAAGGCGAGCGCGTGCGCCTGATCGGTAACGCGTCCTAGGGCGAACATGAAGTGTTAGAGGTCGCCGCAGGCCGCTTCCGCACGGCGTTCAAGGCCGATGCCGACACGGTGTTCGTTTATGGCCGCGAAGTTAAAGATTTCCGCACCGTGGATTACGAAGCGATTGCCATGCTGAACGTATCGGCCACGCAGGAATTGCATCGCCGGGTGGTGGCGCAGGCAGCAGAGATTGCGGCGCTCACAACGCAGCTCGCGCAGTTGGGGGACTTGCAGGAGAAGGTGGCGACGTTGATGGTGCAGTCCCGTGGGTTGCATTTGGCGTCGGTTGTGAAGCAGTAGGTTTTAAGTCCCCCTCCCCCCTTGAGGGGGAGGGGTTAGGGGAGAGGGGGGACGCGCATTCGAGCCGCAAACTTCGCTCTGCGAATCAACCTCCCCCTCTCCCCAACCCTCTCCCTCCGGGGGAGAGGGAGCCTGAAGCCCGACGCTCGTAGCCTGTAGGCTGGGTCTAGGCCAAGCTTCACCCGCACGATGATGCGCCGATGCTGGGTTTTCAACCCAGCCTACGAGTTAGCGGAATCCGAACCCGCAGCAGCTTTTCGATGCATCGCTTGTTTTATAAGGGCTTGACCCTAAAAAAATCGTAAGTCGATAAAATCAATAAACGCCTGCTGTCCCATATTAAACGGGGCGCTCCGCAAAAAGCTATTCTGCTGGAAGCACCACTTTCGGCTTCCGCCGAAGCTTGCCGCCCATCCACTTCCAGCCGCGTTTCACCCCGTGTTCGATGTCATCGACCAGCGTGAACACTGGCGGAATCACCAGCAGTGACAAGAACGTCGACGTGATCAATCCGCCGATCACCGCGATGGCCATCGGCGAGCGGAAACTCGGGTCGGATGTGCCTGTGCCAATCGCAATCGGCAACATGCCTGCGGCCATCGCGATGGTGGTCATGATGATCGGACGGGCGCGTTTGTGGCAGGCGTCGAGCAGCGCGTCGATCCGGCTCATGCCGCGATCCCGCCGCGCAACGATGGCGTATTCCACCAGCAAAATCGAGTTCTTGGTGGCCACTCCCATCAGCATGATGAGCCCGATGAATGACGGCATCGACAGACTTTTTCCCGTGACCAGTAAACCCAAAAATGCGCCGCCAAATGACAACGGCAGCGCCGCCAAAATGGTGATCGGATGAAGCACATCTTTGAACAAAACAACGAGCACGATGTAGATGCAAAGCACGCCGGTAAACATCGCGAGGATAAAACTCTCCGACAGTTCCGCTAAGGCTTCGGCGTCACCCACTTCACGAACCACCACGCCGGGCGGCAGCGATTTCACGCTCGGCAATTCGCTCACAGCCTTGACCACATCGCCCAGCGGCGCGCCGGACAATTCGATCTCGAAATTGATGTTGCGTGAGCGGTCGTAGCGGTCAATCACGGCAGGGCCGCTGGCGATTTCGAGCGTGGCGACGCTGTTCAGCGGCACCGGGCCTTTGCTGCCGGAGACGGTCAATCGACCGAGCAAATCGAGGTCTTGCCGCGCGCTGGTCGCGAGCTTGACCACGATGGGCACCTGCCGTTGTGCGAGATTCATTTTGGCGAGGGCCTGATCGTAATCGCCGACCGTTGCCACGCGCAAAGTCTCCGCCATTGCGGTTGCGCTCACGCCGAGTTCGGCTGCACGCGCGCTGTCCGGACGCACGGCGATCTCAGGCCGCACGAGGCTTGCCGTTGAGGTGATGCTGCCGAGGTTCGGAATGGTGCGCAGATCTTTCTCGACATCACTCGCGGCTTTCGCCAACGCGTTCGAGTCGTCGCCACTCAGCACCAGCACATACTTTTCGCCCGAACCACCGAGCCCGACTTTGCTGCGCACTCCTGGAATCGCCTCCAGCACTTTGCGCATGTCCGCCTCAATCGGTTGCTTGCGAACCGCGCGTTTGCTGCGCTCGGTGAGCTGAATCGTCAGCGTGGCTTTGCGCACTTCCGCCAGCCCCGCGGGTGCAAACGGATCGCTGCCCGCCGAGCCGCCGCCAATGGTGGTGTACACCGATTCCACGTACTTCACTTTAGTCACGAGCAAACGCGCCTGCTCGGCCGCCGCCATCGTCTCGGTCAAGGTTGAACCGGGCGGCAGCTCAAGATTGACCTGCGTTTGTGAATTGTCATCGGGTGGAATGAACGCGAACGACAGTTGTGTCGCCAAGAAAATCGAGCCCGCGAAAAACGCGAATGCTCCGACGAACGTGATCCAGCGGTGACGCAAACACCACGCGGCCCACTTCATGTAAATCTTCAACCAGCCCGCTTCTTTCTCCGGCTTGACGATAGGCTTCAACAAATACGCCGCCATCATCGGCGTCAGCATCCTAGCGACGACCAACGACGCAAACACGGCAAGTGACGCCGTCCAGCCAAATTGCTTAAAGAACTTGCCCGGTACGCCCGCCATAAACGCGGTCGGCAGGAACACCGCGATCAGCGCAAACGTCGTCGCAATCACCGCGAGGCCAATCTCGTCAGCCGCCTCCATCGCGGCCTGATACGGCGTCTTGCCCATGCGCAAATGGCGCACGATATTCTCAACCTCCACGATGGCGTCATCGACCAGCAAACCGATCACCAGCGACAGCGCGAGCAGCGTGACCACGTTGATCGAGAAGCCGAGATAATGCATGCCGATAAATGCCGGAATCGCCGACAAAGGCAAGGCCACGGCCGACACCAACGTCGCACGCCACTCACGTAAAAACAGCAGCACCACCAGCACGGCAAGGAACGCGCCCTCAAGCAGCAGCTCCAACGAGGCGTCGTACTCCTCTTGCACCGGCGTGACGAAGTCAAACGCCTGCGTGAGTTTAAGGCTCGGGTTCTCCAGCTTAATTTGTTCCAACGCCGCCAGCACGCCCTTGCCCACTTCAATCTCGCTGGCACCACGACTACGCGCGACCTCGAATCCGACCACCGGTTTTCCGTTAAGCAACGCAGCTGAACGCGGTTCAGCAACGGTGTCTTTAACGGTTGCGACTTCATCAAGACGAATGCGCCGACCGTCCGGCAGGCTGAGCTGCAAGCGACCCAGCTCCTCGGCGCTGGCAACGGTCGCTAAAACGCGAACCGGTTGTTCAGCGCCGCCCAAATCAGTGCGGCCACCGGTCGCCTCGGTTTGCACCAGGCGCAATTGCCGCGACACGTCTGACGCGCTCACGCGCAACGATTGCAGGCGCGCAGGATCAAGCGCCGCTTGCACCTGCCGATCCGCGCCACCCACGCGACTGATCGCGCCAACGCCGCGCACTGACAACAATCGACGGGTCAGCGTGTTATCAACAAACCACGACAGCGCCTCATCGTCCATTTGATCCGACGCGACGGTGAACGCGAGCACGGGCGAGCCCGCCAGTTCAAGCTTGCTGACGATCGGGTCACGCAAGTCGCCGGGCATGTCGGCGCGCACGCGCGACACAGCGGCGCGAACGTCGTCCACCGCTTCCTGCACAGGCTTTTCAAGGCGGAATTCAGCAGTGATCGTGGCACCACCGTCCTGTACCTTGGTGTAGATGTGTTTGAGCCCTTGCAGCGTGGCAAGCGAGTTCTCGATCTTGCGAGCAACTTCGTTTTCAAGCTGACCCGGCGCAGCCCCGGGCAGCGAGGCCACGACCGTGACCGTTGGCAAATCGAGGTCAGGAAAGTTTTGCACTTTCATCGACTGCCACGACAAGATGCCTGCCAAAGTCAGCAGGACAAAAATCATCAGCGTCGGGATCGGATTTTTAATCGACCAAGCGGATACGTTCATTTGTAATTCAACCTAAAGCTAATGACTTCGTCGTCCCTGCGAAGGCAGGGATCCAGCGTCTTTCGGCGGCTTGCGAATTCCGGTCTTTAAACATATAAGCGTGCGGCACGGAAGTCACCGGGCCTCTGCCTTCGCAGGGGCGACGAATGAAAAATGTGAAGCAACTCATCACATCACTTGGCATCCGCCACAACGCGCACCGTATCGCCCTGCGCTAGGAACGCTGCACCATTTACCACCACAGTCTCCGCACCCTTGAGCCCCGCCGTGATCTCCACGCGGTCATTCATACGCCGTCCCGTTTGCACTTTGAGTTGCGACACCTTGTTGTCGGCGAGCAGTTGATAAACGTACGTCATGCCATCGCGCAGCACCACCGATTGCTGCGGCAACGACAACGCTTTTGCCGAGCCCACTGAGAAGTCGCCGCTGGCAAACATGCCGGACTTTGCAGCTGCATTGTTGGCAAGATCAACGTACACGATGGCGTTGCGCGAGGTCGTGTCCACGGTAGGCGCGATCACCCGCACTTTGCCGCTGACCTGAACACCAGTCGGCGTGGTGACTAGCACGGTCTGTCCTGGTGACACCTTTGCAAGATCGCTTGCAGTGACCTCGGCGCGCCATTCGAGGCGGTTTTTGCGAATCAGGCGAAACAATTCCTGTCCACCGTTCACCACCGATCCCACCGTGGCCAATCGTGCTGAAATCACGCCGTCGTCAGGCGCCACCACGCGCGTGAAGCCCACGCGGATCTGTCCACTTTCACGCGCTGCTTTTGCTGCTTGCAAACGTGCCGCTGCGGTTTTGGCGGCGGTCACATATTGGTTGATTTGCTGCGTAGACATTGCGCCCGAATCCTGCAACGTTTTCGCTCGCGCGGCATTCGCTTCGGCTTCGGCTAACGCAGCTTCTGCTTCGGCAACGCTCGCGGTTTGTTGTGCCAGCTCGGCGCGCACGGTGTCCGGCGCGAAGTGCGCCAGTGTCTGCCCGCGCTTGACCACGTCACCCACGTTCACGCGCACCTCTGCGAGGCGCAGGCCGTTCGATTCCGCCCCGACAATGGCCTCCTGCCACGGCGCGATGTTGCCGTTGGCGGAGAGTTTCACGAGCCAATCGGCTTGCGTTGCTTTAGTGGTGGTGACAGTTAACGATGCTTTGGCGACCGTAGGCGCTGCGGCTTTTTTGTCGTCTGCGCGGACTGCCGTTGCGCCAAGAACGACGAGACCCAATGCCGCTGCGACGGCAACGGCGATCTGTTTATGTGTGAAATTCTTCATTAGGACACTCATGTAAATTGGTTTTGTTTCTGCAAGAAGGTCAATTGCAAGAGATTGTCATCCTGAGCCAACGGCGAAGGATCAGTCGGCATACAACGATTTCAAGCTGTTGCGACGATCTCGGTATGCAGAGTGATCCTTCGCTTTGCTCAGGATGACAGCGCGCGTGAGTTCATAGGAGTCTCATTATTTTTTATCCGCAACCAGCGCCTGATCCCAACCGGCACCCACAGCGCGATACAGCGCAATCGATGCTGCAAGCCGTTCGCGCGCAACCGCGAGCACGGCGACCTGTGCGGCGAGCACCGCACGACGGGCGTCTTCAAGCTCAAGCACGCTGCCCGCGCCGACTGACAAGCGCGCAAGGGCTGCTTTCTCGAACGCCTGATAACCGGCAAGCGATGCCTGTAAATCTGGCGCTCGAAGCTTTGCGGTTTGCAATTGCGTTAGCGCTTCTTCTACTTCACGCACCGCGCGAATCGCTGTGGCCTTGTAACCCGCCAACGATTCGTCGTAACGCGCTTTTGCCTGCTCAACAGCGGCCGAGCGGCGACCCGCGTCGAACAGCGGAATATCAATGCTCGGCCCAAAGCCCCATGTCGTCGTGCCCGCGCTGCTGCCCGCGATGCGCGCGAGGCTGTAGCCCACCGATCCGGTCAAAGAAATTTTCGGATAACGATCTGCTTCCGCTGCGCCAATCTCAGCAGTCAGCGCAGCCAGTTCACGCTCGCTCGCGGCGAGGTCTGGGCGTTGCGCGAGCACCGTCGCTGGAACGCTGTCGATGGTCAAAGCGGAACCCTTTGCTAGCTCCGGCAACTGCGCCCGGCCCGCAGCGAGCATGTTGCGCAATGCGGGCTCATCAAGCCCAGTCAGCGCCACCAACGCCTTCACGCCAAGATCAACTTCGGCGCGTTGCGCGGTGAGTCGCGCTGCGGCTTCCGATGCGCTGGCTCGGGCGAGAGCAGCGTTGGCAGGCGCCTCGAAACCCGCGTCTGTTTTAAGCGCGGTCAAGCGCGATGTTTCCTTGCGGCTCGCGGCATCGCGCTCGTAGCCGACGACCAGCGCCTCGTTGACGCGCAGATTGGTGTAGGTGGCGGCCACGTCGGCGGCGAGCGAAACACGCGCCTGATGCCAGTCGAGGGCTCGTGCGTCAAAGCGCGCCGCTGCGGCCTCGCGACCGCGCCGGTTCGCGCCAAATAAATCAATCTCCCAAGACGCCTGCGCCAAAGCAGAGACGCTGGTGAGCGCGCCAAGGCCCAAGCTTTGCCCCGCCAGATTGCCGCGACTAGCGCTGGCACGTCCGCTCGCGCCGGGCAGTGCGGACGCGCCGGCAATCACCTGCCCGGCGCGGGCTTGCGCGATGCGTGCTGCGGCTTGGTCGAGCGTAGGGCTGCTCGCCTGCGCGGCATCAATCAGCGCGAGCAAGCTGGCATCGTTCCAGCGCGACCACCAGCCCGCAAGGGCCGCCACTTTTCCGTCATGCGGCAGTGGGGCTTGCCACGCGGCCGTGGTGGTGGCAACCGGCGGTGCGTACGTCGGGCCGACAGCACAACCGGTGAGCGTGATGCTCGCCAGCAGGCCGAGGGCGGCGGGTAGCCCGCGAAGTCTTCGTCGCGAATCAATTGCGTTTGACATGACTCTTCTGGAGCGGATGCTCGTTGGGGTTGGCGTTAGGGTTAAGGTTGAGTGGCATTGCTTCAGCGGTCGAGGGTGGCAACACCAGATCAAGGGCCATCGCCACGGTGCGTTCGACTCGCGCAAACGATGCGTCACTTTGCGCTTGCATATCCAGATGCAGCGCGCCGATAAAAGCGGCATGCAAAAAATGCAGCTGATCGACCGTAATGGCGACGCCCACAGCAGTGAATCCGGCGGCGAGTTTTTGCAAAATTCGCGCGTCAAATTCGCGCAGCCACGGACGAATCGAGGCGTCCTCGTCGCTCGCAATTAACAACCCCGTCATCAGGCGAAACCACTGTCGATCACTTTTGTCCGGCATTAGCAGCGCGCGAAACGCTTGCAGCGAGGGCTGGCCGGGTGCCGTCACCGCAGCAATTGCGGTGGCGTCCAGCAGCGACTCCACGCCGAACTGCGCCGTTGCGCGCAGCAAATCGTTGCGCGTCGGAAAGTAATAAGTCACGTGGCTTTGCCGAACACCCGCCCGCGCCGCCACCGCCTGCTGCGTCAACGTACTGAAGCCCTCGTTCAGCAGCAGCTCGGACGCCGCGGTGAGGATTTTTTCTCGCGCTGACGCATCGGGCGCGAGCGCAGCAAAGCAGGGAATTGCGAATCGGAGCGCCATTTTGGTAAATATACCAAATCGCACAAATCACTTGGTTACGCAACCAAAACCATAACAAACATTGCAGACGTCGCACGTGTCGCGATGTGAAATGGTCCATCTGTTGCTGCCAGTGCGCGGGTTACTCCCCGCCGTTGCGTGTGGATTGAGGTTCCGCCACATTGGGGTTAGCCGAAACGTGGTGGCGGATGCAGCCCAAAGATATTGACCGCCGATTGCGTCGAATGCTTTCCGTTCCCGGCGCACGGAATCTCCGCACGGCGCGAGTCACGCCGGACATCTCACGAAGTATTGTCCTATGTGCGCTGGCGCACAGTCTGCACATTGAGAACCGATTACGCTCGAACGCAGCAATCGCTCGATTACCAAAGGACGCAACCATGACTCATTCCGGACGCAGCGTTTCCCCGTGGTTTCTATCCGGCGCAGCGGCACTTTTGCTTGGAGCGGTGAGCGTCAGTGCGGTCGCGGCAACCGCTGAGAGTCTTGACACAGCCGCGCAAACGACCAGCATGCTCGACGCGCCGGTCACGCAGATCAGCGCGGGCGGCACTCACACCTGCGCGCTGACGACGGCCGGCACCGTGAAGTGCTGGGGATATAACGCGTTCGGCCAGCTCGGCAACAACAGCACCGCAAATAGTCGCATAGCAATAGACGTCTTAAGCCTCGGTATCGGCGTCGCCGCAATTAGCGCGGGCGCATTGCACACCTGCGCGCTGACCACCGTCGGCGGCGTGAAGTGCTGGGGATACAACGACAAAGGCCAGCTCGGCGACAACAGCACGACGCAACGATTAACGCCTGTCGACGTCGCAAACCTCGGCAGCGACGTGGCCGCAATCAGCGCGGGCGCATATCACACCTGCGCACTTACCACCGCCGGCGGTGTAAAGTGCTGGGGATACAACGGCTACGGCGAGCTCGGCAACAACAGCACTACGGATAGTCCAATATCGGTCAACGTCGTCAACCTCGGCAGCGGCGTGGCCGCGATTAGCGCGGGCCACAGCCACACCTGCGCGCTGACCACCGCCGGCGCGGTGAAGTGCTGGGGAAACAACGGGATCGGGCAGCTCGGTGACAACAGCACGACCGGCAGCGGCATAGCGATCAACGTCGTAAGCCTCGGCAGCGGGGTGGCCGCGATCAGCGCGGGCGAGTTTCACACCTGCGCGTTGACTACCAGCGGCGCGATGAAGTGCTGGGGGTACAACAACGCGGGCCAGCTCGGCGACAACAGCACCACTAATCGCCTAACAGCGGTCGACGTGGTGAGCCTCGGCGGCAGCGTGGCCGCGATCAGCGCGGGCCGGATTCACACCTGTGCGCTGACCACCGCCGGCGCCGCGAAATGCTTTGGAGACAATGGGTCCGGCCAGCTCGGCAACAACAGCAGCGCGGACAGTCCCATACCGGTCGACGTCGTAAGCCTTGGCAGCGGCGTGGCCGCGATCGGCGCGGGCGCGAATCACACCTGCGCACTGACCGCCACCGGAGCGGTGAAGTGCTGGGGACTTAACGCGTCTGGCCAGCTCGGCACCAACAGCACTACGAGTAGCTCAAAACCGGTCAACGTCGTAAGCCTAAGCAGCGGCGTGGCCGCGATCAGCGCGGGCGCACATCACAGTTGCGTGCTGACCACCGCCAGCGGGGTGAAGTGCTGGGGATTGAACTATTACGGCCAGCTTGGAAACAACCGCAACTCGGTCAGCCAGGAAACCCCGGTTGACGTCGTGGGCCTCAGCAGCGGCGTGGCCGCGATCAGCGCGGGCGCGCATCACACCTGCGCATTAACCACAGTCGGCGGTGTGAAGTGCTGGGGACACAACGGATTAGGGCAGCTTGGCAACAACAGCATCACGGATAGTCCCATGCCGATCAACGTTGTAGGCCTCGGCAGCGGCGTGGCCGCGATCAGCTCGGGCGGGAGTCACACCTGCGCACTGACCACCGCTGGCGGCGTAAAGTGCTGGGGATTGAACGCCTCCGGCCAGCTCGGCACCAACAGCACCGCGAGTAGTTCAATACCGGTCGACGTCGTAAGCCTCGGTAGTGACGTGGCCGCGATAAGCGCTGGCGACGATCACACCTGCGCGCTGACCACTGCCGGTGCGGTGAAATGCTGGGGATACAACGCGCTCGGCCAGCTCGGCAACAACAGCAGCGCGAATAGTCCCATTCCGGTCGACGTCGCAAGCCTCGGCAGCTCCGTGGCCGCGATAAGCGCTGGCGACGATCACACCTGCGCGCTGACCACTGCCGGTGAAGTGAAGTGCTGGGGATACAACGCGCTCGGCCAGCTCGGCAACAACAGCAGCGCGAATAGTCCCATACCGGTCGACGTCGCAAGCTTCGGCAGCGGCGTGGCTGCGATCAGCGCGGGCGCGAATCACACCTGCGCACTGACCGCCGTCGGCGCGGTGAAGTGCTGGGGATACAACGTGCTCGGCCAGCTCGGCAACAACGGCGGCGCAAATAGTCCCACACCGGTCGACGTCGTAAGCCTTGGCAGCGGCGTGGCCGCGATTGGCGCGGGCGCGAATCACACCTGCGCACTGACCGCCGCTGGCGCTGTGGCGTGCTGGGGATACAACTTTTTCGGCCAGCTTGGCGACAACAGCAACACGGATCGTTTGACCCCGGTCACCATCCGCAGCGGCCAATCGATCAGCTTCGTGCCACCGGCGACTGCCGGTAGCGGCGCCACAATCACCCTGACTGCCAGTGCAAGCAGTGGCCTGACGCCCGTTACGTTTGACACCTGGACGCCCGGCACCTGCGCCGTTAGCGGCATCACGCTCACCCTCATCGGTGCGCCGGGTAGCCTGTGCGGTGTCCGCGCCAGCGAGCCCGGTGCAGCGCCCCTGCCCGCGGGTGGCAGCGTGGCGTCAGCACCGCAGCAGCTGCGCCTGATCCAGATCCAGATCACCACATCGCTTGCGACCCTCGATATCGACGACAGCGCGCCGACCACGCAATCCGATGCAGCCACCGACGGCATGCTGCTGATTCGCTATCTGCTTGGCTACCGCGACAGCGCCCTGGTCACGGGGGCCATCAGCGGTGTCGCACGCCGCAACGCCACACAAATCGCAGCACACATCGCGACAAACTTGATGCGCTTTGATGTCGATGGCGATGGTCATATCCTGGCGACCACCGACGGCGTCATGATTCTGCGCCGTTTGCTGGGCATCGCAGATGCTGCGGCCATCACCGAAGGCGTCAAAAAATCAAGCCGCAGCGATGCCGACGTGGTGTTGGCGATTGAGGCGTTGAAGCTGTAGTTTCGTCGGATCAGCTTTAATCGCGCAACGCCTGTTTATATGGGCCTAGAACTATAAAATGGAAGAAGTCGATTTTTCAAAAAATAGGTCTTAAGCCGCATTTAATAAGGCTTTGACGAAATAGCTGATACAGCGTCGCGCCGCGTTGTCTGAGCAGGGCGCGGCAACAACCCAATAGCGACGCGGCCAGCCCCGCGATTGCCTGTTGAAAACCCTCTGCTAGCATCTCTCGCCGTGACTCTCTCCCGCCCTTTTCTTGCGCTACTAGCAGCCATTTTTTTAGCTGCGTGGCTTATCCCTTCCGCCAGCCGCACGCTGGTGCGCCCCGACGAGGGCCGCTACACCGAAATTGCGCGCGAGATGGCGGCATCCGGCGACTATGTGACGCCGACCTTGAACGGCCTCAAATATTTTGAAAAACCGCCGCTGCAATATTGGGCAACGGCATTGGCTATTGAAGCGTTTGGGCAGAGCGATTTCACAGCGCGCTGGTGGCCTGCAGCCACTGGCCTGCTAGGCCTGCTACTGACGTGGCTTGCGGTGCGGGCGATGGCGGGCCGCGACATGGCGTGGGTGACAACCTGCATGCTCGGGGCCATGTGCTACTACTTTTTTATTGCCCACATTAACACCACCGACATGGGGCTCACCGCCTTCATGACGTTGACCTTGGTGGGACTGCTGCGCGGCTTTGGCGTGGCTGGGCAGTCCGCAGCAGCAACGCGGGCTTGGATGGTGGCGGCATGGGCAGGCGCGGCGTTGGGGTTTTTGTCGAAGGGGCTGATTGCCATTGTGTTGCCCGGCGCGATTTTTGTGATCTATCTGCTCATCACCCGCCAGTGGCGGCTACTCACCCACATGCAGTGGCTGTGGGGACCGCTTGTGTTTCTGGCCATCGCGCTGCCGTGGCCGCTAATGGTGCAATCGAGGAACCCCGAGTGGGCGAATTTTTTCTTCATCTACGAGCATTTTTCTCGCTTCGCTAGCAGCGAGCACAATCGGCTCGGCTCGGTGCTGTATTTCGTGCCTGTGGTGTTGGTGGGGTTGCTGCCCTGGACGACGGCGCTGTTCGGTGCGCTGAACTCGGAGAGCCGACAATCAGTGCGCAACACCTATGCCAATGCGACCATCAACGTGCCGCTGCTGCTGGTTATTTGGTGCGTGTTTATGTTCGTTTTTTTCAGTGTTTCAAGATCAAAACTACCCTCGTATTTGCTGCCGATCACGCCCGCTGCGGCGATGCTGCTTGCGCCGATTTTGGTGCATGCCACCAAGCGGCAATTCAGCTATCTGTTGGCCTGCATGGCTTTGATCCCGCTGACGTTAGTGGGACTGGTGATTTTTCGCAGCGCGTTTGTCGAGGATGCCTACACCGTGGGCATGATCGATCACTTTGCGTTTTACGCTGGCGCTGGCGGGCTGGTCTACGCCATCGCCATCGCACTGGCCTACCGATTGCACAGCCGCGGTGAGCGCATCAATGCCATTGTGCTGGCTGCGGTGTTGTCGATGGTGGGCACCAGCGTGACGGCAGGCGGCTATGATGCTTTGTCCGCCAGCACGTCAAGCCAGCAGTTGGTGAAAGACTTTCTAAGCGTGGAGCCAAGCTATCGCAAGGAAGATGCGTTTTACTCAGTGGGCATCTACGAGCAGACTGTGCCGCCGTATCTGGGCCGCACCTTGACGCTGGTCGATTACCTAGATGAGATGGGCCTTGGGGCATGGTTTGCGCCGGACAAAGTGCGCTTTAACTTCACTGATTTCGCCATTGAGTGGGAAGGCTCGGAGCGTGCTTATGCGATCACTGATTTTGAGAAACTCCCGCGCATGGATTTAGCAGGTTTGCAGTACCGCATAGTCACCGTGGATTTGCGCCGCGTAATCATCGCGAGGCACGCGCAATGACTTCTATGAAGGCCGCTCAGTGACAGGCACGGCGCTCTCCATCGCGCTGCTCAGCGTGTTGCTCAACGCCGCTGCGCAATTGTTTTTGAAGGCTGGCACCAACGTCGTTGGCACCGTGAGTTTTGGTGATGCCAACACATTGAATACGTTGCTGGGCATCGCGCGCGTGCCGTGGTTTTGGGCAGGCTTTGCCTGTTATGGCATTAGTCTGTTCACGTGGATCGCGACGCTCTCGCGTTTGCCTGTGAGTGTGGCCTATCCGCTAGTCTCCATCGGTTATGTGGTCAACGCACTCGCCGCGTGGTGGCTGTTCGGCGAATCGCTGACCCTACAAAAATTGATCGGCGTCGGCTTCATCATCATCGGCGTCATCCTTGTGTCAACGACGGTTTCCAAATGACTATTGCGTTCGCCGCCCCGCTGTTGGGTGAAGAGGAATTTGCGGCGTCCGACGCCGTACTGCGCTCTGGCTGGATCGCCTCTGGCCCCAATGTGCTGGCGCTGGAGGCAGAGCTGTCCGCGTACTTTGGCAACCGTCCCACTCGCGTGTTGACTAGTGAAACCGCAGCGCTAGAAGTTGCGCTGCAACTGCTCGGCATTGGCGCGGGTGATGAAGTGTTGATCGGCGCGCAGACGTTTTTCTCCAGCGGCAATATGGTCGAAAAAGTGGGCGCTCGTGCGGTGTTTGTGGATGTCGATTTGAAATCGCGCAACGTTGACTTGGCGGATGCCGCGCGACGCGTCAGCACAAAAACGAAAGCCATCATCCCGACGCACTACGCTGGTCTTGCCTGCGACATGGATGCGCTTTACGCGTTCGCCGCAGCACACAAACTGCGCGTGATCGAAGACGCTGCGCTCGCCGTCGGATCGTCATGGAAGGGCCGCAGCATCGGCTCGTTTGGCGACATCAGTCTGTTCTCGTTTCATCCGAACAAGAACATGACGACCATCGAAGGCGGCGCGTTGGTCTGTAACGATTTGGCTGATGCCAAACGCGTTGAAGTGCTGCGTTTTCACGGTATCAGCCGCCTTCCCGATCAGACACGCGACGTGGATTTTCCGGGCGGCAAATTCAACATGACCGACGTGAGTGCGGCCATTGGTCGCGCACAGCTCAAAAAGCTTGACGGCTTTTGCGCGCATCGGCGCGGCCTTGCGATGCACTATCTCAAACGATTACCCGAATTTTTGGCGGAGGAATTGTTGCCGTACGCGGGACACGCGGGGGACGTTGTCGGCCACAGCTGGAACCTGTTTGCAATTCGCTTGCCACTCGATCAACTCAAAAAATCACGCGCTGAAATCATGGACGCGATGAAGGCGCAAGGTGTCGCCACCAGCGTGTCCTACGAGTCGCCACATCTCACCTCTCTCTTCCGCGCGCAGGGTTGGAAGGCGAACGATTTGCCAAACACCGAACTCATCGCGAACACTACGCTGACCCTGCCGTTGCATGCGGCTTTGCAGCTGCGCGACGTGGATTTTGTATGCAATAGCCTACGATCAATCCTTAGTGACGCGAAGCGATAATCCCCGCATGATCCCCACCCTCTCCATCGTCATCCCGGTCTACAACGAAGAGGATGTGCTGCCCGAATTGTTCGCGCGGCTCTACCCTGCGCTCGATGCGCTGAATACCCCGTATGAAGTCATCTTCATCAACGACGGTAGCCGTGATCGATCTGCGGGCATGCTGCTCGCGCAGCAAAGCAAACGCCCACAAGAGACACGCGTGGTGCTGTTCTCCGGCAACTTCGGCCAGCACAGCGCGATCATCGCGGGCTTCGCGCATGTGCGTGGCGAAGTTGCTGTTACGCTCGATGCCGATCTGCAAAATCCACCCGAAGAAATTCACAAATTGCTGGCGGCGTATCGCGAAGGGTTCGACTACGTCGGCTCGATTCGCGATTTGCGACGCGGGGATGTGTGGTGGCGCGGTGTTGCATCGAAATTGATCAACGTGGTGCGGGAGAAAACCACCAAAATCAAGATGACTGATCAAGGCTGCATGCTGCGCGCGTACTCGCGGCGCATCGTCGAATTAGTGAATCAAACTCGCGAAGTGCGCACCTTCATTCCCGCCCTCGCCTATACCTTCGCAGTTAATCCGACCGAGGTCATCGTAGCGCACGCCGAGCGGGCAGCCGGTGAATCGAAATATTCGTTCTACCAATTAGTACGCTTGAACTTCGACTTGATGACCGGCTTTTCGCTAGTGCCGTTACAGATGTTCTCGCTGCTCGGCATGCTGGTGGCCGTGGGCTCTGCGGTTACCTATCTCGGACTCATGATCTACCGTATGTTCACATTACCGTTTTGGGACGCGATGCGCGCTCTGCTGGATCGCGACATCCTGCAATTTTTCCTGACCGGCATGGTGTTGTTCGGCTTAGGTATCGTTGGTGAATACGTCGGGCGAATTTATCTGCAAGTGCGGGACCGTCCGCGCTACGTGATTGACCGTGTCGTCGAGCAAACAGACGCTGCGTTGCCGGCGCTGCCGACTCTACCCGTAGGCGCGAACGACCTCCCCTCGGCGCGGAATCTGGCGTGACCACAGCGGTGGCGGACTACCCGACCACAGCAGTGGCGGACTACCTGACCACAGCAGTGGCGGACTACCCGACCACAGCAGTGGTCTTTGCCTATCACAACGTAGGCGTGCGCTGCCTGCGCGTACTGCTTGATCAGGGCGTGCGCATACCGCTGGTACTCACGCATGAGGACAGCCCGAACGAGACGATTTGGTACGACTCGGTGGCCGATGTGTGCGCCCAACATGGCATTGAAACGCTCAGCGCCGACGACCCGAATCACCCTGACGTGGTCGCGCGCATTCGTACATTGTCGCCCGACTTTTTCTTCTCGTTTTACTATCGCAAAATGCTCGGCGCAGATCTGCTCGCGATACCCAAGCGCGGTGCTCTCAACATGCACGGTTCGCTGTTGCCGAAATATCGTGGTCGCGTGCCGATCAACTGGGCAGTGTTGCACGGCGAAACCGAAACCGGCGCGTCGCTGCATTACATGGACGTGAAGCCCGACGCAGGCAATCTGGTGGCGCAAACGTCAGTGCCAATTTTGGGCGACGACACCGCGCACGAAGTGTTTCAAAAGGTTGTCGTTACCGCAGAGATGACGCTAGTTCGCGCGTTGCCGCAACTGATCGCAGGCACAGCACCTAGCGTCCCGCTCGACCTGAAGGCGGGTTCGTATTTTTCGGGCCGCAAACCTGAAGACGGACGTGTCGACTGGACGAAACCCGCGCGCGATGTGTACAACCTGATTCGCGCGGTCGCGCCGCCTTATCCTGGCGCTTTCACCGAAATCGGCGGCGAGCACATCGTAATTTCGCGAGCGCGAATGTGTTCGCTCAATTCGCCGTCATTGATCGGACAGCTCAATGCGCTGGCTCCTGTTTTCTCCCTCTCTCCGGGGGAGAGGGTTGGGGAGAGGGACTCAGCAAACCAACCCGGCTCGGTATCACCGGATCACGCAGAACGCATTGTCATTGCGTGCGGCGACGGCAATCTGATCGAACCGATGTCGCTCATCATTAACGGCACATCTTTAAGCCTTGCGGAGACACGCCGTTGGCTTCGTGAAAGGTGTGACCCTTAGCGCCGAATCAAACTCCCTCCCCGCCGCGAGAGCGCGGGGGTGGGGGTACTTGGACGACACAGCATTGCCTCCTTTTGTAAGCCCGCTTCCCCCACCCCAACCCTCCCCCGCTGGGGGAGGGAGCAAAACTGGCCTCCCGCATGCGAAGGCGCTGCCGCTAACCGCACTGCATGAAACAATACGGCCCATGAAAAAAATTCTCATCCTAGGCGCGAACGGCTTCATCGGCCACCATCTAAGCCGAGCCATTCTCGCCAACACTGATTGGCACATCGTCGGCATGGATCTCGGCGCGCACCGCCTAACGAGCCTGCTCGACCATCCGCGCATGAGCTTTCACGAGCGTGACATGCTCACCAGCACCGCATGGATCGACGAGCAGGTGGCCGCGTGTGACGTGGTGTTGCCGCTGGTGGCGATTGCCACGCCGGCCACTTATGTGAGCGATCCGCTGCGCGTATTTGAGCTGGATTTTGAGGCGAACCTGCCGATCGTGCGCATGTGTGTGAAGCACAAAAAACGCCTGATTTTTCCGTCGACCTCCGAGGTTTACGGCATGTGCAAAGACGCAGAGTTCGACCCATTAAACTCTGAGCTGGTGGTCGGACCAATCAACAAGCCGCGCTGGATTTACTCGGTGTCCAAGCAGTTAATGGATCGCATCATTCACGCATACGGGCTGAAGGGTGAGCTGGATTACACGCTGATTCGCCCGTTTAACTGGATCGGTGCCGGACTCGATTCGCTCACCGCCAGCAACCCCGGCGGCGCGCGCGTTATCACCCAATTTATCGGGCACATTATTCGCGGCGAACCGATTCAACTGGTCGACGGTGGCAGCGCCCGCCGCAGCTTCACCGACGTTGAAGATGCCATCAACGCGCTGATGACCATCATTGAAAATCCTCGCGGTATTGCCAGTGGAAAAATCTACAACATCGGAAACCCGGCGAACAATCATTCGGTACGCGAACTCGCCGAAATGTTGCTGAAAATCGCGCCTGAATACGCTGAGTATCAGGCGGGTGCGGCAAAGTCCAGCATCGTCACCACCACGGCCGAAGCCTATTACGGCGTGGGCTACCAGGACGTACAAAATCGCAATCCAAAGATCACCAATACCGTGGACGAACTCGACTGGTTGCCAACGGTGACCATGGCTCGTTCGCTGCGGAAAATACTTGAAAATTATCGCGCGGAAGCTGCGGCAATCACGCTGGCGCAGAAAGCCTGATGCCTTTTCTTTGCCTTAAAGTTGACGTCGACACCCTACGCGGCACGCAAGAGGGTGTGCCGCGGCTGGTCGAACTTTTCAACCGCGAACAGGTGGGCGCAACGTTTCTGTTTTCGATGGGGCCAGACAATACCGGTCGTGCGATTAAGCGTATTTTCCGTCCCGGATTTTTAGCAAAAGTTCGGCGCACCTCGGTGCGAGCAAACTACGGTTTGAAGACACTGATGTACGGCACGTTGATCCCCGGACCCAACATTGGCCGCCGCGCCGCCGACTCGATGCGCGCCGCACGAGACGCCGGTTTTGAATGCGGCATTCACTGTTGGGATCACGTGGGCTGGCAAGACAACGTGATGACTCAATCGCCGGAGTGGACACGAGCGCAGATGGATCGTGCGCACGAACGCTTCACACAAATCTTCGGCGCACCTGCGCAGACGTGGGGCGCGGCGGGCTGGCAGATGAGCGTGGAGGCGCTGCGTCATCAGGGCACCCTGGGCTACCGCTACGCCAGCGATGCGCGCGCAGGTGCCACCGCTGCAAGAGCCGCAACAGCTGCAACAGGCGCAACCGTGCGCAGCGAAACCAACGCCTTCTGGCCGTTGGTACGCGGCGAGGTGCTGCCGGTGCCGCAAGTGGTCGGCACGCTGCCCACGCTTGACGAGCTAATTGGCATCGACGGCTGCACTGCCGACAACGCGCATTTGCACTTGCTGAACCTCACCGCGTCGCCCACCACAGACCATGTTTTCACGCTGCATGCCGAACTCGAAGGCATGGCGCTGTTGCCCGTGATGGAGCGCCTGCTCGCCGGTTGGCGCGATCAGGGCTACACGCTCGTCAGCACGGGCACTTACTTCGACACGCTGACGACGCAAAACTTGCCTTATTGCGAGCTCGAGTGGGGCGTCATTGCGGGCCGATCTGGCACACTGATGAAACAAGGATTGCCGTATCTGGCGAGCCTCCACACAACCATGCGCAGGTAATTTTTACGTTTTCGAAAGGCATCATGGCGAGCAGCAAAGTAGCCGATTTCAATCTTCCCACCAGTGGTGGCGGCAGCTTCAAATTGTCCGATCACAAGCAGAAAATCGTTGTCCTTTATTTCTATCCGAAGGACAGCACGCCCGGCTGCACCACCGAGGGCATCGACTTCGCGGCGCTGCACGATGAGTTCGTCAAAGCCAACGCCGTCATCGTCGGCGCATCGCGTGACAGCGTGAAATCGCACGACAATTTCTGTGCGAAACACGGCTTTCCGTTCGTGCTGATTTCTGATGCCGACGAAAAACTCTGTACGCAATTTGATGTCTTGAAAATGAAGAACATGTACGGCAAACAAGTGCGCGGGGTTGAGCGCAGCACGTTCATCATCGGCGCAGACGGTAAGCTCGCGCATGAATGGCGCGGCGTCAAAGTCGCGGGTCACGCGCAGGCGGTTTTGGATTACGTCAAGGCCCTTGCGTAGTGATTTTTTGGCTGCGAATTCGCGGCATGTAACGTCGTCCATAAGCCAATAGCTTTTAGCGTAAACGACCGTTTTATAAGGGGATAAGTACGTATAATGTCATTTATCGACTTTTGCAAAAATAGCGCCTTACACGCTTATAAACAGGGCCTTTACGGCAAAAGCTAACTGATAAAATTTCACACGCTAAGGCAAAGTCGTAGCTCTGCTTGCCTATGCGCATCGGCGAAAACTCTGTACCATCGTGCAGGTAGCCACTTGAAACGCTGAGCGCACTGTTTTCCCATTGCGTCATTCCAAAAAAGCGATCAAACCGAGGGACGATTTTCACCATGACCAGCGAAATCACGGACGCCGTCGCTAGGCTTAAGCCCGGAGAGCCAGACGCCATCAAGCATTTGTTTGACGTTTCCTACGAGGAACTAAAGCGCCTCGCCCATTCGCGTTTGTGGGCCGCAAATCTCAAACAAAGCTTCGCCACCGAGTCATTGCTGCACGAAAGCTACCTTCGGCTAGTAAATCAGAAAACTCTGTCCCTGCCTGATCGCGGCCATTTTTTCGCGTACGCCTCGAAAGTCATGCGCAGCATCATCCTCGACGCCGTGCGCGAGGCCAACGCCGAGCGGCGCGGCGGCGGGCAGGCCGATCTCACCCTAAAAACCGAGATCGCCGAGGTCACGCCACACGGTGGCGACGTCAACGCCATCGACGACGCGCTGAAAGACCTACAACGCATCAGCCCCGACCTCGCCGCCTTGGTCGAAATGCGTTTTTTCGGCGGTATGACTGAGATTGAAATCGCAGAGGTCCTCGGCATTTCGGAGCGTACCGTGCGCCGCGAATGGGAGAAAGCCCGCGCCGCGTTGCTGGTGCTGCTGGAAGGAGATTAGAGTTTCGGGTAGGCGACGACTTGGCGTCGCTCAACGTGCCGCAGCGCGCCCAAGTGCGCGCCTACAAAGCAAATTATTAATGGATCAACTAAATGTGTCCTGCGGCCAACGGTTTGACTCCCTCTCCCCGGGGGAGAGGGGGCCAGCAAAACCGGTCTTATTTCGTTGACTCAGTAATATTTGGCCGCTTTTTCCACCATTCCGCGTTTGAGTAGATAGCCCGTACCAAAGCCACACCCCTCCTCCCATGCCACTCCCCGCCGACCACTGGCAACGCGCCTTAGCGCTCATGGACACCGCCGTCACCCTGCGGCCTGAGCAGCGCGACGCATGGCTCGACGAGATCGCTGCTGCCGAGCCGCAGGTCGCGCCGCTGTTGCGCAAATTGCTCAGCGCACATCAACGGGTCGAAACTAACGACATCCTCGCCACACTGCCGCGACCGGATCGCCAAACGCAACATCCATCCAACGGCGAAATCGGCGCGCAGATCGGCCCGTTTGAGTTGATTGAGCTCTTGGGCCACGGTGGCATGGGCAGCGTGTGGCGCGCACGCTATGCCGACGGAAGACTTAAGCGCGACGTGGCCGTGAAGCTGCCCGCCACCTCCGACAACCCCGCCGCGCTCTCATCCCTGCGTGAACGCTTTGCCCGCGAGCGAGACTTTCTGGCGCAGCTTGAACACCCAAATATTGCGCGTCTTTACGACACAGGCATCAGTGATTCCGGGCAGCCGTATCTGGCGATGGAATACGTCGCTGGTGAGCCGATTGATGCGTTCTGCGACAAACAAAGGCTTACGATCAAAGCGCGGCTAACGCTGTATCTGCAAGTGCTCGACGCCGTAGAGTTCGCGCACCGACAACTCGTGTTGCATCGCGATCTAAAGCCCGGCAACGTGCTGGTTGACGGCAACGGTCAAGCGCGATTGCTCGACTTCGGGGTCGCAAAACTATTGCCCGAAACCAGCGTCGTCGCCAACCCCGCGACGACCATTTCCGCAGGCTCCGATCTCACCGAAATGGCCGGTGCCGCCATCACCCTAGCCTACGCCGCCCCCGAGCAAATCAACCACGGCAGGCTCTCCACCGCCACCGACGTGTACGCCCTCGGCGTCATGCTCTACCGCCTGCTCACAGGCAGCGCGCCCTACCAACCCAAGCGCGACACCCGCGGCGCGCTCGAAGACGAAGTGCTAGCGGTTGACCCCGCCAACGCATCCACCCGCTTTGCCCCCATCGAAACACTGGAAGCACGCCAAACCACCCAGGTGGCGCTACGTCGAACACTCGCAGGCGACATCGACACCATCCTTGCCAAGGCGCTCAAGAAAAATGCGGACGAACGGTATCCGACGGTGGCGGCACTTGCCGAAGACCTGCGCAAACATCTGACGCAACAGCCCATCGCTGCTAGAGCCGACAGCCTCTGGTATCTCACGAGCCGAGTGATTGCTCGACACCGCGTCGCGGTTGCCGCGTCCGTGCTCGGCGTAACTGCATTGATCGCGACCACTGGCGTAGCCGTTTGGCAGGCGAAAGTCGCAACGGCTAGCGCTGCGCGAGCGAACAAGGAAGCGACGCGGGTAGCCACGGCACAAAAAGTTCTGACAGGAATATTTTCGAACGCAGATCCTGAGCAAAGTAGAGGCGACAGCATCACTGCGCGTGAAATTTTGGAGCGAGGGCTCGCCAGCGCTGAGAAGGAACTCGCCGACGATCCCGAAGCACTCGCCCTTGTGTTGACGCAGATCGGCGACATCTACTACCGGCTTGGCCTTCCTGAACAACTTTTGGCGGTACAACGTCGGCGCGTGACAGTACTAGAAACAATGCCTGGAGCGGATGTCAACGCGCTCGTTGACGCTCAACTGGCGCTTGGGCAGGCGCTTGGAGAAACGGGGGAGTCGGTAAATACTTCAGCGGCATTGAGTCTTCTCTTGCAGGCACTAGACACTGCACGCACACGAGGCGCGGAGCAAGACCGCGTGGTCTGGGCACTCGCACTGGTCGCTGATCGGCACCGTCTTGACCGACGATTGGAGTCTGCGCAAGGCTATATCGCCCAGGCACTTGCATTGGCGACACACGTAATGCCAGAACCGCAACCCAAGCTTGCCGAAGCCCATGCAATCAACGCCGTGATCGCGCGAGACCAAGGCCGCATCGAAGATGCCCGCCGTGCCTTTGAAGAAACCGTCGCGATCAACGCCACAGGACGTGGGCACGGGAAAGTTGAGCAAATTGACATCCTCAATCATTTCGCGCAGCTAGAGTTCGACTCAAGCGACTATCTTGCGGCGGAACGTCGCGCTCTAGATGCGTTGCAGTTGGCAAAAGGGTTACCGGGCGATCTCGGCATCAATATCGCTCCCGCGCGGCGTATCGCGGTACTTGCAGCACTATTCGCTGGAGACTACGCGGGTGCGCAACGCCTATCAGACGACATACTTGCGCCAGAGTTGAATGCTAAACATCCACTTCGATCTGGCACCGCTCGCCTCGTCAACGCGCGACTCGCGTGGATGACGGGAAATTTTGATAGTGCGGAGCGCGACCTTGCGCTTGCCGAACCTCTACTGTCACCGCACGCACAATGGGCAGTCCGGTGGGCTGTCGCGAAAAGCGAACTAGATATTAGGCGTGATCGTATTGTGACCGCCGAATCGCGATTGCAGACGGTGCTGGCAGAGCAATCTAAGTCGCTGGGCCCAGACAACATTGAGTTAGCACCCGCGCTTGAGTGGCTAGGCGTGGCGCATGCCAAACTGAACCAACCTAGCGTAGCGCAGAACTACTTTTCAAAATCCTGCATGCTGCGCGCCCGCTCGCGTGCAATCAATCACCCAGCCCGCGTCCGTTGCGACGCCTATCTTGTGCTCTCGATATCGGACGCGTCGAGCGGTGCCAAAGCAACATCACTACAGGCGCTGCAAGCGGTCGTTTCTGCTCAGCGAAAGGACGATATCGCACTGCTGCGTTCGCTCCATCAAGTTCGTAAAACGCTCGAACAATCGTCCACGTCTCCAACGCTTTTTGGCGTTACTTTTCCCATCCTCAACTAGGACAATTCATGATTAAGTTTTCAATGAAACGCGCGGCACATTTAACGGCGCTTGCCGCCATCGCAACCGGACTTTTAATAGGCGTGAGTTACGCCGCTGGGCCAAGCGGCACGGGAGGCGTCAACCAGACGATGCCACCCGGCCAAGGCACGATTGGTTCCGCATTTATGGTGTGGCAACCTTCTGGTATCGGCAAAGTCAATTATTGCGTGCGTCCAGAAGTCGAAAACGATTGGCCGGACGCAACGATAGGGATCGTGGAAGTGACGCTGACCAAACGCAAGGTCAAGCCGCAGACCGAGTTCACCAAACCAGCCTCCTCACAAATTGTATTCATTGGCAAAACGACGTTGCAAGCGCCGATTGCTGCAGGCAAGAAAGTGAAGCCCGCTTTGGCGTGGTGCGAGTATGGCGTCGCGGGCAGCGTGCCACCCGTGCTAACGCTTACGCTATCCGGACCGGGCACCTCGAAGACGCTCTATCAACAAGGCCTCAGCAAGAAGCTGCCGTATGCCGCAGCCGTGTCAAGCACCGCAAACCTAAAACAACTGCTGGGCATCAACGATTTGGGTACTTCGTTTCTTCCGCAAGAGCAGAAGAAGGATTGAGCGAACGCCTCGGATCCGTCGATTGAACCGCGAAAAGTTAGTGAATCATGTGACCTCCGCTGACGCGTAGGTCTATTTTGAACAAGCGGACGAGGCGCTGGTGGTTAGCGAATCCATCAGCGTTGGCTCGGCACTTTCCGTATTGACTTTCTGGCCACGCGCGCATAAGCTAATTTGTGGTCGCGGCAAATGGTTCGTTGCGCCAAAGCGAAAAGGAGTCGACATGCCGAAAATCGAAACGACTGACATGCGTCGGAAGAATCTGTTTGAGAGCAATTCGATCCAGTCAGAGATGGTGAGAGAACTTACGTTTGACGAAACGCTACTGGTGGGTGGCGGTGATGGAGTGCCTAGAGCGAAAGGTGACCCTTGAGTCGGGGAGTGAATGTTTGAATAGCACGTCAAGTTTGGCAGCACCGCGCAGCATCGGCGCGGTGCCTGCCAACGAGAAATTACAGGCGGGGAGCAAACCACGCCTCTACGCGCCCATAGCGTATGCCCTGCGTCGAATCGCTACAAGTTAGGTTAAAAGGCGCTGCCTTCGTTGCGCTGCACCAATTCCCGCTAGTCAATCCATCCGACGTGCTACGCGGCCTGCGATGCGCGTAGATTCGGTGGACATAGATTCATCGTGCAGCGACTCGCCCGGCAGAAGCAAGCGAGCCGTGCTGTTGCGCAAGCGCTCAACCAACGAAGCAAGGCGCGTGAATGTGCGCATCGAGGCGGCCGCTAATCAATACAATTTTTCGGCACGCGACACCGGCCTCACGGAGGTTCGATATGCGCCCAGCCTGTGCCCAAATCCACGTAAGACGGAATGCGCCGTGGTGGGCGGAATGGACGCCGTGGCTGTACTCGACGGTGCAACGATGACCATCGAGCTGTTGCTGCCGCCAGATGAAGAGGTGCCAATCAAGCTCTTCTTCAAGCGAACCCCGAATGTGCCGCAACAAAACGTGTTGATTCGCGTGTTTGAAGAAGAAGTCGCACCCGGCACGCAGGAAACAAAAATAGTAGGCGGCACGTCCTTCATCTTCAGTTACGCGCCGGGGGATGTGAAAAAGGCGAAATAGCTGAAACAGGCGTGGGCGCGAGCGCGGCTACGGCGGACAAGGCCAAGCATCGCGATAGGTGTACCCGGTTCGGTCGGCCCCCTCCCCTTGGGGGAGAGGGTTGGGGTGAGGGAGACGGCGCACGATCAATAAGGGGGCGACGCACCCGCCCGCTCCTCCACCGCGACCTAACCACGCGCCACCTCACGCAATGCCATGGCTCAAATAATCGTCCAAAAAAATCGAGCCCGTCACGCATTGGCCGGATTCTCTGACACATCGCGTTTGAGTGGGTGAACTGTCATCGCGATCACGCCTAGGTGAACGCGACAGTTCGTTCATGTCACATCCTCCTCGCGGGGCGGCATACGAGAAAGCGGGCCGCCCCATTTTTATGCCGGTTTCGCTCATCAAAATGCGCCGTTAGATCAAGCGATTGCGGCTCTCCGGGCGGATCAAACGAGTGACGGGGACGCACCACTACTACCTCACCAAACTCGGTCGCTACACCGCCGCGACGTGTGCATGCATCACTGAATTCGTTCTGAAACCCGCTCGTTCTTGAGCATGATTCTGACCGCAACTTGTCAGCATTGGATTGGTAAGTGACTAGTTGGTCGCCCGTGTTGTTACGCAGTCAACGAAATATGGCCGGTTCGGCAGGCTCCCTCTCCCCGAGAGAGAGGGAGTAAGACCTCCGACGGTAGGACGTATTTTGTTGACCCATTAATAAGTCGAAATACCGTTCGCTAAAAGGGTACGGAACGAACAGTATTGAGTCAGGTTGTCAATGCAGTTTCGCAGTCGCGTCGATAACGCACGCGATCAAACTTCAGGCAGACCGCATAGCCGGTTTCGGAGTGTGCCAACGCACCGATGACCCGCAGCTTACCCGCGCGACGGAGTGAACAGCTCAATGTCCGACATCGGGTAATGCTTGCGGTTTCCCGTCCATAGCGGGCAACGATGCGCGCTTGCCGTTGCCGCCAACAGATAGTCTTCAAGCGAAATGCCTTGAAATGCTTTTCGATGATGCGACGCATAGAGCCCCGCTGTGCGCCCGATGTCGCAGTCGGTCGAGATACGCACGCATAAGTTGAAAAACGCCTCAATCTTGCCGTGCTCGCTCGCAAACGCACCGGCGTATACCTCGGCCACCACAACGGGGCTGACGAGAAATTCGGTTTTCGCCTCAAGCAGTTCGAGGAACCGCGCCACGATCTCAGGCTGTTTTTTGAGTAAATGGATGACGATATCTGTGTCAAGCAGCACCTGTTTGGGAGCGTTCATTTGGACGCGGTGCGCAGCAATCGGCTTTTGCTGCGCGTAGCTGACACATAGTCTTCTGGAGAGCTATGGGAGTAACTGGCGAGCGGTTTGAGCCGATCAAAAAATGCGCGCGCATCGGCCGCAGGATTTTTTTCGATGCTCGATTCCAACGTGCGACGAATCAGCTCCGACATGCTCACGCCAATGCTTCGCGCACGCGCTTTGATGGTTTCATGCAGCTCATCTTGCAAATAGATTTGGGTGCGGTGCATGATAGGAGCCAAGTGTTTAGTGATGTATGTAATTGTACATTGCCATAGACGCTCCCCTCCCCTCCACGCCCTCACCCGTGATGTGCGGTGGGCTGATCTTCCCGCCAGCGAATAGTCGCGCGACAGCCGCGCAGTGGGCGGAGGCTGCCCTCCGCAGGACGACCGGTGTTTGGCGCTACTCGCCGAGATTGCACGCATGATGCTGCGGGCAATTCAGTTCAACTTTTTGATCCGATGGGCGACACGGCGAGATTCGAGCGAGTAGACCTCACAGTAGCCTCGGCAGCATGTCGCGCGCCGCGCAAGTGCGTACAAAAGATATTTACGCAATGCCATGGTTAATTGGCCGATTTTTCGCGAATCTTGCGTTTGAGAGGACGTACCGGCGTGTCGACTTTGTCGTTTCACCGGGAAAACTTGAGGGCTAGGCGTTTTGCTTCCGCCACCCCCACCTTCCGTCTTGAGGCACACGAGGAACTCCACCATGAAATTGAGAATCAACTTATTTACCGCGCTCGCCCTCTCCGCGGCAAGCACGATCAGCGTCGCCAGTACGAACTTTAAGCTGGATACCGGTTTCAATCATGCGACCGGTGGTTACTTCGCCGTCGGCACCACGGATCCGTATTGGCAAGTGATATCGAAGTACCCGCTGTTACCACCGCTCCCGGTTAGTCCGGCAAATGTGGTTCCAAGCACGGGTTGGCTGCCGCCACCCGGTTTGGCGCACTGGATCAGCGGGTTCACGAACGGTACAAGTCCTTCGGTTACGGGGCCTTACGATCCCGGTTACACCGTTTATAGAAAGTGCTTTTGCGTAATGCCGGAGGCTTTGGTGCAAAACGCGACGCAAGGAAGCGGGCTAAGTTTGAACGCGAACCTGCGAGCGGACGACAACGTACAGGTCTGGCTAAACAATCAGCTTACAGGCCAGCTTCTGACGCCAATCGGTCAGACGGGTAAGTGGAGTTGGGGTACTGCGATCCCGGTTAACGCCGCGACCGCACGTTTCAGGCCTTACGTCAACTGCGTCTACGTGATGGTTGAAGACGACCAAGGAGGTAGAACGGGATTTTCTATGACGGGTAGCGTTATCTCCAATTTCGGATTGTGGGATCAAGCTGGAAGTATCGATCCGAACTCCTACAGACCGTGTCCATGCAAAGCTCCATCCGCAACTGCGGCACAACTTGGTGCCCCCGGCGCAAGGGTAATGGACACCGAGCAGCAGGACTTACAAGAGGTAGTCAAGTACGCCGAGGAACGGCGACTCGCACGCCAAAAAGCTGGCAAGCCCGCCGCACCAAAGGATGCGCCGCCTCGTTCAATGGGCGCGCCAAACTTGCTGGTTCCTCGGTAGGTTAATCACTCGAGGCCGCTCGCGATAGTGGCTTTTCAGTTGAGAAGCAGATGCAAATCTTCAATATCCATCTTGGTCGGGAAGAAACGCTCAGCAACCAGCAAGCAAATTTGGATGGCCGCTTTTTCATGCTCCACGACGTTTGAGTGAGCATAGGAGCACCAGGCGCGATGACTTCATGATTCGATGAGCGGCCAATCACGCGTTGAGTGCAAGCACAACGCACGGCGCGTGAAATCTTCGCAAATTACTTTTACTCATGCTTATTTTGGAGAGTCCGATGCGTAAGTTTTTGACAGTCGCCGCAGTCGCCGCCGCAGTGGTTGGAGGCACCACCACTTCCGCCGCCCCCGCCTACTCATGGAACCTATCGCGCTCCATGATGAATGGTTTCAGCAGTAACCCGTTCGGTGAGGGGCAGGTGTGGACGGCGATGAATGACGCGGTGGGCGAGACATTGAACCCCGCGAACTGTCAGCCAATGCCAAATTTTGTTACCAACTACGATGGACGGCCTAATGAAGCTTGAAATTTTCCGCCTTCGCATTCGCTCATCGTGCAGGCACCGACATGTACGTTTTTTCTGGGCAACAATCCACCCATTCAACGCGGCACGCGGCTCATGCGTCCGAGGCCCGGCAAGTCGAGCGTGATTCGCTGGATGAGTCCGATCAATGGGCAGGTGCAGGTGCTCGCGCGGGTGTCGGACGCCAACGCGGGTTGTGGCAATGGCGTGAGTTGGAATGTGTTGCGCGACAACGTGTCGGTGGCCTCGGGCACGATTGCAAACGGCGCCAACGGCGACGTGGTTCAGTTGACGGTGCCTGTGCAAGCTGCGAACAACGGGTACGGCGGCACCGCGCTGTATTTCGTGGTGAGCCCGAACGGCAGCAACCATCAGTGCGACCGCACGATTTTTGATGTCTTGATCGTTGGCAAATGAGCGCGCTGCGCCGTCTCCAATGCCCATCCTGCTTAGTCAAGAGCGGCAGTTGACCTGCGGCAAAAGGACTCAACGTATCGACAGGGCTAATAAAATTCACCGCTACGATACGCCTATCGCGGATACAAGGAATGCTGCTATGACACCGAAATCTCATCTGCTCGCCGCGACGCTGGCGGCGGGTTTCTCGATGATCGCCGGGGCGACCCACATTGGCTGGAGTCCGAGCGATACGTTTGAACACACGCAGGCCATTGCACCCGGAAAATCGGCCGAAGTTTGCGGGCAGATCGAGCCGCGCCTGCCGGTGCGCTGGCGCTATGCGGCGGACGGGCCTTTGAACTTCAATATTCACCGTCACGCAGGCGAAGAGATTATTTATTCGGTGAAAAGTTTTCTGACCCAACACCAGGAGGGCATATTGAGTCCGACCCTTGGCTTCGAGTGGTGCTGGATGTGGACGAATCCTTCAGCCGTGAATGTGACCCTACGACTTGACCTGAAGCGGTGACCAACGGTTCACCAAATCGATGTATAGCTTTTCTCTTAATCCTATATTTTAAAGGGGCAAGGGCGAATATTTGCGCTAAGTCGACTAATGCCAAAATAATCGCTAACACCCTGTAAATGTTGGGTTTCAGCAGAAAGCCACTTTATTATGTGTCGTCTGGGCGGACAACACCAGCTCGTGCTGGGATGGGTGTTGAGACAGCGAATTTCCCTCGCGTGCGGTGGTGGGACATGCCCCGCAAAACCCCACCCAGCCGCGATTGACCATGCGATAATCGAGTCCCTTTCACCCCGACCGACTCACGACGGCGCGCACGTTCGCGCCGCTGTGCCATGGTCGTAGAAACATCGCTTGACCCACGTTGCAAAAGTGCCGCTTGACGCCCCCGATTTAGGAGCTTTATCCGAGCTTGCTCCGCAGCTGGCGCAAACCTTTGCTTCCATCGCCAGTGATATTGCGCTGGTGATTGATGCCGGTGGCGTGATTCGGCACATGGCGATGGGCGCCGATCCTATCGCCGGGTCGGGCGCTGACTGGGTTGGCAAGCCGTGGGCGGAGACGGTTAGCGGCGGCACCCGTAAGAAAATAGAGCAACTGCTGCTCGAGGCACAGACCACCGGTGTGACGCGCCGTCGTGAGGTGTCGCACCCGACGTTGGGTGGTCTGGATGTGCCGGTGGCCTACACCGCCATACGCCTAGGCCGCGATGGCCCGGTGCTCGCGGTGGGTCGTGATTTGCGCGCCGTTGCAGCTATTCAAGAGCGCTTCGTGGTGGCGCAGCAGGACATGGAGCGCCACTACTGGCAGCAGCGGCAATCCGAATCGCGCTATCGCTTGCTGTTTCAGGTGGCAACCGACGCCGTGATGGTGATCAATGCTGAGACCTTACAGGTGGTTGAGGCCAACGCCGCCGCCGCGCTGCTGTTCGGTCAAGCGCATGCGCGGCTGGTGGGCCAAAGCGTGCTTGACGGCTTTGCTCGCTCGGCCCGCCCCGGGGTTGAGGAGTTGCTCGTAACGGCGCGCACCAGCGGGCGGCCGGCCGAAATTCGCGCCCGCGCCGCAGCCCCGAATCAAGGCAACAGCTTCGCGCAAACCCCAGCGATCGACATTTCAGCAACGCCGTTCCGCGCTGACAACACGATGCTGTTGCTGGTGCGCGGGCGCGTGGCGAGCACGGCCACTGATTCGCCGTCGGGCGATTTGTCGAATTTTGTTGAGCGCACCACCGACGCTGTGACCATCACCGATTCAAGCGGTCGTGTGCTGATGGCCAACCCCGCCTTCGCGACGCTGTGTAGTGTGCCGTCGGAGACCGAGACGATTGGGCGAGGCCTTAATGAGCTGCTCGGCGACCCGCAACACGCGCTGCTGTCGATCCTTGCCGAAGCACGGCGCTTGGGTATCGCGGAAAAGCGGCTCGCTGTCGTGGGACTGGCGAACGGCATGCAGAGCGAAGTAGAAATTTCAGCGGCGATCTTGGCCGAGGGCGATCAGGAGAGGATTGGCCTAACCTTGCGCCGCGTCGACCCCGGTGCTGGCGCGGTGCTGCATCCGCCCGGCAGGCTCGCTGCCGCCATTGATGGCCTAACGGCACAACTGGGTCAACAACGCCTGCCCGAGTTGTTGCAAGAGGCGAGTGACATCGCTGAGCGCCATCTGATCGTTGAGGCGCTAAAGCGGTCGCAAGGTGACGGCGCGCTAGCCGCCGAAATGCTTGGCATCAGCCGTGACGATCTTGAGCTTAGAGCCCGCTATCTCGAAGTTGACGCATTGCAGCCGACCAGCGCCGTCGACCCCAAACTGATTCACTAGTCGCAGCCCCGATGTACAGCCCGCCGTTTGGTCAGGCAGACCTCACCAATTGCGAACGCGAGCTGATCCAGCTCGCCGGTTCAATTCAGCCACACGGACTGCTACTGGTGCTTGACCGGGTGGAAGGCGTCATCACGCAAGCCTCGGCCAACGCAGCCGAAATTCTAGGATTGCGCGTTGCCCTCATCGGAAGCCGTCTTGCCGATCTGCACGGTGACTTGGCGCAGCGCGTGCGTGAATGCATCACCGGCTTTGATCTGACCGAGCCTCGCGCCCTGCGCTGCCACACCCAATCAGGGGACACGGTCAGACATTGGGAAGGTGCGCTGCATTGCATCGAGCCGAACCGGCTGATTGTCGAGCTAGAAACCGCTTCGCCCTCGGCAACGTTCACCGTAGCGCACGATCAGGGATTGCTGTTGCAATTGGTTGGACAGTCGGTACAACGGCTGAGCAATGCCGCGAGCATCGGCGTACTCGCCGATACCGCTGTGCTGAGTGTGCGCGAGTTAATTGGCTACGACCGGGTGATGGTCTACAAGTTTGACGCTCTGGGCCACGGCAAAGTCATCAGTGAGGCGCGTGATCCGCGTCTCGAATCACTGCTGGGTCAGCAATATCCCGCCAGCGACATTCCGCAGCGCGCCCGTGAGCTATATCTGCGCAACCGCGTTCGAGTGCTGGTGGACGTGCATTACCAACCGTCGGTGCTCGAAACCGAAGCGCAGCCCGATGACGCCAGCCCGCTCGACCTGTCGATGTCGTTTTTGCGCAGCATGTCACCGCTGCACTTGCAGTACCTGAAGAATATGGGCGTCACGGCCACCCTGGTGGTGTCGCTGGTGCGCGAAGGCAAGCTGTGGGGCCTGATCGCAGCGCACCATTATTCGCCGCGCAACGTGCGTTTTGCGGTGCGCGCTGCCTGTGACCTGCTCGCGGAGGTGATGTCCACCCGCATCGCGGCGATTGAAAATTACGCCCACGCGCAAGTGGCGGTGATGGTGCGCCGGTTGGAGCAACGCTTGATCGAAGCAACGTCAACCGAGGGCGATTGGCGGCTCGCGCTGCTGCGCAACCCGCGCACGCTGCTGCAACCGCTGGAGGCCACAGGTGCTGCGCTGTTTACCGACGGCGAAATTTTGACCACGGGTGAGGTGCCGTCCACGCCGGAGCTGCGCGAGCTGTTGCACTGGATTGATGGGCAGAAATTTGATGCGCTGTTTAGCTGTTCATCTGTGGCCAAAGCCAATCCAATGCTCGATTCGCTCACGCCAACGGCCAGCGGAGTAATGGCGGTGAAGTTGTCGACCAAGCGGCCCGAATATCTGATGTGGTTCCGCAAGGAGCAATTGCTGACGATCACTTGGGGTGGCGATCCATCGAAACCGATGGTGAACGACAATCCACTCGAACTCTCTCCCAGGCGCTCGTTTGCTGCGTGGTCGGAGTTAGTTCGCAGCACCGCGCTGGCGTGGACTAGTGCCGAGCTTGCGCTGGGCCGCGCTATTGGTGCGGCGCTGGTCGATATCATCGTGCAGGTGCATGCGGTGCGCTTGTTGATCGCGGAGCACCAGTTGGCAGGCATTCGCAACACCGTGCAAAGCTCAGGCGAAGCGGTAGTCATTGCCGACGCGGCTGGTCGCCTGCTGTTCTGCAATCCTGCGTTTTCTGCGTTGACTGGGCGCAACGAAGATGCCATGACCCACCTGCAAGAAATTGCACTGCTGTTTACCGAGCCGCAACGCATGCGCCACACGCTGACTGCGCTCGAATCAGGGCAGCAACCGTGGCGCGGCGAAATGACACTCGCCCATGACCTAGAGGCGGCCCTGCCGGTCGCGGTGCGTGCGGAAATGGTGCCCGGACGTGACGGCAAAATGCTCGGTTTTATCGTCACCCTGTTTGACCTGCGCGACAGCAAGCGAGCAGCGGCCGCCCGCCGTCACCTTGAAGAATCGATGCAGCTCGCGGCCCACGGACGAGGCCCCGACGAGCGCTCTGACGACACCGCGCGGGGCGCAGATGAGGTCATTGGCGCGATCTTGACCAACGCCAGTCTGGCAGCGATGGACATTGCCGACGGCTCCATTGGCACCCCGGTTGCAGCCTTACTCGAAGAGCTTGAAACGTCCACCCAGCGTGCTGCATCGCTCTATGAGCAGATTCGAGCGTTTACTGGCAACGCCTTGGCCTAATCTTTCTTTTGGCGTGGCGATGCCTCAAGCTTACGCGAGCTGTTCAAACAAATCACGGTGCCGCACGAACGCCGCACACGCTTCGTCGATAATCGCCTGCGCATCAGCCTCGGTGTCGACCAATAAATCAAGGCCGCTGCGAAATTGACCCGCCAGCTGCGCCACGACCTCGCTCGAACCCAAGTTGTAAAAGTGCACGCCCTCGCCGGGTTGGAGCGCTAGGCTCTGTGCGACTACGCGCACGAGCATTTGCCCGCCGCTGAGATCGCCAAGGTAGCGCACGTACGCATGCGCGGCCAGCAAGATCGGGTTCGACGCCTGCGCCTTGAGATGTCGTGCGTAAGATTCCGCGGCTGGCACCAAACCGATCTCTACTGCCCAATTTCCACCATGCAGTGTCGTCAGATCGGAGGCCAGCGCTGCGCTGCGAAACATCGATGCGCATCCAAGACGCGTGAGGCCCGCATGATTTCGACTCGTCTGGATGCCCGCCTCCAGCGCGTCGTAAATGGCGTGCAAATTGCGCAACAGTGCGCAGTAGTCAGCGAGTCCGAGTTGCCCACGCAACAGCAAGCGCATCACCCCGGCGCGCTCGACCTCGATGTGTAACGCGCGCGTGGCCTCGCGCAGGCGTGTGGACAGCGGCAGCTGCATCAGTCGGAAATTACTCAACCGCCAACGCCCGCCACGCTACAGCGCAGGAAACAAAATGTCGGCGAAGCCAAATCGGGTCATATCTAGAATTCGACGCGGATACAAAACCCCATCAAGGTGGTCGCATTCATGTTGCACCACGCGCGCGTGAAAACCGTCCACATCGCGCGAAAATGCGTTGCCCGCCGCATCAAATCCCGAGTAACGCAAGCGCTCAAACCGAGGCACCTCACCTCGCAATCCAGGCACGGAAAGGCAGCCCTCCCAGCCGTCGGCAAGCGTGTCGTCGAACGGCGTAAGCTTCGGGTTACACAGCACGGTGTAGGGAATTTCTGGCGCGTCCGGATAGCGTGGATTTTTCCCGGTACCGCCAAAAATCACCACCCGCAAATCAACGCCAATTTGCGGCGCAGCGATGCCAGCGCCGTTCGCTGCCTGCATGGTGTCAAGCAGGTCGGCAATCAAGGTGTGCATGTCGTCGCTGCCAAACATGTCACTCGGCACCGCAGGCGCCACTCGCAACAGGCGGGCGTCACCCATACGGAGAATTTCGCGCACTGCCATGGCTAGCGCCCGCCTCCGAATGATTCCACCAGCGCCGCAATGATGTTCTGCACCCGCCCTATGCTGTTGTCCAGCGTACTGTTGATGGCGTCATGGGAAATTACGGTTGCGCTATTGCCGCATCCGGCCGCCCAGTTCGACACCACACACAGGTGCGCGTAGTGCAGCGACAGCTCGCGAGCAAGTGCCGCCTCAGGCATGCCCGTCATACCCACTAGCGTGGCACCATCGCGGGCCATGCGCGCGATTTCGGCGGCCGTCTCAAGCCGCGGCCCCTGAGTCGCGCCATACACACCGTTTGCAACGAGCGGTTCCCGCGCGCTTGCCGCCGCTGCAATCACCGAATTGCGCAGCTCGTCGCTGTAGGGCTGAGTGAAGTCGATATGCACCACTGAGCGATCACTGCCGTCGCAGAAAGTGTGCTCGCGACCATAGGTGTAATCGATGATCTGATCAGGTGCAGCAATCACGCCCGGACCCACGTTTGCAGCGATGCCTCCAACCGCGGCCACCGCTAAAATCTGCGTCGCCCCCGCCTGACGCAGCGCCCACACGTTGGCGCGATAATTGATACGATGCGGTGCCAGAATATGTCCGGGGCCGTGCCGCGCCAGAAAAAGCACCGGTGCATCATTCATTTCGCCAAAAATCAGCAACCCCGAAGGGTCGCCAAACGGCGTTCTGGCAACTTCCCGGCGCAGCACTTTCATCTGCCCCAAACCCGCGAGACCGCTGCCCCCGATTACTGCCAACATAGCTTACTCATCGTCTTGCCCAGCGCCTCGCTTGAGACGCTTCCGTTAAAACGCTATTCTCGCAGTATTAGCGACCCCACCCGCGAGCCTGCTGGAATGTTTGAACTATGTATCTGACCCGACTATTGCAACTGATGTCTGAGCGCGAAGCCTCCGACTTGTTCATTTCAGCGGGCGCGCCCATTCATCTGAAAATCAACAACGAAACGCTACCGGTCAGCACCCAGATCATCGACACTGAAACGGCCCAGAAGATCGCCTATGAGGTGATGAGCGAGGACGAGATCGCCCGATTTGAGCGTGATTGGGAGATGAACCTTTCGCACATTGAGCCTGACTACGGAAACTTCCGTATTAATGTGATGCGCCAGCGCGGCAGCGTATCGATGGTGGTGCGCTACATCCGCAGCAACGTGCCAGCATTTGCAGCATTAAATCTGCCCCCCGTACTTCTTGATCTAGCGCTGGCCCGGCGCGGGTTGATACTGGTGGTGGGTTCTACCGGTTCGGGCAAATCGACCACGCTCGCATCGATGATTGACCATCGAAATACCAACACCACGGGGCACATCCTCACCGTTGAAGACCCGATTGAGTATCTGGTTCGGCACAAGCGCTGCGTGGTCAATCAGCGCGAGGTCGGGCACGACACCAAAAGCTACGAAAATGCGCTCGCCAATGCTTTGCGCGAAGCACCGGATTTACTGCTGATTGGCGAAGTGCGTGATCGCTCGACCATGCAGCACGCGCTGACCCACGCCTTGACCGGCAACCTGTGCCTGACCACGCTGCACGCAACCAACAGCTATCACGCCTTATCGCGCATCATCAATATGTATCCACAGGATGCGCGATCCGGCCTGCTCGCTGATCTCTCGTACGGGTTGAACGCAATCATTGGCCAACGCCTTGTCAAAACCAAAAGCGGCAGCTTGCAGCCGGCCGTTGAGGTGCTGATCAACACCAAACTGGTCTCCGAGATGATCGCCTCCGGCGAAATGCACAAAATTAAAGAAGCGATGGAACAAAGCCTCACGCCGGGGTCGTGCACCTTTGAGCAGGCGCTTGCCAAAATGTATCTATCCGGCGTGATGACCTATGAGGATGCACTAGCGTCCGCGGATTCACCCACCAACCTCGCTTGGCTAATTAATCAATCGCAGCAAACTCAGCACAGCAGCGGAACGCGTGGTAAATCGCCGTCACACGCAAATTTTGAAGACTTTGACTTGACAAAACACGTTGAGCATGCCCGCTAAACGACACGCGCGAACGCGCCCTGCACACGGTGTGCGAAGCACCCACACACCGACGCTGTTACGCCGAAATTGTTCCTTCTGAAAAAATCACCTACGTCGTCGTCCGTGCGACGGCAAGAACCCCGTGGCTTGGGTGTTTTTGGCAGGGTTAGCGTGCTTAAAAAACCTGTGAGCCCCTGCCTCGGCAGGAACGACGAGGAAAGACGACTATGAATGATCTCGATTAAATAACCCAAGACTTATCCAAAAGATTTTTTTGAAACCCCACACATTGTTCGGCCCCCCATGAGTAGCCTGCCCACCCTCACATTCCCCAACGCTGTACCGCAGGAGCTAGCCACCATTGGCGATTGGTGGCGCTTCGCGGTTAGCTCGCTGACGCGGGTCAACGCACAGTTCGGACAAGGAAGCGTTGACGCGGGTCAGGACTCCGTTTTTCTAGTCTTAGGCGCGCTCGACTTGCCGCTCGACAGTTTTGAGCAAATGAAAGACTACGCACTGACTGGTTTCGAACGAAAGCACGTGTTTAATGCCCTGCGGCAGCGCATCGTTGATCGTTCGCCTACGGCGTATATCTTGGGATTCGTTGAACAAATGGGCCTGCGCTTTGCCGTCGATGAGCGGGTGCTGATTCCGCGCTCGTTTATTGGCGAATTGCTCGACACCGGCCTGCCCGATTTCATACCCGAGCCCGATCAGATTGACGCCGTGCTTGATTTGTGTACCGGCTCAGGTTGTCTGGCCATCCTCGCCGCGCACGCCTTTGCCGAGGCGGCGATCACCGCAAGTGACATCTCCGCCGAGGCGCTCGAAGTGGCGCAGGCAAATGTGATTCGGCATGGCTTTTCGCACGATATAACGCTGATTAAAAGCGATCTCTTCGAGCAGATCGGCGCGCAGCGGTTTGACGTAATCTTGAGCAATCCGCCGTACGTCACTGCTGAGAGCATGGCAGCGCTCCCTGACGAATTTCGTCAGGAGCCCCGTATGGCACTGGCGGCCGGCATTGATGGCAATGACGTAGTGCGACGCATACTTGCCGAAGCAAAACGCCATCTCAATCCCGATGGCCTGTTGATCGTAGACGTTGGTCACAACCGCCATCTGGTCGAAGACGCCTTCCCCACACTGCCCTTTTTGTGGCTCGCCACTGCGGCCAGTGACGCGGGTGTATTCCTGCTCCGGGCGGAGCAGCTTGCGTGAACAAGACGCTGCTGCTGGTCGGGGGCGGGCATGCGCACGTTGAGGTGCTGCGTCAGCTCGCTTTAAATCCGCCCAACAACGCGGATATTGCGTTGTTTAACCCCAGTCCGAACGCTTGGTATGCGGGCATGCTGCCCGGCGTGATTGCCGGACACTACGATCCGGCAATGGCAAAAATTAATCTTTGGGCGCTTTGCCAGCGCGCCCGAGTTCGATTTTTTGAAACCTCCCTACTCTCGCTTGATGCCACTCAGCGCGTGGCGAACTCAGGGCTGGGAGAGACCCACCGCTTTGATTTGATCTCGGTTGACGTTGGCTGCATTTCGCGCCCCATACCGTCGTCGCCCGGTGCCTACGTGGTCGCCGTCAAACCTATCGACCCGCTACTCGCTGCAATTGCAGAATTTGAGAGCGTCCGTTCTTCGCAATTGATCGTGCGCTTTGTGGGTGGAGGTGCTGCGGCGCTTGAACTTGCGCTGGCACTCGCCTATCGCTGGAACGACGCAAAAAATCGGCGCATCTCGATTGTCGCAGCAACCCGATTGATGGACGGTTATGGTCCGCGCGTTCGGGCACTTGCCCTGCGCGCCTGTAAGACGCTCGGCGTTGAAGTGCTCGAAAATAGCCCGGTCGAACACATTGAGCCCACGCGGCTAAGATTTAGCCGAACCGTGGCAACGATAGACACCCAATTGACGGTGCTTGCCTCGGAGTATTCAGCGGCACCCTTGTTGAACCAGACCGATGTCTCGCGTGCCCCCGACGGTCGCCTGTTGGTCAATTCAATGCTGCAAAGCGTTAGCCACCCGCATCTGTTTGCTGCGGGCGACTGCGCCTACATCGCGCCGCTGGCCCGAGGCCCGCAAAGCGCAAACGCTGTACTTCAGGGGTCGTTTCTCGCAGCCAACCTGCTGGCCACCCTGAATGCAAACTCTGCGCTTATCCCCTGCCCTGCCGAGGCTCCGTCGCTGCGCCTGATTACGCTCGGCGAGAAAAAAGCGCTCGCTCTACACAGTGGCCTGTCACTCGCATCGGGCTGGGCGTGGCGTAAGCGAGATGCAATTGACCGCAAGTGGATCAGTCGCTACACGCCTTCATGAAGACCGCCGAGCGCGCAGCGATCCTGGCACCACTACTACACCGCTACTACTTAGACGATCCCTTTTGTAAAGTGAACTGGTCGTAGCCCACTGCTTTCACGCGGCCCTCTGCGTTGTACGTCACATCGAAATATTGATCCTCGTTGTTGGCGTTGAACTTGTATTTGTGCGTCAGTTCGTTGGGCGTCATACCGAAGCGTTGCTCTTTGCTGTTGCGACCAAGAATTCGCCGCACTTCGGTGATGGTCATGCCGGGTTGAATACGCTTGAAATTGGCCTCCACTAGCACCTGATCGATCTTTTCAAGCGTGCCCTGCGCGTTCACCGTCATCATGTAAGTGCGCACGCCTTCGGGGCCGAGCGGATATTCCCACACCTCTTTGTCGCCTTCGCGGTACACGTTCGCGGGTTCACCCATTTTCAGCTTCATGTCGGCCACGGTGGACTGACCGGCTTGCAACTCACCGGTGGCGACACGATCACAACCAGCCATCACCAACAGCGTTGAAAATAGCCCCATGACGATTGTCCCTCTGAGTAAATTAAGTGTCATTGCCGCTCCCCTGTTAGCTGACTCGTAGAATTTTTCGCATGTCGCGATGTGGAATATTACAGTCGAGGTAAACGCTTCCCTCAGAAACGAACCCAAACTTCTCGTAAAAGCCAATCGCATGCGTTTGCGCCGATAGAACGACCTCAACGTCTCCGCGTTGACGAGCACGCTCCATCAGGTGCTGCAACACCAGTCCTCCTACACCAAACCCGCGATACGGTTTGCGTACTGCCATGCGCCCGATATGACCATCAGGCAACAATCGACCACAGGCCGCCGCCTTGCCGCCAGACCAAGCAATGGCGTGCATCGACAGCGGATCGTGCGCATCAATCTCTTCGTCTGCCGGCACATTTTGCTCTTCAACAAACACTTCAAAACGAATTGCCTTGAGGGTTGCCATGTCGTCGGGCCACGTGGCCGTTTTTATTTTGAATTCGGGTTTCATCGGTGCTGGCGGCTGACGCCTTGAAACAAAAAAAGTTTTCAGCCGACGCGCCGATTCATCAGCGAACAAACCACCGACGACGTCACGCGCGTGGTGATTCAGACGTCGCTCGGTAAACAAATCAATCACACTGCCTGCCGCACCAAATTTCGGGTCGGGCGCGCCCCACACTACGCGACTCAAGCGCGCATGAATGATCGCACCCGCGCACATCGCGCACGGCTCCACAGTCGTGTAGATCGTCGCGCCGGGAACCCGATAATTGTTGATCGCGCGAAAGGTGTCGCGCAGCGCTTTGATCTCGGCGTGCGCGGTGGCGTCACCCTCACGAATCACGCAGTTCATGCCACGCCCGACGATCTGTCCGGCAACCACAACCACTGCGCCAATCGGCACCTCGCCCGCAGCACCCGCCTCGTCCGCGAGCAGAAGCGCTTCGCGCATGAAGCGTTGGTCGTCAGTCACCATGTGTTCGACCCTTTGTAGGAGCGGCCTTGGCCGCGATCCCATGTCGCACAATCAGCGGTTGCTCGCGGCCACGGCCGCTCCTACATATGCGCAAGATAATCACAGCCCCAGCCGCTCCATCCACTTAGCCAACGCCTGCTCATCCGGGCCACCCGCTGCATAAATCGTCTTCATCGCTGCATGCGCTTCGGTTCGATGTTGATTGAGTTTGAACTTGCTTTGCAGCCGCGTCACGCGCAACTGAAACGCCGAGATCGCGCTCATCATCATGGTTTGATATTTCGCGTCCAAGCCGCGCCATTGCTCGGCGTAAGCCGGTTCATGAATGCCAATCAGGAACTTCAAAAAATCATCCTTGGCCGCGTCGCCCACCACTTCGGTCAACTCGCCATAGGCATGCACCGCGATGTAATTCCAGGTCGGCACGCGCTTCAAATCGGGATACACGCGCGGCGACATGTAAGCGTGTGGACCAGAAAAAGCGATCATCGTGCGCGCATTGCCGGACAGCAGCGCCGCATGTGGATTGGCTCGCGCCACATGAAAATGCAGCGTCGTTTCGTCACCGGAATCGCTCACTGCAACCGGCAGCGGCGTGGCCATCGGTGCGCCCTCAGCGTCGGTCGAGATCAGCATGGCGAACGGATAGCCGCGCATCACTTCAAGCGTCGAGGCGCGATCTGGAGCTTCAAAATACTTGGGAATGTACATGGCGGTTTAAGTACGTTTTGTGGTGCGCCGTCCAACGGCAATCAAGGCAACTGTCAGCAACGCGACCACGAACATCGCGGGTTCAACAGATTCATTTAGGAGCAAGGCGGCAAAAGCAAGCGTGAAGAATAGCTGGATCAGTTGCACTTGGCTCACCCGCGCGATGCCGCCCACCGCGAGGCCTTTGTACCAGAAGAAAAAGCCGATCCATTGGCTCATCAGTCCGAGATAAGCAAACGCAAACCATACCGACGCAGGCGCTGCCACCGGCAGCGTCGGCGCGCTCCACAACGCAATCGCCAACGTCCCCGGCAAGCCAAGAATCAACGCCCAAGAAATCGCCTGCGGCCCGGTCAGATGACGCGTCGCAATCGCGCCGCTGGCATAGCCCAACCCGCCCAACACGATGCTCAGCAACATCAAGGCGTCGGCCGAATGCAGCTCGCCCTGTGCGCGCTGCCACGCATACCCGCACACCAGCACTGTACCCGCCACCGCGCACACCCAAAATCGGCGCGACAACGATTCACGATTTAACCATGCGCCGATGACCGCTGTCGCCAGCGGCAAGATACCGTTGACCACCGCAGCGTGACTCGACGACACCGTTTGCAGCGCAATGGTGTTGAGCAACGGCCAGCCGAACACGATGCCGAGCGTCGCGCCCGCCAGTGGCAACCACGTAGCGCGTGGCGGCGGCGGCGCGCGAGTGGCCACAAGATAAATGATGCCCGCGACAGCCGCCAACACCGCGCGCCCCGCCCACACAAACCACGGCGACAATACGTCCCCCGCCATCGCGATTTTGGTCATCGGCATGGTGAGACTGAAGATGAGGACGCCGATAACGCCGAGGATTAGGCCGGAGGATTGGGGATTCATGGGAAATCGGTGCGTTCGATATATCGAACGATATTTTACGGCGGATTCATCTGTAGGAGCGGTGCGAGCCGCGATGACCGGAGCAACGCGCGGGCACAGTTCAGCCGCACAAGACCTTGTTGTTGTGGGAGCGGTTCCACCGCGATGGATCGTTCGCGGCGCGCCCATCGCGGTGGAACCGCTCCCACAGACAAAATGACATCCGACGGCTCACCGCTTAATCACCCTCGGCAACGAATGAATCACCAACAACCACTCCGCTTTTTTGGTGCCCGCGTTGCGCACTGCGTGCTCGCTGTCCGCTGCGAACTGCGCAGCGTCCCCCGCTTCGAGCACGAACACGCGCTTGCCAACAGTCACTTCAATTTTGCCCACCTGCACCACGATGTGTTCCTGCGTGCCGAGCGAGTGTGCAGGAAACTTACCGGTGGATTTTCGCGCGGGCAAACTATTGTGAACAATTTCAACGGTTGCATCGGGACTGACGGGAGACAAAGTGCGACGAATCAATCCCGTTTTAGGATCGGTGTAAATCGGCTGCTCGACTGCCAATTGAATATGCACAGGCGGCCCGTTTTCGCCACGCAGCAACGTAGAGAGCGACACGGTCATGCCCTCGGCCAGCTTCGCCAGCATCACCGCTGTCGGACTGGTGAGCCCGGCTTCGATGCGGCTCACCACTGACTTGGACACCCCCGCACGTTTGGCCAAATCGGACAACGTGATCTGCTGCACTTCGCGCGTCGCGCGAATCGTGGTGCCGATGGATTGAGCCACTTTCAGCGCGTTACTCGCGTTATTGGCAAGGCCGGTGGCCGTGCGTACCACCGCAAGCGCGGTGCCCAGCGCAGTGGCCCTTGCGGGAGTCTTGGTGGTTGCCATGTCAGTGCCTCTTGTCTAGCAAACGCGGTGCACCCATTGTAGAAGCGGCATTACGCGCACCACCGGATTGTGAGGTCCACTTTACAGACGCGATCCGATCCGCCGCGCCGCACTGCCACCGCGCGTGCTGCGGCAAGCGTTTCGATTGCCGCTGGAGCTGCTGATGTTGCGCGCAGCACTCATCGGCCTCATGCCCAGAGAATTCAGCCTGCTCGTCTACAACTTTGACATGGTTACCGGTGCTGCGGCGCTCGTACTTGGCGTTATGCTTTCAACGGGACGCCATGTGCCGCGCTGGGCGCTACAGGCGTGGAATGTGTGGGGTATCGCGTGCCTTGTGGTGATCGCGGCGCTCGCTGTGGCGACCTCGCCGAACGTCGCGGCGTTCGGCAGCGAGCCGTCGCATGTGTCGCTGTGGGTGCTGCAATTTCCGTACGTGTGGCTACCGTTTATTTTGGTCAATATCGCCGTGATCGGACATGGTGCCGTGAGCATGAAGCTGTGGCAAACTCGCGCCCGAAACGAGGGCTGATCCCGTTACAGCTTTTTGCTGTAACGCTTATTTCATAGGGGCTGCATGCACTTTTCGCTGATTATCGATAAATGATAAAAATGTAGCTTAAGACCATGTCCAACGGTATTTTCACAGAAAAGCTGTTACGTCTTTGCCAAGGTATATGCGTCCTTGCCGTCCTTCATCGACCAACCGAGCGCGGCCAATTCGCCGCGCAGTTGATCGGCTTGCGCCCAGTCCTTGGCGTTGCGCGCCGCCCAGCGCGCATCGGCAACGGCGCGAACATTCGCCGGAACGTCAACGACCGCAGGCAACCAAGTTGCAAGGCCCAAGCCGAACGCCTCGTCAAATTTCAGTAGCGTTGCTTTTTTGATCGGTGCGGGTAGCTCCGATTTCAATGTTTCGTGCATCCGCGCGAGCGCTTGCGGAAAATTTAAATCTTCGTTAACGATGTCGATGAAGCGCGCGACGCTTGCGGCGTCCGGCGTCGAAGCCTCGCCCAGTCCGTGAACCGCCGCGCGCAATCGCAGGAGCCCGTTCTGTGCCGCGTCCAGCGATTCCCAGCTGAAATTCATCTGTGTTCTGTAGTGCGCCGAGAGACACAAATAACGATACGCAATCGGGTCGTAACCTTTGTCAATCAACAATTGCACACGCAAAAATTCGCCCGCCGATTTGCTCATCTTGGCGTCGTTGGTGATCAAAAAATAGCCGTGCATCCAGAAGTTTGCGAGGCGCGTGCCGTACGCCGCTTCGGTCTGCGAAATTTCATTGGGATGATGCACAGTGATGTGGTCTTCGCCACCGCAATGTATGTCGAAGTATTCGCCAAGATATTTGTGCGCCATCGCCGAGCATTCGATATGCCAGCCTGGAAAGCCACGCCCCCACGGCGAATCCCACTCCATCTGGCGATTGTCTTGGGGTGAAGAAAACTTCCACAATGCGTAGTCGGTGGAGTGTTTCTTCTCACCTAAATCAACGCGCGAACCAGCCTGCAATCCGGCGATGTCCAAACGCCCCAAATAACCATAGCTGGCCTGCTTCGACGTATCGAAATAAATGCCGTCGCCAGTGCGATAGGTGTAGCCCTTGTTCTCAATTTCTTCGATGAAACTGATCTGCTCCGGGATGTTGTCAGTGGCCTTGCACCACACATCCGGCTCCCGAATATTCAGCGCCTTGAGATCAGCGCGAAATGCATCGGTGTACAGCGCAGCAATCGTCCACGCGGTCTGGCCGGTGCGCTTGGAGCCCGCCTCCATCTTGTCTTCGCCATCGTCGCCATCGGACACCAAATGCCCGACGTCAGTGATGTTCATCACATGATTGACCCGGTAGCCATTGAGCTTCAACACGCGCACCAAGCCATCTTCAAAAAGATACGTTCGCAAGTTGCCGATGTGTGCATAGTTGTAGACGGTCGGGCCGCAGGTGTAGAGCCCCACCTCGCCCGGATTCAGTGGCGTAAATTCACGCTGCGAGCGCGTCCAGGTGTCGTAGAGTTGCAGGGACATAGTTTGGATTTGGTGGCGGGTCGGTTAAGACGAAAAAGGCTGCACGGGGCAGCCTTAGGGTGATATTGCGCAGCGCTGAAACGCTAGTGCGCTATCGCGTAGCACGCGGCGGGCAAAGGCCGGGGTGTGGTGGGTGATCGCACCAACAACAGCAGCTTCGTAGATTTTTGTTATTCATCGTCACTTGAAGTTTATCGCAGGCCGCTGCGCTCACGCGCAGCACCGAATGCTCGCTGTGCAACGGACACCGCGCTTACTTTACGATCATTCAGAAGAAAAATCTACGCGGCTCGTCGTTCCTGCGAAGGCAGGAACCCAATGACGTTGCGTATTTCGCGGCAAATTCGCCGTGCTCGAAAGACACTAGGCCCCTGCCTTCGCAGGGGCGACGAGGAGTAAACGTAATGAATAGACTCACTTTAATTTGCTGGCCGCCCTACGGCAACAGTCCCGCCAAATACGCTTCAATATCGATTGCACTAGACCGGCTGGCGCCCATCCCAACCGCCCCAGCAATCAGCGCGCTGCCACGCAGCCCCTGCAAGTAACGAAGCAGCAGCAGGCCATCGGTGAGCGGATTGAATTCGTTGTTGCCGTCGATGTCGAGCAATGGGCGAATGATGTCTAGGTATCGTTTCACCTCTGATGATTCGGTGCGCAGCGAGCCATTAGTGTCCACGCCTTGCGTGATCGCGCCACCTGAAATTCCCGCTAAATAGCGAGCAATCAAAGCGCCGTCGATAGCGGCGGTCACGTTGGGGCGATCTGCCACGGCGAGCGGTCGGGTGAGGCTGGGTGCAGCAACGTATCGACGGGCGGTGTTTTCGGAACCTACCGTGCCATTGCCCATTTGGCCGTAGGTGTTGTCGCCCCAGCATTTGACGGTTCCGGTGGTGGTCAGCGCGCAGGCGCTGTCGTAGCCTTTGCTGATTGAGGCCACCCCGCTGGCGAGCCCCAGCGGGGTAACCGGCGTCGAGCGGGTGAGCGTGGTGCCATCGCCCACGCCTCCATTGCCGTTGTAGCCCCAGCAACGCACGCTGCCGTCGCTGAGCACCGCGCAGGCGCCACTACCCGCAGCGAGCTTAACCGCGGTCGCGCCGAGCGGTAAAGTGCTCACCGGCGTGAGACTGCCAGTCAGTACGCCGCCCTCACCCAGCGATCCTGAATCATTGGCACCCCAGCATTTAACGGTGCCGCCAGAAAGCAGCGCACAACTCGCGTAGCTGCCCACAGAAATGGCGACAACGCCGGACGACAATCCCACCACATCAACCGGGGTCGATCGGGTTATTGTGGTGCCGTCTCCGAGCTGACCCGCGTTGTTGTAGCCCCAGCATTTCACGCCACCCGTGGTGAGCAACGCGCAGGAGGAGAAAAACCCCGCTGAAACGGCGGACACGCCGCTGGCAAGCCCGGTGACGTTGACCGGACTCGATTGGCTAACCAGGCCACCATTACCCAACTGCCCAGAGGTACCGTCACCCCAGCATTTCACGCCCCCAGTCGTGGTGACGGCACAGGTCGAAAAAGCACCCGCCGAGATTGAGGCGACTCCACTAGTTAGCCCCACCACATCCACCGGCGTTGCCCGGAAAGCGGTGGTACCGTCACCCACCGAACCGCTGCTGTTTTCACCCCAACACTTCGCACCTCCGGCAGAGGTCACCACACAGGCGTGGCTGTATCCCGCGCTCAATAGCGCAACCCCTGAGCTGAGCCCAGTCACCGAGCTGGGGCTCGCTTGCGGCGTGTAGTTGTAGCCCCAGCATTTGACACTGCCACCGCTATCGCGAGCGCAGGTGTGGATGCCTCCAGCGGCGACCTCGGCAATGCCGCTCAAACCCGCTACCAGCGTCGGTGTGGCTTGAAAGCCAAAGCTGCCGTTGCCCAATTGCCCAACGTTGTTGCGACCCCAGCAACGAATGCCACCGCCTGTGGTCAAGGCGCACGCATTGTAGCGGCCCACCGCTACCTCAAGCACGCCTGAAGAAAGCCCAACCACGTCGCGTGGCGTGACATTGCTCTGTTGATCCAACCCATCGCCGACAGCACCAAAATCGCCGTTGCCCCAGCATTTCAGCGCACCACCGAGCAGTACCGCACAGCTCTGATAGCGGCCCAGTGAGAGCGCGGTGGCCGAGGTGATGCCAGTCACGTTAGTCGGCAATAAACGTGCGATGGACGGAGCGCCGTCGCCTAGTTCTCCGTAGAAGTTGCGGTTGCCCCAGCATTGCATGCCGCCCCCCAGCAGCAGCGCGCAAGTGTGCGAGTCACCCGCCGCCACTTTGACGACCGGGCCTGCGAGCCCAAGCACCGTGGTGGGCACGCTGCGCAACGTTGTCGTGCCGTCGCCCACGCCGCCGCTGCCCCAGCACTGCAGCCCACCGTTGGCGAGCAGCGCGCACGTTCGATTGCCACCCGCACTGATACCCACCACCGGACCTGAAAAGCCTGCGACCGTGACCGGAGCCAATTCAGTGACAGTCGTGGCAGCACCCGTGCCAAGCTGCCCGGCATTGTTAGCTCCCCAACATTTCACCGTGCCGTCGGTCAACAACGCGCAGCTGTGATAGAAACCCGCCGCAAGCGCTGCAACGCCACTGCTCAGGCCGGGCACATCGGTTGGCGTTAAGCGATTGGTGGTGGTGCCATCGCCTAGCTGCCCGGAGCCGTTCCAGCCCCAGCAGCGTGCCCCGCCCGCCGAAGTGACAGCGCATGCGTGCAGGTATCCCACCGCCGCCGAGCGCACACCGCTGCCCATGCCGGTCACGAGCGTCGGCACGGCGCGATTTTCGATGCTGCCGTCGCCAATCGTCCCAAGACTGTTGTCGCCCCAGCAACGCAAGCCGCCTGACGAGTCGATGGAGCACAACGTAGTGGAACCGAGGCTCACGCTCGACGCAATCGAGGGCACCCGTGATGCGGCGGTCTGGGTCACCGTTTGCACCATTTGCACTTGATTGATGCCGTTATTCACGTCGCCCAAATACGCCGCTGTGACGTTGCGCGTGCCGTTGCCTAGCGACGTGATAGGCCCGCAGGTGGCTACTGCCGGGTTGCCGCCTGAGAGCGCAACCGATGCGCAGCCGGCAATGAGCGGCGTGCCATCATAAAAACGCACGCTGCCGGTGGGGGCGGTTGCGCCACCTACCGTTGCGGTGAAAGTAACCCCCTGCAACGCAATCGACGGGTTGGCACTTGATGCGAGGGTGACCGCAGCGAGCACGGGGTTCACCACGTGCGTAATTACTGGTGAAACGCTTGCTGGGTTGTTCACGTCGCCTGAATAATCGGCTTGCAAATTGTGTGAACCCAACGTGAGCAGTGCCGTCGAGCAAACAGCGCCACCGCTCACCGCCACGCTAGCGCAACCGCTGATGCTCACGCCACCGTCTTTGAAATTTACGCTACCGGTGGGTGCAGCGCCGACAATCGTGGCGCGGATGGCCACCACCTGCCCTAGCAGCGACGGCGAGGGCGTGGCGGCAACGGTGGTGACGCTGGCAGCAAAGCCCACCACCGTTGTTGCTGGCGCCAAGCGCACCGACGTTGCGCCCGATCCTAGCTGGCCATAGGTGTTATTGCCCCAGCACTTCGCCCCGCCCGCCGTGGTGACGCCACAGGTCATGTCCCCCCCTGCGGACAGCGCGGCGTAGGTGCCGACGGTGGCAACGCTGGGCAAAATGTTGCCGAAAAACGAGCCGCGACCTAACTGGCCACGAGCACCGTCGCCCCAGCACGTGGCAACACCGGTTGTGCTCAGCGCGCAGCTATGCGCCGTGCCCCCGGTGCTGCTGGCAATTCCGCCGCTTAAACTGGGCACGGCTGTGGGCACCAGCTTGTTGACGTTGGTACCGTCGCCAAGCTGACTGCCGGTGTTGCTACCCCAACACAGAAGCGCTCCACTGCTATTCACGCCGCAAGCGTGATTGCTGCCGCCGCCCACCCGAACCGAGCCGGCGCTGAGCCCCACGGCATCGGCCGGTACGGAGCTGTTGACGGTGCTGTTGATACCTAACTGCCCGGAGGAGTTGAATCCCCAGCATTTGGTGCCCCCGGCAGACAGCACCGCGCAGGTATGGTTCAACCCGGTGCCGATCGCCGAAACACCGGTCGAGAGCCCCGTCACATTCACCGGGCTTGAGCGGCTGAGCGCGGCCCCCTCGCCCAGTTGCCCGCTGCCGCCGTTGCCCCAGCACTTTATGCCTCCGCTAGATAACAGCGCGCAGGTGTGGTTGCCCTTGCTCGCAATCGCTGCCACGCCGCTGGCTAAGCCGGTCACGTTGACTGGTGCCGATTGATTCACCGCGCTGCTGTTGCCTAGCTGCCCGGCTGTTCCCAAACCCCAACATTTCACGCCACCCGCCGTCGTCAGCGCGCAACTGTGCGAACTTCCCACCGTGACATTGGCGACGCCGCTGGTCAATCCGGTCACATCCACCGCCACACTCGAAAGCGCGGCTAAGCCATTACCCAATTGGCCAAAATCATTGCGCCCCCAGCATTTGACCCCGCCCGCTGTGGTCACGGCGCAGGCGTGTTCACCACCATTGGACAGCGTCTGCACGCCGGAGGTCAACCCAATCACGTCCTGTGGAAGAGAAACGTTGGTGCCGCCGCCATCGCCCAACTGCCCGAGCCCATTGCTACCCCAACAGGCCACACCGCCACTGCCTGCGATGATCGCGCAGGTGTGGTTTGTTCCGAGCGCGATTGACGACACGCTAGTACCAATGGCGGTCACCGCGACGGGGGAGGCTTGCGTGGAAAAGTCGCCAATACCCAACTGCCCCTGCGCGTTGGAACCCCAGCAACGCAATGCCCCGCCAGCGAGCACAGCACACGTGTGATAGCCGTCGACCGAAGCGGCGATGCTGGCCACTCCGCTCGCTAAGCCCACCACGTCAACCGGCGCCCTGCGCTGCGTCGTGGTGCCGTCGCCGAGCGTGCCTAGTCCGTTGTACCCCCAGCACTTCACGCCCCCGCTCGCGAGGAGCGCGCAGGAGTGATAGGCACCCAGCGCGAGTCGCGTCACGCCCGTCGACAAGCCGACCACATCAACTGGCGCGGGACGCGGAGTCGTTGCGGCGAGGCCATCGCCAATTTGGCCATCCATGCCGTAGCCCCAGCATTTGACGGCTCCGCCGATCAGCACTGCACAACTATGAAACGTACCCTGTCCCACAGCAACCGCCGCCGATCCCAATCCGGCGACTGGCACGGGAGTGCTGCGATTAACCAACGTGCCATCCCCGAGCTGACCGAAAGCGTTGTATCCCCAGCAGGACACGCCGCCCGCCGTAAGCACCGCGCAGGTGGAAAGACCACCTGAAGCGATCGCCGACACGCCGCTAGTGAGGGTCAGCACATCAACCGGCGCGTTGCGATTGGTCGTAGTGCCGTCGCCCAGCTCGCCGTAGAAATTTTGACCCCAGCATTTAACGCCGCCTGCGACCATCAAAGCACAAGTGTGGGCGATGCCCGCCGTGACGGCCGCGACGCCGGAGGCCAAACCAGAGACCGCCACCGGGGTCACACGATCAATGGTGGTGCCATCGCCCAACTGCCCGGCAGCGTTCCAGCCCCAGCACTGCACGCCACCGCTGCTGGTGACGGCACAGGTGTGACTGCGGCCAGCCGACGCCTGCGTGGCCGACGCACCGTGCGCTGTTGGCATGAGCGCGAAGAACATAAGCGCGGTGGCGACCGCAAACAGCCGATTCGCAAGTCGATTCGATGGAAGAAAAGTTTTGCCCACACCGTACCTCAGATCATCATGGTTATGGATTGAAGTGTGCAGGCAATCGTGAGCCCTGTCTCCTACCTAAGTAGGTGGGAGCTTGCGAAATAGTGCGCATTGGCCAGCGCACGGCGGTGGGCGAAAACAACGAAATGCACGCACAGTGGATCGATCAGCTTATCTACAAGAGCCTTTTAAATTGTGGGCTAACGTGCGAAAAGTCATTAACTCGACTTTGCTATTTATCGGGCGCTTCCCCAATGGAATTAAGCCACGCGGCATAAAGGTATTACTCAGTCAAAGCAATATGAGCGCTTGGCAGGCTCCGCCTCCTCAGTACGAGGGAATCAAACTGGCGGACGCCGGACATAGTTGGCTGGCTCATTACTGCGAAATTATTCATGAGAAAAAACTCACACGCTTCGCAGGGGCGACGAGGAAAAAAATGAATATTTCCGGCCAATTAGAGACATGACCAGCCTTTTTCCGCCGCAACGATGTCGCGTTTCGCACGGCACCGCCACGACTCATCACAGCGATGCCCTGCCACAGCGCGCAGATACGGCGAACCAAATTAACGGTAGGCGACGACGTGGCGTCGCTCGATGCACCGAGCGTGGTTAAGCCCGCGCCCACAGATCCCTTAAACCGAGATTGTTCAATAGGCCCAATCATCCCCTTCGTCGTTCCTGCGAAGGCAGGAACCCAGCGACTTTGCGACATTGGCGCGGGTTTTCGAGTGCCCGAAAGACGCTGGGCCCCTGCCCCTTCGCAGGGGCGACGATCAGAAATCCAGCTAATGAATAATCTCGGTTAAACGAAATCTGGTGGGAGAGATCACGGCAGCGTCAATCCACAACTGGTGTTGATCCGGCTGCGCACGGCGCTGTACTGCGCGGCAGTGATGCCGGTGCCGGTTAACAGGTTGCCGACCCCGACGCCCATCAGGGCGCGCACAATCACCAATCCCTCTCTGCCCGCCGTGACTAGGCCGTCGCCGTTCATGTCGAGATTGCATGCTGCATCTCGCCCCACCGACAGCGCGAAGTACCCGGTGGCGGAGCTGGCGTACGTGGTGACGTAAATTGAGTAGGTGCCGCTCACAGCAATGGCCTTGCGCCATATTCTCGATGAGCCGTCAAGCGGGCCGGAGTCATCGTCTTCAAAGGCTGAAACGCCGTTGGGGTCGGTCACGTACAAATAGGTGTCGAGAGATTGCGCGTCGCCAATGAGCGTGGCCGACAACGAATCCCCCGCTATCAAGGGCACTGCGTAGCGTTTTGCGTAGTAGCCCGTACCGCGCGGGGAGGATTGGCAATCGGCGCTGACCAGTTGCGCCTGCACATCGGTCGGCGCGGCATACGACACCGCCAGCGTGCCGCCAGCACACACGCTGGAATCTGCAATGACGACGATGGCGATGGCAGTGCCGTAGAGCGCGGCGTTGGTCGGGCTGGCAAGCGTCACGGTGAACGTCTCATCGATCTCAACCAGCGCGTCGGTGGCTATCGAGATGACGATATTTTTGCGCCCCGATTCGCCTATGGCCCAGGTCAGCGTGCCAGAGGCTGCGGTGAAATCCACCCCCGATGTGGCGGTGCCCCCGGTGGTCGCATAGTTGACCGATGCGGCGGTGGTCGTCGGCCCCAGTCGCTCCACCTGCAGCGTGATGGTGCTGCCCTCGACGACCCGCGCACGGGTGGTCACCCAGGCCACACGTGCCACATTGGTGCTGCCTGCAAGGGCCACCGCGTTGGCGGCGTCAAGCATGCCTGCGCCGCAGGTAGTGCTGTAGCAGGCGATACCGCTGCTCGGGACGACAAACGGTGCTGAGGATGCGGCGACAATGGCCCGCACCTGCGCCACGGTGAGCGCAGGGTTGGCCGCCAACATCAAGCCGACCACGCCCGCCACATGAGGAGCGGCCATGCTGGTGCCGCTGTAGTCAACATACAGGTCGCCCGCAGGGCTTGCCACCGGTGTGGTGGTGCCGCTGTTGAGCGTGGAACGAATGGTCGAACCGGGGGCTGCGATTAGAGCACCGACGCCGAAATTTGAAAAGCCCGAGCGCGCGCCGAGGGCGGTGATCGAGGTCACCGTGATCACGTTGGCACAGTTGGCAGGCTGAAACCCGCTGAGGTTGGCGTTGGAATTTCCCGCTGCTACCACCACAATGGCCCCGGCTGCGGTGGCCGCGTTGATGGCGTTTTGCGTGGTGGCGCTACAGGCACCCGTGCCGCCTAAGCTCATATTGATGACGCGTGCCGGATTGGCATTGAGCGGTGCGCCGGGCACGGCAAGACCGGCCGCCCAGCGAATGCCGTCGGCAATGTCACTGGTGTAGCCGCCGCATTTGCCAAGTACGCGAACCGGAATGATTTTGGCCGTCCAATTAATGCCCGCCACACCAATGGCGTTGTTGGTTGCCGCAGCAATGGTGCCCGCTACGTGGCTGCCATGCCAACTGCTGCCGCCGACTCGGCAGCCCACAAAAAAACCGCTCGCGGCCTCGGCTGCGGTGATCCAATCGCCTGCATCCGCCGCATCGGCATCGCGACCACCACCGTCGTTTGCGGTGGCAACATCAGAGACCATGTCGTAGCCGGGCAACACATTAGCGTTCAAATCAGCGTGAGCAACAATCCCGGTGTCGATCACGGCAACGCGCACGCTGGTGCTGCCGGTGGTCACGTCCCACGCCAGCGGCGCGTTGATGCCCCAGACATTAGTGGCGGTGCGTGCTTGGTAGTGCGTTTGATTGGCGCTGTACTGTGCGTCGTTGGGCACTAGCTGACGCTGCAAGATGTAGTCGGGCTCGGCATACTCCACCGCCGGATCCTCAGCCAGCGTTTGCGCCGCAGCCAACGCCTCGCGCAAGCTCATCGGCGTGGCCACGGAGAGCACCACCACGCCACCGCCGCCCGCCAACACAGCGGTAACCGACTGACCCAGGCGGCTCTGCGCGATGGAGATTGCCGCAGCCATCATGGACGCCGGAGCGCTCTGGACTTCGATGCCGCCCGCGCTGCCGACGGTCGCTGTCGCTGCGGTCGTTGCTTTTAGTTTTACGATGAGCCGATGGGTTGGCCGCTCAGCCTGCTTGCTGGGCGGCGCGGCCAACTCCGCGACAGCACCGCCAGCGTGCGCAACCCCGGTTGACGTCAACACACATAACGAAAGCAAAACCGCGCCGAGCCCCTGCCTAGTCAGTCCACGCGTACTGCTACGGCCAGCCCCCTCCGCCTCTGCACGGCAACCATTGATTCCACCCATGTCACACCTCGATTCATCTTAGCTATAAACCGAATTGTGACGGGCAAAATGCGTCGTGTCTCCTACCTAAACGGGTGGGATGGAGCGCTATCCTTGGCTATCGTTCGCTGTTGCAGGCGATTGCATGAACTGAGTCGTCGACATGCCAGTGCGCTCGGGGTCGATTGGTCGCAGAATCGTCCAGCTGACAAGTTCGGTATGTTGCTCCCAACGCACGCGCACCGTGCCCAAGGTGTGCCGAGAGTGGGTGGTTTTGTCGTCCAGCGCCGGCAGATGATGATCGCGCAACAGCACTGACAGATGGTGACGGCTGGCGTTTCGTTCAGCTGGATCAGCCAGCATCACCACGTGCGAAATCGCCAACGGAGGCGTCATTGGCTCCGGCGGACGGGCGTGAATTTCGTTGTGCAGAGCTGCGCGTTGCGGGTGGTCAATCACGGTGGGTAACAATTTTTTCGTTTACGGAGGTCACTTTGCGCTGCAGCCAATTCGCGCACGATGCATCCGGTGCGGCCTAAACACACGGCCATTATATTTTCGGCCTCCGAGCCGCATAGATGGAGGTATCGGTGTTAACCGCGCCTGCGCGCTCTCGTCAACGAAGACTACACGCGCTCCAGCACCACCGCAATGCCCTGCCCCACACCGATGCACATGGTGCACAGCGCGTAGCGCCCGCCGGTTTGGTGCAACTGATTCACAGCGGTGGCGGCGAGGCGTGCGCCGGATGCACCTAGCGGATGGCCCAGCGCGATGGCCCCACCGTTCGGGTTGACACGCGGGTCGTCATCGGCAACGCCTAGGTCACGCAACACAGCCAGACCCTGCGCAGCGAACGCTTCGTTGAGCTCGATCACGTCCATCTGGTTGATAGTGAGTCCGGTTAACGCAAGCACCTTTTTTGTCGCAGGCGCAGGGCCGATGCCCATGATGCGCGGCGGCACACCGGCGGTCGCCATACCCACCACCCGGGCGCGTGGCGTTAGGTTGTGCGTTTTGAGCGCGGCCTCAGACACCACCAGAATCGCGCACGATCCGTCGTTCACACCGCTCGCATTACCGGCGGTAACCGTGCCATCGGGGCGCACGATGGGCTTTAATTTGCCAAGCGCTTCGAGCGATGTATCGCGCGGATGTTCGTCCTTGTTAACGATAATCGCATCGCCTTTTTTCTGCGCGATGGTCACCGGCGCAATTTCGCCGTCGAAGAAGCCACGCTTCTGCGCGGCGACCGCTTTCAACTGCGAAGCGAGCGCCATTTTGTCCTGCGCTTCGCGTTCGATTTTGTATTCGGTCGCGACGTTCTCGGCAGTCTCCGGCATCGAATCAACGCCGTATTTTTCCTTCATCAACTTGTTGATGAAACGCCAGCCGATGGTGGTGTCGTATACCGCGTTGTTGCGGGCAAACGCGGTGTCTGCTTTGGGCATTACGAACGGCGCGCGACTCATGCTCTCGACGCCGCCTGCGATCATCATGTGCGCTTCGCCTGCTTTGATTGCGCGTGCCGCCGTACCGAGCGCATCAAGCCCTGAGCCGCACAAGCGGTTGATGGTGGCGCCGGGCACCCCCTGTGGCAAACCCGCCAACAACCCGGCCATGCGTGCCACGTTGCGATTGTCTTCACCCGCCTGATTGGCGCAACCGTAAATCACGTCATCAATCGCGGCCCAATCAAGATTGGTGTGGCGCATCATCAAAGCGCGGATCGGTATCGCGCCGAGGTCATCGGTGCGTACCGACGAGAGCGCGCCGCCGTAGCGACCAATGGGAGTGCGGAGTGCATCGACGATGTAGGCGTTGATCATGCGAATTAGCAGAAAAAGTTGACTGAACATTTCGTCGTTCCTGCGAAGGCAGGAACCCAGCGACTTTCGGACGGAGTCTAGCGGCTCGCCTGAAGACGCTGGGCCCCTGCCTTCGCAGGGGCGACGAAGAACTATATGAACTGTAACCCGGAAAGGCCTTCAAGTTGGTCGCGTGACAAACCCGCGACCACCTCCACCAATTTGAATCCATCCGGCGTCACATCAATCACAGCCAGATCAGTGTAGATCCGACTCACACAGCGCACACCCGTGATCGGATACGTGCAGCGCTGGATTAGTTTACTCGCGCCGCCACGCGTGAGATGCTCCATCATCACCCACGTTTGCTTTGCGCCCACCGCCAAATCCATGGCACCGCCCACCGCAGGAATGTCGTCCTTGCCCCCGGTATGCCAATTCGCCAGATCGCCGTTGGCTGCGACCTGAAATGCACCAAGCACAGCGATGTCGAGATGCCCCGCTCGCATCATCGCAAACGAATCAGCGCTGTGAAAATACGAACCACCGGGCAGCAACGTCACCGGCTGCTTACCTGCGTTGATGAGATCAAAATCTTCGGCATCGGCCAACGGTGCAGGCCCCATGCCGAGAATGCCGTTTTCGCTTTGCAAAATAATCTCGCGGCCCGCCGGCAAATGGTTCGCCACCAGCGTCGGCATGCCGATACCAAGGTTCACGTATGCGCCGTCCGGCATGTCCTGCGCAATGCGAGCGGCGAGCTGGTCGCGCGTGAGTTTGATGTAGCTCATGATGCCACCTTGTAACCGGACGCGACCGTTGCCGAGCGCGCAATCTTCACCACGCGTTGCACGAAAATCCCGGGCGTGACGACTGCCTCGGGATCGAGCGCACCGAGCGCGACAACCTCATGGACCGACGCGACGGTGGTCTTCGCCGCCATCGCCATCACCGGCCCAAAATTGCGCGCGGCCATGCGATAAGTGAGGTTGCCCCAGCGGTCGCCCTGTTCCGCCTTGATGAGCGCGAAATCAGCATGGATCGGCGATTCCAGCACGTACATCTCGCCATTGATCTCACGCGTTTCTTTGCCTTTTGCCAGCTCAGTACCGAAGCCCACTTTGGTGAAAAAGCCGCCGATGCCCGCGCCTGCCGCACGAATGCGCTCGGACAAGTTGCCCTGCGGCACCAGCTCAAGCTCGACTTTCCCTGCGCGGTAGAGACTATCGAACACATGCGAATCTGCCTGTCGAGGAAACGAGCAGATCACCTTGCGCACCCTGCCCGCCCTGAGCAGCGCAGCCAGACCGAACTCGGCGTTACCCGCGTTATTGGCGACGATGGTGAGATCACACGCGCCCTGCGCAATGAGCCCGTCAATCAACTCGTTCGGCATCCCCGCGCCGCCGAAGCCGCCGATCATGATGGTCGCGCTGTCGTGCACGTCGGCCATCGCGTCAGCGACGGAAGAGAATGTTTTGTCGATCACGGCTCCGATTGTAGGAGCGCCGATGGCTACTACCAACCGGCCGCGCTTCAACTACCGAACTACTGCTTCAACGCATCAATCACTGCAGCAATATCGGCATCGCTACGCGCAGAATTTTTGGCTCCATTCGTCAATGCCGCGCCCGATAGTCCCAGCAGTCGCCGCAAAATCATCACTCCGTCAGTCGACATCAACACCTTGCCGTCACCGTCCACATCAAAAGCGGAAAGATTGGCGGCGATATGTGCCGCAATCTGCGACGCTGAGCGTTGCGGGTTGGTACCGAGCGCGCCTGCGGTCAAAGCCGAATCCCGGAAGCCGAGCAGATAGCGGAGTAAGAGCACTCCGGAAGTAGCGGGAGAGAATCGGCTGGTTGCGTCGCTGCCGTCCAAGTTGAGAATCGGACGAGCCTCACTCAACCAGTCGAAGAAGGTTTGGTCAATCGACTGTCCAGTGGAGCGCACCAAGCGCACGGCGCTGGAGTTAGGATACTTGATGATCGGAATGGAATCACCATCAAAGAAGTCCACCGCCCATGCGAGAGTCGCAAAGTCGTTACTCACGGATGTACTTGTCCAAGTGGGCAAGGCCATCGCACCGGGAAAAACGGTCTCGTTGATCGAAGGAGAGTGGCAACGAGTATCAATTAAGCTCTCTAGTTCCTGCTTGTTGGGCAGCCTCCAGTCGGTAAATCCGCTAAAGGCGCTGTTTTTAGCCGTACTCAATGCGCTGCGCCAAGGCACGATTGATGCGTAGCCGTTCTCGCAAAAGATACCGCTTAATCCTTCGTTGCATTGCTTCCACAATAGGCCGGTTGGCAAGTGCAACACGATACCGTGGCCATCGCTCACGAAGTCTGTATTCGGCGTCGGATCGATAGCGGCAAGCCCGGTCGGACATGTTGCTCCGCTTGCCTGAATTGCGCCACACAGCAATGAAAAAAGCAATGCTGCGGCACGACCGCGCCAGAAAGCTGGAAGATACGTAAACATGCAGTTAGTGGTCATGGCGATAGGCAGCTGAAAAGGACGGGAATTTCTGCGTTGAGCGACTAATCGGTGGTGTCGAACCAGCGGACATGTTTACACGAAGGGCCTCGGGACGCATAACTACCCACCACGTACGAGCATCACATAACAGTTATTTTGGGTCTTAGCCAACGTTTTACCCACTCGGCCATACGTGAAATCTACGAACCATGCGAAGGCCGGGTCAGGTGCGTAAGTTGTTTTAGTCCATACACAACCAATTGACATCGAGGCCGGAAAATGCGTAGCGTCAAATGCAGGGGGGGACTTACCGGCATGGATAAGTGTGAGAACTTCTCGTTGCGACGGAAGCCGCCAATCGTGGGCTCCGCACAGACCAACAACGTTGACCGCAGTGACGAAGTTGTGCGTGTTGCACTGGTTGTTATACGGTGGCGCAGCAAGGCTGCCGCGGCACGAATTTAGACTTACATCGGTGAAATCATCAAATGCCGATACGCCGGAGACACCCCCGTTGGTTGCGAAGTCTGTTGAGTACCAGTTGTAGGCGTAGCCGATACCGCGCAGACCACCGCTAGTTTTGATTTCCCACACTAGGCCTGTGACGTTGTCTTTTGTGCAAGCCCAATCAGTAGCGGCACTGCCCAAAGGCGCATTGGCTGCGATGGAATACCCGTTATTTGCGATCTTGCTGTAATCGAATCCGGCGGAACCTGCCCCCACCTTGAGGAACCGCCCCGCCGCGTCAGCGGCGTCGCGTCCATAGCGCCCATCTTGCCGGGGATTTATGCCAGCATCCCCGCCAACCGCAGCGCTGCACGGCACGGGCGCGTTTGCTGCGTCGTAGCACTGTGTTTGTCCAGTGTCGTTGAGCCCAGCGGCGAAAGCGCTAGACGAGCAGGCGAAAACGGCTGCCAACGCACGGCGTGCAAAGCCGACGAAGGCTAAAAAATCACGTATTCGAGTCATGAAAGAAATATCCAAAAGCGAGGTAAGCGACTAGACGAAGCACGGTAAGTCAAAATCGTCAAGGACAATTTAGCACGATATCTTTGCATTTCAAACAGCGGGCCAAATAAGCACCTGAATTGCACCACGCGCACTGTATGTGATGGAACGCATCGGAACACGTCAATGTGCTACATTCGTGCTACATATTTCTCCGACATTCGACCATGATGACAGTCAACGTGCGCAAGCAGGGCGGGGCGGCGGTGATCACTATTCCAGCCGACGTATTGAAAGTGATCGATGCTGAGGTGGGCTCCACGCTTGAGCTGATTGTGAAAGACGGGGCGTTTACCGTGCGACCGTTGACGAAGAACGGAGGCAAGCGATTCACGTTGAAAGACTTGCTGCAGGGCGTGACCCCAGCTCGTCTGGCAAAGCTAAACGCTGATACCGGGTGGGCACGTAAATCGGGTGCCGCTGTGGGCCGTGAGATCGGCTGATGACAACGCGCGTGCCGAAACAGGGCGATGTGTACTGGATTGATCCGAACCCTGTCGCCGGACGCGAGATGCGGGATCGGCACCGTTGGGTGGTTATCACGCCGCAGGCGATCAATCGCTTGGGTGTGTGCATGACCGTGCCGGTCACCAGCGGCGGCGATTTCGCCCGGTCGATGGGCATCTGCGTGCCGATAACTGGGCACGATACGACTGGAGTCGCAGTCTGCAATCAAGTCCGCTCCTTTGACATTGCGGAGCGTGAACGCGCGCGTTCGGCGCGTTTCATCGAGTCGCTGGACGCGACCACGACACAGGACATTGTGGCTCGGGTGTTGAGCGTGATTGATCCGGCTTAGCGCCAATACGACGATAAATAAAAAAGGCCCGCCGAAGCGAGCCTGTTACGGACGGGTAAAGTCTACCGCTTGTTAAGCATCGGCAGCGTTGACGTCACCACCTGCTTGCCGTCTTTCACTTCAACCAAAAAGCTCTCGCGATCAATATCGCCCTTGTCGTCGAAGCACACATCGAGCAAGATGCCGGGATGGTCTTTTACGTTGAAGCATGCATTTTTCATCGCGGCGGCGATGGCCTTGCCGTCGGTGCTCTTTGCTTTTTCTATCGCCGCCTTCAGCATGTACGCCGAGAAGTATCCCTTGATGCCATTGTGATCCGACTTTGCTTTGTATTCTTTTTCGTACTTGGCACCGTATTCCTTAAACATCGGCGCATCAGCCGTCAGGCCCACATGCCCGCGCACGCCGTTGGCCGCGGTGCCCGCAAGTTCAATCACTTTGGAGCCCATCAACGTGGTCTCGCCGACCAGTGGCTTGTCGTAGCCCTGCTTGCGCAGCTCTTTCAACAAGCGTGCCGACTCCTCTTCGTTCAAGTAAGCGAACAACGCGTCAGCGTTGGCCTGCTTGGCGCGGAGCACGGTGGACGACATATCAACCTGACCCGGATCGGTCGAAATATCCGCAGCCACTTTGATCCCGCGTGCGGTGAGTTCCTTGACAATCGCATCGCGACCGCCCTTGCCAAAGTCATTGTTCACGAACAGCACGGCAACCGACTTCGCTTTGAGATCGTTGGCAATGTAGTTGGCGACTTTTGGCATGCCCATCGATTGATTGAACGATGAGCGGAAGATGAATGGATTGCCCTGAGCGGTCACGTTTGAAGCCTCGCCGCCGGTGAAGTTGGGGATGCCCGCCTTCTGGCTTTCTGTTTGGCTCACTAGGATCGATCCGGAAAAGACCGGGCCGAAAATCGCAGTGACTTTGTCATCAATCGCCTTGACCGTCATCGCCTTGGCGATCGCCGGTTGGGACTGCGTGTCCAGCTCGATGATCTCGATTTTTCTGCCCATTACTCCGCCTGCAGCATTGATTTCGCCAATGGCGAGCTTTGCGCCATTGCGATACTGCGTGCCAGCAGCGGTGCCGCCACCAGAAAGTTCGACCACTTGCGCCACTTTGATCGCTTGGGCAAATGATGACGCCGAGATGAGCGCGACGGTAATTCCGATGGCTCTCGCCAGCGTGTTTAGTTTCATGGTTTTCCTCCTTAGGACATTAAAAAAATAGTTAACGCAGCAAATGAAAATTAGACGACTAGGATCACTTTTTAGCGTGCCCGCCCAAAAACAGTCGATTTAAATTTGGATCATTGAGCAACTCTGCGGCGGGTTTGTCTACCGCCAGCGTGCCCATTTCAAGCGCCAGCGCGCGATCAGCGTACTTGAGCGCGGTGCGTACGTTTTGCTCGACCATCAGCACGCTCTTGCCCGAGTCAGCTAGATTGCGCAGCAGTTTCATCACGTCCTGCACGATGATGGGAGCCAAGCCAATCGACGGTTCATCGATCAGCAATACCTCCGGGCGAATCAACAACGCGCGGCCGATTTCAAGCTGCTTTTGTTCACCGCCTGACAGTGATGCCGCACGTGAATTGATGCGCTCGCGAAGCCGGGGAAATAGCGCCATCACCTCCTCTATGCGCGCCTTCAATACCTTGCTCGGCAACTGCAAGCCGCCGAGCTCGAGGTTGTGCAACACGCTGAGTGAGCCGAACAAGTTGCGGCCTTGCGGCACAAAGGCCATACCCTCGCCAAGCAATTGTCGCGGGCTGCGGCCATTGATGACACGGCCGTTCATGCGCACTTCTCCGGAACGCGGTGTGAGCATGCCAAACAGCGTTTTCAGCACCGTTGATTTACCGGCGCCGTTGGGCCCGATCAGCAGCGTGATTTCACCCTTGCGCGCGTCGAAGGTCATCTCGTTAAGAATGGTCAAATGGGTGTAGCCTGCAACCACCTTGTCGAACTCAATTAGCGGGCTTACGGATGATGCTTTAGTTCCCAAGGTAGGCCTCCAGCACCGCGCGACTACCCTGAATTTCTTCGGGGGTGCCCACGGCAAGCACTTTGCCCTCCACCATGCACACAATGCGATGGCAGAGCTTCATCACAAAGTCCATGTTGTGTTCGATCACGACGAAGCTGCCGCCCTGCTTTTTGTTCAATTCAACCAGTAGCTCGCGAAGCCCATCGACGAGCGAGGGATTGACCCCGGCGCATGGTTCATCGAGCAAAACCAGTCGCGGCTTCGGCATAAACGCCATTGCGATATCAACCAGCTTTTGCTGACCGTACGACAAGCTGCCCGCAGGCAGATCGGCCACTGGTTGCAAGCGAAACATTTCGATCATTTCGTCGGCACGTTGACCCAGCCCGTTGTCCGGCGGTGCCAGCATGCGGCCCCAGAATGAGCCTTCAAACTCTTGTGCGGCAGCGATCAGATTGTCGCGCAAAGAGAGCTTGCCAAACACCTGCAAGTTTTGAAAGGTGCGGCCAATGCCCATGCGCGACAGCTCCAATGGCGAGCCCCCCGAGATGTCTTTGCCCTCGAATTCGACATGACCGCTGTCAGGTTTGATTTGGCCAAGAATGGCATTGAATAGCGTAGTTTTGCCGCTACCGTTGGGGCCGATGACGCCGAGAATTTCTCCGGGCTGTACCTCGAAACTGATGCCACCTACGGCTTGAATCGCGCCGTAGCTTTTTTTAATGTCGCGAACAGAAAGGATGCTCATACTGCACCCGCCGCTTTGAGCTTTTCATCCACTTTGGCCTGATAAGCGGCCGCGCGCTTTACCTTCGACAACTTCCACGCCTCACCCATTGACAGCAAGCCGCCCGGCAACCAGATCATCATAGCCACCGCAGTGAATCCAAACACGGCGAGGTACCAATCTTTCAGAAAACGCAGATATTCCGGTAGCAGCAGCGCAATGGCAGCACCGAGCACGGGTCCGTAGAAGCGCCCCGAACCGCCCACCACCACCATCATCAAAAACAGCAACGAATTGGAAATGCCAAACGGTGCCGGCTCAATGAAATTTACCAACGGTGCGAACAGCGCGCCCGCGACACCGGCGTAGGCTGCACCGATAGCAAACGACATCAGCGTGTAGGCGGTGATATTGACGCCGGTACTCTCGGCACGGATTGGGTTATCACGCAGTGCTGCGAACGCCCGCCCCCACGGTGACCGTATCAACATCGCCAGCAGCACGCCCACGATGATCGTCACCATCAGCACCAAAAAATAAAACGCTGCGTTGCCGTTCAGGGACAGCCCAAAAAACTCGGGTCGCTTGATGTTTTGTATGCCGAAGGTGCCACCGGTGAGCCACTCTTCATTGCGGAAAAACAGCACCAGTAACAAGTTGAATCCGAGCGTCGCAAAACCCAAATAATGCAGCTGCACCCGCAGCGCCGGAAAGCCAATCGCGAGCCCGAGCACGAAGCAGATCGCAATGGCCACCGGGCTTGCAAGCCAAAACGAAAAACCCGCTTTCATCATGATGGCGACCGTGTAGGCACCTACCCCCATGAAGCCGGCATGACATAGCGATTTCAGCCCGGCGTAACCCACAGTTAAATTCAGTCCCATCGCTGCGATGACGTACACCAGCCATAAGCTCAGCAGGTAGAGCCCATAAGTTTTCAGAAACGTTGGGGCCATCAGCATGGCAAGGAGTGCTGCGCCAAGAAAGGCAAGATGTTGTTTCGAGATCATCACACTTTCCTTTCTTGCGGAGTGCCGAGCAAACCGTCGGGCTTGACCAGAATGACGGCAAGGAAAAGCACCAGTGCAACGCCGTCTTTGTAGGCGGGCGACAGATACGCACCCGCGAGGTTTTCCAGCACGCCCACCAGCACGCCACCGAGCAGCGCTCCGCGTGAATTGTTGAAGCCGCCGATGATCGCGGCAAAGAAGGCCTTGAGGCCGATGTTGTCGCCCATGTCGAACTTGGCGAGATAGGTCGGCGTGATTAGCAGCGCTGCCACCGCCACCAAAATGGCATTGATCGCAAACGTATAAAAAATCATGCGCTTGACGTTGATGCCGAGCGCTTCAGCGGCGAAAGTGTTTTGCGCCACGGCCTGCATGGCGCGGCCTGTGATCGTCTTGTTCAAAAATGCTTGCAGGCCCAACACCATCAATCCAGCAAAGACTAGTGCTCCGATATCGCTATATGAGATGGTCAAGCCCGCGAGCTTAAATACCTCGTCACCAAAAACACTCGGAAACGGATGCGGCTCTGCGCTGTAAGCGGCTTTAACAAACGACTTGAGGCCGATCGAGAGGCCGAGCGTGGCCACCACCACGGCCACCACGCCACTGCCGCGCATCGGGTCAACGATCCAGCGCTTGAATGCAGCGCCCAGCACCAGCACTGACAGCAACACGGCAACGATGAAAGACGCCCATAACGGCAAGCCAAACGATATGCCGATCAACATGGCAAACGCAGGCAGCATCACGAACTCGCCCTGTGCGAAATTGATGGTACCCGCTGCTTGCCATAACAGCGTGAAACCCAGCGCCGCCATCGCGTAGATGGCTCCCGTAGCAATGCCGCTCAGCAAAAGCTGCAAAAAGTCTGTCATTCTTCCCCCCTCCTTTGTGACCCAGCGAATCAAACGGCCTATTTTTTTGAGTTCACGACACGTCGACTAACGCGAATGACGACTCACCGTGCGCGGCAAGCTTCGTCGTTCACTTTGAGCCGCCACCCACATCGCCGAGTCGCGCGCCCTAAGCGCCACGACCTCGCTGGGCATCTGCACATAATCATCATTAAACACCTCAAAGCTCCAGTCGCCGCGATACCCCGATTGATCGAGCATGCGAATCATCCGCGACAGCTCCGCGCTGTGCACACCCTCACCCGGAAACACGCGCAAATGGCGAGCGGTCTCAATCCGCTCTTCAGGCGTGCGCACCGCACTCCACATAAAGTCGGATAACTGTACGAAGGCGATTCGTTCGCCCGGAATATCGGCGAGCGTGTCGAAATTGCTGCCATTCAGGCTGCAATTGGCCAGCACATGAAACGAGTCGATACACACACCTAGATTTGCGCGATCGGCGAGCTGCACAATCTCCCACGACAGCGCAAAGTCATTGACATGTCGCCCCCACGACAACGCCTCAAAACCAACCCGCAAGCCCAATGGCGTTGCCAACATGGCCACCTTGCGCAGATCCGTTGCAATGTGCTCAATGTCGCCCGAGGCATAGGCCGACGTCGACGAGCAAATCAGCAAGCGTTCTGCACCGACAGCCTCGCACAGCTTGAGCATGGTTTTGACGGTCTCAATCTTGTATTGATGCAGCGGTCCTGCGAGCCCCTCATAGTCACGCATCACTTGAATCGCATTGACCCGGAGGCCCGACAGGCGCACTTCGTTAAGCGCTGCCTCGTAGCCGTCAGGATGTCCTACGAGATCCTTCGCCCACAGGGTAATTTGCGTGAAACCTGCGGCGATTACCGCGTCAAGCTTGCTTTCTAGGGAGCCTGCCATGGTAATGGTGTCCATCGAAAAGTTGCCGAGATTCACAGCACCGCCTGTGCGCGCGCTGCATCGACAGTGGCACGTGGCACTCGCTTCACGCCACACCCGCTAGGTGGCTTTTCACAAACTCAAACGACGTACCGCCCAGATAAGTCACTGCCCCACGATCGGTCGTGTGCACGCTATCGCTTTCAACGAAGCGCACACCACGTTCGGTCAATTGTGCGACCAGCGCCGGTATGTCGTTAGATCCAAAACCGACGCGCGTCAATTTTTCTTGCCACGCGAGCATGGCGGCCTGCTCGGGCGGCTCCACCAATTGCAGGTAGAACTTGTGGCACGGGCTTTCCAATAACGTGCCTTTTGGCAGCACACCGAAGTATTGCCCTGATGGCAGCACCGAGAACCCGAAAAGCTCACCGTAAAAATCAACCCACTCTTTAGTGCGCGCCTCGTCAATGGCTTGCACGATGCCAAAAAAATGCATCCCGACCAACGAACGGTTGACGTCCGCAGCAGCTGGCAGCTTTTTGAAATCAACATCGTAGATCGAGAATTCCTCATAGCGATCCACAAAATAAATCACGCTATCGCCAACGCCCGAAATGGCGGGGATATTAAGCTCCATGGCACCCACTCGCGGCGCAGAGCTGCCGGACAACGGCCACGCGCCCTTGTCAACGCAATGTGCATAAGCGGTCGCTGCATCACGCACCCGCAACGCAAACGCCTTGAGACGCGGTGCTGTGCTGCCGGTGTCGATGGCAGCCGTGACCTCAGGATCGGCGTTCACAATGATGTTCATGCCACCGGCACGGAACAACACGATCTCTCGCGAACGATGTCGGGCGATCGCAACAAATCCCAGGCGCTCCAAGGCAGCTGCGAATGACTGCGGCTCTGCGGTGGCGTATTCGACGTATTCAATACCGTCGATTCCGAGAGGGTTGGTGATGGTCGCGCTTTGGGTCATCTGCTTTTCCAGTATTTCGGCTGACTTCGCTCAATACATCGAAGTTCTAATTTGTGCGTTTATCGAACTTATGTGCGATAATAGAACACAAATGAAATGGTGAGTCAAGCACATGCTCTCGGTAAATACCCTCGTCATGGCGCGTCCGGCTGCCAACACAGCACGCATCGTCGGCGAACCAGCCAAAGCGGACATGATTGACGGGCTACGCAAGGGCCTCGAAGTCATTTGCGCCTTTGAAGACGGCACACCCAAACTAACCCAAAGCGAACTGGCACAGCGGCTCGGCCTGAGCCGTGCGGCCGCCCGCCGTTACCTAATGACGCTCACCGCGCTGGGCTACATGGCCACCGACGGCAAAGCCTTCTGGTTAACGCCCAAAGTCATGCGGCTCGGCCAATCGTACGTAGCTTCTTCACGCTTACCGCGCACAGTGCTGCCAGCGCTACAAAAACTGACCGCGTTGGTCGGCGAGTCCACCAATCTGTGCACGCTTGAGGGCTTTGAGGCGGTCTACATCTGCCGCGTCAATGCCGCAAAACTATTGTCCACTGGCATCGAGCCTGGCACGCGGCTTCCGGCGCATACCCTCGCAGGTGGTCGACTGCTGCTAAGTTTCTTGCCCGAGACTGAGCTTGACGCGTGGCTTAAGGGCGTGCGGCTCATCGCTTACACGCCTCTCACTGTGATCGACAAAGCACGGATGAAGCGCGAAATAGTAAAAATTCGCACGCAGGGCTACAGCCTTGCCGAAAGCCAGCTAGAAGTCGGGTTACGAGGCGTATCGGTGCCCTTGCTTGACGGTCTGGGTCGCGCGGTGGGCGCGCTGAGCGTATCCATGTCAACGGCCACCGCCTCGTCGACAGTGGCGATCAAGCAGCTGGTGCCCGCACTACGAGATACCGCCGCAGGGCTGCGTGAGCAGTTGTAGCCTTCCGATGCCGGAGTAGCGCAAGCTCCGATTGTTTGATATCAGCTTTTGGCTGTAACGCAGGAAAATCATGGTCTAGCCGTTAATTTGTGTGCTTATTGACTTTGCTACTAAATGACCTATACGCCCCTATAAATATGCTTTTTGCAACAAAGCTGTATGCGTCACCCGTTGCCAACATAGGTTGCGGGCAGCGTAGAAACGCACTGTTCGCGCGCTGCCACATCTTGTGCGGCCAATGCACGCTCGAACCCAACGCGGGCTCGTAGCCGCTGCCAATACGCAGCCACAGCAGGCGTGAAGCGTTCATGCAGACCGAGCAATTCCGCCAGCATCAGCGCATAACCAACCGCCACATCCGCCGCTGTAAAGCGGAAGGCAGAGAGGAATTCATGCGTCGCCAGATGCGGCTCCAGCGTGCGCAAACGCGACAGAAACCACTTGCTGTAATCGTCCACGACCTGCGGCTGTAATCGCCCGGCCAGCTCGAAACGCGAGTAGCGCAACACCAGCGTTTGTGGGAATGTAAGTGTCGCATCGCTCATGTGCAAATAGTTCAGATAGTCGCCAAAATCAGGCTCATTCGCTGCGACATTCAGCACACCGGGCGAATGACGCAACGCCAAATATTCACAAATCGCCGCAGACTCCGTCATCCGCGTTTCGCCGTCAATAAACAACGGCACCGTACCGCGCGGATTCAACTCGAGAAACGATTTGTCATGCGCCCGCGGCGGGAACACGAGCATGCACAAGTCATAAGGCAAAGCCAACTCCTCAAGCATCCACAAGACGCGGAAGGAACGGGCGCTGACGCAGTGGTAGAGGGTGAGCATGCGCGTATTGGATCATGCGGGCAGTTTGCGTGGACGTGGAAACGCAATATGTTTGTGGCGAGGTAGGGTGCGCATCAAAATGCGCACCACGGTTGCATTCGATGCCCCCTGCGATTTGCGAAGGCGGTGCGCGCTCTGGCGCACACCCTACAGGACACATCACGCACAACAAATCGTTGACGCCAAAAAGCTCGCAGCCCGCAGGGCAGAACGATACGACGCTACAACGTGAAGGTGAACCCCTCAATCAACGCACCGGGTGTGCGCGATCCGCCGAGCGAACGGTTGAAATAGGTGTCGACTGCGGGATCAATTTCGGTGTGCAAGGTCAGCGCCATGAGCTTCTCGCCCAGCGCGCCATACAGACTTTCGTCCCAACGCAAATCCTTGATCGGCCCTTTAATCTCGCCGTCTTCCACCCAGAAGCACGCGTAGCGCGTCATGCCGGTCACCCGAGCCGACACCGGATCGCTCCAGTTCAGGTAGTGAAGGTTCGACAAATACAGGCCTGTGCCGAGCGCTGCGAGCACGTCCTTTTCGTCAAGCGTTCCGGCGCTCACGTCCATCGCGCGTGGGCTCTCTTCGGCGCATGCACCATTCGCGTCCAAGCCGTATTCTTTTGCCGTGCGCGAACTCACGAGCAAGTTCTTCAACGCGCCGCCACCGATCAGCGGAACGCGCGTCTCGGACACTTCGCCAAGGTCGTTAAAACGCGGCGTCAAACCCATCGCAAAGTTCTCTTCAACATTCAACAGCGGCGACAGCATTGCCTCATGTTCAGCGAGCTTTTTGAACGGGCTGCGGCCTTGCTTCCAAGCTGACGCCGAGAGCGCATTCCAGTTGAGCATACCCAGCAAATCGGAGAATGCGCGTGGTGCAAGATAAGTGCGATACGCGCCCGGTTTTACATCCTGCTGCGGCAAACTTTGCAATGCGAGCATGGTCTTGGTTCGCTCCAGATTCGCCGACCATTCTGCGGCGTTCCACGTTGATCCGGCATAGCTTCCTTTGGCCGCTTTCGAACCGTTGTAAATCGAGTAGTCGAGGAAGAAGTTTTCGGTCGCAAACCAGTGGCTCTGGCCCTTTGAATTTCGGTTACCGCGAATGGTCACGCCGCCCGCGTAAAAGCCAGCCAAATCGCACCCTTGCGCAGGTGCAACTACGGCGGGCACCACCTCTTCTGGCGCGAGCAATGCGCCGCTGAATTCTTCGCTGCTGGCGCCGTTGTTTTCTATCGGAACCTGATTCGGATCAACAGGCAGACTGAGCGCTTCGTCACGACAGTTCGCAAGCAAGCGCATCAGCGCTGCTTGGTCAGACGCCATGTCGCAAGACAACGTGCGCGATTTTTCTACCGTTCGCTGGTTGACTTGCAGACGCAGCGACACGTTGATCTGCTCAACGTCCGTGTTTTGACGCACGCGATTGCCATTAAATCGCACGAACAGCGTTTCTTCTGCTGTCAGATTGATCGTCAGTTCTTCGCCCGCAGCGAGACCGCCCAAAACGTGCGCCGCCACCGCATCGAAATGCTCGCGCACGCGGTGGGTGAAATTCGGCGCGCTCATGCCTGCCCCCCAAACACTTCAACATCGCGGAACAGGCAGGGCGGCGACGCGTGCCCGACGCGGATCACTTGACTCGGCTCGCCCTTGCCGCAAAACGATGTGCCGTACGTCTCGTCCACACGACCCACGCCCGCGAGGCGACTCCAGAAATCCACCGTCACACCTCGATAGTTCGGATTGCGCACCACACGTCCGAGCGCGCCGTTCTCGATCATTTGCGCGTACTCGCAGCCGAACTGAAATTTGTTGCGGTAATCGTCAATCGACCATGAACGATTGGTGTGCATCAACACGCCGTGTTCGACCTCACCGATTAGTTCATCGATGGATGACGTACCGGGCTCCAAATTGATGTTGCCCATGCGGTCAATAGGCGCGCGATTCCATGACGCGGAGCGGAAGTTGGCAACACCCGGCAAGCCGGAGCGCGTTTGCGATTCCAGCGATCCGAGGCCACGCTGCAACACGCCGTTTTCGATCAACATTTCCTTCGTAGCGCGGTTGCCGCCGTCATCAAAATCGTAGCTCGCCATTTCGTTAGCGCGGGTTGGATCGAACGAAACGTTCATCAACGGGGAGCCGTACTTCAAATGCCCGAAATCTTCCTTTTTCACAAAGCTCCAGCCCGCGTAATTTCGCTCGTCACCAAGGATGCGATCCAGCTCCAGCGGATGGCCAATCGACTCGTGAATCTGCAACATCATCTGGTCGGGCATCAACACCAAATCCATGCGTTCGGATGGACAATTTTCAGCGGCGAGAAGCGCCAAAGCCTCGCGCGCAACGCGCTCGCCTTGCTGCGCAAAGGTTGCACGATCAAAGGATTCACCGCCGAATTGGCCGGTGCGCGCCCAACTGCGCGTCTGCGATTGCAGTCCCTCAGCGGCAGTGGCTGAGAGCGTGATGTCGACCAGATCGAAACTTTGCCGCGTCTCCGATCCGTTGGATGAAAAGAAATGGATGTGCGTCTGCACGATCATTGCGCTCGCACTACGATTAGCCAGCTTGTCCGACAGGTTCATCGCCTGTGACGCAGCCAGCAAACAGTCGGTGATTTCGGCCACACTCGTTGCGTCGAGATTGCGTTGACGCGCGCTGCTGTAGTTGCCGTTCGCCTGTGGTCGCTGCGTGGCGGTGAACGCATGCACTTTATGTGCACTCGTCGCGCGCGTAGTGGCAACTGCGCGGTCGAACGCGCGCTGCAATCCAGCGATAGTTAGATCAGCCGTGGCCGCATAGCCGAAGTGCCCATCAACGAGCACCTCGCACATCGCGCCCTCTTCCAGCGAACTCTCGTTTCGGTCAGGCTTGTCGTTGCGTACCGCGCGCTGCGTGGTGGTTTCAGACGAAAAGCGAAGCCCTGCCCAATCGGCAGATTTCAGCGCGTGTTGCAGGGCGGGTTCATGGGGAATGGTGGTGTTGGACATGGCGTGGGTTGCTGTACGAATGACCGTATTTAAGCACGGGAAACTCCCCATGTAGGAGCGGCCTTGGCCGCGATCCCAGCCTCTGTAGAGGAGACAGTCACCTAACGCCGAACTCCATCGCGGCCAAGGCCGCTCCTACCAGGGCAGTTTTGCGCGAGACCTACTTACAAACACCACTTGTAAAGCGCAGCGCCTACAACGATCACACCGACCACCCACACCCAAATGGGGATCGCCGATTTCGCAGCAGGTACCGTAACAACAGCTGCGGTCGCCTGATCACCGCCTGCGGACACCAACACCGGCTCCGCGACCAACGCGTCAAACTTCGAGAAAAAATCATCGGCAATTTTGCGTGCGGCCGCATCAACCAATCGCGAGCCGACCTGCGCCAGTTTGCCGCCAATCATCGCGTTGGCGGTGTAATCGAGGCGCGTGGTGCTGGGGGTTTCAGCGGTCAGCGACACGCCCGCCGTCCCGTTAGCAAAGCCTGCTGGCCCGCCCTGCCCTTCAAACTTGAGTGTGTAGCTGTTCGGCGGTTGCACGTTTTCCAACTGCAATTTGCCTTTGAACTTGGCGCTGACCGGGCCTACCTTGACGCTCATCGCGGCGACGAACGTGTCTGGCGCGGTCGCCTCCAAACTGTCGCAGCCGATGATGCACTGTTTGAGCATGGCGGGATCATTCAACGCCGCCCACACTTTGGCCTGTGGGGCGTTGATGATTCGGCTGTCTTTCATGTCCATCGTGGTGTCTCCGTT
>JANNYE010000164.1:0-10213 GCA_031409935.1 Burkholderiales bacterium | reverse complement strand
GATCAATCGCGAGGCTCGCCAGATACAGGCGCTCGGCGTCTGCCGACCGCGCCAAACGCTCCGCCAACTCAGCCTGTAGCGTCAACGCCCAACCGCGCACGCCAATCGAATCACGCCCCGTAGTTGCCGACGCGACCATCGCGTTATTCAAGGCTTCATAAGCCTGCACAGCGCGCCCCTGCGAACCGTCGACGCTTGCCAGGCAGGCGACGCCGATCAACGGCGGCGCAAGGGGCACCACTTTGCGGCAACTATCTGCGGCGCCCGCTAAATCGCCGGTCACTTGTTGCACTGTGGCCATCGTCAACCATGCCTGCGCGTTGCCTGGTTCGCGCTTCACCGCTTGATCCAGGTCGCGACGCGCATTGGTGAAATCATGAACGCTTTGTCGAATCGTTGCTCGCAACAACAGCACCGGTATCGGCGGCTCAGCCTGCGACCACCATGCGCCGAGAGCGGCCTGCGCTTGGCCGAGCAGTCGCGGATCGGACTCACTGCGCGAGCGCGACACGTAGAGTTGCGCCATGCGCACTGCGAGGTCCACGTTCTTCGGATCGCGCGCGAGCGTGGCGCGTAGGGCGCGTGTGGATTGATTGACTCGGGCCGTCTCACCGGGCGTGGTCGACAAGCGCTCGAGGATCGTCAAGTCACTGGCGGGCACAAACGGCGCGGCTTGCGTGCCGGCGGTTAGCAGCGCAAACGTCGCTAGCGGTAAGGTGATCGTCACGGCAAAGGCACGTTGCAGTCGGTTACAGAATATTTTCATCACGCGCTGTAGAGGTGTGGAGTCGTTGACATGTTACGGGCGAATACTTTTGCCCGCCATCAACAGAACATACGTATAAACGGTGGCCTCAGTTTTAGCCGTGGTTAGCTTGTGCGCAAGCATGCTCAACGGTTACGCAAGCATGCTTAACCCCAAACAGTGCGCTGCATCGTTTCAGACTTTAGTGCGCACGAAACGCAGGTGCCCGCACCGCGTTGTGTCACCATTGACTCAAACGTTGAAAACAGGATTGACATGAAACCTTCACGCCCACTCGCCCTCGTTGCCGTATTACTGCCACTGATTTTGCTCTCGCCTAATAGCGCTGCACAATCGGTCGCACCCGCCGCCATCGCCCGCGACGTGCTAACGCTTGACGCCACCGTCGCGATAGAGGTGATCCCCGATCTCGCCGTGATCACGCTCGCCGCCGAGGCGCAGGGCGTGGAGGCCGCGCCGATTACCCGTGAAGTGCAACTGGCGATCAACACCGCGCTTGCTCAGGCCAAGGCCACAGCAGGCGTGGAGGCGCGCACCGGCGCGTTTGCAACCAATCAGCGCTGGAATAACAAGGGCGTACGCGACGGCTGGACGGTGCGCGCTGAATTGATATTGAAGGCCAAGGATTTCGCGGTGCTCGGCACACTAGCCGGCAAACTCGCGCAACAAAAATTGATGATCGTCGGCTCCGGTTTCGAACTGTCACGCGAGCTGCGGGAACGCGAAGAAGCGGCGCTGATTGAGCGCGGCATCGCGGCGTTTCGCAGCAAAGCGCAGACCGCGAGCCGTGCGTTTGGCTTCAGCAATTTCACGCTACGCGAAGTCAATCTCGGCAGCATCAGCGGCGACACGCGCCCCCTCCAGCCCAAAGTATTTGCCATGCGCGCAGCGGCGGCCCCGTCCGCTGACGCCGAGCCCGTGGCGATTGAAGGCGGCAAGGTCTCATTGACGCTAACGGTCAGCGGTGGCGTACTGATGAGCAAATAGCTTTTAGCTGAAACCTTTGTTTAATAGGGGCAAATAACTATATTTGGCTATTTATCGACTTTAGCTACTTATTAGCGCCTAGCCCCCGTTGAATGGACGTTATAGGTAAAAGCTGTATTTTAAAATGGGCGCGGTGCTGCAAAAATATCTATGGTGAATACCTAATTTTGGAACGCTGCGTTCCGCATTGGTGGCCTTCAGCACAACTCATATGGATGACTGCGGCAAAATGTGAGTGTTTGCTTTGAGTCCGTGTTTAACCACGTCTGCCCACCGTTTTGCCTTCGCCCAACCGCCCGACCACCGTTCCGCTCACCGCTGCTAGCGAGCACCCGATTCTGTTCGAAGATCGCAGCCAGCAAACGGTGCACCACACCACCTGCTACATGTGCGCTTGCCGTTGCGGCATCAACGTCACGACCGAGGAAAAGGACGGCAAACCGCACGTCCGCTTCATACAGGGCAATCGCAATCACATCGTGAATCAGGGCGTGCTCTGCGCCAAGGGCAGCGCCGGCATCATGAAGCAGTATTCGAAAGCGAAGCTGCAACATCCGATGATCCGCCGACCGGGCACCGAGCGGGGTGAGGCCATCTTCGATCCGATTTCGTGGGAAGACGCTCTTGATCTGCTGACCAAACGCCTCGCGCACATTCGCGCCACCGATCCAAAGAAGCTGGCGTTCTTCACGGGACGCGATCAGATGCAGGCGCTCACGGGCCTGTGGGCGCAACAATTCGGCACGCCAAACTGGGCGGCGCACGGCGGATTTTGCTCAGTGAACATGGCCGCAGCGGGGCTCTATTCCATAGGCTATTCATTCTGGGAATTCGGCTCGCCGGATTGGGATCGTGCGAAATATTTTGTGCTGTGGGGTGTGGCGGAAGATCATTCGTCGAATCCCATCAAGATCGGCCTCGACAAACTCAAATCACGCGGTGCCAAGTTTGTATCCGTGAATCCAGTACGCACGGGCTACAGCGCGATTGCCGATGAATGGGTGCCGATTCGTCCGGGCACCGACGGCCTGTTCGCACTCGCCATCGTGCATGAGCTGATCAAGCACGGCTGGATCGACCACGAGTATCTGGTGAAGTACACCAATGCGCCGTGGCTGGTGATCGATGCGCCGGGAACGTCGCAGGACGGTTTATTTCTGCGCGATGCGGAAGGCAAGCCACTGGTGTTTGATCAGAACACGCAAGCTGCCTGCCGCATGGAAAAAGGCGTTGCGCCTGCGTTGGATTGGAGCGGTACTACTCCCCTCTCCCCCGGAGGGAGAGGGGTTGGGGGAGAGGGGGAGGCTTCGATTCCCGCCGATCTAGGACAACCACCTTCACCCTCTCCCCAACCCCTCCCCCCTCAAGGGGGAGGGGCTCAAGCCGTTCGCACGGTGATGTCGCTAATTCTGGAACGCTACTCACGCGATGAGTACGACGCAGATGCAGTCGCCGCCCGCTGTGGCGTCCCCGCCGAACAAATCCGCCGCATCGCTGCCGAAATCGCGCACGTCGCGTTCAAGGAAACGATTGAACTCCCCTGCGTGTGGACGGATGTTTACGGCAACGTTCACGACAAAGTCGTCGGTCGCCCGGTCGCGTTCTACGCCATGCGCGGCATCTCAGCACACGCGAACGGCTTCCAAACCTGCCGCTCGCTACACCTTATTCAAATGTTGATCGGCGCGCTGGATGGCCCAGGAAACTTCCGCAGTAAAGCGCCGTTCCCGCGCCCGATTCCGCCCGCGCAGTTGCCTGAGAATGATGCCAGTTTGATCAACGCGCCGAACACTGCGCTGTCAAAAACACCGCTTGGATTTCCAACACGCCCCGAGGAGCTTGCGCTCGATGCGCACGGCAACGCGTTGCGGCTCGACAAAGCGTACTCTTGGGAAGCGCCACTCGCTTCGCACGGCATGATGCATGCTGTGATCAAGAATGCCGTCGAGGGCGACCCGTACGAAATCGACACGCTGATTTTGTTCATGGCGAACATGGCGTGGAACAGCGCAATGAACACCGCCGAAACGCAGGGCATGTTGAAGGCCGTGGATGAGGCAGGCAATCACAAGATTCCGTTCCTGGTCGTTGCCGATGCATTCGATTCCGAGATGGTGCGCTTCGCCGATCTCGTATTGCCCGACACGACGTATCTCGAACGCTATGACGCGATCAGTTTTCTCGACCGCCCGATCAGTGAACCCGACGCAGCGGCAGATGCCATTCGTCATCCGATACTGCCATTGGATCGGGACGTGCGGCCCTGGCAGGACGTGCTGGTTGAACTTGCCACGCGACTTAAATTTCCGGCCTTCATCAATGCGGAAGGCGAGCGTAAATTCGCCGGCTACACCGATTTCATCGTCAACTACGAACGTGCGCCAGGGATCGGCTTTCTCGGTGGCTTTCGTGGCAAGGACGGTGAGAAATCATTGCGCGGCGAACCCAACCCAAATCAGTGGCGCGATTACATCAAAGCAGAGAGTTTTTTCGCGCATCACTGGCCAGAAAATCAGCGCTGGATGCGCGGTGTCAATCGAGACTATTTGCAGGCAGCGGCAGACGCTGCATTCATTCCAAAAGCGGAGCCGATCATCGCGCAGCTTTACAGTGAGCCGCTGCAAAAGTTTCGGCTTGCCGGACAAGGTTTGTACGCGGGGCCACAACCTACACGCGAAGTTGACAAGGCAAGGCTCACGGAATATTTTGATCCGCTTCCGGCGTGGTATCCGACCGACGACGTAGGGTGCGCATCAAAATGCGCACCGACGTCCGATGACGTGGATGGTGCGCATTCTGATGCGCACCCTACGGTCAAATTTCCGCTGCACGCCATCACGCAACGCCCGATGATGATGTACCACTCGTGGGACTCTCAGAATGCATGGCTGCGGCAAATCATCTCGCAGAATTACTTGTATGTCGCGACTAGCAAAGCGCACGAACTCGGTCTCAATGATCTCGACTGGGTCTGGGTCGAATCAGCAAACGGAAAGATTCGCTGCCAGATGAAAACGATGGAAGGCGTTGAGGCGAATACGGTGTGGACATGGAATGCGATTGGCAAGATGAGCGAGGCGTGGGGGCTTGCTAAGGACGCTTCGGAAGCAACTGTCGGCTTTCTGCTCAATCACTTGATCTCGGAGAGCGTGCGCGCTTCATCAGGTGAGCGTTTGTCCAACAGCGATCCCATCACCGGGCAGGCCGCGTGGTACGACCTGCGAGTGCGTATTCGCAAAGCCGACGAAACCGGTATCTGGCCGAAGCTTGAGTTTGGTGCAAAACCATGAAGCTCGGCCTAGCTATCGATCTCGACACCTGTGTCGGCTGCCACGCTTGCGCCGTCGCGTGTAAGGAGTGGAACGGCCAGTCGCTCATGGGTGGTGCGCCGGACTACGACGCGTACGGCAAAGCGCCCAGCGGCACTTGGTACAACCGCATTCGTCATTACGAAATCGAAGGCGATCCGACGTATTCACCGCATCGCTGTTCGACTCCCCTCTCCCCCGGAGGGGGAGGGGCTGGGGGAGAGGGGGAGAGTGGCAAGCGCACCAATCTCGGACAACACGCCTCACCCTCTCCCCAACCCCTCTCCCCTCAAGGGAGAGGGGCTTTTGAGCCGCTGTCAAAAACCATCAACGTGCCGATGAGTTGCATGCATTGCGAAGAAGCGCATTGCGTGACAGTATGCCCCACGGGTGCCAGCTACAAACGTGCGGAAGACGGCATCGTACTTGTCGACCCAAGTCGCTGCATGGGTTGTAACTATTGTGCGTGGGCCTGCCCATATGGTGCTCGTGAACTGGATCAGGATCAGGGCGTGATGAAAAAATGCACGCTCTGTGTGGATCGCATTTATGACCAACATTTGGCGGAGGCTGATCGTCAGCCCGCGTGTGTGCTCGCGTGCCCCACCCACGCGCGACACTTCGGCGACTTCGATGATCCGCAATCAAAAGTTTCATTGCTCGCTGCATCACGCGGCGCACAATCAATGTTGGATGATCTCGGCTACAAGCCAACCAACGCATATCTCTCGCCACGCAAACCCGTCGAAGTAAAAACTGAATTGCCACTGCGTCAGGGCCTGAGCGACAAGGCGAAAGCTTTCGTAAATCGCCTGATTCAACTATGAAAAACCAAACGGTTCTGCCCCCCTCTCCCCCGGAGCAGAAGCCGACTGGCGCAAGTATGCGCCGGGGGTTGGGGGAGAGGGGGAACGCGGCAAAACGACTAAGTTATGCGAAACAAATGCGCAGCGCACCCACCCCGTGGGAGCATGAGTTGTGGCAAGAACTAAGAGCAAAAAGATTCACCGACATCAAGTTCAAACGACAGCAACCCATTGGGCCATTCATCGTTGATTTCGTGGCGCTGTCACAAAAAATCATCATTGAACTTGATGGCGGTCAGCATGACTCGCAACGAGAGTACGATGCGGTGCGTGATGATTTTTTGAAGGACAACGGTTTCACTGTGCTGCGCATTTGGAATAGTGAATGGACTGAAAATCGTGTGGGAGTGCTTGAACAAATTTGGCTCGTGCTCCACGCTCACCCTCTCCCCAACCCCTCTCCCCTCAAGGGAGAGGGGCTCGAACCATGAAGCCCGCCCTCTCCGTTATCTTCTTCACCGTCTCGTCCGGCGCGGGGCTGGGATTGCTTGTGTGGTTGCTCGTTGCGTCACTGATGGCCGATCACATCCACATGGATGCGACGACGTTTTATAAGGGTGCTGCGATTGCGGCTGCATTGATCACTGCGGGACTCGTCTCGTCAACGTTGCATCTGGCGAATCGCAAGAACGCGATCTATGCACTCACGCGCATCCGCACCTCGTGGCTGGCGCGCGAGGGCTTGCTTGCGCTAGTGCTGTATCCGCTCGCAGCGTTGCACTGGTACGCGCTTGAATCGGGATTGCCGCAGGTCACGCCCTTCACACTCGGGCTGTTGATCGCGGACGCCCTCGTTGTGCTCTATTGCACTGGCATGATTTACGGTTGCCTGAAAACGATTCCGCGATGGAATACTTGGATCACGCCAGCCAAATATGTCCTCTTCGGTTTGATGAGCGGTGCGGTGCTACTGCCTGCGGTGCTCTCGCTGCGTCCTCCCGAGGTTGGCCCGGTTGGCAAGCCGATGGTTGCGATTTTTCTGCTTGCGCTTGGGCTCGTTTTGTATCTCGCCTACCTGCTCAAACATCCGCGCAAACAGCACACGATTAACGACGCCCTGGGGTTTCAGCAGGGCAAGGTGCGGTTGCTTGATGTGGGTCATTCGCATGGCACATTCTTGACCAACGAATTTGGTTTTTCGGTAGCGCGGGAGAAGGCTCGTTTGTTGCGATGGGTAGCCATTTTTTGCGCGTTTATCGTGCCGCTGCTGCTTTGCTATTTCACGAAGTGGTTCTGGGTTGCGTCACTCATTTGCATCATTGGATTGCTGGTCGAACGGTGGTTGTTTTTCGCAGAGGCCGAGCATGTGGTGCGGCTCTATCACGGGCAACAGCGCGTGTAGCGTGCGCTGATGCAACGCTACTTTCCATTTCTACTGTGGTGGCCACTGCTGCGCGACAAGCGTGTTCTGCGCGCCGACGTCCTTGCTGGTTTGACCGGTGCGATTGTCGTGCTGCCTCAAGGTGTGGCCTTCGCCACACTGGCTGGCATGCCGCCTGCGTATGGCCTGTACTCCGCGATGATCCCGTGCGTTATTGCCGCGCTGTTCGGCTCGTCACGGGTGATGGTCACCGGGCCCGCGAACGCGATTTCGCTCACGGTGCTTGCCATCATGGCACCGCTAGCGCAGCCAGAATCCGCGCGTTATGTGCAGCTCGTCATCACGCTCGCGTTCATGGTTGGCGTATGGCAATTGCTGCTAGCGCTCGCGCGGGCGGGCAAGCTGATCGACTACGTTTCACACACCGTGATCGTCGGTTTCACGGCGGGCGCGGCCGTGTTGATCGTGAATTCGCAGATTCGCAATTTCTTCGGCGTGGACATCACGCGCGGTGCGTCGGTGGCGCAAACCATCATCGAATTCGCCGCGCACATTGCGCAGATTCAGATAGTCACGGTCGCAGTGGGCGGACTGACGCTGCTCGCAGCGCTGCTCTGGCAGCCGCTCAACCGCACCGTACCCGCCATGCTCATCGCCGTCGTTGCGGGGAGTCTGGTCGCGGCGTTTGCGCGTTGGGTCGATCCGACGCTTGCGATCAAAACCGTCGACGCGTTGCCCGGCGCACTACCGCCGTTGTCGCTGCCTGACCTGTCGCCTGACACGCTGAAAATGTTGCTAATTCCGTCCATCGCCATGACGTTGCTGGCGCTGGCTGAGGCCGTGTCGATCGCGCAGGCGCTGGCGAAACGTCGACAAGAAGCGCTCGACGGCAATCAGGAGTTTTTGGGTCAAGGGCTTGCCAACGTGATCGGCTCATTCTTCTCCTCGTATCCCGCGAGCGGTTCATTTAACCGTTCCGGCGTCAATGTTGCGGCGGGTGCGGTCACACCGTTCTCCGCGATCATGGCGTCGGTTTTTTTGGTGGGGATTCTGTTTTTCGTCGCACCACTCGCGAAGTTTTTGCCACTCGCTGCGGTCGCAGCCATCCTGTTTCTGGTGGCCTGGAACCTGATTGATCGCCGTGAAATTCGCTACCTGCTGTCGGACAAGTTTGAGCGCATCACCCTGCTCGCAACGTTCGCCGCGACACTCGTGATGCCGCTGGAATGGGCTATTTTGCTGGGCGTGGCGGTGTCACTAGTGGTCAAGCGGTTGCGCGCCCCGTAAAATCACGGTTCCCGCCAACTACACACGACTACACGCCCACATGGACACAGCACTTCTCGCAAAAACCGCCGCCGCCCTAGTCGCCCCTGGTAAAGGTCTGCTCGCCGCAGACGAATCCGCTGGCACATGCGCCAAACGCTTCGCCGTCGCCGGTGTTGCGGACACTGAGGAAATGCGCCGCACTTATCGCGAAATGCTGTTCACCACGCCCGCGATGAAGTCCACCATTTCTGGCGTGATCCTGCATGACGAAACCATTCGCCAAGAGAACAGCAAAGGTGTGCCGTTTGCCGACTACCTAAACTCGATTGGCGTCATCCCCGGCATCAAGGTTGACGGCGGCACACGCGACCTCGCCGGTGCGCCTGGTGAACTCGTGAGCGACGGCCTGGATGGTCTGCAAAAGCGCATGAAGGAATACTTCACGCTCGGCGCGCGCTTCGCCAAGTGGCGCGCGGTCATCACGATCGGCGACGGCATACCAACGTCGCGCTGCATCTGGGCCAACGCACATGCGCTCGCCCGCTACGCCGCCATTTGTCAGGAAGCGGGCATCGTTCCCGTTGTTGAGCCGGAAGTTCTGCTCGACGGCGATTACGACATCGAGACCTCGTTCAACGTGACCGAAGCCGTGTTGCGCACGTTGATCGGCCAGATGGCCGACAACAAAGTCTCCATCGAGCACACCATCCTCAAAGCAAGCATGGTGATCTCCGGTAAAGACGCGAAGAATCGCGCATCGCAGGCTGAAGTTGGCGCACGGACGCTGGCGTGTCTGAAGCGTACCGTTCCCGGCTCGATGCCCGGCATCGTGTTCCTCTCGGGCGGGCAGTCCGACATCGATTCGGCCGCGCATCTGAACGAAATGAATCTCGCCAAGAATAATCCGTGGCCTTTGACATTCAGCTACAGCCGCGCGCTGCATTTCACGGCACTCAAAGTGTGGAAAGGCAAGCCGGAAAATTACAAAGCTGCGCAGGCCGCATTCGCCCATCGTTGCAAGATGAATTCGCTGGCCAGCAAAGGCAAGTGGACGCTCGCGGCTGAGAACGCATAGATTGCGGTACCCAAAGCGATCACGCCGGTAACGGCGGACCGCTGAAAACGCCTCCTGTCCGACGGTACTTTTCAGCGCGAATCGGTCGTGCTAATCTCTCGGAACGCGCTTAATCGGCGCGCATCGCCTCAGGCAAAGTGCTGAGGCGAACCAAGGACACCATTGGGGGCAACGGGGCGTGAAGGATCGGGCCGTTTTCTGTGCGTTAAAGGCCGTCCTGGCGGCGATGTCACTGGTGCTTTTTGCGCCGGTCGCACTGGCTCAATCGCCGCAAAAGTCGTCACATGTTGCAACGACGAAACCCGCCGCAACTGTTATCCGCACACAATCCCCGACCACTAAAGCGACCAGCAAAGCCATCAAGCCCCCTGCAACTGCGCCCCGGCCTCGCGCGAATGCACAAAAGCCACCCGTTAAGGCCCCTGCGTTGAAGCTCGAGACAAAGGAAGCCGCGCGGCAAGTCGTCCGCAACGACCACGCCGCGCGCCAGCGACAGGTTAGCGTGGACGCGGGCCCTCAAATTGCGCCCAACGTTATGAGAAATTTGTACGAGCCGCTGGTGCCGCCGCCCGTCGCCATGGGTGATCGCCCGGCACGGAGCCTCGGTCTGTGTGGCGACGG
>JANNYE010000163.1:0-21680 GCA_031409935.1 Burkholderiales bacterium | reverse complement strand
GGCTCGACGGGTCCCCGTTGATTGGCCCCGAGAAGCGGAAGAAAAAAGCGATCAGAACGAAAAACTGTCTGAGCGTAGCGAGTTTTTTTCGTTCCGCTTTTTTCTGAGCATCGCAGGAAAAGGCCAATCGTCGGGGTCGCCTTCTTTTGGGTTACCTTTTTTGGCGAAGCAAAAAAGGTGACTGCCCCCGCGGCACGAGCGGGATAGTGGCGTGCAGAGCCCTGTTGGTTTGGCGCGCCGCGCGGACTACGTGCTGGATTCCCGCTGCGCGAGAATGACGACGGGTTGGGGAGAGGGGGCGGAGACAGAACCCTACTTAAGCCCTGCCGCCGCCCGCAACACCGCCGCTTTATCCGTTGCTTCCCACGTGAACTCCGGTTCATCGCGGCCGAAGTGTCCGTACGCCGCTGTTTTCTCGTAGATCGGGCGCATCAGGTTCAGCATGTTGATGATGCCCTTCGGACGCAGGTCGAAATGCTCGTGTACGAGCGCCTCGATTCGCGCGTCCGAGATCACGCCGGTGCCTTCGGTGTAGACCGTGATGTTCATCGGCTTGGCGACACCGATGGCGTACGCGACCTGAATCTGGCACTGCTTGGCGATACCGGCGGCGACGATGTTCTTGGCCACATAGCGCGCTGCGTACGCCGCTGAGCGATCTACTTTACTTGGGTCTTTGCCGGAGAACGCGCCGCCGCCGTGCGGACAGGCGCCGCCGTAGGTGTCGACGATGATCTTGCGACCAGTCAGGCCGCAGTCACCCTGCGGGCCACCGACGACGAAACGGCCAGTCGGATTGATCAAATATTTGGTGTCTTTGGTCAGCCATTCAGCGGGCAACACGGGCTTGATGATTTCTTCGCGCACGGCTTCGTAAAACGCGTCGGTCATCTTGTGACCCAGGCTCATCTCGGGCGCATGCTGGCTCGACAAAACGACGGTGTCAATCGAGTGCGGTTTGCCGTCGATGTAGCGCAGCGTGACCTGCGATTTGGCGTCAGGACGCAGGAACGGCAGACGGCCATCTTTGCGCAACATGGCTTGTCGTTCGACCAGGCGATGCGCGTAATAAATTGGCGCTGGCATCAGTGATGGTGTTTCGTCACAGGCGTAGCCGAACATCAGTCCCTGATCGCCGGCACCGGTGTTCAGGTGATCGTCGGAGGCGTGATCGACGCCCTGCGCGATGTCGTTACTCTGCTTGTCGTAGCAGACCATGACCGCGCAGCCTTTGTAGTCGATGCCGTACTCGGTGTTGTCGTAGCCGATGCGCTGGATGGTGTCGCGCGCGACCTGAATGTAGTCGACGTGGGCGTTGGTGGTGATCTCGCCCGCGAGCACGACCAGGCCGGTGTTGCACAGCGTTTCAGCAGCCACGCGCGAGCGCGGATCCTGCTTGAAAATGGCGTCGAGAATGGCGTCGGAGACCTGGTCGGCGACCTTGTCGGGATGGCCTTCGGAGACGGATTCGGAGGTGAAGAGATAATCGCTCATGGGTATAACCTTGTCGGCAAGCGTCTGAAGGAGACAGCTGGGATGATCGGATTGACTCTAGCGAGCCGATGCGAAAAACAAGATTTCACGAGCGGCGACGCTTTAGCGGAAAGGTACTAGGGACGGGGACTTCACAAAAAAAGCAAAATCTCCAGTGCCCGCCCCGCAAGTAGTCGTGTAACTCAGCGCGCACTGCCTACAATTCTAGAGCAATCCCTGCTTCACTTAATCGCATCCTGATCCGTGTCTGAGCTCCTCTCCCGCATCGCTTCACAGCTTGCCGCATGGCTGGGCGGGTGTTCGCTCTCCACGCAGGCAAAAATCGGTGCGGCGCTCGGGCGGCTGATGCTGCTGTCCCGCGGCATGCGAAAACGTCTCCGCGAAAACCTAATGCAGGCGGGATATGCGGACAAAGTTACCTTGATGCAAGCTGCGACTGGCATCGGCCAGATGGCTATCGAGACGGCGGCTCTTTGGCGAACGCAGGATGACGTGCTGTTGGCCCGCATAAAAATCGTCGAAGGCTGGGACGCGGTGCTTGATGCGCGCGACGCTGGGCGAGGCGTGATTTTTTTGACGCCGCATCTGGGCACCTTTGAGATCGTATCGCTGTTCATCGGCTCGCAGATGCCGCTGACCGCGATGTTCCGGGCGCCGCGTGTGGCCTGGGCCGAACCAATGATGCGAGCGGGCCGCGACCGGATGCAGATTCGCTCGGTGCCCGCTGAAATGACCGGTGTTCGCGCCATGCTCAAAGCGTTGCGGCGCGGTGAAACGATCGGCCTCTTGCCCGATCAGGTGCCGGACATCCGCAAAGGTGGAGATGGCGCGTGGGCTGATTTTTTCGGACGATCCGCCTACACCATGACGCTCGCACAAAAGTTTGCAAAAACAACCGGCGCGTTGGTGGTGATGGTGGCGTGTGTGCGATTGCCAGCGAGCTCAGGTTATCGGTTGGTTTTCTCTCCAGTGGCAGCATTTTCTGAGGATGCCGTGACGTCGGCGAGCGAGTTGAACGCAGCAGTGGAGCGGGCGATTGGATTGGCGGCGGATCAGTATTTGTGGAGCTATAACCGCTACAAAGTGCCCGCTGGGGCTCAGCCTTGAGCGGTTTTGTCGGAGCGCCGCTGTCGCGACCCAACTTATGCTGTGATGCCCGGTCGCGGCAGAGTTGCTGCTACAGTCGGGGGCGCGGGCGATGACTCTTGCCGGAATCGCTGCGCTGGTCGGCAGCAAACTACTTTCGTTGCTGCCGATGCGCGCCATCGCCGCCCTCAGCCGCCCGCTATCGACCATCGGTTGGTGGCTTGCGAAATCTCGCCGCCGCGTCGCGCTGATCAATTTGCGCCTGTGCTTTCCGCATCTGTCCGAGATGGAGCGCGAAACAATTGCACGCGCCCATTTTCGCGCCTACATGCAAGCGGCGCTCGAACACGGTTTTTTGTGGAATGCGAGTGGCGACCGGGTTCGTCAGTATGTGACGTTGCACGACGAGCACGAGTGGAAACAATTCCGCGAGGTCGAAAACCAGCGCCCGGTCATCTTCTTGTGCCCGCATTTCATGGGCCTCGATGCAGCGGGGATCCGCATTTCGGTGGATTCGGCCGCCTGCTCAATCTACAGCCCGCAGAGTAACGCCGACCTCGACCGGCTGCTGCTCGCTGGACGCATGCGATTTGGCGGAACCACCGTTATCGCTCGAACCGCAGGCGTCAAGCCGATCATTCGCGCGATGAAATCTGGGGTTCCGTTCTACTATCTACCGGATATGGATTTTGGGGCGCGTGATTCTGTGTTTTCTCCCTTTTTTGGCGTGAAGGCTGCGACCATTACCGGCGTGTCGCGTCTGGCGAAATTAACTGGCGCTGTCGTGGTGCCAGTGATTGCAACGCAACGACCTAAAGGCGCGGGTTACGACGTGCGTTTTTATCCGGCGTGGGATGCCTTTCCTTCGGGTGACGATGAGGTTGATGCGCGTCGCGTCAATGCCTTTATCGAAGACCGCGTGATGGAGGCTATCCCGCAATATCTATGGACACATAAGCGTTTTAAAACGCGACCACCGAACGAGCCGAGCGTCTATTTATGAAACGTCCCAATATTCCTTTTATCGAACTGCCCACCGAGGAAAGCATCACCCGCGCGGTGGCATGGTTGCGTGCAGGCGAGCCCATCGGCTTGCCGACAGAAACGGTGTACGGCCTTGCCGCTGACGCCAGCAATGCCGATGCTGTCACCAAGATTTTTTCGGCAAAACGCCGACCGTTCGATCACCCATTGATCGTGCACGTGGGCTCTGCCGAACACGCAAAGTCGTGGGCAGCCAAGTGGCCGGTCGCCGCGGACAAGCTGGCCAAAGCGTTCTGGCCAGGTCCGATGACATTGATCGTCAAGCGTGCGGCGCATGTGCTCGACGCGGTGACTGGCGGGCAAGACACGGTGGGTTTGCGCGTGCCGTCGCATCCGGTTGCGCAGGCCGTGCTCAAGAGTTTCGACGGCGAGCACCAAGGGCTCGCTGCGCCGTCCGCCAATCAGTTCGGGCAGGTGAGCCCAACCACCGCTGCGCACGTTGCGGCAGAGTTTCCTGACCGTTTGTTGATGATTCTCGATGGCGGCCCGTGCGATGTTGGCGTTGAATCGACCATCATCGATGTGAGTGACGACACGGTTCGTGTGTTGCGCCCCGGTCGTGTGCGGGCAGCCGAGATTGAGCAGGTGCTCGGCATGTCACTGGCTGAACACTTTGATGACGCGCCTCGTGTCTCGGGCGCACTGGCCTCGCATTACGCGCCGAAAACGCAGACGTTAATGCTCGCCACCGCGCGCCTGAAAATGCAGTTGCGCGCGTTTCGTCAAGCGCAGGATCGCGGCCCGATGCGCTGCGTGATCACGCATTCCTTTGATGCTGAGCCGGCCGAACGGGTGCGCGTGATTCGCTTGGCCGCGGACGCCGAAACGTGGGAGCGCGAGTTGTACGCCTTGCTGCGCGCGCTCGATGAGGAGCGCTACGGCACTTTGATTATCGAAGCACCGCCCGAGACGCCAGAATGGGACGCGGTGAATGATCGCGTGAAGCGAGCGACACAGCGCGACACGGATGAAAATGTTGCGGAATGAAAATCGTCCTTGCTCCCGATTCGTTTAAAGGTTCGCTCTCAGCGGAGGCCGTTTGCGATGCGTTGCAAATCGGCTTGCGCCGCGTGTTGCCCGACGCTGAAATTGTGCGGCGACCGATGGCTGATGGCGGTGAGGGCACGCTCGACGCCGTTGTGACTGCGTTGGCTGGCTCGGGCGCGAGACGCAAGCAGGCGCTGGTGAGGAACGCCGCCGGACAGTCCGCTGAAGCGGGCTATGCGCTGATCAAACACGGCGTGATTTATGAGGCAGCACTGATCGAAGTCGCGCAGATTGTTGGCATCGAGGACGCGCACAATATGGCGGTGCCGGTGGAAGGCCGGTCGAGCTATGGCGTCGGCGAATTGATGCATTTGCTCATTGCTGAGGGCATTCGCCATTTTTTCATCGGCCTCGGCGGAACCAGTACCAACGACGGAGGCGCGGGACTGCTCGCAGCACTTGGCGTGAAATTCACGGGAACGTTTAGGCGTGAAATTTCGCCAACGCCGAACGGGCTTGCCAAGCTGATTTCAGTGGACGTGACCGGACTTGATTCACGACTCGCTGAGTGCGAAATTACGCTGCTTTCAGACGTGAATAACCGGCTCACTGGCGAGCACGGCACCACCGCGATTTTTGGCCCGCAGAAGGGTGTGGCAAAGGCCGATGTCGCGGCAGTGGATTCCGTGATTGAGGCTTACGCTGAACGGCTGGAAGCCGCCTTGCAAAGGCACGCCAGCGACAAGCCGGGTGCGGGCGCAGCGGGTGGTTTGGGTTATGCGCTGCAACTGCTCGGTGCAAAATTTGAATCCGGCGCGCAGACCGTCGCACGTTTGACGGGCCTTGCTTCCGCCTGCAAAAACGCGGACTGGCTGATTACCGGCGAAGGCCGCACCGACGCACAGACGCTGCTCGGAAAAACACCGTTCGCCGCAGCGCAAATCGCTCGCGAACACGGCAACCCCGGCTTGAAGGCCACGCTCATTAGCGGCGGCGTCGAAGCCGGGTCGCTCGCCGCCTTGAACGCGATCTTCAACGGCGGATGTTTCTCCATTGTGCCGGGGCCGATGGCGCTCGATCAGGCGGTGATTCGCGCTCCGGAATTACTTGCCAACGCGGCAGAGCAAATTGCACGACTGGCAGTTTTTGAATCGAGCTGAATGGTTGGTACATCGTTTCAATGAAACCTAGACATGAAATCGCGTCTTTTTCCGCCATGCTGCGTTGCGCATATTTGCCGTACTTCAGTGCGGCTGCGGCTGCGCGCCTTGCCTGACGAAAAAATCCGTCAATTTCATTCATCTAGATTTTAATGAAACGGTGTATTAGTCCGAATCCCACTGCTTCCAACCTAGCTCGCGCCCTACGGTCAAGGGGACAACAGTCTCGCCTCCGAACACATATTCATTCGGTGGCATCCAGTGCTCTCGTTTCAGCGTGACCGTTCCAGCGTTACGCGACAACCCGTAAAACTCTGCGCCAAATCGACTGGCGAAATGGTCGAGTCTGTCCAGCGCACCAACCGAATCAAACGCCTCTGCATACAGCTCCAGCGCAGCGTGTGACGTGAAGCATCCCGCCGCGCCGCAACAAGCTTCCTTTTGGTTTTTTGCATGGGGTGCGCTGTCGGTACCGAGAAAAAATTTTGAGGAGCCTGAGGTTGCCGCGCGCAATAAGACCTGTCGATGCGATTCGCGTTTGAGTATGGGTAAGCAATAAAAATGCGGGCGAATACCACCGGTGAAAATAGACGTGCGGTTGTAGAGCAGGTGCTGCGGGGTGATTGTGGCGGCGACGTTAGCGCTGCTGGCGATGACGAAATCGGCGGCTTCCTGTGTAGTAATGTGCTCCACCACCATTTTTAACGCCGGAAAATCACGAGCGATTTGTTGTAGCGAGCCTTCAACAAACAACGCTTCGCGGTCAAACACGTCGGTTGTCGGGTCGGTCGCTTCGCCGTGAATGCAGAGCACCACGCCAAGCCGTTGCATTGCCTCCAAGGCTGGGTACACCTTGGAGATCGAGGTTACGCCCGAGTCAGAATTGGTGGTTGCCCCAGCGGGGTAATACTTGAATGCATGCACGAAGCTGCTGCTTGCAACGCGCGCCACTTCGTCAACGGATGTGCCGTCGGTCAGATACAGCGCCATGAGGGGCGAAAACTCCACGTCGGCGGGCACGGCACTCAAAATTCGATCGCGATAATCAGCGGCCATCGCGACGGTGGTCACCGGCGGCTTCAAGTTGGGCATGACCAGCGCCCGTCCAAATTGTCGCGCGGTGAACGGCACTACGGAGGCCATTGCCGCACCATCGCGTAAGTGAAGATGAAAATCGTCGGGTCGCCCCAATGTACAGGTCTCTTGCATGATGCCAGTTCCTTGTCCTGTGTGCAGTGCTTGAGCAAAATGCTAGGATTGAATTATGGCTTCCCGATCCACCCCGACTTTGCCAAATACTCAACGCGTTGATGACGTGGGGCAGTCGCACGCCGCCGCTGAATCGCCTGCCGCCGCGGGTATCGCGTTGGCGCGGCGACTGGTCAAGGAAAGCGGCGGTCGCAATACCGAGGCGCGGCGAAATGTGCTTGCCTGCCTCATCGGAGCGGGACGGGCGTTGTCCCATGCTGAGATCGAGGCGCAACTGACTGATACCGACTTAGACCGGGTGACGCTGTATCGCGTGCTGGAGTGGCTGGTCGAGCAGTCGCTGGCACACCGCGTCGGCGGTTTGTCGGGTTTTGATCGCGCCATGCGCTTCGCCTTCAGCCGCCCTGAGCGGCGCAGCGCTCACGCGCATTTTCAGTGCGTGCAATGCGGCACTACGATGTGTCTGGATGATGTGGCGGTGCCCGCGCTGCCGGTGCCGGGCGGGATTGAATTGCAGGGCATAGAGCTGGCGGCGTTTGGTTACTGCGCGTCGTGTGGCTTGGCAAACCGTGCCAAGGCCGTTGAAAACAGCAAGTGATGACCAAAACGTAAAAAGACTAGCTATAATCCGGCGCCGCCCACCTCGCACCGTAAGGGAGTCAAGTTTTTGTGGGCCGCACCACCATCTGACAGGATGGCGTACATAATTGTTCTGTAAAGTATCGGTAGAGTTCTATGCCCACAACCAAGGCCAAAGCAGCCGCCACCGCTAGCAGCAAATCCGCCTCAGCGCCTTCCAGCAAAGCCGTGCAAGCGGCTCCCAAATCGGTTTCGGCTGCAACGGCTCCGGCTGTCGCAGTCAAGGCGGCTCCTCCAAAGGCCGCAACCGTGCTGTCGATGAATGGCCATAAACTGTATGCCGGGCTGACTGAGGCTGAAGTGCTTAAGCAGCCTGAGTCTGAGTACATGAGCAAAGAGCAACTGGCTTTTTTTAAGGAAAAGCTGGTTGAACTGCGCGGACAAATTCTGCATAACGCCACTGACACGGGCGAGCACCTCCGTGACAACGAAGTGGCCACCGACCCGTCGGATCGGGCGACGCAGGAAGAGGAATACACGCTGGAGTTGCGCACTCGGGATCGAGAGCGCAAACTGCTGAAAAAAGTCGACAAAGTCATCCGCATGGTGGACGACGGCAGCTTTGGCTGGTGTGAAGAAACCGGCGAGCCGATTGGCTTGGCGCGCTTAATTGCTCGCCCGACAGCAACGCTCTCGATCGAAGCGCAGGAGCGCCGTGAGCGCATGCAAAAGCTCTTCGGCGACTAATCGATCATGGCTTCGGCTGCCACGCAGGCGAACCGAATCGCTGCGGTGCTCGCCGTGCGCAAGGACGGCTGCGCGCCTCCCGATCAATTTGATCCCGCTCGCTACGCCAACTCAACGACCGATGGCATGATGACAAAAAATAGACTTTGACCTACACGCCGCGAGCCGCCACCAACGTATTCTTCAAGTTGTCTTCGACCCGAGTTTCATTAAGGAACGAAAAAAATGAGTGCACCCTTCTCCCTTCCCCCTCTCCCGTACGCCGACACTGCGCTAGAGCCGCTTATCTCCGCCAATACGCTGTCCTATCACTACGCCAAGCATCACAAGACCTACGTCGACAACCTGAACAAACTGGTTGAAGGCAAAGATCTGGCGAGCATGTCGCTCGAAGAAATCATCATGGCCTCTAGCGGTAAGGCCGACATGGCGGGCGTGTTCAACAACGCCGCGCAAGTGTGGAACCACACGTTCTACTGGAACAGCTTGAAGCCTAATGGCGGCGGCAAGCCCACGGGCGCAATTGCAGCGGCCATCGACAAAGACCTCGGTGGTTACGACAAATTCAAGGCTGATCTCTCCGCGGCCGCCGTCACGCAATTCGGCTCCGGCTGGGCGTGGCTTGTGTCGGATGCGGGCACGCTTAAAATAGTTAAAACTGGTAACGCCGAAGTGCCATTGACCAAAGGCCAAAAGCCGCTGCTGACGATTGATGTGTGGGAGCATGCCTATTATCTGGACTACCAGAATTTGCGGGCCAAGTACGTCGAAACGCTGATCGACAAGTTGCTCAACTGGGACTTTGCGAACCAAAATTTCGCCAGCTAGTCGTATTTCTTAGATGCGCTTGAGGGCCGGTCATCCGGCCCTTTTGTATTTTCTGGCCTGCCTTGCAAAATGGATATAAAGCGTCGGTGTCATCTTCGTTGCTAACTGTTCGTGATCTATCGCATCGCTTCCACGCGCGAGAGCAAATCGCGTTTGGCAATTTCACGCTCAACGCCGGGAGCATTTTGCTGGTTCGAGGCGCATCCGGTTGTGGCAAATCGACGTTGTTGCATTTGCTCGGCGGCGTGCTCTCAATTGAACCTGAATGCGGCACGGCAATCCTTGATGGTGTCGACATAGCGGCGTTGGCAGCGCCCGCCCGAGACCGGCTGCGACCGGCTGCGATCGGCTGGATGCCGCAGCGACAATTCATGATCCAAAGTCTGTCGGTGTTCGAAAATGTGCTGTTACCAATGGCGCTGATCAACCGAGTTGATGCCGAAGTCAATCGGCGGGCCGCGAGCCTGCTGCATTCGCTCGCGATATCTGAGCTTTCGCACCAACGCCCTGCCACGTTGTCGGTTGGGCAGGCGGCGCGCGCGTGTTTGGCGCGTGCTTTGCTCGCCAAACCCAAATTACTGTTGGCCGACGAGCCCACCGCCGCACTCGATGAGACGAGCGCCCGATTGGTGGCTGAGCAAATGTTGGCATTTGCAGCCACCGGTGGTGCGGTCATCGCTGCAAGTCATGGCCGCGAATTTCGCGGTTTGCTCGAAGCCGATGCCGTTGCCAGTATTCACGAGTTGAGCTTGCCGAGATGATTGGGCGACTCATCATTCGTTTTTTGCTTGAGCGCCCTTGGCAATTCGCGCTAGCGGTGACGTTATGCGCGCTGGGGCTTGCCAGCGCCGTCAGCATCGTCTGGCTGCAATCCCTGCTTGAGACACACGCTCGACGTCAGGCAGCGGGCATCGACATCGTAGTGGGTGCACAAGGCTCACCGTTGCAAAACGTGCTCGCGGCGGTGTACTACCTCGACGTGCCCAATGGCAATATTCGCCTCGCCGAGGTTGACACCCTGCGTGCCAACCCTCAAGTCGCCCGCGCCATTCCAATCGCGTTGGGAGACTCGGTAGCGGGCGCGCGCATCGTGGGCACCACCCCCGAGTACGTATCGTTCTACGGGGCCACCCTCGCCGCAGGCGAGTTACCAACAGCGCCGATGGATGCTGTGCTTGGGGCTGCTGTTGCAGCGCGCACCGGTCTTAAGGTGGGCGACAACTTTGTTGGGGCGCACGGGTTGGGGGACGTCGGCGTGGAGCACGAGGGCTACCCGTACCGGGTATCGGGGTTGCTGAATCCGACCGGGCGGGTGATTGACCAGGCTGTTGTCACCCAGATCGAAAGCGTGTGGTTGGTGCATGAAGGGCATGCCGCGAGCGCCGAAAAAGAGGCCACGTTTGCGTTGATTCAGCTAAAGAGCCCGATTGCAATGGCCACGCTGCCACGACTAATCAATAAAAGGGTGGGTTTGCAAGCGACCGTGCCCGCCATGGAATCGGCGCGCTTGCTGGCTAGCTTTGATTGGGTAGCGCTGATTGTCAAGGGTTTTGCGGGCGTGCTGATAGCCGCAGCGATGGCATCGTTGCTAGGTGCGCTGTTGCAAGCGCTGGCACGTCAGGAGCCGGAGCTTGCCCTGCTGCGGGCGATGGGGGCGACACGCCAACAACTCGCGCTACTGATGGTCGGCGAGTCGCTGCTACTGGTGTGGCTCGCATCTGCGCTTGCGGGACTGCTCGCGGTGATGGGCGTTTTCGCGTTAAAAACGCTCGGCTTGCCTGGTTTAGTCGTGGATTTCCAGCAGGGACTTATATTTTGGCTAGCAGGGCTCGCGCTCGCGACGTTAATGGCGATAGTTGCTACCATCCCAGTCTTGTGGCGGAGTGCGTCGGTTGACGTGGCGGCTCAACTCTCATCGAGGTAATTAATATGCATTTTTTTTCGTTGATTCGTGCGCGCCTACTGCCGGTTGTGGTGCTCATTGGCCTCAGCAGCGTCGGCGTGAACGCTGTGACGCCCGTGCCCGCAGGCGGGGCACTGATGCCTGCATCACAATTTCTGCCTGAAAAGCCAGGATTCACCTCGTGGCGGGTGCTCGCTCAGGTGGAGCTCGTAAAGCAAAATAGCAAACTGTTGCCAACGTTCGCGCAAACCGTCAGCGCTCTTGACGGCAAGGTGGTCAAGGTGCAGGGCTTCATGATGCCGCTCGATATTGGAGACAAGCAGCGCCGTTTTTTGTTGGTGGCAGCGCCGCCGCACTGCTCGTTTTGTTTGCCTGCAGGGCCGGACGCGATGATCGAGGTGCGTGCCAAGTCGGATGTTCGCTATGGGTTTGACGCGGTATCGTTGTCAGGCAAATTGCAAGTGCTTAAGGATGATCCGGCTGGGCTCTACTACCGATTGGTAGATGCGGTGGTCGCGCAATAATGAGCGCCGTGCGGTCAATTGCACTGCTGGTGAAAGCGTAGCGAGCCGCCATGGGGTTCACGTTGTTTCCGAAATCGCCCAAATCCGGGGGCGCGCAACGCAAGCTCGAGGTGGCCAACCCACCTACTATTTCGGGTCGCCCGAAATCCGACTCAGGGCCAGCCAAACGTGCCGTTTCCGACACCGAAATGGGTAATTGGGCACCCCAAGCTGGGCGCATTGAAGTCGACGATACTGCCGAGCTTGGCCCGTCGCTCGAGAACGCTGCGCTAATGTTTGCTCACGGCAACGCAAGCGCCGCCACTGCTGCATTGACCCATGCCCTCGAAACCAACGAGCGCACCCAGCCGATGGTGTGGATGTGCTTGTTTGATTTGCACACTCGCAGCGCGGATCGTGCGGCGTTTGAAGAGCTGGCGCTCAAATTTGTGGTGCAGTTTGAACGATCCGCGCCTGCTTGGGATGAAATATTTTTTAGTGGCTCCAGCCCCAAGGCGAATATTCATCCGGATGGTCGGCCTAAGCCGAAGTCGCTGCTGCGCGGAGACATAACCGATCCGCACGCGCCGGTCATCGCCGCGCTTACGTCGGCGGCTAAGCGCAAAGACGGTGTGACGCCACGATTCGATCTGGATATAGTCGACCTCGACAGTGTGAATGACATTTGCGGCACGTTGCTCGCCGGTGCTTTGGCGGCGCTGCGCCGTAAGGGCGCGGTGATGACCTTTCGAGGCCTCGATCCGACGCTGCGCCGCCTCGCCACAGCGCTGCAACCGGGAACGCGTTTGCACAAGGGCCAGTGGTATTTGGTGCTCGAGCTTTTGCAATGGACCGGCAAGGGGCGCGAATTTGAGGACTGTGCGGTCGACTTTGCGGTCACCTTCGAAATTTCACCGCCCTCAATGGAGGCGCTGACTCCAGAGCAACGCGCCGCACTCTCCAAAAAATCAGACGATGACACGCTGCCCGACGACACCCTAATTGAGGATCAAGTCGTGTGGCTGGGCGAACTCAAAGGCACCGCTCACCCGTGCCTGCAAAAAATTGCTGTGGATGCAGTGACCACCAATCCGGTGGTGATCGACATGCAGCGTGTGCTGCGGGTAGATTTTGTGTGCGGCGGTGGCATCGCCAACGCGTTTACACGACTGATGGCGCAGGCCATTGACGTTCGGGTCGTGGGTGCGTCGCCTATCATTCAAACGCTGCTGCAGCTTACCGGTGTGCCCGCTACGCTGTTCGTCACGCGGCGCTGATACGACGCAACCTTCGCGGCTCGTCGTCGGTCAAAACGTTGGCCAACAAGCTCAAAAAGAATACGCATGGACTCAAAACTGGACTTTCATGGCACAACGATCGTGTCGGTTCGCATCGGTAATTCGGTCGCCATTGGCGGCGATGGCCAGGTCACGCTCGGCAACATGGTGGTCAAGTCCACTGCGCGCAAAGTGCGGCGGCTGTATCACGACAAAATCCTCGCAGGCTTTGCCGGTGCTACCGCTGACGCGTTCACCTTGTTTGAACGCTTTGAAGGCAAGCTGGAAAAGCATCAAGGCAATTTGACCCGTGCGGCGGTGGAGCTGGCCAAAGACTGGCGGCAGGATCGCATATTGCGGCGACTTGAGGCCATGCTGGCCGTGGCTGATCACAGTGCCTCATTGATTTTGACTGGCAACGGCGACGTGCTAGAGCCAGAAAACGGCATTATCGCCATTGGCTCAGGCGGCGGATTTGCTCAGGCTGCTGCGCGCGCGTTGACACAGCACAGCACGCTTTCAGCGCGCGAAATCGTGTCTGAATCGCTTAAAGTTGCTGGCGAAATTTGCATCTATACCAATCAAAATCACATCATAGAAGAGTTGTCTTGGTGAGCGATTTGTCGTTTGATGTGATCGTCGCGGGCGGCGGGCCGGTGGGCTGGGCGTGTGCGTTGGCGGCACAGGCAGCACTCGGGCAGCGGGCACGGGTGGCGGTGGTGGAGCGCGAGCCCTGCGGCCCCGCAACTCCTACGTTGACGTTATCAGCTCGCGTCTACACCATCGCCTCAGGCAATCTGCATTGGTTGACCGAGCAGGGCGTAAAGTTTGATCTTGCTCGCAGCGCCGTGGTGACCGACATCGTGGTCTCGGGGCGCGATGGTCAGGAATCGATGCGCATTAGCGGCAACGACGCGGGCGAAGCGGAGTTAGCCCGTGTGCTGGAGCACGAGGCGCTGACCCACGCCATCGCGCTGCGCGCACAGGCGCTCGGCGTGCAGTTGATTAGCGGTACCGTGGCCGCGCTGCATGATCTTGACCAGCAAAAACTGATTGAACTTGCCGACCGCCGCGTGGTACAGGCGCGCATTCTGATCGCAGCGGACGGCATGCAATCGGTGGTGCGCGAATTGGCGGGCGTCAGCGCCACCGTACGTTCGTATCCGCAGCACGGGGTCGTCGCTCACTTAGTATGCGAGAGGCCACATCATGGTGAAGCACGGCAGTGGTTTTTGCCCGATGGATCCATTCTGGCAATGCTGCCGCTGCCCGATGTGGAAGATTCAGCCGCTGTTTCGATGGTGTGGTCGGTGAGCGATACGCGAGCCGATGAGCTGTGCGCATTGTCTGAAACTGAATGGCTCGACGCTGTTAACGCGGCATCCCAGCACGGGGCGAACGTGACGCGCATGGTCAGCGCTGCGCAACAATTCCCGCTCACGCTGGTGCGTGTTGCCAACCCGGTGGCCACCCGCCTCGTGGTCGTAGGTGATGCTGCGCACGCCGTGCATCCGCTGGCGGGGCAGGGCGTCAATTTGGGGTTGGTCGATGCGCGCGCGCTGGGGGAAGTCTGGCGACAGGCAAGCTTGGTCGGCAGTGACGCTGGCCACGCGCTTTTGCTTGGGCGCTACCGGCGCCAGCGCTTCGGCCCGACGCTCGCGATGCAATTGGCCACCGACGGCCTTTTCCGACTCTACAATCAGGCGGATCATCCATTGTTGATGGCCGCTGGCGACGCAGGAATGCGCCTATTAGGCCATCTACCCGCTTTTCGTCGCACGTTGTCCACCAACGCACGACAGTGAACGCTTTAATCCCTGTCACATCCGTAGTATTTCAAGGAACGGTTTATGAAACGAATTTTTGTCGCATTGCTCGCAGTAACCGGTCTGCTGACTGCCTGCAACGCCCAACAACCGGCGGTTGTGCTGACCACTGGAGCGGTGACCGCCCCAGCCGCCTTGCCGCAAGCCTCGGCCGCCAAACTGGCGGAAGTCACGCAGGTGCTGGAAACCCGCTTCAAAGGCGCACCCGTCAAGGGCCTGCGCAGCTCTGTGTTCCCCAATATGTTCGAGGCCATGGTTGGCGACGATTTGATTTATTTCGATGAAAAACTGAGCCATTTTTTGGTGGGTAATCTGATTGATGCCGCCACCATGACCAACAAAACCGAAGAGCGCACCGCTGAGCTCAACGCCATCGATATCAAGCTGCTTCCGGTCAAAGACGCCATCAAGTTTGTGCGCGGCAAAGGTGAGCGGGTGATGTATGTGTTCACCGATGTGGATTGCCCGTTCTGCACGCGGCTTGAGCAGACGCTGCAAACGATGGACAACGTGACCATCTACAACTTTATGTATCCCATCGATTCGTTGCATCCTGCGGCCACTAATAAGCAAAAGGCCATTTGGTGCGCCAAAGACCGCACGGCTGCGTGGCAGGATGCTGTGTTGCGGCAAAAGTATGATCCGGCGGTAAAGTCCGACTGCGTCAATCCGGTGGATGCCACCAAGGCGTTGGGTCAAAAGCTCGGCGTGCGGGCCACCCCGTCGTTCTTTTTGGCGGACGGGCGTATGGTTGCTGGCGCGCTCCCCAAAGAGCAGCTGGAAGCGCGATTGAATGCGGCTCAAGCCAAAATCGCTGCGAAATAACTCTCAACCCGTTTTCGTCACACAGGAGTAACTCATGGCCCTCATGGACTTCATCAAAAAACAACTCATCGACATCATCGAATGGCAGGATGATTCGCGCGATACGCTGTCGTATCGCTGGCCGGACGATGACAAAGAAATCAAGAACAACGCACAGCTCATCGTCCGTGAGTCGCAGGTGGCGCAGTTCGTCTATCTCGGTCAGTTCGCCGACACGATGGGCCCCGGCAAGCACAACCTGACCACGGCGAATATCCCCGTGCTATCCACGATTCTGGGCTGGAAATACGGCTTCGAGAGCCCGTTCAAAGCGGACGTTTACTACGTCATCACGCGCACTTTCGCCGGCAACAAATGGGGCACCGCCAACCCGATCATGATGCGCGATCAGGACTTCGGCGTGGTGCGCATGCGTGCCTTCGGCCAGTACGATTTCAAGATCGTCAATCCGGCGTTGTTCCTGAAAGAAGTGGCGGGTACTGACAACCATTTCCGTCTTGACGAATTCGCGGATGTGATGCGCTCGAAGATCGTCACGGTCTTCACCGAAGCCATCGCCAACGCCAAGGTTCCGGCGCTGGACGTGGCCGCGCGTTACTCCGAAATCGGCGCGGCGCTTCTGCCTGCGATCAATCCGATCACGACGTCGAAATACGGCATCGAAATCACCTCGTTTAACATCGAGAACGTCTCACTGCCACCGGAAGTCGAGCAAGCCATCGACAAGCGTGGCGCGATGACCACCATCGGCGACATGGGCGATTACGTCCGATACAACATGGCCAATGCCGTCGCCGAAGGCAAGGCCGGCACGATGGGCATTGGCGCGGAATTCGCGATGGGTCTGGGCGTTGCACAACAAATGGCCAACCAGCCCGGCGGGCCGGTGGGTGCCAGCGTCGGTGGACCCAAAGGTATGGTGCCGGGCGCGGTCTCTGCACCTGGGGCGACCGCAACGGCTGCGCCCGCAATGGAACTCATGAACCCGGCGCAAGTGGCGCAGGTTTTGGGCGTTGCCGAAGCGGACGTGATGGCTGAGCTTGATGCCGGCAATCTCAAAGGCCGGAAAATCGGCACCCAGTGGCGGATCACCAAAGATGCGGTGGATGCGTTTTTGAAGGGATAAACGGTGGGGCTGCCGCAACTCAAATCAAAGCTTACTGAGGCTGAATTTCTCAAGTGGGAAAACTCATTGATTGAGCAGCGCCACGAGTATGTCGACGGCGAAGTTTTTGCGATGACGGGTACGCGTAAGAGCCACAACCGAGTTGTGTTGAACCTAGCGCCGAAACTTGACGCGCTGCTTCGAGACACGCCATGCGAAGTTTTTGCGCTTGATATTAAAGTTCGTGTGGCAGCGGCAAAAGCGTACTTTTATCCTGATATTGTGGTGACATGCCCCGGCGAAGCGGCAGCCGAAGATGATCCGCTGGTGATCGACGCTCCCAAAGTCATCATCGAAGTTGCATCCCCTTCAACCTCTGAATACGATTTGATGGGGAAGTTTGCTCGCTATCGCCTGTCGCCAACCCTCATGGAATATGTGCTCATTTCAGCCGATCATCATGACTTAATCGTATATCGAAAGATAGCTGACGGTCAGTGGATCATTGCTAACACCGCGACTCCCGAGACACTGGAACTCAAGTCGATTGACGTGAGTGTTCCTTTCGCAGATATTTTCGCGAATGTGGTTTATGTTGAGCCACCGCCAGAGCGTGCGGGCTAAACCTGACGCCAATGTGCCAGCGGTGGTGAACGACACCCGGTCGTCGGGCGTCATTATGTTGTGTGTCGGTTTTGCGAATTGGCTGTTGGCTGTTTGGATATTGTCCAATTCAGTTTATGAACGGCTTGCGTTTCTGTTAGCACGTCGACACGTAAATTTCGGGACAAGAAAAGTGCCGAATTTTCGTGTCAAGCTAGGCCTCAGTTGGCAAATGAGGCACAACAATAGCTGGCTATTGTGAGCATTTGCAACGATGCATGGCGCGGAAAGGCGGTGCTTTTATGTCTCGAAATTTATGTGGCGACGTACTAGTCAGTGTCGGCATATTTTTGTGCTGTTGGGGTGTCAACGGTCTTTCTGCGCGGCGGCGTTTTTAGCGCCTTCATTTTTATGACCATTCCCAGCGCCACCCACACCGCAGCCACCGCCCCCGAAAAAGCCGCCCGCAGCAAATACAGCTGCGTCGCCTGCGGCGGCGAAGCGGTGTGGAACCCGGCAAAGCAAAAACTCATCTGCGGCTTCTGCGGCACCGAATCGCCCATGCCTCCGGCGACCGAGACGATGCCGGGCATGCAGTCGACCGATGTGGTCGAGCACGACCTCGCTGCCGCGCTGCGCAACATGCAGGGCGAGCAGCGCGGTTGGGCGCTAACCAAGCGCATGGTCAAGTGCAATTCCTGTCAGGCGATCAGCGTGTTTGACCCCGCCAAACAGGCCAAATCCTGCGAGTTCTGCGGCGCGTCGGCCATCGTTGATTACGACGAAACCGATGACGTGATTCGCCCCGAAGGCGTGCTGCCGTTTCAGATCAGCGAACCGAAGGCGCGCGATCTGATTCGCAGTTGGTACGGCAAGCTGTGGTGGGCACCCAACAAGCTCAAAAGCAAGGCGATGACCGACACCGTGAAGGGCGTCTACCTGCCGTACTGGACGTTCGACGCGCTGGTTGACGCGCGCTGGGAAGCGCAGGCCGGCTACTACTACTACGAAACCGAAACCTACTACGACAACGGCGAACAGAAGTCGCGTCAGGTGCAGCGCACGCGCTGGGAATACGCGTCCGGCAGCCTGAATCATTTCTTCGATGACACGCTGGTCTGCGGCTCCAAAGGCGTGCATCCCACGCTGCTACGCGCCGTTGAGCCTTTCCCGACGACCGAAGCTGGCGGCAAGGCGCTCAAACCGTACGACGCCGCTTACGTCAGCGGCTGGACGGTTGAGCGCTACCAGATTGACCTGATCGCGGCCGCCAAAGCCAGCCGCGAACGCATGACCGGCGAAACGCAGCAACTCTGCTCGCAACAAGTGCCCGGCGACACCCAGCGTGGCCTGCAGGTCAACGCCGACTTTTCAAGGCAAACGTTCAAACATATCCTCGCCCCGGTGTGGCTTATGAGCTACACCTACGGCGCAAAGGATTTTCAGGTCATCATCAACGCCGTCACAGGCAAGCTCGACGGCGAATATCCAAAGAGCTGGGTGAAGATTTCGTTGGCGGTAATTGCCGCGCTCATCGTTGTGATGATCGTGCTCGGCGGCATGGGCGGCTCGCGCCGTTGATCGCACCGGGCGCGATCCCGGCAGCGCTGCGCGAGCATGCAGCGTTTGCGCCTTACATCAACAGCTTAGAGCGTCTCGGGTCTCGCGACCTTTGTGCACGTTGCGACGATCAGCAGAGCGGAGTGTTCCCTTCCCCCCGAGGGGGAGGGGCTAGGGGAGAGGGAGCAGCGAATGCCGCCGACCCTGTATCGAGCGCCCGCTCCCTCACCCCAACCCTCTCCCCCGGGGAGAGGGAGTCAAGCCGACAGGGCAAAGATCCCCTGCCCTCATCGCCAACCGACGGCGCTATTCCCACCTTCATCTCCCCACCCGCCCGAGCCTTGAGCGCCATCGACTTCGAGCGCCGAGTCGTCGAGCAAAACGAACTCATCGTCCGCCCCGACAGCCTGCATGATGTGCTGAACGCGCTTGTCTGGCTGACCTTCCCCAAAACCAAACGCGCCATCAGCGAAGCGCATGTGGCGCTGGGCGTAAACGCTGACCCAAAAACCCGGCCCCGCCGTCGCGACGTGCTCACTGTGTTCGACGAGTCCGGCATGATCGTGCTGTCAACGCGTGACGATCTGCGCGAGATGAACCGCAGCCATCAATGGCGCGATCTCTTCGTCACTCATCGCGCTGACTTCATCCAGCAAACGCGAGCCATCCTGTTCGGCCACGGTGCCATGGAGCAACTGGGCAATCAGCTCCCGCTCACCCATCGCGGCCTCACCGTTAAAGCGCTGTGGTTGCCGCTGCCGGTCACCACCTCAACCGTGAATCTCGACGACTACCTTGCCCAACGCGTCCGGCGTGGTGACCGCCTGCACGAGGCCGAGCGCACCGTGCCGCTGCCACTGCTCGGCATCCCCGGCTGGTTTGCCGAAAACGATGCCCCCAAGTGCTACGACGACATCAGTGTTTTTCGTCCGAAACGCAGCGCCAAGCCGATTCAGCTTTGAGCTGTAAGCCCCATTTATATTGGGCTAAAGTCACAAATATCGTAAAGTCGATAAAGTGCAAAATCATGCGTTAGCCCAAGTAAATAAAGGGATTTGGCCAATAGCCATTGACTACAAACATCGTTCAGGCAGCGTTTTTTCAGCGCCATGTAATTACATTAGTTATAATTTGCACGTCAACGCGCCACAAACTTCATCCAAGAGAGCCCGCCATGCAATCGCTAAAACTCATCCAAATCGGCAACTCAGTCGGCGTCGTGTTGCCGAAGGAAATATTGGGTCAACTTCGCGTGGAGAAAGGCGACAGCCTGTTCATCACCGAAGCGGCCAACGGCGCGTTTCTCACGCCCTACGATCCCGCATTGCAAGAGGAATTGAGCGCAGGGCGCGAGTTCATGAAAAAGTATCGCGACACCTTCCATGCGCTCGCAAAGTAGCGACGAAAAACATGCGCTGGATCAGTAAACGCGCGCTGCTGCTGCTGCACGACGAAAGCTTGGCTGAGCACGGTGGTGCCAGCGGAATTCGCGATGATGGCCTGCTTGAATCCGCGCTCGCGCGCCCTGAAAATCTCGCCGCTTATGGCGATCCTGATCTAGCTGCACTTGCCGCTGCCTATGCCTACGGTCTCGCAAAAAATCACCCGTTCATTGACGGCAACAAGCGCGCCGCGTTTTTAGCAGCGGGTCTTTTTTTGGCAGTCAACGGGCATGATTTAGTAGCACCGCAAACCGAGGCGATCACCATGGTACTGGCGCTCGCGGCCAGCGAGGTCACCGAAGACGCCTTCGCCGCCTGGCTGCGCACGCACATGGTGGCGCGTTGAGCGCGTAGCCCGAGAACCCGCCAACGCTGTCACGCAACCGCGCGGACAAAATGGCGACGCAAGCGTATGATGAATTCCGACGTTAACTAAACAACGTTTTTATGACCAATCTCGCCCCCAAAATCCCCTTCACCGCCGCCGACTATCTCGCGTGGGAGATCGACCAGCCCGAGCGCCACGATTTCGTCGATGGTGAGGTGTGCGCCATGTCTGGCGGCGAAGATCGCAATGCAACCGTCGCGGGCAACGTCTACATCGCCCTGCGCGAACACCTGCGCGGAACGCCATGCCGCGTGTATGCGTTCGACGTCCGCCTTCACGTTCGCGCCCGCGACAACTATTTTTACCCCGACGTGATGGTCACCTGTTCTGACGCTGATCGTGCCAGCCGCCTGTCAAAATCTGACCCCGTTCTCATCGTTGAAGTGCTCTCTAAATCCACCGAAGCCTACGACCGAGGCGAAAAATTCGCCAACTACCGCGCCATCGAAGCCCTTGCTGAATACGTCATGATCGACATCAACGCGCGCCGAGTCGACCTCTACCGGAAAGGCGCAGACGGCCTATGGGTGCTACATCCCACCGAAATGATGGCAGCCGATGCACACATCTCGCTAGAGTCAGTCAAACTCAAAATTGACTCAGCCACACTGTTTGCCGACCTCGAGGGCGACGCTGCGTAAGCCCATTGCGCCTAGTCGCCACATAAATTATGTGTACGTCTAACGGTTTAGATAGCTGCCATGCGCAAAAAAATGACCGTCACGCTCGATGAGCAGGTGTATGACGGGCTCTATCGCACGATTGGCAAGCGTCGCATGAGCCAGTTTATCGAGGATTTGCTGCGCCCCCACGTGCTGAACAACACCCTAGGGAGACGCTGAATTAATCGCCGCCGGCATCGCATCCCTGTTTTGGGCGAACTACTTCGCCGAAAATACTCGCAATAGCTCGCTATTGCTGCGTTTCTCGCCTCGTATTTCATCCCAAAACAAAGCGCGCTGCTCGGCGTCGATTTAACTGAGATTTTCCATTAAGCACTTTTACTCGTCGCCCCTGCGAAGGCAGGGGCCTAGCGACTTTTGAGCTAGTCAAAAGTGCCACGAAACCGCCAAAGTCGCTGGGTTCCTGCCTTCGCAGGAACGACGAAGTACTT
>JANNYE010000162.1:0-38675 GCA_031409935.1 Burkholderiales bacterium | reverse complement strand
ATTCATGTTCGGTAAGCGTGCGTAAATTTTGTCCCAAACTGCCACCCTCACCCTAGCCCTCTCCCGCTCGCGGTAGAGGGGACTTTCTAGACTGTAAAACTCTCACCACATCCGCAACGAGCCTTCTCATGCGGATTGTTGAACTTGAAGCCTTCGTTAAGGCCTTCGCGTTGAAAGTCGAGCTCAGTGCCGTCGAGTACGGCGTGGCTCTTCGGGTCGATCAGCACTTTGGTACCGTAGCTTTCGAACACCATGTCTTCGGGCGCTGACTCGTCGGCGTATTCGAGCTTGTACGCGAGGCCGGAGCAGCCCGTGGTCTTAACGCCCAGACGGATACCAATACCCTTGCCACGTTTGGCAATGTATTTTTCGATGTGATTGGCGGCGGCTTGGGTGAGTGTGACGGGCATGTTCGTACTACCGGGTATTGTGGGAGCGGTTCTACCGCGATGGGTCAACGCAAACTGGGAGCAATCGCGGTGGAACCGCTCCCACAGGTCGTTATGCCGCTACAACGTGCTTCGCTTTGTAATCGAGCACCGCTGCCTTGATCGCGTCTTCGGCGAGGATGGAGCAGTGAATTTTTACCGGCGGCAGCGCGAGTTCTTCGGCGATTTGCGTGTTCTTTAGGTTCATCGCCTCGTCGAGCGTTTTGCCTTTGACCCATTCGGTCACCAGCGAACTTGATGCGATTGCAGAGCCGCAGCCGTAGGTCTTGAACTTGGCGTCTTCGATGATGCCGTTCGCGCCAACCTTGATCTGCAACTTCATGACGTCGCCGCAGGCTGGCGCGCCGACCATGCCGGTGCCGATGTCCGCTTCGTCTTTGCCAAACGCGCCGACGTTGCGGGGGTTTTCGTAGTGATCCACTACTTTTTCACTGTATGCCATTTTGTTACCTCTTACTTAACTAACTACGGCGTGGGCACGGAGTGCCCACCCTACAAAATTTTCGAGAGCACCACGATCACGGGATGCGATGCAAGGCGCTTGTTGCCGACGCGTACACAAGTACGCTAGGCGACAAGCAACGCAGCAGCGCGCCCGTCAGCGAGGTTCTCAGTGTGCTGCCCATTGGACTTGTGATATGTCGATTCCATCCAAGTGCATGTCCCACAACGGACTCATCGCGCGCAGCTTTTCAACCGTGCGTTTCATCGTGGCAATGGCGCTGTCAACATCCTGCTCAGTGGTGAAGCGACCGACGGTCATACGGATTGAGCTATGCGCGAGTTCATCGCTGCGACCCAAAGCGCGCAACACATAACTGGGCTCCAGCGACGCACTGGTACACGCGGAGCCGGACGACACCGCAACCTCTTTCACGCCCATGATCAGGCTTTCGCCTTCGACGTAGTTGAAGCTGATGTTCAGGTTATGCGGCACACGCTGCTCCATGTCACCATTGATGAACACTTCGGGGATGTCTTTCAGGCCGTTATACAAACGATCCCGCAACATGCGGATGCGCTCGTTCTCGGTGGCCATTTCGAGTTTCGCAAGCCGAAACGCTTCGCCCATGCCGACAATTTGATGCGTCGCCAATGTGCCAGAGCGAAAGCCACGTTCGTGGCCGCCACCGTGAATCTGCGCCTCTAAACGAACACGTGGTTTCTTACGCACGAACAGCGCGCCCATACCTTTTGGGCCATAGGATTTGTGCGCGGAGAAGCTCATCAAATCGACCTTCAAGTCGGCAAGATCAATCACCACTTTGCCGGTCGCCTGCGCCGCATCGACATGCAGGATGATACCCTTGGCACGCGTGATTTCGCCGATCTCTTTGATCGGTTGAATCACGCCAATTTCGTTGTTCACCATCATGATGGAGACAACGATCGTGTCCGCTCGAAGTGCAGCGTTGAACGCTGCCATATCGATCAAACCGTTTTCCATCACGTCCATGTACGTGACCTCGAAACCCTGCCTCTCCAATTCACGCATGGTGTCGAGCGTGGCTTTATGCTCGGTCTTGACCGTGATGAGATGACGGCCTTTGTCCTTATAAAACTGTGCCGCACCTTTAACCGCCAAATTAATCGACTCGGTCGCGCCACTAGTCCACACAATTTCTTTCGCGTCGCAATTCACCAGATCCGCTACCTGTTCGCGCGCCTCTTCCACCGCAGCCTCAGACTCCCAGCCATAGGCATGCGAACGCGATGCCGGGTTGCCGAAATGCTCGGTCAGGAAAGGGATCATTTTGGCGGCAACACGCGGATCAACCGGCGTCGTTGCGCTGTAGTCCATGTAGATGGGAAGGCTCATTACTTACTGCACTCTAAAAAAAATATGATGCGAACGTATTCTGGTTCAGGCAGCGATCGGTATGGCTCGCGTCGCCGTTTTGCGAAGATCCTGAACCACATGCAAGGACGGATTTTTTCGTACTTTTGCATCGTCCACCAGAGACTGCAAACTCACGCCCTGAAGGTACGTGAAGATGTGTGCGTTTAGGCTTGCCCACAAGTGATGAGTCAAGCAAATACTGTCGTCGTGACAATTTTTTTCGCCACCACAACTGGTTGTGTCGATGGGTTCGTCCACCGCCAAAATGATCTCGGAGACGCTGATGGTGCTAGGTGCTTTGGCTAGGTTGTAACCGCCGCCAGGGCCGCGCACGCTGTCGACCAGACCGTGGCGACGCAGCTTGCCGAAGAGCTGCTCAAGGTAGGAGAGCGAAATTTTTTGCCGCGCAGAAATCTCAGCCAGCGTAACCGGCTCTCCATGATTGAAGAGCGCCACGTCAATCATGGCGGTCACTGCAAAACGACCTTTAGTGGTGAGCTTCATAGGGTTTTTCGCACTCTCTTTGAGCCAGTTGCTCATCACTCATCGTGAAAGGCACTCGCGGTTACGAGCAACTTTTTGTAGGTATGTACGTAGTTTTGACATCGAGTCAAACTCGAAAGCCGTCACCTTTTCACAACTGCGCAAAGTTGATTCGCTGAGTGAATTATATTAATTCCGAGTAATTTAGTCAAGTTAAAGCCCGAGTAGTTCCGTCGGACATTCAAGCCACTCGAAAATAGCCATGCAAAGTGGCGTAAGCCATTGAATACAAGAATCTTATTCATTATTCCGGCGGCTCGCAATTTATTACACATCAAGTTTTTTGGATGAATATGCACGTGCAGTGGCGAACCTTCGCTGTGCTTGTGACCGCCATCTTCGTGATGCTCAATCGCGTGGTCGTGCGTAGCGGTTGCATGCAGATGCGCATGCGGACGTCCCATTTCAACAGGTACCAGATTCACCTGCCCATGACGCACGCCACGCTCTGCGATCAGCGCTAGCGAAAAGCGCTTCACGTCCGCCGTCGGGCCGCGCAAAATCGCTGCCTCTAAACAATGATCGTGATCGAGATGCACATGCATCGTTGACACGCTCACGTCATGATGTGCATGATGCGCAGCGGTCACGCGCGCTACAAGCCGCAGATGTCGCCATTAAAGGGCTCGACATCACCAGCAGCGTCACGTGGACGCGCTCGATCATCACGGCCAACAGCAAGTGGCAACCACGCGTGCTCGGCTGGCGCGACAGTGATCGCTGGCCGTTCACCGGCGGCCTGCGCTATAGCGGCATGCAATACGGCATGCTCGACAACACCGGCCCAAACGGCGCGACGTACACCGGCGTGTCAAAGTTTTTGGTAGTCGATGTGCGGACTCGATACCAGGCGACAATATCAGTAGTCGTATCCGCAGGAATCGACAATTTGAACAACGAGAGATATGGGGCGTTTCATCCGTACACACAGCGCATGTTTGTGCTTGAGTTGAAGGCGAAATTTTGATCATGCCCAAGCATCGAAGCCACTACAGGCGCAATCATTTTTGGGGAATCGATTTTGCCAGCCTGCGCCCCATAGGTCGCAGTTCCACGCCTATGTTGGTGGCTACGGCGGCAGCTACGGCAGTGGCTTGAGCACCATAGCATCTAACCAACCCGTACCCCGGTTTCCATGCAAGCCCACGATCACTTCCAGATATAGCGTCTTGGCTGGGACTTCAAATCGCAGCTCGCGCTTGGCCCAATCCACGTCCCCTGTTAGCTGCGGGGCGTTGTAGGTAAGTACCTCACCATTTTCGAGCAGGAGCGCGACCTCAAGTCGCCAGCCCCCGCCATCGGTTCCCCGTGAGCGCATTTGCGCTGACAGCTCGTATCGCCCCACGGGCGGTCGCGCGATGGATTGCCGAACGGCGCCAAACACCTGCTCTTCGCGCTGCATGATACGCAAGCTTTGCGTACCCTCCGTTTTGACGTCTTTGTCGCGAGTAAATTCGTAGGCCTTTACCCCAGCGTGCTGGAACGGTCGCCACGGATTGGTGCCCCCCGGCGCCGCCTCAAACCCGCCGTCTGCGAGCAGCGACACCGGCGATAGGCTTTGTGCAAAAGTCGGCGCGGCACCTAGGAGCGTCGCAAGGCTTAGCGCTCCGACGACGACCGAGGTTTTAAGGCGCGTCGTTAACGTCGCACTTTTTGTCATGATTCGCTGCAATTGACACATCCCTGTTCGACAAAATTTTGCGTTGAAGGGGGAAGTCGCATTGAGCAGAGGCAAAAAGCAACGCATCCGATGCGCGTTGCCGTCATACCTAATCCATAGTGTGATATGGTGCCCAGGAAGGGACTCGAACCCCCACGATGTTACTCGCTAGTACCTGAAACTAGTGCGTCTACCAATTCCGCCACCTGGGCATTTCAAGTTATCCGAGATTATAGATTGACTACAAAGAAGACTGCAAAATCAACAGCTTCCGGCGCAGAAAAAGCGCCCGCTATCGCGGCAAACGCACCATCCAGCAAGGCTCGCAAGCCGCCGCCTAAAAAGCAGGCAGTTGCAGCGTCATTGACCGCAGAAAAAATTACGCAGCCAAAAGCCCTGAAAAAACCAGCCGAAGCTGCGCTTGCGAAGGCCAAAATGACCGCGCCGCTCGCCGCGCCTGCGCCCATTGCTGACAAGGCTGTGGCGAGCGGCGTCGCCGCAAAAGGAAAACAGGCGGCGCTCACGCGAGCTTCTGCCAAAGTAGTTTCCGCCTTAAAGAAGACGGGCAAACCTGCCCAACCTGACCAAACGCTGGTTGCCAAGGCGTTGCCCGCACGCAACGCGCCGAAGGCTGTCATTCCAGTTGCGGCTGGCGATGCCGCGCTCCCGAGCAAGTCGCCAAGAGGCAAAAAAGCCGCCCCAACTGCGGCGGCTGCAACCGCGGCCACTCGCCCCCCGGTACAGGCCACTGAGCCAATCGCAAAAGCCGCAGCGCCAAAAGCCAAGGCTGCCACGCCCGCGATCCCCGCCAACAGCGTTGTGGGCACCATCATTGGCCACCCGGAGGGCTACGGCTTCGTCAAACTCGAACAGGGCGGCGACGATCTTTATCTGTCAGAAGACACCATGCGCGCCGTGTTGCATGGCGACCGCGTTGCAGTACAGGTAACCGGGTTTGGTCGTGATGGCAAAGCAACGGGCGACATCGTCTCCATTCTGCAACGAGCAAACCACCGCGTGGTGGGCAAGCTGCGCAGCAAGGAAGGTCAGTGGTTTGTGGTGGCCTCGGAGCGGCGCATCAATCAGGATATTTTGATCCCACGCAGCAAGCTCGGCAAGGCGGCGCTGGATCAAATCGTGGTGGCTGAAATTACGATGCAGCCAACACCTTACGACGAGGCGCAGGGCGAAATTGTCGAAGTTGTCGGCGACGAAAATTCGTCCAATATCGAACTCGAAATCGCCATTCGCAAGCACAACCTGCCCTACATTTTCTCGCCTGCAACCCTAGCCGAGGCAGCGGCGTACGGCAGCGTCGTGACTGCGGCAGATCGCAAGGGACGTGTCGACTTGCGCGAGCTGGCGCTGGTCACCATCGACGGTGAAACGGCGAAAGATTTTGACGACGCGGTGTACGCCGAGAAGGCTGGCAAAGGGTTCCGTTTGGTGGTGGCAATCGCAGACGTTTCGCATTATGTAAAGCTCAAATCGGCACTTGATACCGATGCGCGCGAACGCACCACCAGCGTTTACTTTCCGCGCCGAGTGATTCCGATGCTTCCGGAAAACCTGTCCAACGAGCTCTGTTCACTGCGGCCGAATGTAGATCGCCTGTGCATGGTGTGCGACATGCAGGTGACGGCTGTCGGGCATGTGAGCGGCTATAAGTTCTACGCCGCCGTGATGAATTCAAAGGCGCGCCTGACCTACACCGCGGTGGCAGCGCTGTTACCCGACCTAGTGAAGGCCAAGCCCAAAGCGGGCACCGTTGAAGCGTCGCTGAAAACATTGCACACGCTGTACGGAGCGTTCCGCGAGGCACGCGAACTGCGGGGTGCGCTCGACTTTGAAGGGCAAGAGGCCGTATTCACCTTCAACGACGATGGCAGCGTCGCAACCATCAAACCTGCGGTGCGCAACGAGGCGCACAAGCTGATTGAAGAGATGATGCTGGCGGCCAACGTCGGCACCGGCGAATATCTTGCCAAGGCGAAACAGCCCCTGCTCTACCGCGTACACGATATTCCGCTGCCTGAAAAACTTGTGGCCCTGCGCGCGATTCTCGCCCTGCGTGGGCTCTCACTAGGTGGCGGCGAACGCCCGGAGCCGCAAGATTACGCCGCACTCATCGACGCTACGCGTGAGCGAGTGGACGCACCCGCGCTGCACACGCTGTTGCTGCGCTCGCTGCCGCAAGCGATCTATACGCCAGACAACGGCGGGCACTTTGGCCTCGCCTATGAGCATTACGCGCACTTCACCTCGCCCATCCGGCGCTATCCCGACCTGCTCGTTCATCGCGGCATCAAGGCTGTGCTCGCGGGCAAAAAATATGAGACCGAGGACTGGATGCGGCTCGGACAGGTGTGCAGCGCCAACGAGCGCCGCGCCGACATCGCTTCACGCGAAGTCACGCAGTTCCTCAAGGCGAAATATCTTGAAGCCCACATCGGCGAAGAGTTCATCGGCACCATCTCCGGCGTCGTCGCGTTCGGCGTTTTCGTCACGCTGGATGACACCTTCGCCGATGGCCTGATTCACGCAACCAGTCTGCCGCGCGATTACTACCAACTGGGTCGAGACACCTCAACCCTAGTCGGACAGCGCAGCGGTTTTTCGCTGGCTATCGGCGAGCGGGTACGGGTGAAAATTGCGTCGGTCAACTCGGACACGGCGAAGGTGGATTTTCAGTATTTAGAGCGTGCCTGATCAGAAGAAATGTCGCACGCCAAACTCGATGCCGCTGGAATTTCCGCCCAGCGAGGTGCCGGTAGCGCTCAAGCCTTGTACACCGATGGATTTGCTTGCGCCACTCTTGTTGTTGACACGCGCGATACTGCCGTAGAGTTGCGTGCGTTTGGACAGGTTGTAGCCGTAGCCGAGGCCAAACTTGTTCCAGTCGGCGTTGCTGTTGGCCGTGTCATAACGTGCAATGGAGGCGCGCAGTTCGCCCTGACCTAACGGTGCGGACACGCCGAGTTGGGTCGCGGTGACCTGCAACGTACCGCGCTTTTCGCGTGCGAGGAGCAGACTTGACTTGGCCACGCCAAAGTCGTAGCTCACACCAACGTTGGTTGCCGTGAGATCGTTCACCGAGGTGTCTCCGCGCAGTTTGCCGGATGCGACGGCAACGTTTAATGGGCCTTGACGGTAGCCGACGCGTATCCCAATGTAGTTGCCTTGACGCTTGTTGGTCGCATTGGAGGCCTGCTCCCCTAGCGCCAACTGCGCCTGACCGTAGAAGCCACCGAGATTTTGCGGCAGGAAGTAGCTCACGGCATTGCTGAGCTGAATGGGCGCGCCTCCGGTGGCCGTCGCAGTGCCCGGAATGCCGAGCATGGTGAAGGCCATAGTGCCGCCCACGCCGTTGGTGAGAAACGGATCAAAAATGAGTGTGCTCAAAAAGCTGGCCGCATCGTCGCGACCCAGCCGCACTTCGCCAAAGCGACCGTTTAAGCTCACCGTGGCACGACGATTAAAAAGCTGCGCCTTCATCGCGCCAGTGTCAGCGTCAAATCCCGCCTCCAGCCAGAAGCTGGCCGACAAGCCGCCGCCGAGATCCTCCGTGCCACGAAAACCCCAGCGTGCAATGTTGGCTCCGCCGGTGGACACGCCCACTTTCGACACCCCCGTGCCGCTAACGCGGGCAAGCCCGGCATCAATCACGCCAAACAAAGTCACATTGGCGGTTTGCGCCGACGCGCTTGCCATCAAGGCGAGGGCAGACGCGGCAGATACAGTTCGTACAGTTTTTTTCATGTCATCACTCCTAAGGTTGTTTCAGGTCAAACTACTCAATCGAAATCCTGCGGCGGCTCACAAATCAAGCACCAGCGACGCGCTCTTGCAGCCCGACACGCACACCATCATCACCTTGTTCGACGCGCGCTCTTTGGCGCTCAGCACCGAATCACGATGATCCGGCTCGCCGTCCAGCACGCGCGTTTCACAGGTGCCGCATACGCCTTCGCAGCAGCTATGATCCACCTTGATACCGGCGGCGATCAGCGTATCGAGCACCGATTTATCGGGGGTCACCACGATGCTGCGACCGCTGCGGCGGAGCTCCACGGTGAAGCTCGCGCGGGCATCCGCAGCGGGAGCCACCTCAACGGCGGCAAAGCGCTCAACGTGGGCGTTGTCGTGCCCCAGCTCGCTGGCGAAGCGCTCAAACGCGTTAAGCATGCCAGTGGGCCCGCACGCATAGAGATGCGTTTGTGCAGAAGGCGCGTGCTTCGCCAGCAGCGCCTTTAAGTCGGCGGGGCCGCCGCGCTCGTCGTCCACATGCAGGTGCATCGGCGCGCCGAGGGCCTGTAACTCCGCCAAAAACGCCGCACCGCTGCGCGCACGCACCAAATAGATTAGTTCGAACGATTTGCCGAGTGTTGCGAGCGCGCGCGCCATGCACAAAATCGGCGTCACGCCAATGCCCCCAGCGATGAGCACCGTGTGCGCTGCATCAGCATGCAGCGGAAAGTTATTGGTCGGCGCTGCAATTTGCAGTGGCATACCGATGCGCAACTGTTCATGCACCGCACGCGATCCGCCACGGCTGGCTCGATCACGCAACACACCCAACACGTAGCGATGCCGCTCGGTGACCGGGTTGGTCAGCGAATAGCTGCGGATGAGCCCACCGGGCAGGTGCAAATCGACATGCGATCCGGCGTCGAACGGTGGTAAGTCGCCCCCGCCGCGCGCGCGCAGCTCGACCCCGATGACGTCGTCAGCTTCGTAGCGCAAGGTGTGCACAAAGGTTTCGAGCAGGTTGGACATGTCGCCTATCGCCTTTCTGGATCAGGCAAGCGCTGCGTCTTCGGCGCTGAGCTGCTCTTCGGCCAGCGAGCGCAGGTGACGGCGCAGCCGCACCAAGCCCATGTCGTGCAGATAGAGATTTTCATGCTGATCGGCATCGGGCTCCATTTGTTCGAGCATCACACGATCCTGCTCAAGCACCGCCCAGTGTCGTGCTTCAAGCCGGTTACGGTAGAGAAAACGCCAGGTGTCGCGCTCCCAGCCTTGCACCTTGCGGCAGCGCCAGAAGAAAATAGCCGCGAGGTCGCTCGAAATTGGTGTAGCGCAACCGATGATGGCGAAGTTACCGCCCGGGCCACCGGTTTTGGGATACGGAATCTCCAGGCGCATCCAGTGCACGCCGGTGTCGCCAAACTCCGTCCAGTCGAAATTAACGTTGCGCTGACCGACTTTTTCAAACACGAATCCGGTGTCGAGTGTGCGAATCTGAAAGGTGGCCTTGGTGTCACCCTCGGCCATGGTGTGGGACTGCTTGTGCAGAAACGTGCCATGCATCGGATCCATCACGTTATCGAGCGAATAACGATAGTCCGCACGCCATTCCGCGTAACAGAGAAAGTTTGAGTACGCAGGTGAGCTCAGCTCTTCCGGCAATGAGAACGGCGGCGGCGCATCAATGTTGGTGTCACTGTTGTAGAGAAAAATCGCATCGTGCGCTTCATGCATATGGAGAGCGAGCGTTGAGCGTGAACCTTCCAGCTTGCAGCCGGGGCTGCCAGGAACCTTGGTGACTACGCCGTCCCAGCGCACCTCAACGCCGTGATAGGGGCAGGCGATACGATCCCCCAGAATCACGCCCTGGGACAGCGGGGCACCGCGATGTGGGCATCGATCTTCAAGCGCATGCACCTTGCCACTCAGATCGCGCCACAACACGATTTTTTTGCCGAGACGGCGCATCGACACCGGGTGTTGTTGCACCGCGGTTGAGGTGCAAATGGGATGCCAGAGGTTTTTCAGGCCGTCGCGCAGTCGTGCGTCAATACGTTCGGCAGAGATATCCGTTGTGCTCACACTGACGCTCCTTAGGTACCCAGACGGGACATGAGACTGACGAAACTCTGCTCGGTCCAGCGTTCCCCGTTTTCGCACGACGGGCCGGTCTGATTCAGACGATCAACCAGGGCTGGGAGCGTGTGGGCACCGTCGCCAAAGGCGCGCTCAATAGCGTCTCCCAGAAGGTCTTCAAACATGGTGGGGGCGCGCTTGCGCGCCTGATGTGGTTCAAGACAACGATCCGTTTGCATGATGCGATCCTGCGGTTGGGGTTAGTTGGCTTCGATGCCAAGTTCTTTGATGATCCTGCCGAAACGGCTGCGATCATTGGTGGTTGAAGCGGTCAGTCTGGCCGCGTCACCGCCAGCAGGCAAAGCTCCAAAGGTCGCCATTTTTGAGATGACATCGGGCATGTTCAAAATCTCGTTCAACTGCGTGTTGAGCGTACGCGCAATGTCGGCGGGAAGCCCCTTAGGCGCATACAGGCCTTGCCACGCGCCGATATCGATATCTGGGTAACCCAACTCGGCAAAGGTGGGCACACTCGGTGCGAGCGAGGTACGCTGCGCGTCAGCCACCGCGAGAATGGCGATTTTCCCGCTGGGCACGTGTGGCGTGAGTGGCCCTAGCGTCATGAACGTCACTGGCAGGTGGCCGCCAATCACGTCGTTGACCGCGGGTGCAACACCGCGATAGGGCACATGCGACAGCTTGGTGCCTGCGGTTTTGTTAAACATCTCGCCGAAAATGTGCATCGGTGAGCCACTGCCCGGTGAGGCATAGGAGAGCGCCTTTGCCTTTGACGCAGCAATCAACCCCTTAACGTCCTTGACGCCGGCGGACGGGCTCACCGCCAGCACCAGCGGTTGCACCGACGTTTGAATGATCGGAGTAAAGCTGTTGATTTCGTCGTAGCCGCCGCCACCGGTTTTGAGCACCAGTTGCGCCACGGCAAAGGTGCTCGGCGCGAGCAACAGCGTGTAGCCGTCCGGCACGGCCTTCGAGACGTAGGTGCTGCCGATGGTGCCACTGGCACCTGGGCGGTTGTCAACGAGCACGGTTTGACCGAGCCGCGCCGACAGCTTTTCAGCGTACAGACGCGCCATGGCATCGGTGTCGCCACCGGCGGGATAGGCAACCACGATAGTGATTGGCTTGCTTGGATAGCCCTGCGCGAATGCGCCGGGCGCTGCGCCAACGACGCCCAGACCGAGCGCAAGGGTTAAAACAGAACGACGGGTAAATGACATGTCAAGACTCCTTGGGTGATTGAAAAGGCGTGTCACAGCAATAATCAAACGTGCGCAAATACATAGATCTATCGACGATCCGTAAGAAATTTTTCGTCGACACCAACACCCGTTTGGCGGCGGGTATGGCCGTCAATGCCACCGTCTATGGCCCATTCGGCAAACACGGTGGGGCCGGGCTCAAAGTCGCGGGGTGTCCATGCTTCGGTGAGTTGATCCTCGTCGGCGTAATACTCGATGAGCGCCCCGGCGGGATTCTTAAAATACCAGAAATAGGCCGATGAAATCGGGTGTCGTCCCGGGCCGAGTTGCGTCTGCCAACCGCAGCGCGAAATGTGCAACCCCCCACCGAAGACCTCGTGAATGTCACGTACGGTGAAGGCGACATGGTTGAGCCCCGGCTGACCTCCGGGCCGTTGCAGCAGGAACAGGTCGTGATGCCCGCCGTTGGCGGCGCAACGCAAGAAGGCCCCGCGTCCGGGGTATCGGTCACTCACGGCAAAACCAAAGTTGTCGCAATAGAAGCGCTCGCAAGCCGCAACATCGCGAACGAAGAACACCACGTGCCCCACCTCGATCGGTGTGGCGCGCTCATAGGCCGGGGACGGCTGATTGACCCGGTCTTGCCGATTCCAAGTGTTGTACGTAGCGCCGACGACTTCAATCGGGCGCTTTTGCGTGACTTGAAAGCGCACGGCGAGCCCGTTGGGATCGGTGCAGCCGACACGACCGTTAACGCTGACAAACCCGGCTTGCCCTCCAATGCGATTGGCGCAGGTGTCGAGGTCGGCATTCGACGCGACACCCCACACCACTTCACGCAGGCTGGGGCCCAATTCGAGGGCTGCTGGCAGCGCTGCTGCGTCAGAGCGACACACCACCACGCGGCAGCCGTTGAGCGATTCAAACGTGAGCCGCTCCGGCGTGTCGGCAACCAGCGTCAGCCCCCAATCCAGGAAAAATCGGCGGCAGGTCGGCAAGTCATCTGCGCCGTAAGTGATTTCGTCAATGCCCAATACGTTCACCGCGTTCATCACGTTCATACCAACTGCTCCGAAATGCGAATGCGTGTTCCCATCAATTGGCCCACCCCAAAGGTTGTTCATTCAAGCCCCAGTACAGGCTCTTTTGCTCCATGTACTGCAAGATTCCCAGGCGGCCTTTTTCCCGTCCGAGACCGCTATCGCGCCAACCACCAAACGGTGTTGCAATCGAGAATTGCTTGTAGGTGTTGATCCACACGGTGCCCGCTTGAACGGCGCGGCCAATGCGCCAGGCGCGCTTATAGTCGCGGCTCCACACACCTGCTGCCAGTGCATAGACACTGTCATTGGCCTGCGCAATCAGGTCATCATCGTTGTCAAAGGGCATCGCGACCAGCACTGGCCCGAAGATTTCCTGCTGACAGATTTGTGAGGTGTTGGCCACACCTTCGAGAATCGTCGGTCGGTAGTAATAGCCGCGATCAAACAGCGCGCCCGCAGGCCGCTGCCCGCCCGTCAGCACGCGCGCACCTTCATCAATCCCCAGCGCCACGTAGCGCTCGATACTGGCGCGATGCTGTGCGGTGATGAGCGGGCCCATCTGCGTTTTTTCGTCAGCCGGATCACCGACCCGCAATTCTGCTGCGCGAGCGCACAACCGCTGCATAAAGCTGTCGTACAGCGAGCGAGCAACAAATAGACGCGACCCGGCGATGCACGATTCACCGGACGAGCTGAAGATGCCGTAGAGCACTCCGTTGACTGCGTGATCAAGATCGGCGTCGTCAAGCACCATGGTGGCCGACTTGCCGCCCAGCTCCAGTGAAACCGGCATCATTTTGTCGGCAGCGATATGCGCAATGCGCTTGCCGGTTGCGGTGCCACCGGTGAACGAGACCCGACGCACCAACGGGTGCTTTGTCAGGACGTCGCCTATAACCGAGCCGCGCCCCGGCAACACGCTCAACAGCCCGCGTGGCACACCGGCTTCCTCACAAATCGCCACCAGTTCCATCGCCATCAGCGGCGTCGCTTCCGCTGGCTTGACGACCACGGCGTTGCCGGCAGCGAGCGCTGGTGCGATTTTTTGCGCTTCGCTGGCGATGGGGGAATTCCAAGGCGTGATAGCTGCGATGACCCCCATCGGCTCATACACGCTCATCGTCAGAAAATCTCCCCGCGACGGCGTGATCGTTTCCTCAAGCGTCTCGCAGGCACTAGCAAAAAACTGGAAGGTTGCGGCTGCGCTGGCGACGAGGTTGCGCGTCTCGTTGATCGGCTTGCCATTGTCAAGGCGTTGCCGCTGCGCCAGAGGTTCGGCGCGATCACGAATGATTGCCGCCACCCGATTCAAGACCTGAGATCGCTCATGCGATTTGCGCTCGGCCCAACCCGATGTGCGGAAGGCATGATCGGCGCGCTGGATTGCCTCTTCGACGTCAGCAATGCTGGCCGCACGCAACCGGGCCACCACTTCGCCCGTGGCCGGATACAGCGTTGCGCCCTCGTCACCCCGACCAAGGCGCATCTCGCCAGCGACGTTGATCGGCAGCAAACCAGGCGATTCCGTGATGAGTGACATATCCGCTCGCGCTCCGATTTAGAAGTTAATGCCGAGGCCGCGATTCATCACCGCCCGCGCCGCGCTATACGCGGTTAGCGCGGATGTTTTCGGGTTGTCTGGCAGCGGCTTGCCGCGCATCGTGAGTTCAAACTCGCCGAAGGCACCCGCTGCGGCGACGTGATGAATGTTTCCGTTCACGGTGGGATCAGCGAACAGCTGCACTTGCGTTTCGCGCAGGCCAAGCCCCGCCAACGCAAGCGTAGCCGCCACGTTGGCATTTTTGGGATAGCGCTGCGCAGCCTCTTCCGCGTGGCCGGTGTAGATACAGAACGGTTGCGTGAGTGCGTCCAGATCACAAAGCGCTTCGGCAGGTGTGCCCTTCCACGCCAGCGGCGGTTTGCGCCCGGTGTAGCGCACCCAGTCAAGGCCTCCTACACGCGCCGCGGACAGCGCATCAATGCCGCCGATGGCTCCCGACAAAAGCTGCACCTGAGTGCCGCCACGGCGGGCGGCTAGATCAAGCTCCTGAACCATTCCCGGTGCCATGAGCGCGCCTACGGAGGCGACGATGCAGGGTATACCGCGAGCCAGTGCGGGAAGCACGTGCGCAGTAATGGCGGCATGGCCCGCGCATTCAAGCAGGAGATCGGGCCTATCGTCGGCGCTCAACGCGGCGACCACTTTGGCATACGGCGCGTGCGCGGCAACGATTGGTGCCGCCTGAGCTTGCTCAAGGGTGACCACCCAGGTAACGCGCAGCGTTGGGTCATGCGGTCGCAGGAGCGTCAGCACGCTCGATCCGATGGCACCGCAGCCGATAATTGCAACGTTCAACATGGGCGGATCATGGCGCGGCTGTAGCGTTTTCAGGTCGCGTCGGCGGCCCGGCAAAAGCGGTTTTAAAGCTGCCGATGGCGCGCATGTCAATCTCCAGAATAAACGGGCCTGACGACGCCAACGCGCCGGCGATTGCCTGCGGCAACTCACCGAGGTCGCTAACGCGCACATGCCCCACTCGCAGCGAAGCGCTGAGTCCAGCATAGTCCGGTGTATGCAGCTCGACATAGCAGCGGCGGCCACCGTAGGCGGCATCCTGAATGTTCTGAATAACGCCGTAGCGTTGGTCGTTCATCAGCACAAACACGACGTCGGCCTTCTCTTGTACTGCGGTGGCAAGCTCGCCCAGATTCAGGATGAAGCCGCCATCGCCACTCAAACAAAAAGTCTTTCGCCCGGAGCCGGTTTCGGCCGCGCCAATGGCTGCGCCTACACCCATCGCCAAGCCTTGCCCGATGCCGCCGCCGAGCGCGTGAACGCCGGCCTTCGGATCAAAAATTTTGAGTTGACGATTGCCCCAAGTACTGTTCGACACGGTCACGTCGCGCACCCAGTTGAAGTTGCGCCCGACCGCCGTCTGCAATTGGCCAACCAGCTCGCGGTAGGGACCCAAGCCGTCGAGCAGGGCGCGCTCTGCGGTTTCATGCGCAGTGCGCAGGTCCGTCATAAAAGACGAGTCAACATTCATGCGACCCGTAAGCCGATCCGCGAGTGCGCCGAGTGTGGCCGCAGCGTCGCCCGCGACAAAAAATTCAGTTGGGTAACAGCGGCCCTCACTGGCCGGATCGGCATCGATGCGGTAGAGCGGTCGCGGCAGTTTCAACTCATACTTGAGCGTTTCGTTGCCGCGAAGACGCGAGCCCACCACCAGCATGGCATCACAGGTTTGATAAAAGTTTTCAACCGGTTTGTGCAGGGTGTAGCTGCCCAGTGTTCGTGGGTCGTCTTCGGCCACAATGCCGCGACCCTGAGTGCTGGTCACCACGCCAAAGCCGAGTGCCAGCAACCGCTGCACTGCGGTGCCTGCGCCGCGTGCACCGCCGCCGAGCCAGAGCAGCGGGCGTCGCGCCTTAGCCAACCGCTCGGCAAGCGCATCAATGTCCGGTTCGAGCGCTGTCACCATCGACACCGCGAGTGGCAGCAGATTCGCGGGTCGCGGAATCAGCGCGGCCTGAATGTCAATCGGAATTTCCACGCTCACCGGTCCGGTGGGGGCGCTCATCGCGATCTGCACTGCACGTTTCATGGTGCTGAGTGCGGTTTCTTTGCTTTGCACGCGAAACGCCGCCTTCGACACCGCCTTCAACATAGCCAGCTGATCGCGTGCTTCGTGAATGTAGGAGAGCTCTTTATCGAGATACGTTGTTTCGATCTGACCGGTGATGTGCAACAGCGCCGTGCCTGCGGTGAGCGCCTCGACCATCGCGCCTGCGGCGTTGCCCGCTGCTGTGCCGGTGCTGGTGATGCACACGCCGAGCCCGCCAGTGGTGCGGGCGTAGGCGTCAGCCATGTTGGTGCCGCCGGCCTCGCCGCGCGCCATCACCCAGCGCACTTTGCCGCGCGCGTTGAAGGCGTCGAGGATCGGCATGTTATGGATGGAGATGACGCCAAACGCGGCCTTGACCCCGCAACCTTCAAGAAACTCGGCGATGGCTTCGCCGACGGTGATTTGCTGCTGATCAGGCATGATGCGAGAGTCCTCCAGAGACGTCGATATGGCTTCCTGTGGTGTAGGACGACAGGGGTGAGCAAAGGAACAGGATGGCACGGGCGGCCTCTTCAGGCAGACCCAGCCGCGCCAGTGGAATGTGTTTGCGAGCGGCCAGCTCGGCCGACCATTGCGACCAGTCTTGCGAGCGGTCTTCTCGTAATTCAAAGCGGCGGCGCCATTGCCCCGACTCGACTAAACCAAGTAGGATGCCGTTGACGCGAACGCCAAACGGCGCGAACTCGGTAGCCATCGATCGCACCAGATTTTTGACACCGGCGCGTGCAGCGGAGGTGGCCACCATGTGCGGCTCTGGCTGACTCGCGAGCAGCGAATTGACGCAAACGACCGCCGCTGATTGGCCCGCTGCAGCCTGCGCCTTGAGTTGCGGCAGAAAGGCGCGGGTCGGGTAAATCACCGAGAAGAACTTCAGCCGCAGCTCCTCGCTCCACTCCGCGTCAAGCGTGCTCTCGAAGGTGGAGACCCGGCCTTGCCCGGCGTTGTTGATGAGGACATTAGCCGCACCCAATCGAGCCTGGGATGCCTGCGCAAACGCGTTGACCGATTCAGGGTTGAGCACATCACACGGACGGGCGAAGATCGCGGCACCGGGGAAGGTTTTGTTGAGCTGCTGCGCAACGTCGTTGAGTCGTGTCTCATCGCGCCCGCACAAGGCAACCGCTGCGCCCTGTTGCAACAACAGTTCAACGCTGGCCAAGCCAATGCCGGAGGAGCCTCCGGTGACGATGGCAACAGCTCCCCTGAGATTAAAAACGCTCATGCTTGGCTTACGCCTTGGCAAGGGTAACGACGTTGTCGCCGCGATGGCTCGGCGGTCGGTGATTTAGGAGTCGCGACAGTTCGGCGGCGGCGTTGCGCACTGGGGCGACAACCTCGGCCAACCGCTCTTGGCTGACTTGACCACCGTAAAAGGTGATGCCCATGGCCGCGACGATCCGATTGCTCTGATCAAACACGGGCGCGGCTACGGTGGAAATGCTCGGCTCGTAGAAGCCAAGGCCAACGGCATAGCCGCGAAGACGATCCGCCTGCACGAGATCGAATAGGTCGAGTACTGACTTCGGGGTCTGCTTTGAGCTTGCCTGCAGACCGTCTTCGGGATAGAGCGCGCGCAGCTCTGGCAGCGTTAGATCCGCGAGCAGCAGGCGGCCAAGCACGGTGGCGTGGGCTGGCAAGCGAGTGCCCACCTTGACCGAGCTCACCAGCGGTCGGGGCGGCACCACCTTGCCGATGTACACAATGGATCGGTGGTCACGCACCACAAGGTTGCATGGGCAGCCCGTCTCGTCGCAGAGCCGCGACAACACCGGTTGCCCAAGCTCCGTCAACTCAAGCGAAGAGAGGTACTCAAAGCCCAACCGCAACACCGCCATGCCGAGTCGATAGTCGCCGCTATCACTACGGCGCTCAATAAAGCCCATGCTCTCCAGCGTGTTGAGCAAGCGAAACACGGTAGATCGCGGCAGATTGAGCCTGCGCGCCAACTCCGGCGCTGACAGCGAACGGCTGTCGCGACCGAATTCGCCAAGTATTCGCAGGCCTCGCTCAAGGGCCGGTACGTTGTAGCGGGCCGCACTCGTGTCTGCGCCGTCACCGCCGTCGGTTCCTTCGCCGAGTTCGCTGGGGTCAATGTTTTGGATCGCGCTCATGGCGTTGTCACTTCTAGTACGGTTGCATGCTTGGCGTCTGGCTTTAGAGCGCCTCCCTTGTGCAGCGCGCGGAGTATCAGCGCCGCCACTGTTTCGGGTTGTTCGACGGGGCTTGCATGGCCGGCCTGAGCGATCAAGGCAAACGGGTAACCGTACTGCTGCGCCCATGCTTGGCACGCGGCGGGCGTGGTGACAATGTCGGCGTCGCCGCAGTGCACCTCGACGCTTACGCGACATGCGTCACCGGTTTCAAGTTGTGATTGACACAACATGGCAACCGCTTGCGCGTATCCGTGCACTGTCATGCGCTGTGCATTCCAGCGAATCCAGGCCGCAGCATCCGCGCGGTCAGGAGCTGCCAGCATGCGCGCGGGCAAGGCATCGGCGAGGCCCGACACACCCAGCCTTTGCAACGCTTCGAGTCGCCCGGTCTTCACCTTTTCTTGTTCAGCGCGTTGTTGCTCGCCGCCGTAACCCCGCGCCGGATCGAGCAGCACCGCGTGTTGCACGACGGCAGCTTGCCTTGAGCAGGCAAGGGCGACAAGTGCGCCCAGCGAATGGCCGACCATCAGGCAACGTGAAACGTTTAGCGCTTGCAGCAACGAGAGCACGACGCGCGCGTAGTCATCTGCGCTAGGATCGACCATCGTTAGCGCGCTTGAATCCCCATAACCCGGCGCATCCCAAGCGATAACTTCTGTGTGAGGCGCGAGATGCATCGCTACGTCGAACCACGAGGCTGCGCCTGAGCTGATGCCGTGCAGCAGAACGACAGGCATGAGCGCGCTTTGCACACCACAGCGGCGAATAGAAACGCTCGCGCCATCGGCCAGCACCACGTTTTGCGACGCAAACGTGTGCTGCATGCGCGCAACGCGGGCAGCAAGCAGCGTGGCGTCAAAGGCGGTGTTGTGAGCGTTCATGGCATGGATACGAGCGGTCAAGCCCGCTTGATCTTGGCCAACGGGTGATCGGGCGGATAGGTCGGCGTGATCGGGCGGGGTGAGCCGAGCATGACGCACATCAGCGCGTCTTCATCACCGATGTTGATTTCTTCGCGGTACACGCCGGGCGGCACCGAGATCAAGTCGCGATCAGTCATGATGGTTTCAAAACGTTCACCATCTTTTTCAAGCACTACCTTGAGCTTGCCGCGAATGAGAAAGAACACCTCTTCCACATCGGTGTGAATGTGCGGCGGGCCCTCGTGGCCGGCCGGAATCACCATGGTTGAAAAGGTGAAGTGTTCTGCGGGCACGGTGTTGTTGTCGCTCGACACACCGGTGCCGCCGGTGCCAACGTAGCGCATTTGGGCGCGGCGGTACTTGGGATCAAAATCGGCCTGAAACTTAAGCGCGTCCCAGTCGTAGCGGCGGGTAGCGAAGCGCGCGATTCGAGCGCCCATCCTCTCGGCAAAGCCTTGGCCGGGCTGATCGCCATCGCTTGCTTGGGCAGTTGGCGGAGATTCTTTCAACTCACTCATTGCTTTTTACTTTCCACTGATCGATTTGGAGCTGTGCGCCGGTTGTGCGGCACTATTGGGTGACAAAACCGCCGTTAACTGGCAGTGTTTGTCCTGTGACGAAGCGCGCCAGATCGGACATCAAGTAGAGCGCCGCGCCACACACGTCCTGCGGCAGTTGCTCACGTTGCAGGGCACGTTGTTCGATGTAGAGCTGTTGCCGCGCTTTTGGCACGTATTGCGTTGCCTCCACCATGACCAAGCCGGGTGCGATGGCGTTGACGGTGATGTTGTCAGCGCCGAGTTCGCGGGCCAGTGATCGCGTCATGGCGATGATGGCCCCTTTGCTGGCTACGTACGCCAGCAGATTCGGTGCTCCCCATAGGGCGGTATCGGACGCCAGATTGACGATTGCGCCGCGGCCGCTGGCAGTGAGTGCAGCGTGACAAGCGCGCACCATGAGCCAGGTGCCGCGCACGTTGACCGTCATCACTTGGTCCCATTTTTCGACGCTGATTTCGTCGCAGGTTTTGCCGCCCGAGTCTGTGACGGCGGCGTTATTGATGAGCGCATCGAGGCCGCCGAGGTGTTGCACGGCGAGCGTTGCACACCGGCTTACCGAGTCCGGATCGCTGACGTCAAGGCTTAACGCGTGCGCGTTGAATCCGCGCGCCGTGAGCGCGGCTACCGATGCGCGCAGCTCCGCTTCGCGCAGATCCGCCAACGCGACGTCCGCGCCTTCCTCGCACGCCGCCGTGGCAAATGCAAGGCCAAGCCCGCGGGCACCGCCGGTAACGAGCACACGCCGCCCGTGCAGCAGGGGCGCGCGTGACAGTGGCTGATGTCGAGGCATAGGGAATCCGAAAAGCGAAAACCAGTATGGTTTATCAGTGAAACATTGGTTTGTTAGTGAAACTAACGTAATAATATCGACTGCGGCAGTCGCAGCAGTTCGGGTAAACCCGTCGTCGTAGCCTTCTGCTGCTTTCTGGCCCCCGCACGGGGCGTGCGATCAATGTGCTTAGTCACCCATCCGCAAACCCAAGCGCGTTCATCCGGGTACAGCTTTTCTTGAATCAGCTTTCTTTAATTGCGTCCGAGCTATCGTTTCTCGATCACGTCGCGCAGCCAAGCTGAGCATTCCGCAGAGTGCGCGACCGGCCAGCTCACGGTAATAAGCGTTTCATCGGGCTTTCTAATTTCAACGCGAATGTGATCGCTGCGGCTGCTCTGGGGTGAACCGAATCGATTTAGCACCTGCTGAAACCAGCCCACGCGGGAGGGCTGCGGCGTTGCGACGTCGAAGGTGCTCGCGACCGCTGTGCTGCTAGCGGCCATAACAGCAGGCGTGGCGACACGCGGTGCGGCAGCGTCCGGCAAAGGGCTGGTTTGTGCTAGCGAGTCGGTCACCCCATCACCACTGACACGCTTGGCGAGGTTGACACCAAACTCATCCCACAGCCGATCCGCTTTGGTCTTCATCACGGCTAACCCAAAACTGCCCATGCGACCCACCAAATCAACGGTGACTTTCATGCGCATCTCCGTGCGGCCATCCTCGAGCTCACGCAAAGACATCTCGGTGGTTTGTTTGAGCGAACTGGCAACGCTTGCATCTTCGCCCGTGCCCACTGCGCGCAGATAGCTTGGCTCGCGCTTTTCAACAATGCGCGTGTGCAATTTAAATTTTGCGGTGATGAAGGATATTTTCACCTGCATGACTGCGACGTATTCGTCCGCACTCAAGACATCAATCGACTTCATGCCCGGCACGCACGCGCCCATGGCGGTTGGGTCGAGCAAAACGGCCCAAACTTTCGCGGGGCTGGCATCCAGCAAAAGCGTTTTTTCAATGTCCACGCATATTCTCCGCAGCGTTTAGTACTGAGTCGACAATCTGGCTGTATCCCGTGCAGCGGCATAAATTTCCGCTCAATGCCGCGCGCACCTCATGCTCGGTCGGGTTGGGGTTGTGCGTCAACAGTGCAACGCTCGCCATCACAAATCCTGGGGTGCAGTAGCCGCACTGCAGCCCTCCGCAATTCATAAAACTCTCCTGCACCGGGTGCAGTGCATCGTTTTTTGTCAGACCTTCAATGGTTGAGATTTCACCGCCATCGGCTGCGAGCACAAGACTTAAGCAAGATTTCACGGCGTACCCGTTGAGCAGCACGGTGCAGGCACCGCAAACCCCGGTTTCACAACCCCGTTTGGTACCGGTCAAATGCAAATCATCACGCAAAAAATCGCATAACAAGCGCCGCGCCGGAATGTCCTGTTCGCATAAGCGTCCATTGACGACAACCGAAATCGTGTGTGTACTCATGGATGACCTCCGAGGCGATTGAGCCCAAAAACGGCCGACAAATTGCGCTCTGCAACGACCTGCGCTATGGCACGGCGATAGTCTCCCGAGCCACGAACGTCCGAGATGGGCTCGATGTCAGCGGCGATCATTTGTGACGCCCGCGAAACCGTGTCAGCGGTAATGCGCTTTCCGGCCAGATACGTCTCCGCGCGCACGCACCGCGTAGGCACCACGGTTGAAGCGCCAATAACGAGGCGGACTTGGGCACAGGTACCGCCGTTTAGCTGGGCAACGGTGGTGAAGTTAACCAGCGGTCGGTGCTCGGCTGCGGTTCGCAAATGTCGGGTGTAACGCACCACGAAGCCGGGCGCGGTGGCGGGAATCCGTACCGTTAGCAAGATCTCATCAGGTTCGAGCGCAGTCGCGTAATAGTCAACCAAAAATTCTTGCAGGCTTAACGCTCGCTCGCCGCGACTGCTGCCCAAAATCACTTGGGCGCTCAGCGCAATGAGGCAGCCCGAGGGATCGGTGGCAGGATCGGCGTAACAAATATTGCCGCCGAGGGTGCCCTGATTGCGCACTTGAGGATTGGCCAGCCGTGCAGCCACATCTGCAATCACGGGCTGATGGGTTTTGACGAGTGCGGAATGGGCAACATCCACATGGCGATTTGCTGCGCCGATGCAAAGCCAACCTTCACTGTCGACCTGAATGCCGCGCAGGCGATCAATCTGGGCCAGCGATATCAAGTGGCTCGGTCGCAGCATTCGCTGCCGAAGCGCAAGTATTAACGCCGTCCCGCCCGCGATGAGGCGTGCATCGTCGCCAAGGTCAGCAAGCATTCGGCTGGCCTCGGTAACGCTTTTCGGCTGCAGATAGTCGAAATCAAACATGGCTACTTTGCGCCCGATCGTGCTGGGTTTGCAGGGTTCGCAGGGCGGCCAGCACTTTTTCAGGCGTAATCGGTAGATCCGTGATTCGCACACCGACGGCATTGAATACGGCGTTAGCTATGGCCGGTGCGCCGGGCAATATCGCTGTTTCGCTGGCACCCTTCGCCCCGTAGGGACCATTGGGTTCGTTTGATTCGACGATGCCGCTTCGCAGCATGGGTAACGCGTCGGCGGTGGGCATGGTGTAGTCGGCGAGGTTGCCATTCATCAAGTGACCCCGCTCAAGCTGCAACTCCTCGTACAAGGTCCAGCCGATGGCTTGTGCGGCGGCACCGTTGCTCTGACCGTGCACGGCCATGGGATTGATGGCTTTGCCGCAGTCGTCCGACACGAAGCTGTCGAGCACTCGCACCTGCCCGGTTTCGGTGTCCACCTCGACTTCCACAGCCTGAGCCGCAAATGAATAGCCGGGCGCGATGTTGCCGTAGACATTTTTGTCGTGCATCTGCGTTTTGGCATCCCAGGTGCCGCTCACCTGAATGCCCTCGCCGCCGTGTCGCCAAATGTGCGTGCGGGCCAGTTCGGCCAGTGTTTTTTTGCGCTCGGGTTGATCGCGAATCCGCACGGCAAGATCGGCTATCTCAAGGCAGTCGTTTGAACTCTCCATCAACTGCGCCGCCAACGTCAAAAGCTTTTCGCGCGCTGCCTGCGCGGCAACGATTGCTGCATTGCCCGCCACGATGGTTACCCGCGAGGCCAGCGAGCCGATGCAGTAAGGCGAAATGTCGGTGTCAGGTGCCACGATATGCACATGCGCGAGTGGCAGGTTCAGCTCATGGGCAACGATTTGGCACAGCACCGTTGCCGCGCCTTGCCCCATATCGGCCTCACTACTGTGAACGAAGACCCGCCCGTCCTCATTAATTTTGAGCATCACCGTGGAGCCATCCCAATTGCCGATGGTGCGATTGCCGCTGACGTGCATAGCGGTTGCCATGCCAACGCCGCGTTTTTTCGGGCCGAGGGCTTTGCTGGCGGTACGCTTTTGCGCCCAATCAATTGCACTGGTGCACTGATCGATGCAGTCCTTGAGACCGGTGCTGCCGATCTGCCAGCCGTGGACGGAGGTGTCGCCCGCCTCGATGGCGTTGCGTTTGTGAATCTCAACGGGGTCGAGGCCAAGCTTCACGGCCATGGCATCAATGTGGCTGTTGAGCGCGAACTGCATTTGCGCGCCGCCGAAGCCGCGAAAGGCCCCATGCGGCGGATTGTTGGTGTAGACCAATCTGGCATGTGAGCGCACGTTGCTGATGCGGTGCATGTTGTCGCTGCGCATCGCCGTGACATGCATGATTTCGCTGCACAAGCCGCTGTAGGCTCCGCACTCAGCCAGTATGCTCACGTCTTTGGCGGTGATGATTCCCTCGCGGGTCATGCCGAGCTTGAGTGTGATGCGCTCGGGAAGGCTCGAGCAACAGGCCTGAAAATCTTCCAGGCGGTTGTTCACCAGCCGCACGGGCTTGCCCGTTTTCACCGCCAACAGGCCTGCCACCAGCGTGTTGGCGTCCTCAATGATTTTGCCGCCAAAACCACCACCCACCGTCGCCTGATGCACCCGCACCTGCGACACGGGCAGATCGAGCACCGCGGCCAAACGACTGCGCGCCAAAAACGCGGATTGGGTTGAGGTCCACACCTCAAGCCGACCGTCGGGGTCGATTCGGGCCACGGTGCCCATCGGCTCCATGTAGCCTGGGTATTGCGCGTGGGTGCTGTAGGTCGCCTCATGCACGTAGTCGGCTTGCGCAAACCCGGCGGACACGTCGCCGCGTTCAAACTTTATCTCGTGGGCAACGTTGTTGCGCCCAGGGTGTAGGCCGACACTCCCCTCGCCAATGGCCTGGTCGGGCGTCAAGATTGGGGCGAGCGCCTCGTATTCGATTTCAATCAGATCGAGCGCGTCTCGGGCGATCTCTTCTGTGACTGCGGCCACCGCGGCCACCTCTTCGCCAACAAAGCGCACGGTGCCCTCCGCCAAGATGCGCCGCTCCTTGTGATGCCCGCCCCAAAACGTGCGCGGGCCGTCGGCCCCCGTGAGCACGGCAAAAACCCCTGGCAGCGTTAGTGCAGCTTGAACGTTTACGCTGACGATTCGTGCATGCGGGTAGGGGCTGCGCAACACTTTGCCGTGCAGCATGCCAGCGACCTTGATGTCGCCCGCGTACAACGCGCTCCCCATCACTTTGGCGCGCGCGGTGACTTGCGGCGTATCCCTGCCCAGCGTGGATTCGCTCATGTTGGCTGCCTTTGCTTCATCGTGTGACGCATGGCACGCACGATTTACTCGGCCGTGATGTTCAAGTCGCGAATAGTGACGGTCAAGCGCGCGAAGTCGTCGGCATTGGTCTTTGCAAGCTGCTCGGGCCGCCCGCCGACAGGACGGGCACCAAAGCTCGCCATACGTTCAATCACGTCAGGCATTTTCAACACCTCATTCATGTGCGCGTTCAAGGTCGCAATGATGGCCGTGGGCGTTCCCTTGGGAGCCATGATGCCGTGCCATGCGCCCTCTTTAACCGTGGGATAGCCTTGCTCGGCAACCGTGCTCAGCCCGGGAATCTGGGCGTTCCTTTCGGGATCGGTGAGGGCGATGGCCACCAGTTTGCCCGCTGTGATGTGTTGCGCCACCGGGCCGTAAGTGGTGTAGCCCATTTGCACCCGTCCGGTGAGCATTTCAGGAATCATCGGGCCAATGCCACGAAACGGGATGTGCTGAACCTTGATATCGGCTGCGCGATTGAGCAGCTCCGCCGCGATGTGCATAGGCGAGCCAGCGCCCGGACTGGCGTAGTTAAGCGCCTTGCCGCTCTTGGCCTGAGCCACGAGATCCTTGATGCTCCGGATGCCGGTATCAGCATTGACAACCAGCAACACCGACTGCACGCCGGTTTGGATCACCGGGTCAAAGCTGGTAAGCGGGTCGTAGCTGGCTGCAGGGCTGAGCTTTAATATTTGCGGCGCGGTGGTGAATGGGTTCGGCGTGAACAGTAACGTGTAGCCGTCGGCTTTAGCACGATTGACCGCAGTGTTGCCCACGGTTCCGCCCGCGCCAGGCTTGTTCTCCACGATCACGGTTTGTTTCAGCCGTTGCGCGAGTTTTTCGGCATACAGCCGCGCCATGGCATCGGTGTCGCCGCCGGGCGGATACGACACCACCAGCGTGATGGGCTTTTCAGGAAAGGCCTGCGCGAATGCGGGGCTCAAAACAAGGGCACTGGCTGCGGCGAAAGCTGCCAAGGCAGCACGACGGTCGAGTTTCACGCTCATCTCCTTCGGGTTCAGAAATTAGATAGTATCACGATTTTGTTTCATAGGCGCAACATCATTTTATATGTGAAACATTTAAAAAAGCAACGTTCGATAAACCGAGATTGTTCATTGATTTTTTGGAATCCGAGTGGCGGGTCGGAGCCAGAGTAGCCACCGCTTTTTGACGCGGATTTGCGCAAATTAAACGCGGATAACGGCAGATTTTCTTTTTTGGTTTTTGCGAATTCGGCACCACAGGAATCCGCGCGAATCTGCGTGAAACCTGCGGCAATCTGCGGCAATCTGCGTCAATGAAATCGGTTTCTGCCCGCACCCTAGTCGGAGATTTGCCGCCCAGAAACCTAATGAATATCGCGTTTGAATTGCGCACCGGCGCCACCGAACGCGCATTGGTTTTCGCAAGCGTTCGTCAAATGACGCACGGCACCGTTGGGTATCGCACTGACAGCTTTATGGCTTAACGCTTAAATTTATGGCGCTAAACGCCATAATTGGCAATAGTCGATATAGCAATAAATGCAGCCGTAAGACCAAGGAAAGCAGCGCTTTACGCTAAAAGCTGCTACTGAATCATCCCCGCTGCAGCCGTAACATTGGTGCCCGGATCAACCATGACAAACGCGCCTAGCGCGGCGCTTTTTGCGAAGGCGGCGAGAGGCAGGGCTTGGGCAAATTCAATTTCGGCGCGAACGAGGTCGTTGGCTTTGACGTCAGCGGCAGGGCCGTTGTTTTCGCCTGCGACTGAGTCCCGCCACTGACCGTTGGCAAGGTCGAGTCGCGCCGAGACTCCACTGATGCGAGCGGGCAACCACCGCGCACCGTGACGCACGACGTAACGACGACCGATGGTCAGCGGTGCGTTGTCGAGCCACGCAATCGTTGCTTGTGTTTTTTGAGTGAACACGTGCGCGTCGGCATTGCCCGCCATAATCCAGTCGCCACGCGCGACATCAACCTGACGGTCGAAACGGACAGCTACGGCTTCACCGGGTTTTGCCAAATCGACGAGGCCACGACCGGTGCGGATCGCAGCAACGATGGCCGACGCACCACTCGGGAACACGCTGATTGCATCGCCCACCGAGAGCGTAGATTCGGCGAGGTCGCCGGTGATCCAGCGCAGATGATCGTCGGACTCGTCGCGGGTGACCCACTGGACTGCGATGTGCGCCGTTTCGCTGCCGCGCGCATTGATGAGTTCGAGTGATTCAAGATGCGGCAGCAGCGCCGAGCCTTGAAACCACGCAGTGCGTTCAGTGTGCGCGACTACTCCGTCACCATCGAGCGCGGACATCGGAATTGCCGTGAATGCATTGATGCCGAGCGACGCAGCGAGATCAAAGAACGCGTTGACAACACGCTCAAATTTCGCAGCGTCGAAGTCAATCGCATCCATCTTGTTCACCGCCACCACGATGTGCTGCAAGCCAAGCAATCCCGCCAACGCCGCGTGGCGCTTGGTTTGCGGCAGCAGGGTCAACGTCGGCTGCGAGAAGTCCAGCTTCATCACATCAATGAGCAACACCGCCACATCGCTCTTCGATGCGCCAGTGACCATATTCCTCGTGTACTCCTCGTGGCCCGGTGCATCAGCGATGATGAACTTGCGCTTTGGCGTGGCGAAATAGCGGTACGCCACGTCAATGGTGATGCCTTGTTCGCGTTCGGCCTCTAACCCGTCGGTGACGAGCGAAAGATCAAGTTTGCCGCTCTGGCTTTGCGCGCCGCGTGCTTTGCTTAGGGCATCGAGCTGATCGACCATCAACGCTTTGCTGTCGTAGAGCAGGCGACCGATGAGCGTGCTCTTGCCATCGTCTACGCTGCCACAGGTGATGAAGCGGAGAGGGCGGTTTTGTGGTGTTGGTGTAAGGTTAGACATAAGCGCTACTTGAAATTCTTGCCTACAGTATTTTCTAAATCATTCGTCTGCAAATACGAAGCACGACGAAGGTGTGAGCACGCTCTAAACGGCTCCCCTCTCCCCCGGAGGGAGAGGGGCTGGGGGAGAGGGGGAGGTTTGCGATGAAGACACAGCATGCGTAATGCACCTTCCCCCTCTCCCTAACCCTCTCCCTCCGGGGGAGAGGGCACAACCCCCCCTAAAAATACCCTTCCTTTTTCCGCCGTTCCATCGCCGCATCATTCGCACGATCATCCATGCGTGTCGCGCCGCGCTCGGATGCCGTCGCGGCAATCGTTTCCAGAATCACATCATCCGCACTCGCAGCCGTGCTCGCCACCGGGCAGGTGCACGAAATATCACCGACCGTACGGAAACGCACATCGCGCGTCACCACCGTTTCACCGGCGCGCGGTGGCGTGATGTCAGTGACCGGCACCAACAGACCACTGCGCTCAATCACTTCGCGCTGATGCGTGTAATAAATCGACGGCAGCTCAATATTTTCGCGCGCGATGTAGTTCCACACATCGAGCTCGGTCCAGTTCGAAATCGGGAACACGCGAAAGTGTTCGCCCTGCGTGATGCGCGTGTTGTAGAGGTTCCACAGCTCGGGGCGTTGCGCGCGTGGCTGCCATTGGCCGAAGCTGTCGCGATGCGAGAACACGCGCTCTTTGGCGCGCGCCTTTTCTTCGTCACGCCGCGCGCCGCCGACCAGCGCATCGAAGCGATTCGCCTCAATCGTTTCCAGCAGCGTGATGGTCTGGTATGGGTTGCGACTTTCGAGCGGATGCGCGAGGCGAATCGTGCCCTTGGCAATCGAATCGTCGAGATGTCCGACGATCAACTGAACGCCGTGTTTTGTGACGAATTCTTCGCGAAAAGAAATCACCTCCGGGAAGTTATGCCCAGTGTCCACATGCACAATCGGTAACGGTAATTTGCCCGGCGCAGCAGCTTTCATCGCCAGGTGCAGCACGACGAGCGAATCCTTGCCAAACGAGCAAAGAATCGCAGGCCGCTCGAAGCCGCCAAACACTTCGCGCAGGATGCTGATGGCCTCGTCTTCGAGCCAGTTCAGGTGGTCGTTAGTTACTGAGTTTTCGATAATAGTAGGGTCGCTCAAAAACGCGTCACGGGCAGTCATAAATTCTTTCTTTATTGCAGCAGCGTATTTCGGTTCTGTCCCCTCTCCCCTCGCGGGAGAGCAGCGACAAGCTTGTCGCCTTCGGCTCCGGGGTGAGGGGGCTGGTGGAGTAGCAGAGATGTTTCATTGAGCCGCCACCACACCCTCTTTCTGCGCCACATGAATCCCGCACTCAGTGGAGGTGCCTACGCCAGGATCAGCAGCAGCCTCCCACCACCACCGTCCCGCACGCGGATGCTCATCAAACCGGATTGGTCGCGTGCATGGCTCGCAGCCAATACTCGCGTAACCCTTCGCATACAGTGCGCTCACGGGAATCTCTTCACGGTCAATGAAGTACCAGAGCGCCTCATCCGACCAGTCCGCCAGCGGATTGAATTTCGTAAGCCCAAAACCTGCGTCCCAAACATGGGCCGGCACGCTCGCGCGACCCGCGCTCTGCGCGCGACGCAGCCCGGTCACCCACGCCGCCTTGCCTGCGAGCGTGCGCCGCAACGGCTCGGTCTTGCGCACCGTGCAGCACAGTTCACGCGCTGCTTTGGTCTCGTAAATCGCGCTGTCAGGTTGAGTTTGCGTGAGGGTTTGCAAGCGTGCAGCGTCGGGCGCAATGCGCTCGATGGTCGCACCGTAGCGTGACTCCGCTTCAGCCCAAAGCGTCAACGTCGCGGCCGGCAATTTCTCGGTATCCAGCGCAAATGTATGAATCGCAATTTGCGCTCGATTGATCAAATGAAACAGCACCATGTCTTCAGCGGACAAGCTGCTTGCGAACACGCAGGGCGCATGCTCCGCCGCTCGCTCCAGCACGCCGACGGTGTCGGCAAGCAACAAGTCAAAGCCATCAGGCGCGACGCTCACGCGAGGCCGCTGATACCAGGGTTTGGCGGTGGAGGAGAGGGTTTGTGTCGTCATAATTTTGTGGGCCAATTACGCAACCAGCTTCACGCCAGCAAAGCCCAACGCAGCCACCAGCAAGCTGCGCGTCGCGATTTCAGGGACTCGTTTCGACAGCCGCGCGCCGAGCAAAATGCCGGGCACCGAGCCCACGAGCAGGCCGATCAACAAATTCACATCAAGGTGTCCAACGCTCGCATGCGCCAGCCCCGCCGCAGCCGTGAGCGGCACCGCGTACGCGATGTCGGTGCCCACGATGCGCGTGATCGGCAGCGACGGATGCAGCAGCAATAGCGCGGTCACCCCAATCGCGCCTGCGCCAACGGAGGAGAGCATCACCACCGCACCAATCAGAACGCCCAGCCCGACTGTTGCCCACAGGTTGCCCTGCACGTCCTGCGCTGCGGCGACCGTGTGGTGCGTGCGGCGAAATTTCAGCAACCACGGACGAAGCAACAACGCCAATGCGGTGACAAAAAGTGCAACGCCCAGCGAAGTTTTAATGACCCTGTTCAGCGCCTCAATGTTCGGCTGCAATTCATGAATCAACGCGAACGCCAGCGCAGCACCGGTTAGGCTCGACGCTATCAACACGCCGAGTAAACGCTTCGCCACATTGCCCACACGCCAATGTGCAACCGCGCCGAACGACTTGGTGATCGCTGCGAAAAGCAAGTCAGTGCCCACGGCAATCGCGGGCGGAATGCCCAAACCGCCTACCAAAATGGGCGTCATCAACGAACCACCGCCGACGCCAGTTAAACCCACGATGACGCCGATAACCAACCCGATGGCGGGCAAATGAATAAATGAGAAAAGCTCTGACATGCAGAGGATGGTAGGGGTGGCCTCACGACAAGTAACGCGTCGAAATCACATTTCAACATATGCTTTTCTACATAAGCAATTCACGCCAGTGTTGCGGTTTGCACGCAGCAGCTACAATTTAGGCACTGCAGGAGGGTTGGATGAGTGGTTTAAGTCGCACGCCTGGAAAGCGTGTTTAGGTTAATAGCCTAACCGGGGTTCGAATCCCCGATCCTCCGCCACACACATGTTTGTAGAAGCCCTGAGCGACACCGCGAACTAGCAAAAAACCCCGGCACTTGGGGTTTTTTGTTATCTGGAATCGGTACGACGCTCAGCGTGATCGACGGCACTGTGCCTAGCAAAATCGCGTTGAAATCTAGATGGGCACACTAGCCCCGTGCGGTGCGCGCAGCGGCGGTGTCCGCGCGCAGGCGCAGCACATCTGCGGTTCTAAATCAGCTTGGGTACCCCGCACGGTCAGTCGCATAGCAGCGGCACGCGGCGGCCTCTAGCCCGCTGCGGTCGAGCACCGTGATTTCCCCCCGGTGGTACTCGATCAGCCCAGCGCGTTGAAAGAGGCCCGCTGCGGCGGTGATGCCGACTCGCCGCACGCCAAGCATGTAGGCAAGAAATTCCTGTGTGACGTGAAAGCTATTGGAATGCGCGCGGTCTTCGCTCATCAACAACCAACGTGCAAGTCGCGGCCCGATCAAATGAAACCGCAAGCACGCGGCGGACGTTGCCAACTGCGCCAACAACACATAGAGATAGCGATTCACGCCTTGTTGCAGCGCGACACTTTGTGCCAACTCCTTGCGAAATGCCATAGCGCCGATTCGCCGCGCGCTGCCTACGCCTTGCACCAGCGCGTGCAGCGGCGCGGTGGCAACGCCTAGCGCCAGGTGTGCGCCAAGCATGCCCTCGCGCCCCACCATGCCGACTTCGACGCCGGGACTGCCTTGGACGACGGCGATCATCGAAATGAAGCCATCAGTCGGAAAGTACACATGGCGCATCGCCTTGCCTGGGTCGCACAAAACAGCGGCTAACTCCAGCGGCACCTGCTCGCAAAGGGCCAGCAGGCGTGAACGATCTTTTCGCGGGAGGCGCTCAATCAAATTATTCTCAACGGCAGCCAAAATGGCGCTCCGGTAGGTTTTGCGTTATTTTGAGGAAGCGCTGGATCGCTGAAACGGATCGGGCGCAAGCGTTAAAGAAACCCGCTTTAAAAGTTGAGCAGGCATTTTGAGTCTGCGCCATGCAACTCACGAAAACCGTCTGTTAGCGAACATACCCGGCAAATAAAGTTCCGCTATTGCGAATTCGGGGGCGAATCCGTTGCACAGTAGCCGAGTGCGGCTCGTGTAGCGCCGATAGCCACTATGGCCGGATCAACAATCCGAAATTATTCATTAGAAAAAATTCACACACTTCGTCGTTCCTGCGCGGTCAGGAACCCAGTGACTTTGGATGTGAAGGCGAATGAGTATTTCAGGCAATGTGGCGTGATAATTCAGCCGTCGCCGTAGCGGTGAAGGTTCTGATGACGTCATTGATTCGCTATGCGGCGATTGGCATTGGTTGCAGATACCGCGTCGGCAATGCCGTTGGCCGCAGGCCAAAACGCGCCTTCGCGACGGCGCGATAGCACTCGCAGGTGCTCGCTTCAAGCCGACAGCGATCAAGCACCGATATGTGTCCGCGTTGGTAGCGGATCACGCCAGCGTGTTGCAGCTTCAGCGCGGCCGCAGTGACGCCTTCGCGACGCACGCCGAGCAGACCTGCCGCGCCCTCTTGCGTCATCGCCACTTCATTGGATGACGCCATGTCGAGCGCCATGAGCAAGCGTCGGGCAAGCTGTTGGTCAATGTCATGATGACGATTGCAGGCCGCCGTTTGCGTCACTTGGGTAATAAGCGATTGGGTATAGCGCAACAAAATAGGCAGCGCGGGACCGGCGCGCTCCACCTCCGTTTTCACCCATCTAGAGGGCAGACGATAGCCAAGCCCGGCGGTTTGCACCACCGCCTGATTGGGCATGGTGTTGCCGCCCATAATCATCGACACGCCGACCACGCCGTCATTGCCCACCATTGCAATTTCAGACGTGCCGCCGTCAACGGTTGTGCACAGCAATGAGATAACCGCCGTGGTCGGAAAATACACGAACGCGGTCGCACTACTCGATTCACACAACACGTTGCCCAGCGAAAAATCCATCAGTTCAAGATGTGGTAACCAGCGCGCCCACTCGCAATCGGGCAGTGACGCCAGCAAATGATTTTTTCGTGCATGGCACGATACGGGCTGACTGTGTCTGACTAAATTCATGGCGCGCTCGATGCGTAGTTCGAGGCTTCATGTTCTTTTGCTGTGCCAGCGCAGACTATCGGCGGTGACCGCCCACGGCTGTCAGATCGCTCCTACGTCAAACGAAGGATCCGAGACTTTTCCTTAGCAAATATTTTAATACGGCTTTTTTCGCAAACGCCCATTTCATATGGACTAAAGCACACAAAATGGCTAAAGTCGATAAGTTAGCTTATCGACGCCAAGCCCAATTTTTATGAGCTATTCAGCCGAAAGCTGTAGCGTTTATCTCGCACGCCGCAGCTGTCGCGAAGGCAGGCCGAGGCTCCGGCTGATGTAGCGAAGCTGCGCGCACGCAATCTGGGCGGTGCAGGTACAGAGTTGGCCGCGCTCGAACCATCGCTCGAGCCCAATTCGGTCGCCTACCGGTCAGCCGATGTACTAGGTCGCAATGGTGGCGGGCAACAAACGGTCATATTCTTTCTTGACCACCGCGTAGCACTCGCAGGTGCGCCGCTCTAGGCTCGGTCGATCCAGCACCGTAATTTTGCCCCGGGTGTAGCGAATGATGCCTGCGGCCTGCAATTGCATCGCCGCCTCGGTTACACCTTCGCGGCGCACGCCGAGCATGTTGGCAATCAATTCCTGCGTCATCACCAAATCGGCACCGTGCAACCGGTCCAGGCTCAGCAACAACCAGCGGCACAGTTGCTGGTCGAGCGAATGGTGACGATTGCACACCGCCGTTTGCGCCATTTGAGTAATCAGCGCCTGCGTATAGCGCAGCAGCAAGTGCATCACCGGGCCGGCTTTATTGAAGGCGTCCTTCATGATTTGTGCATCAATTTTGAAGCCCTTCCCTGCACTTTGCACAACCGCGCGGCTCGGTGTCGACTCGCCCCCCATGAACAGCGACACCCCCACCAAGCCCTCATTGCCCACCACCGCGATCTCCGCAGCCGACCCGTTCTCCATCACGTAGAGCAGCGAAATGATGGCTGTTGTGGGAAAGTACATGTCGGTCATGGTCGCGCCGGACTCATACAGCACCTGCCCGAGCGACAAGTCAACCGGCTCAAGATGCTTTGACAACCGCTGCCACTCAGCCTCTGGAATGGCGGCGAGCAGGTGATTTTGACTACGATCCAAGGCAATGGTCATCTGCGTGCTCCGAGAGGACGCCAGACTCCAGCATACGCTCGATTAGTTGTTTTTAACAGCCCTTGATGTTACGGGCAAAAAGCGCTACGGTATGTTCGCTACCGAACATAGCGGAGGATCTGAACTGCTGCGTTGTATCGCCGTCGGCTTGCTCCGATTTGCGTGAGGTCCGCCACTTTAATCATGTCAAGCCATAGGCGCTGGCACAGCTTCGCGCGAATTCAAAGGCAATTTGCGTGTAAGTAACGAAGGCGCGATACACTCATTCGGAAGCGGCGTACGACGCCTTGGATTTGCGGTTGATGTGCAATAGTGCGGAAGGTCACCCCACCGAAACGAGTCTTGACTGAGCTAGCTTTGCCTAAAAAAAATTCGTACCCGCCAGACTCAAACGCCACCGTCCCGGTAGACGCCGAACCGTGCCCGCCAAGCCGGCGCAACGTGCGGCACGGGATGGTTGCGCCGACGAACTCACAGCCAAGCTCGTTTTTGTCAGGCGCAGCGCAGACGGGTGCACCGGTGCTGACGGCTGCCGAGCAAACGCAACTGCATGTGCGCGTCATTGCGCTGGAAAATTTGCTGATCGCGCTGCTGGCGACATCGAGCGACCAACAACTGGATTGTGCTCGCGAAATGGCAACCTACATTTTGCCCAGAGCGGGCGCAACGCCGCATGCGCTGACCACGCATGCAGCGGCGGAAATGCTAAGTGTTGTTCAGCGGGCCATCCATTTTCGAGATACGGTGCAAAAGTAATAGTCGCCTCGGATCTAACGACAATTAGCGCTCAGAAGTCCGCTCAGCCCTCGCAGGAGCGGCGCGAGCCGCGATAGGGCGGTGCAGTAGCACTTCGCGGCTAGCGCCGCTCTTACGTTGAACTTTTTGCTATCAGCGCTTCCCCAAAGCCGCGTATCGCCGCTTGCCTTTTCGACAATATTCAACGCTATGTGCGGTGGCGTACAGACGCAGAGTAGGACGCGTCTTAGACTGCATCGAAAAACGCGCTACAACTTCGTCATTCCTGCGAAGGCAGGAACCCAGTGACTTTGGGTGATTCGTGCCAACGTTGGCGTACCCGAAAGACGCCGGATCCTTGCCTTCGCAGAGGTGACGCGGAAGAAATCTAACAAATAGTCTCAGTTCAAAGCGCACGTTCAGTTCAGGTATTGACCGTTCGCCCCACCTCCGCGCAGATCAGCCCTCTGAACACGGCCAATCTGCGGCACCGCCCCACTTCGCAATCCAACGCTGACCAACAAACTTTCAGCGTTGACCGTTCATCTCCGCTTAACGCCGTCGCCCAATCGTTGTTTCAATCCCAGAAAAGCTCCCATGCCAGACACCGGACTTAGCATTGCCACCGCCGACGAGGCGCGACGAGCCGATGGCATTGAGGTGCAGCGGCAACAGGCGCTGCTCAAGACCGGTGCGCTGCAAAATGCGATTCTCACCAGCGCCAATTTTTCGATTATTGCCACTGACGAGAAGGGCATCATCCAGTTGTTCAATGTCGGCGCAGAGCTGATGCTCGGCTATCTCGCCGAAGAGGTCGTCAATAAAATCAACCCGAGCGACATTCACGATCCCGACGAGGTGAAGGCACGCGCCAAAGCCTTAACGCAAGAACTCGGCACCCCGATCACGCCGGGCTTCGAGGCTTTGGCGTTCAAAGCGTCACGCGGCGTCGAGGACATCTACGAGCTGACCTACATCTGCAAAGACGGCAGACGCTTTCCGGCGATCGTGTCGATCACGGCGCTGCGCGACGACTACGGCAATATCATCGGCTACCTGCTGATCGGCACCGATAATTCAGTACGCAAAGAGGTAGAGGTTGCGCTGAAAGAAGCAATGTCGGTGGCTGAAAAAGCAAACCTCGCGAAATCAGATTTTTTGTCGAGCATGAGCCACGAATTGCGCACTCCGCTCAGCGCGATTCTGGGTTTTGCGCAGTTGATGGAATCGGGCACGCCGCAGCCCACGCCAGCGCAAAAACGCAGCATCGATCAGATACTGCAAGCCGGTTGGTATTTGCTCGATTTGATCAACGAAATTCTTGATCTGGCACTCATCGAGTCGGGCAAGTTGTCGCTGTCGCTAGAGCCCGTTGGGCTTACGGAGGTCATGCTCGAATGCCAAACCATGATCGAATCACAAGCGCAAAAGCGTGGCATTACCGTCACCTTTGAGCCGCTCGCGTTTCCGTATTTTGTGATGGCCGACCGCAGGCGCGTGAAGCAGGTGTTGATTAACCTGCTTTCGAATGCGATCAAGTACAACCAGATGGGCGGCACAGTGCGCGTCTGTTGCGCCGAGATTACGGCGGGGCGAGTGTGCATCTCCGTTGAAGACACCGGCGCGGGCCTGACTACGGAGAAAATCGCACAGCTGTTTCAGCCATTCAATCGACTCGGGCAGGAAACCACTGCCGAGCAAGGCACAGGCATCGGTCTGGTGATGACCAAGCGCTTGGTTGAGCTGATGGGAGGTGCCATCTGGGTGGACAGTGTGGTTGGTAAAGGCAGCACATTCTCAATTGAAATGAATATGACAGTGGCGCGGCAAGGCTTGGTCGGCACACTCGGCGACTACACGGCACCCGCAGACAATGGCGCTGGAACGAATGCAACCGTGGATATGCGCACGGTGCTCTACGTGGAAGACAACCCGGCCAATCTAATGTTGGTGGAAGACCTCATCGCGCGGCGCACCGACGTTCGCTTGTTGAGCGCGCGTGACGGTATGAGCGGCGTTGAAATGGCCCGCAATGCATTGCCAGACGTGATTCTGATGGACATCAATTTGCCCGGTATCAGCGGCATCAGAGCGCTTAGAATTTTGTCCGAGGATGCCACCACGGCGCACATTCCAGTGATTGCCCTTAGTGCCAATGCGATGCCGCGAGATATCGAAAGGGGACTCGACGCGGGCTTCTTCAGATATCTCACCAAACCGATCAAAATTCATGAGTTCACGGAGACATTGAACGAAGCGCTCACGTTTGCAGCGACCAAGTTCAGGCTACCCCCAACCCACTCACCCGCGACTATCGCGGTGACCAACAAGGAGCAAACGCAATGATTTGCGAATCAGACATTCTCAACGCCAGCGTGCTGATCGTGGACGATCAGCTTGCCAACGTGCAGTTACTTGAAGCCCTGCTCAGCGATGCCGGTTACACGGCGGTGTCATCGACCCTGAATCCGCTTGAAGTTTGCGCACTGCAGGCAAAAAATCACTACGATTTGATTCTTCTCGATCTGAAAATGCCCGGCATGGATGGCTTTCAGGTGATGGAAGCGTTGACGCGTGAAAACGTGGGCAGCTATTTGTCGGTGATTGTGTTGACCGCCGAGCCCGGCCACAAGCTGCGCGCTTTGCAGGCGGGTGCCAAAGATTTCATCAGCAAACCGTTCGACCTGGTCGAGGTCAAAACGCGCATTCACAATATGCTGGAAATTCGACTTTGTCATAAACGAATCGAGCAGCATAACGCGATGCTGGAGCAAACGGTCAAGGAGCGCACTGCTGAATTGGTTGAAAGTGAAAGTCGTTTTCGCAGCCTCACTGAGCTCGCATCGGACTGGTATTGGGAGCAGAACGAAACGGGACATTTCACCACCATGTCCGGCCCGGTTTTCGAGATGATCGGCATTGGTATGACTGCGTTTTTAGGCAAGGCCACCCACGACGAGATTAGCGGTTGGAACGAGGCCGAGCGCAAGGCGCTGCAAGCAATGATCGCTGCGCGGCAACCGTTCCTGAACTTCACATTCAGCCGCGCCAACGGCGATGGTATTCAACACAATTACCGCGTCAGTGGTGAGCCCATGTTCGATCAGTCCAGCAGCTTCATTGGCTATCGCGGCATCGGTTCAGAGGTGCTTTCGCACAAGCTAGAAACCCCCAAATCGCACTAGTGTCGCGGGGCATAAATTCGGTACAAGAAAAGTGCCGAATTTTCGTGTCAGGCTAGGCGCAAAGCACAACAATAGCTGGCTATTGTGAGCATTTGCAACGACGCATGGCGCGGAAAGGCGGTGCTTGTATGTATCGAAATTTATGATTCGCAACACTAGGTACACGCGGACTAATTCAGATTTCGCCCAATACCGGCGGAGCCAAGGGTGGCGATTTATTGATCG
>JANNYE010000161.1:0-21457 GCA_031409935.1 Burkholderiales bacterium | reverse complement strand
CATGGGTTCCGCGCTGAACACCGCGGCCGCAATGAACGCCTACATCCTCGCGGATCGCGGCACCTGGCTCGCTTTCAAAAACCGCCAGAACCTGAAGATCATCGTTGAAGGCGACAGCAAGCTTTTCAATCAGTACGGCGTGATCCTAGTCAATCCCAAAAAGCATCCGCAAGTTAAAGCGGCGACGGGCCAGAGGTTCATCGACTGGCTGGTCAGTGCAGAAGGGCAGGGCGTGATCGCTTCTTACAAGATCGGTGGAGAGCAGTTGTTTTTTCCGAATGCACGGAAGTAGTCCGCATACAGGCGAATCGTTAGCCAAAGAGTATCTGCTTTCGATACTCGTGTCGTGACTCACGCAGGTCACGACACTTAAGACACAATGCCACCCAACAGCAAACCACGGGGGCACACATGTCGGAACACAGTCAATTTCATCTGCTCAAGCAGCGTCGCTTCGCGCCGTTTTTCTGGACGCAATTCCTCGGCGCGATGAACGACAACGTGTTCAAGAACGGCATGATCATTTTCATGGCGTTTGGCGGCATGACGTTGGCGGGCATGGATTCAAACGTGCTGGTCAACGCGGCGGGGGCCGTGTTCATCCTGCCGTTCGTGTTGTTCTCCGCATTTGCCGGACAGCTTGCTGACAAGTATGAGAAGACACGTGTGATTCGTGGCGTCAAGATTTTTGAGATTGTGGTGATGGCGTTCGGCGCAGTCGGTTTCGTGACGGCGAACCTCGGTGTGCTGTTCGTCGCACTGTTCGCGATGGGGCTGCACTCGACGCTGTTCGGGCCGGTCAAGTACGCGATCATGCCGCAAGCGCTGGCGCGTGATGAATTGGTGGGCGGCAACGCGCTGGTCGAATCGGGGACGTTTGTGGCGATTCTGTTGGGCACGATTGCCGGTGGCGTGCTGGTCGCCATGAGACCAAGCGGGCCGATGATCGTCGCGGTCACGACCATTGTGCTTGCGGTGATTGGCTATCTCGTCAGCCGCTCAATTCCTGTCGCTGCCGCGACCGATCCTTCGCTGAAGCTCAACTGGAATCCGTTCACGGAGACCGCGTCCAACCTGCGGCTCGCGGCGAAAAATATCGTGGTGTGGCGCTCGATGCTTGGCATCTCTTGGCTGTGGTTTTACGGCGCGATGCTGCTCAATCAGTTCGCCAACATGAGCAAGGATGTGCTCGGTGGAAATGCTGAAGTCGCAACGTTTTTACTGGCTACGTTTGCGGTGGGCGTGGCGGTGGGCTCGCTACTGTGCGAACGTTTGTCGGGCAAGAAGGTGGAGATTGGACTCGTGCCATTCGGCTCGATTGGCATGAGCGTGTTCGCCATTGATCTCTACTTCGCGACCAAAGGATTGCAGCCGGTCGGGCAGACTGGCGCGATGGAATTTATTGCCAAGCCCGAGCACTGGCGCGTGGTGTTTGATCTGTTCATGCTATCGGTCAGCGGTGGCCTCTACAGTGTGCCGTTGTATTCGCTGATTCAGGAACGCTCCGACGAATCGCATCGCTCGCGCATCATTGCTGCGAACAATATTCTCAACGCGATCTTCATGGTGGTGTCGGCATTGCTCGCCATTGCGCTCATCAAGTTCTTGAGCTTTGGTGTGCCACAGTTGATCCTCACCATTGCCATTCTGAACGCGTTGGTGGCGCTGTACATCTACTCGCTCACACCGGAATTTCTATTGCGGTTCATTTGCTGGATTCTCATATCCTTCGTTTATCGCCTGAAAGTAAAAGGGCTCGAAAATATTCCGGACAAAGGCCCGGTCATCGTCGTCGCAAATCATGTGAGCTATGTCGACGCGTTGGTCATCTCGGCCGCTTGCCGCCGCCCTATTCAGTTCGTGATGGATCACAATATTTTCAGAACACCGGGCATGGCCTGGGTGTTTCGCCAAATGAAAGCGATTCCGATTGCCAGCGCCAAGGAAAATCCAGAGATGATGGAGCGCGCGTTCGAGCGCGTTAAGCAGGCGCTCGGGGACGGCGAAGTGGTCTGCATCTTCCCCGAAGGCAAGCTCACCAAAGATGGTGAGATGGGACCGTTCCGCCCTGGCATTGAGCGCATCGTTACCGAGACGGGAGCGCCCGTAGTGCCGCTCGCGCTGCGCGGATTGTGGGGCAGTTTTTTCAGCCGCACCGCGAACGGCGTCGCGTTCAAACGATTTCGTGGATTCTTTAATCGAATCGAGTTGGTGGGCGGGACGTTGGTGCCAGCGGGTGAAGTGAGTGCGGCGAAGTTGGAGGCGGATGTGCGCGGGATGCGGGGGAAGATGCGGTAGCCGTCCACACCAACGAATGTGATAGCGCGGGTGCTATCATTGGAGGGTGACAATTGCTGTAATTGATACCAATGTGTTGGTTGCCGCGCTCTATGGGCGGGGCGGCTTATCGCGCCAGATTGTCCGCGCCTGTCTCACTGGCGAATTGATGCCTGTGTTCGGCGCGGCGCTGCTGGCGGAGTATGAAGATGTGTTCGCTAGAACGGAGTTGTGGCGAGACGCAGCGACCACGCCCGACGAACGTGAGGTGGTGTTGGACGCGTTTTTGTCGAAGTGTCGTTGGGTGGAGGTGTATTTTGCGTGGCGACCCAACTTGCCAGACGAGGCAGACAATCATTTAATCGAGCTGGCGCTCGCCGCTGGCGCGACCGTGATTGTCAGCAAAAACTTGCGTGACCTAAGGCGCGGCGAATTGAAATTCCCGTCACTGGAAATTCTGACACCGAAAGAAATGTGGGAGAACTTGTTATGTCGACATTAACCATTCGTTTGCCCGATGACAAACATGATCGACTCAGAGCCTTGGCCGAGAGTCGGCAGATTAGCGTCAATCGTTTAGTCGACGAATTGGCCACCGTCGCATTGGCGAATTTTGATGCCCGCACGCGATTTGACGCTCGCGCTGGCCGAGGCAACGTGAAGAAGGCGCTGACCATTCTTGATCGGCTTGGCTACGAGGGCAACGAGTAAGCAACATGTCTGGAAACACCCTAGGTCATCTCTTCTCCGTCACCACGTTTGGTGAATCGCACGGCCCTGCTATTGGTTGCGTCATTGACGGCTGTCCGCCGGGCATGGCACTTTCCGCCGCTGACATCCAGCCCGACCTAGATCGGCGCAAGCCGGGTACATCGCGGCATGTGACGCAGCGGCAGGAGGAGGATTTGGTTGAAATCCTCTCTGGTGTGTTTGAAGGCGTCACGACCGGCACGCCGATTTGCCTGATGATTCGCAACATGGATCAGCGCAGCAAGGATTACGGCAACATTGCGCAGACGTTTCGGCCGGGGCATGCTGATTACACCTATTGGATGAAATTCGGTCAGCGCGACTATCGCGGTGGCGGGCGTTCTTCTGCTCGCTTGACTGCGCCGATTGTGGCGGCTGGAGCTGTCGCTAAGAAATGGCTTTCCGAGCGTTACGGCGTTGCGGTGCGCGGCTATTGTGCGCAGATTGGCGATGTGGCGATTCCGTTTGAGTCGTGGGCTGACGTGAACAGAAATCCGTTCTTCGCACCGATCACCGAGACATCCGCGAAGCTTGCCGAGCTTGAGGCCTACATGGACGATTTGCGCAAGAGCGGCGATAGTTGCGGCGCGAAGATTTATGTTGAGGCGACGGGTTTGCCAGTGGGCTGGGGCGAACCGGTGTTTGATCGGATCGACGCCGATGTTGCTCACGCGATGATGGGTCTGAATGCGGTAAAGGGTGTTGAAATCGGCGCGGGTTTCGCTTGCGTTACGCAGAAGGGCACCGAGCACTCCGACGAGATTCGCGATGGCAAGTTCGCGAGCAACAATTCCGGCGGCGTGCTGGGTGGCATCTCCACCGGCCAGCCGATCACCGTAAATATTGCGATCAAACCGACGTCGAGTATGCGTCTGGATCGCGAGACCATCGACAAACAGGGCAACCCGGTCATCATCAACACCCATGGCCGCCACGACCCGTGCGTTGGCATCCGTGCGACGCCGATTGCCGAGGCTTTGCTTGCCCTGGTGCTAATTGATCACGCGTTGCGGCATCGTGCGCAGAACGCGGATGTCGTGGTGACGACGCCGAAGGTTTTATGACGCGTTTCGGTTTCCATCTCTATCGCTACTCGTTTTGGCTCGCGCCGCTGGTGGCGTTGTCGTTTTGGCGAGGCACCACTTTCGCGCTGCAAGACCCGGGTAGCGGCTGGTGGATGTGGTGGGCGGTGATCGTGACTTACGCGATCATTCCGGTGCTGGATTTGTTGCTTGGCAAAGTGGTGACGCGCTTCACGCCCGCAGAGCAAGCGCGATTGGTGCGTGACCCAATGTTGCGCATGATTCCGTGGATTTGCGGTGGCGTCTGGCTTGCCACGCTCGTTTGGGCGATCACACTTGTGCCGCAGGTAATTGCGCTGCCGCTTTGGCAGATCGCGGGATTCGTGGTTTCGCTCGGCGTGGTCGGCGGCATTTTGGCGATCAACGTGGGGCACGAGCTGATTCATCGCAACAATAAAGTTGAGCGATTTTTCGGCGGTGTGTTGCTGGCCTCGGTCTGCTACGGCGTGTTCAAGGTGGAGCATGTGCGTGGTCACCATTTGCGCATGTGCACGGCGGACGACCCCGCGACCGCGCGGTTAAACGAGAACGCCTATGCGTTCGTGCCGCGTGCGATCTTTGGCACGTACTTGCACGGCTTTCGACTGGAAAATGAGCGCGTTGCGCGCATTGGTCAAACGGGGCTTGGTGCGATTTTTCGCAACGAGGCCTTGCACTGGTCGCTGCTCTCGGCAGCGCTCGCTGGCGGGGCGTTTGCGCTCGCTGGCGGGGCAGGGCTCGTTGTGTTTGGAATGGCGGGGTTGGTCGCCATCGTGGAGCTTGAGTTGGTCGACTACATCGAGCACTACGGCTTGACGCGGACCGTGGACGCCAACGGCAAGCTGGAGGCTGTTCGCTACGAACACTCGTGGGACTACTCGGGGTGGTTAACCAACGCGCTGCTGATCAACTTGCAACGGCATAGCGATCATCACGCGCACGGTGGCCGTGCGTTCAGCGCGCTCAACAGCCATCCCGAAGCGCCACAATTGCCGGCGAGCTATGCGGCGATGCTGGTAGCCGCGCTGATTCCGCCGCTGTATCGGCGTTTGATCCATCCGCGACTTGCGCTCATTCGGTGATACAGCTTTAGGCTGAAAACGCCATTGCATATGGGCTTAGTGGTCAATTTGGCTATTTATCGACTAATGGGCAAATGAGCGCCTAAGCCCACGTGAAATAGAGCGTTCAACAAAAAGCTGATCGCTAGTTGCACAGCCAATTCTTTCCACCATGCGCCCCAGTAAGCACCGCGCAAGACGTTGCAGGCGATAATCAATAAAAGACCAAATCATCCACAAGGGACGGACAACATGCGACTGATACTTCTTGGTGCCCCGGGGGCGGGCAAAGGCACGCAAGCGAAGTTTATTTGCGAGAAATTTTCGATTCCGCAGATATCCACGGGCGACATGTTGCGCGCTGCGGTGAAAGCGGGCTCGCCGATGGGTGTGGCCGCAAAGAAAGTGATGGATTCCGGTGCGCTGGTGAGTGACGACATCATCATCGGTTTGGTCAAGGAGCGTCTGACGCAAGCGGACTGCGCGAACGGCTATTTGTTCGACGGTTTTCCGCGCACCATTCCGCAGGCCGAGGCGATGAAAGACGCGGGCGTTGGACTCGATTACGTGCTTGAAATTGCCGTGCCGGACGCAGCCATTGTGGATCGCATGAGTGGTCGTCGCGTGCATCAACCTTCGGGCCGCGTGTATCACATCACGCACAACCCGCCCAAGGTTTCCGGCAAGGATGATGTGACCGGTGAGGATCTGATGCAACGCGACGACGACCGCGAAGAAACAGTAAAGACGCGGCTCAAGGTTTATCACGACCAAACCGAAGTGCTGCTCGGTTACTACGGCGACCTCGCCAAGAGCGGCGCGCCCGGTGTGCCCCAGTACAAGCGCGTCGACGGCATTGGCAATGTGGACGCGATCAGGGCGTCGGTGTTTGCTGCGCTGAGTTAAGACGCGCCGCGCGCGGTGGGGCTAAAACCCGCCGCCCGCCTGATCCTCAATCAGAGCTCGCCGTGTTCGCGGGCTCTCCAGCGCTTTCAACCACCACGTCAGCGCGAGGCCCTGATTTTCACGCGTCTGGCTTCGCCAAGCGTAATTCGTTCGCGCCACTAGCAGCGCCCGTTGCTGCACCGATTTCGCAACCAGTTTGCCAGAATCAATGAACGGTTGCGCTAGGTGCAACGGCAAGAATCCGCAGCCAAGTCCACGCAGATGCGCGTCGAGTTTGCTCTGCATGGTCGGCACCGTAAACACGTCCTGCCCGGCTAGTAGATTCACCGTCAATCCTTGACCGCGGAGCGTCGAGTCTGCGACCGCCACGACGCGATGTTTGCTGATCATTTCGTCAGCGAGCGGTTCTTTCATTTTCGCCAGCGGATGACGTGGTGCCACAGCGAACACGAACGGCATGTCGCCCAACATCTTCACCTGAATGCCCGCGACGCTTCCAGTTTCGAACACACCGCCCAGTGCGATGTCGGCCTTGCCGCTGGTCAACGATTCCCATGTGCCGGACAGCGTTTCACCGCGCAGGCGCAGCCGCGTCGGCGCGTTCAATTCGAAAAATGCAGCACACAACTCAAACACCACTTTGCGCGAAATTAGGCTGTCCACGGCAATCGTGAACATAGGCTCCCAGCCTGTCGCGACGCGCTTTACACGCTGCGCAACGGCGTCCACCTCAGCGAGCAAACGACGTCCTTCGCGCAGCAATTCTTCACCCGCAGGCGTGAGTTGCGCGTTGCGCGAGCGCCGATCAAACAGCAACACGTCCAGCGCTTCTTCAAGCTGGCGCACGCGGTAAGACAGCGCGCTCGGCACCAGCCCGAGCATCCGCGCTGCGGGCGCAAAGCCACCCTGACTGGCTACTGCATCAAGCATGATGAACGACTCAGGCGTTAGGACTTTTACGTAACTATTGCTGTTGGCTTTCATTCAAAAAATTCGAACGATAAAGTGAATTTGCAGTGATTCTATTGAAATGTAATCGCGCCTATATTTCTTTCATCGCAGAGCGCATTCTTTCGCGCTTCAAAACACCAAGGACATTCCCATGAAAATTTTCCTCTTCGGCGTCACCGGCAATGCAGGTCAAGCCATACTTCAAGAAGCGCTGTCACGCGGCCACAGCGTGACAGCAGCAGCCCGACAAACGGGCTTCTTCCACCCTGTAGGCAAAGCCAACGTCGTAACGGTTGACGCGCTCGACGCGTCCATTCTTAAAGACGTGATCAAAGGCCACGACGCGGTGATTGTCGCCATCAGCGGGCGCAAAAGCGGCCACGGCACAGTCGCAACTGTTGCCACCAATCTGCTCGCCGCAATGCCCGCAGCAGGCGTATCGCGACTGTTGTGGGTCGGCGGTGCAGGCACACTGGAAGTCGCGCCGGGCGTGCGCCTCGTCGACACGCCACAGTTCCCTGCGGCCTACAAAGAAGAGGCGCTTGGCCAGGGCGTAGCGCTGCAAACGCTGCGTGATAGCAACACCGCCATCAACTGGACTTACGTGAGTCCACCCGCCATCATCGGAGTTGGTGCACGAACGGGCACGTATCGCACCGGCGGCGACCAATTGCTATTGGACGGCCAGGGCAACAGCACCATCAGTTGGATCGACTACGCCGCCGCGATTGTTGACGAGCTTGAAAAAAACGCCCATCCTAAAGCGCGTATAACCGTGGCTTACTAACTAATAATTGAATAAAGAAAATCATGTTGAACTCACTACACAATCCCTTGAGCCTCGTCGGTCGCCTGTTGATGGCGGCGCTATTTCTGCCCGCAGGCATCAGCAAAATCGCCGGCTTCGCGGGCACGGTTGGCTACATCGCGTCGAAGGGCACACCGCTGCCTGAGGCCGCAGCGATCATCGCCATCATCGTTGAAGTCGGCGGCGGTCTCGCGTTGATCCTTGGCTTCAAGACGCGCTGGGCCGCGTTGGCGCTCGCCGCGTTCACGCTGGTCGCGACGGTGATGTTTCACAACTATTGGACGTTTCCCGCGGCGCAACAAATGGTGCAGCAACTGATGTTCATGAAGAACATCGCCGTTATCGGTGGTTTGCTGACGCTGGCCGCATGGGGTGCGGGCGCGTGGAGCGTCGACGGAAAAAGCTCACGGTAATCAGCGCGGATGCTTGACTGACAAGCCGGCGCGATACTGCGTCGGCTTGTTGCTGTACGGTGCTAGTGTCCTCTACGGTAGCTATGCGCTGGCAGGAGCAGGCTTGCTGCGCGCCTTAAAGTGCTTTTTGATTTCGCCGGTGAATTGCCTGCGCGAATGTTGTGTTCGCTCCAGCAATCCCACGCGCCGTTCAACGCGGTTGCCGGGAATGGTGATGATTTGTAGATCGGTGTCGCGCGCCCACTTCACGTTGTCGAGCTTGGGTACGATAGACACTCCGTAGCCCTGACGTACCAGTGCGACTATCGTTTCCACTGAATTCACCTCAATGCTTTCGACCACCTTCACCCGCGATTTTGCCAATACATTGGCGACCAAATCGCCGGTCCAGGTGGTGCGGTCAAAGCGTAAAAAAGGTGCGGTGCGCAAGATGTCCAGTGGATCACTCTCCAGCTTGAAATGTGGCCGACTCGGAACGATCAGCACCATCGGTTCGGTGTAGAGCGGCGTCCACTGAAGCGTTGCTGGCAAGGTTCGCGGCGAGTGCGTCGTTACCGCTGCATCCAGTTCGCCATTTTCGACGCGCGGCGCAAAATCGGCGGACAGCCCTGCGAACAGCTTTACCTCCAGCAAAGGATGGTCGCGCTTCAACTGCCACAGCGCCCCTGAGAACGCGCCCATCAGCGCGGATACCAGCGCCCCCATCACCACCGTGCCACCCAAGCCGCCCGTGTCAACACTAGCCAGCGATTCGTAGCGCTGTACCAGCTCCACAGTGGGTGCTACAGCGCTACGACCCGCGGTATTGAGAACGATTGTGCGACCTGATCGATCAAACAGTATTTGCCCCAAGTCGGATTCAAGCGCGCGCATCTGCAGGCCAACCGCTGCAGCGGTGAGGCCGATGTCCGCCCCCGCTGCCGCAAAGCTGCCCTGTCTGGCGACCGAGAGAAAGGTTTTGAGAACGCGGATGGAAGGCATAAGTAAACAAAAACTTTATCTTAAGACGACAATTATTCGCTTTTCCTCACGCATACCCTCCGCCATAATCCGATTATGAAATTTGTATTCAGTCATTGCTCGCCGTGTTCGGGAGGCCGGTCATGCGTCCGTTAAAGGTGAAGATTTGGCGCGGCGGGCAGCAAGGCGCGTTCGTCGCATACGATGTGCCACGCCTGCCGAACCAGAGCGTGCTCGATGTGGTGACGTACGTGCAGCGCTCAATCGATCCGTCGCTGAGTTACCGCTTTTCGTGCCGCGTTGGCATGTGTGGCTCATGCGCGATGTCGGTCAATGGCGTTGCGCGCTGGACGTGCCGCACGCATGTGGCCAAAGTGACGGACGAGGCCAGTGACGACGTACTGGAATTGGCTCCGCTTTCAAATCTGCCGATCATCAAAGATTTGACCACTGACATGTCGGAATTTTTCGACAAATGGGCGCGTGCAAAAGGGCAATTCACTGGCACGTTGACGCGTAACGACGCGTTCAGCAACGTCAAACCAGATTCGGTCGAGCGCAAAAAAGTGGATGCCGCCATCGAATGCATCGGCTGCGGCGTGTGCTACGCGTCATGCGATACGGTGAGCTGGCGGCCCGATTATCTCGGCCCCGCTGCGCTCAATCGCGCGTGGTCGCTGGTCAATGATGTGCGTGATGCGGCGCAGAATGACCGGCTTAAGTCGGTCGCTGGCGACGCAGGTTGTCACGCGTGCCACACGCACACGACGTGTTCGGAACGTTGCCCCAAAGGTATTGAGCCGACCGCTGGCATCAGCGGCCTTAAGCGGCTCACTGCGCGCGCAGCTATTCGTGGTGAGCTGGATTGAAAGCGTCGACGCAGGCCAAGCTTTGGTACGCGCAACGTATCAGCGCGATGCTGCTGGCGCTCTGCGTGTTGGTGCATCTGGTGACGATTTTGTATGCGATGCGCGGCGGTCTTTCTGCGGCGGAAATTTTGGCGCGTACCCGTGGCAACTTTCCGTTTGCGATTTTCTACGTGGTGTTTGTCATCAGTGTCGTGGTTCACGCGCCGATTGGACTGGCCCGAATTGCTGAGGAGTGGATGCAGTGGCGCGGGCGATCACTGCACATTGCATTGCTGCTCGTCACGGTGCTGCTGACTGTGCTGGGGCTTCGTGCAGTGTGGGGTGTTTATGCTGGCTAGTAACGCACACAAACCATTGACCATGCGCCGCAACGACTGGCGCGCGCGTGGCAACGTCGGGTACTGGGCGTTTGTAGTTCATCGCATTTCCGGCATCGCGCTCGCGCTTTTTTTGCCGCTGCATTTTTGGGCGCTCAGCACCAGCCTGCAAGGTGCTGCCGCATTGGACGGCTTTTTACGCTGGACCGATGCGCCGCTGTTCAAGTTCGCCGAGTGGGGATTGGTGATTTTGCTCACAGCGCACATGGCGGGCGGCACGCGCCTATTGGTCATCGAATTCGGTCAGTGGCACGGAACGCGAAAACTATGGATCGGCGTGGCTCTAGCCGCCAGCGTCGCGGTTGGCGTTTTGCTCGGCACCATCATGTTGGCATGAACTCGAACCGCATTTTTCGAGTCTGAAGTATTGGCAAGTGACGTCGCCACGAGAGATCGACGCGCTTGATGTGAAACAACAAAGGAGTGCTTACAAATGTTGCGTAGAACACTGATAAAAATTTCACCCGTATTGGCCATAGCGGCAATTTGCGCAATGAGCATCACACCCGCCGCCGCGCAGGGCACCGCGTGGCCTAACAAACAGGTGCGCATCATCGTGCCGTTCCCGGCGGGTGGCACCACCGACGTGGTTGCGCGCTTGTTGGGCCAGCGGCTGCAAGAGGTGTGGGGTCAGACGGTTATTGTGGAGAACAAGACCGGTGCCGGTGGCAACATCGGTGCGGTTGAAGTCGCGAAAGCGCCGAACGACGGCTACACCTTGCTGATGGCGTCCGGCTCGATTGTGACGGTCAACCCGCACATCTACGCCAAGATGCCGTTCGACGCAGCGAAGGATTTCGTGCCGATCACCAACGTTGCGCAAGGGCCGATGGTGATCGTGGTGGGGCCCAACGTCGCGGCAAAAAACATTACGGAATTGATCGCGCTGGCCAAGGCAAAACCGGGCGCGCTTAATTTCGGATCGGCGGGCATTGGAAGCCAAGTGCATATGGCCGGAGAAAACTTTCTCTACACCGCTGGCATTGATGTGAAGCACGTACCGTACAAGGGTGAGTCGCTGGCGCTGGCCGATGTCGCAGGCGGCAGCGTGGAGATGCTGCCGGGCAACCTGGCCGCGATGCTGCCCTTCATCAAAGCTGGAAAAGTAAAGGCGCTCGGCGTGACCAGCGCCGAGCGAAGCCCTGCTGCACCGGACATTCCAACGGTGGGTGAATCCGGCCTGCCGGGCTTCGTCAACGTCGGCTGGTTTGGCCTGCTCGCGCCTGCGGGCACGCCCAAAGACATCATCGACAAAGTACAGCGCGACAGCGCCACGATTCTGGCCACTGACGATACTAAGCAGCGATTACTCGCCGTGGGCATGACGCCGGTCGGCAACAATCCTACCCAATTTGCCGACGCCATTCGCGCAGAGAGCGCGACATGGGCCAAGGTCGTTCGCGAACGCAAAATTCAGCAGCAGTAAACGTTCGATGAAACTGAATATTGAAGCGGTGGAAGAGGCTGCAAAGGCGCTCTACATTCAGGCGCTGAAGTCGTTACCACCGGACATCAAGGACGGCTTTCAACGGCTGCAAAAATCCGAGACGGATTCAACCGCGAAATCGATGCTGGCTACGATGGTGACCAACATCAGGGTGGCCGAAGACACTAACAATCTGCTATGTCAAGACACGGGCATCCCCATCTACAACGTCACCATCGGATCAGGCGTTGAATTCGACGGCGCGGCACTCAAGGCGGCGCTGGTTCGGGGCTGCACGCGTGCCACGCAGGAGCATCCGCTGCGCTCATCCGTGGTGCATCCGCTCACGCGAAAAAATCAGCACACGAGCTGCGGTGAAGGCGTGCCGGTCATTCATGTGGACTTCAACGACCGCGTACAGACCGTTGAGATCGAGATGATCCCGAAGGGCAGTGGCTCAGAGAACAACTCGTTCTTGCGCATGGCGATTCCGGCAGAAGGCATCGCTGCGATCAAGCGCTTCGTGGTGGACTGCGTGATCGCCGCTGGTGGCAAGACTTGCCCGCCGACCATCGTTGGCGTGGGCGTTGGCGGCACGTCGGACTTGTGTGTTCATCTGGCAAAAAAAGCGGCGACACGTCCACTTGGCTCGCATTGCAGCGACCCGGACGGCGCGGCGCTTGAGATGGAGCTTGCTGAGGCGGTCAACATGCTGGGCGTTGGCCCGCAGGGTCTGGGCGGCGACTCCACGGCGTTTGCCGTGCACATGGAACTGGCTGCAACGCACATCACCATGAATCCGGTGGCGGTGAACATGCAGTGTCATTCAGCGCGCCGCGCGCGCGCCACGATCACGCCCGCTGGCATTGCGTACGGATACTGACATGGGCACTTCTAGAAATTCATTTTTCGGGATGAAATGCAAGGCGCACGGCGCGCAGCAACCGGAACGTACGCTCTGGTACGTGAGGATTGCGAGCACCGTGCAACGCGGTAGTTCGCCCGAACAATGAATTTATAGGAGTGTCCATATGGCGCATTACGAATTCGACATGCCGATTACCGAAGCGCAAGCACGCAGCCTGCGTGTCAACGACACCGTGACGCTGAACACCACGCTGTACGGCATTCGCGACGCGAGCTATATCGCGTTGTTTGACAAGGGACGCACAACGCGCTTTGATTTGAGCGGACAGGCGGTGATTCACACCGCGCCAAATGTTAAAAAAGTGCCGGTCTCGGCTGATTACCCAGCAGGCTACGCGCCGGTGTGCATCGGCACCACCACCAGCGACCGCATGGAGCGATTTACACGTCAGTTGATGTCGCAGATGGGCGTGCGCTTCATCATTGGCAAAGGAGGCATGCGTGAAGGGTCGCTCGCTGCGTTTCGCGAATTAGGCGGCGCGTATCTGGCCATCGTCGGTGGTACGGCAGCGCTTGAAACGACGTGGGTCGAGCAGATTGAGGACGTTGATCTGGATGATCTCAATCCGGAGTCCTTATGGAAATTTCGCATTCGTGGTTTCGGGCCGTTGTTGGTGGCGATGGATTCGCACGGTCAATCGCTGTATGACGTGGTGCAGGCAAACGTCGCGTCCAAACGAGCAGGCGCGCTGGCGCGACTGGGGGTGGCCGCATGAGAGAGATCATTCGACGGCAGACCGACATCCTGATCCTTGGCTCGGGTGGCGCGGGCCTGTTTGCCGCGCTACACGCGCATCAGGCCGCGCCCGAATTGAAGATTACCGTCGCGGTCAAAGGGCTGCTCGGCAAGAGCGGTTGCACGCGCATGGTTCAGGGCGGATACAACGTGGCGCTGGCTGCAGGTGACTCGGTTGAGCGGCACTTCATGGACACGATCGAGGGCGGCAAGTGGCTGCCTGATCAGGATCTCGCATGGACGCTGGTGACCAAAGCGGTGGAGCGTATTCACGAGCTTGAGAACGAACTCGGCTGCTTTTTTGACCGCAATCCCGACGGCACCGTGCATCAAAAAGCCTTCGCAGGACAGACGTTTGATCGCACCGTCCACAAGGGTGATCAGACCGGCATCGAGATCATCAATCGACTGGCCGAGCAGGTATGGGCGAGAAAGATTGAGCGCATGGAAGAGCACCGTGCCATCGCGCTGATCACCAACACGGCGGGCGATGGGCTGGCTGGTGTGCTGATGATTGACGTGCGCACCGGTGGCTACGTTTTCGTGCACGCGAAAGCGGTGTTGCTAGCAACGGGCGGCGGCCCGACGATGTACAAATTTCACACGCCAAGTGGCGACAAAAGTTGCGACGGCTTGTCGATGTCGCTGGATGCCGGACTCGCGTTACGCGACATGGAAATGGTGCAGTTCCATCCTACCGGTCTGCTCGCCGGCACGGGCACACGCATGACTGGAACGGTACTGGAAGAAGGCTTGCGCGGGTCGGGCGGCTATCTGCTCAACGGCGCGGGTGAACGCTTTATGCACGGCTACGATCCGCGCGGCGAGCGGGCGACACGCGACATTGTTTCGCGCAGTATTTTTTCGGAAATGCGGGCCGGTCGCACTACGCCCAACGGCGGCGTGTTCATCGAAATGAAGCACCTCGGCGTGGACGCGGTTCGCAAGAGTTTTAAGGGCATGGTGGATCGTTGCGCCGATTGTGGATTTGATCTTGCTGGCGGTCGCGTGGAGGTGGTGCCAACGGCGCATTACATGATGGGCGGCGTGGTGTTTGATGGCGATTGCCGCACGTCGTTGACAGGATTATTCGCTGCGGGTGAAGACACCGGCGGCGTGCATGGGGCCAATCGTCTGGGTGGCAATGGCGTTGCCAATTCGACGGTGTATGGCGGCATCGCGGGTGACGCGATGGCGGCTTGGGTTCGCAAGGAAGGCCATTGGCATGCACCCGATGAAGCGTTGATCCAACAACAGGTTGCTCTGCATGAAGCACCGTTCCACCGCAAACACAGCAGCACGCAACCGTTGCGCGAAGCGTTGTACGACACGATGTGGCAAGACGCAGGCATTCTTCGCACGAAGGAGGGTTTGCTGCGGGCGCAATCGCAATTAGGCTCACTGGATGACGAGCTGAAGCGTGTGGGCGTGGCCGACGATGATCGCGCGTTTAACCTGAGTTGGCATGACTGGTTGAACCTGCGCAGCTTGATCAGCGTCAGCCACGCGATCACAACGGCTGCGCTCGTACGCGAGGACTCGCGCGGCGCGCACTTCAGGGAAGACTTTCCAGAGACGGGCGACCTCAATACGTCGCGCTACACGGTGGTACGCAAACACCGAGACACGCTGGAATTAACTGAACAACCGGTTGTGTTCACTCGCGTGAAACCCGGTGAAAGTTTGATCACTTGACTGGGATTGTTCGTTCGCGACACTTTTTTCGTCGCCCCTGCGAAGGCAGGGGCCGAGCGCCTTTCGAGCACATCCTGACTAGCGAGGAGCGCGTAAAGTCACTGGGTTCCTGCCCCTTCGACAGGCTCAGGACATGCTTCGCAGGAACGACGACTGGTGCGATTTTCCCCCATAAATTAGCTCCGCTAAACAGAGAACTCAGGGAACCAGAAATGACAGCAACAAAGAAACGCGGTGCTGATGCGCTGATCCAGTCGCTAAAGCAGGCAGGCGTCAAGCGCATCTTCACGTTATCCGGCAACCACATCATGCCGGTGTTCGACGCTGCGTTTGATGCAGGCATTGAATTGATCCATACCCGACATGAAGCCGCCACCGTACACATGGCTGACGCCTATGCGCGCATCACTGGCGAGCCCGGCATTGCCCTAGTGACCGGCGGCCCCGGTCATGCCAACGCCGTGTCCGCGTTGTACACAGCGCAAATGGCAGAGTCACCTGTGGTGCTGCTGTCGGGTCATGCGCCGAACAATCAATTGGGTATGGGCGCTTTTCAGGAGATGCGGCAGGCCGAGATGGCCGCGCCCGTGACCAAGCTTTCTTGGGGAAGCGCGGATGCGGATGCGCTTGCCTCCGACATGGCGAAGGCGATAAGGGTTGCGCAGTCAGGGCGACCCGGACCGGTGCATCTGAGCCTGCCCACCGACGCGCTGGAGGGCGACACTAGCGTCATGACCAACGCGGTGGATGCGAGCGCATTTCGGCCAACCCCCATGCCTTTCTCAAACGCCGATGCAGCACCCTTCCTCGCGAAGCTTTCGCACGCCAAACGGCCACTGATTCTCACCGGCCCTGCAAGCCTCATGCGTTTTCGTCGCGGCCAGCTTGCCGAGCTTGAAGCCGCAACCGGTATTCCTGTAATCGGAATGGAAAGCCCGCGCGGCGTCAGTGACCCGAGCCTTGGTGCGTTTGCGCAAATGCTCGCACAAAGCGACTGCGTTCTATTGCTGGGTAAGCGCCTCGATTTCACGCTGAAATTCGGCGCGGCCCCGGCGTTCGCAGCTGATTGTGAGTTTCTTCAAGTCGACGCAGAAAAGAATGAGATTGATCGTTCGCGACGCGCCGTTGGTTTGCGACTCATCGCAACAGCCGAGGCCGATACGCCATCAGCGATACAAGCGCTTGTCAACGCCAGTAAGTCCGCTGGCAAACCCGATCACGCATGGCACACGGACGTGCGCGCCGCGATTGCCTATCGCCCCGACGCATGGAGTGAGGCAGCCTCCAGCATCGCTGATCGCCTGCATCCGGTACAGGCGCTTCGTCCGCTGCAAGCGTTGCTGGACAGTCATCCCGACTCCGTTTTCGTCTCCGACGGCGGCGAAATCGGCCAATGGGCGCAGGCCTGTCTCAACGCGCCGCATCGCGTCATCAACGGGGTTGCGGGGGCGATCGGCGCGGCGCTTCCGTTCGCGCTGGGCGCGCGCGTCGCCGTGCCTGACGCGCCGATTATTGCGGTCATGGGTGACGGCACCTTCGGTTTTCACGCGGCTGAGATGGACACCGCCGTGCGTTACGGCCTGCCATTTCTGGCGGTCGTCGGCAACGATGCGCGGTGGAACGCCGAGTACCAGATTCAATTGCGCGACTACGGTCGCGATCGCCTGATCGGCTGCGAGTTGCTGCCCGCACGCTACGATCAGGTGACGGCTGCGTTTGGTGGGCATGGCGAATATGTGACCAGCGCGGATGCACTACTGCCCGCAGCGGAACGCGCCATCGCCTCGTGTAGACCGTCTTGCATGAACGTGATGATTGAGGGCTTGCCAGCGCCAAACATTCGTCGCTGACCGCGCGCCTCGACCTCTGATTGTTGGCTTCGCGCCAAGTTGATGGTGTCGTGGCCGTAACCCTCGTCACTGGCTCGCAAGCAATGGCACTCGCCACGGTGTTACGCGAGGGCGGACAAAGTCTTTGTCGACTGCGACTGCGTCTTCGGCGTTACGCACCGCGTCCGCGTCGGTGCTGATGCGCGCATCCACGTAAGCGAGCAGCGCCTTGAACTGCGGTTGCGCGCTGCCAACGCGATTGAAAATGGCGCGGCTTCGCCTGCCTGACTTGCCAGCGGCGGCGGGGTCGAACTCGATCTCGTAGAGCGCGCGTTGCCGCCACCACGTGGCGCGTCGCGGTGAGTCGCCTTCACCGGCGAGTTCGTACACGCGAATTCGTTCGCCGAGCAATTCGATGCCCGCGTCGCCTCGCTCTGCGCTCGAACGTGATCGGCTAGCGCTTGCGTAGCGTTGGCGATGGCTACGTTGCGCGGCCACAAACTCACGCCAAGTCCAACGCTCACCCCTGTCACAGCAACCGCGCCCAGCGCAGCAAACGCCCAGCTACGTTTGAGCCACAAGCGCGAGCGATAGCTGCGGTCTTCGGCTCGGATCGAGATGGGCGTTTGCGTGAGCCACAGATCGAGATCGGCGGCGAGTGCGCTGGCGGTGGCGTAGCGTTCTGCCGGTGATTTGCGCAGAGCTTTGGCGGTGTCTAGCGGAGGCTCAATCGTGTCCGATTTGCTCTGTCCCCTCTCCCCCTGAGGGAGAGGGTTAGGGAGAGGGGGGCTTCCGAGATGTGATTGTTGTCGCTACCTGTAGGAGCGGCCCGGCCGCAATCCCAGCTTTGCGTGCAGCGTTTTTCGCGCCTAGTGGCGCACCTACAAGGGCACGGTGTTCGGCTATTGCCCAGCCCGCCGCGCAAACGCCCCACTCACTCGCCGCAACAACCATTTCGGCGTGCTGCGCGAAGCCAGCATCGCCGCACGGTTGATCACGCCGGGCACGCAGATCACGTCACCGCGCATGCATGCATCAAAGCCCTCACGCGCAACGTCATACACGTTGCCGATCAGGAAGCCCGGCAGCTTGGACAACTGCCCGTTCGCATCAAGCGCGGTGGTGAGCATGTTAGTGGCTGTGATGCCGGGGCAGAGCGAGGTGATGGTCACGCCAGTGCCCTTCAACTCTTCCGACAAAGACTCGGTCAGCGACAACACATACGCCTTGCTCGCCGCATAAGTCGCGAGCAGCGGAACCGGCTGAAACGCAGCGACAGAGGCCACGTTCAACACTCGCCCCGACCCACGCGCCACCATCAACGGCAGCAGATGCGCCAACATCGCAGTCAGCGCCGAAATATTCAGATCGATGATCGCCAGATGTCCCGCAGGCTTCATCTTCACGAAGTGCTTTTGCTGCAGCACACCCGCGCAGTTAACGAGCACGTCCGGTATTTTGCGGCGGCGTTTGAGCGTGGCCGTCAGTGTTTCGGCGGCACCGGCCACCGACAAATCGGCAGGCAGCACCAGAACCTTCACACCATGCTCCGCCTCAAGCGCGGCGGCCAGCGTCTTCAGTTTGTCCGCGCTGCGGGCAACCAGCACGAGATCGTGGCCCGCGCGCGCAAAGTAGTGGGTTAGCGCTTCGCCTATGCCAGAGGAGGCACCTGTGATTAGGGCGGTGGGGTTGGTAATTGCCACCATATCTTCAGGCGGCCAGCAATTCGTGCGGAGTAATTCGCGACAGCACGTCGCCCATCGAGTCTCGTGCAATCGCGGTGTCGTAGCTCGCCTGTCCGCGCAACCACCAACCATCGCTTAGCCCAAAGTAGCGGCACAGACGCAGGTCAGTGTCTGCCGTGATCGACCGCTTGCCCGCTACGATGTCGCCGATGCGCAGCGGCGGCACGCCGATGGCTTTGGCCAGACGATATTTCGTCAAGCCAAGTGGTTTCAAGAATTCCTCATCCAGCATTTCGCCGGGAGAAACGGGGGCAACGGTACGCGCACGCATGGTCTTTTCTCCTTCAGAAGTAGGCTGGGTTTTCAACCCAGCCTACGGGCTAAGTTTCGCCGTAGTGCGCATGCCTATGACAGTTTGGGCATACGGCTATCGCATTCTCAACTATGTCTTCGCCGCCATTTGCAAGTTGGATTTTGTGGTGAACTTCGAGGTAAGGTTCGCCGTCTTTGGCGCGTCGAAACGGAGCCAATTTTCGGCACACTTCGCAAACGCCGTTTGCTCTTTCCAGAACTTCCGCGACAACATCGGAGTTTCGAATGTAGAAATATGTCAGCGCGAGTTGACGCGCTGGAATTCTTGTGGCTGTTCGTAGCCGCTCACGCCGTTTAGGCGCAGCATCTTGAGATGATGATTCGACCTTCACGTTAAATGCAGCCTCGTGTTCCTGCACCTCTCGTAGTTGGGAGACCAAACTTTCTTCACCGATGAGTCGTCCGCCGTAAAACTCGTCGACGCTCAATTTTCCCGCACGATGCGATACGTGAAGCTCGCCATCTCTAAGAGTGAGATTCCAACGCACTGATCCGTTGACCGCAGAGCGAGTCACGGTTTCCTCAACCAACAAGTCCCGTACTATCGCGTAAGGCAGTACGTGATGGTCGTTTGGATCATTTGACTTGGTTCGATGGACTATTAGATTTGGCCCCGCGCGTCCCTGCCCCTTGGCGGTGTTAAGGCGCTCTTTCCAAGTGCTCGCAAAGACCGCAAACCAGCCCCTATTGGCTAAGACAACATATTCGCCGCGCTCTTTAAGTTGACTCTGCATTTCGGAAACTAGGCTGCCCATCTTGCTTCTTCTCCCGATTAGGCCATTTCAGTATATCGACGCAGCTCGCGTAGCTTTGACGCTCGTGTTCGGCTATGGATTTCTCTTATCAATGACCCGCTTTGCCTTCCCCAAGCTCCGCTCAATCGTCCCCGGTAACGTCAACTCCACGTTCGCCGAAACGCCAATCAAGTTCTTGATATCTGCCGTCAGTTGCCGCGTCACGGCGTGATGCGCGTCACAGCCCGCATGCACAAAGCGTAGCGTCATTTCCACACGTACTTCGAGTTCGTCGAGATGTTCGGGGCGGGTGATTACGCAGACGTAATGCGGCGCTAGATTTTGTTGGCGCAGGATCAGTTCTTCGATTTGCGTGGGGAACACGTTGACGCCGCGAATGATCATCATGTCGTCTGAGCGACCGGTAATTTTGGCCATGCGGCGCATGCTGCGCGCGGTGGACACGGTAGGCGGCAACAGTTTGGTGAGGTCGCGCGTGCGGTAGCGGATGACGGGCATCGCCTCTTTGGTGAGGCTGGTGAACACCAGTTCGCCAACGCTGCCGTCCGGCAACACGGCACCGGTGACCGGGTCGATGATTTCGGGATAGAAGTGGTCTTCCCAGATCACCGGGCCGTCTTTGGTTTCGATGCATTCGCTGGCCACACCCGGCCCCATGACCTCCGACAGGCCGTAAATATCCACCGCGTCGATGCCCATGCGGCGCTCGATGTCGGCGCGCATCGCGTTGGTCCACGGCTCTGCGCCGAAGATGCCGATGGCGAGCGACGAGGCGACGGGATCGAGCCCCTGCTTGACGAATTCTTCCGCAAGTACCAACGCATAACTCGGTGTGACCATGATGATGTCGGGCTTGAAATCGGTGATCAGCTGCACCTGCTTTTCAGACTGTCCGCCACTCATCGGGATCACGGTGCAGCCCAGCCGTTCCGCGCCGTAATGCGCGCCGAGGCCGCCGGTGAACAGGCCGTAGCCATAGCTGACGTGCACCATGTCGCCGGGGCAGCCGCCCGCCGCGCGAATGCTGCGCGCTACGCAATCGGCCCAAGTGTCGATGTCGTTTTTGGTGTAGCCGACGACGGTGGCTTTGCCCGTGGTGCCGCTCGATGCGTGGATGCGCACCACCTGCTCACGCGGTACGGCGAAGAGACCGAACGGGTAGTTGTCGCGCAGGTCGGTTTTTAGAGTGAACGGAAACTTCGCGAGGTCTTCGAGGTGTTTGAGATCGGTTGGGTGAACGCCTTTTGTGTCGAAGGATTTTTTGTAGTGCGGGACGTTTTCGTAGGCGTGAGTCACGCTCCATTTCATGCGCGTGAGTTGCAGCGCTTGCAGTTCGTCGCGTGAGGCGGATTCGATGGCTTGGAGTGGGGTTGGGGATTTGGTTGGCATGTTTAGAGGTCGCCCTGGACGGTTCGAACGATTACTTTTGTCTACCTAAACTGTCGTCATACTCGCCGCAGGCGGGTATCGTGCGTCCGCAAGGACGCTTTGTTTGCGTGGTGGAAGTCCGCGCCATTGGGAGGTTACCCCGATGTAGCTGAAAGTAACTGCGTCGCTGTGAAGCGGGGTGGAGAGCAACTGGAAGCGAAAGAGTAGCCC
>JANNYE010000160.1:0-11111 GCA_031409935.1 Burkholderiales bacterium | reverse complement strand
TTGCGCCACCCCTTTCCTGCTAACAATAAAACCATTGTTTTTGGTGGGGTTTGCCGGTACGGTAATACAAACGTGGTTCGGGGCAAGCCGCTCCTACAGTTTGATACCGTTCGCACTGGCAGCGCGGGACACTAAGCTTTGCTCGCCTACCTAAGCCTCGCCAGCGCCATGATGATCGTGGGCGCGTATGTTGGATTCTCCAAGTTGCTGGTAGCCGTTTTTCCGGTCTTCCTGCTAGCGTGGCTTCGCTTCGGTATCGCCGCTATCGCGATGGGAACGTGGCTCAAGCGAAGTGCAGGCGAAGCGCCGCTCGACACCCGCACGCGCTATCTTGTGTTTCTCGAATCCTTCTTGGGCAACTTTCTGTTCTCGATCTGCTTGCTGTTCGGTATGCGGCACGCCACCGCGATTTCAGCGGGCGTCATCATGGCCGGCATTCCGGCGGCGGTCGCTTTGTTGTCGTGGATATTTTTGAAAGAACAGCTGTCAACACGCATGCTCGTTGCCATCGCTCTCAGCGTGGCGGGCGTTACCGTGTTGGCGATGTCGCGCGCCGAGCACGACGCTGGCAACTCCTCGACGCTTGGCACGGTATTGTTGGTCGGCGCGGTGTTGTGCGAGGCAAGCTACATCGTCATCGGCAAACGGCTCACTAACCAGTTGTCACCCAAGCGCATCAGCGCGCTCATCAACTTGTGGGGGTTTCTACTGGTGACGCCATTTGGCATTTATGCCGCGTGGTCGTTTAACTTTGCGGCGGTAAGCGTTGGTGTCTGGGGCGGACTGGTGTTGTATGCGCTGGCGGCAAGCGTGTGGACGGTGTGGCTGTGGATGACCGGGCTCAAGACGGTGCCTGCTGCAAAAGCTGGCGTGTTCAGCGTGTTCTTGCCGATCACCTCGGCGCTGGTGGGCGTGCTTTTTCTAGGCGAGGTTTTCACCTTGGCGCATGCGGTTGCCTTTGCCTGTGCTCTGGGCGGCGTGGTGCTGGCGACATGGCCAACGGCTCACACAAGCGATCGCGCATAAGCGAAAATAGCAATTCACCGCTTTTTTGTAGCCACCATGCCCGGTCTTGAATCCGATACGCCGATCCCCACTGAAATCACACTGGATCGCAAGCGCCATGTGATCGCCTTAGCGTACGGGGAAAAATCGCACGAGTTGAGTTTTGAACTGCTGCGTGTGTACTCACCCTCGGCGGAAGTGCGCGGCCACGGGCCGGGGCAAGAAGTATTGCAAGTCGGCAAACGTGCAGTGGACATTACCGAACTTGAACCGGTAGGAATGTACGCCGTGCGCCCCACCTTCAGCGACGGGCACAACTCGGGAATTTTTTCTTGGGATTATCTGAACAAGTTATGCGTTGAGAAGGATCTTCTGTGGAAGGAATATCTGGCGCGTCTTGAGCGTGCGGGAGCGTCGCGTGACTGAGCAAGGCAAAACCCATTTCGGCTTTGAAACGGTCGCCGAGGCTGAAAAGCAGGGCAAAGTGCGTGGCGTCTTCGATTCCGTGGCGTCGAAATACGACGTAATGAACGACGCCATGTCCGGCGGGCTACATCGCATTTGGAAGCGCTTCGCGGTTGACCAGTTGCAGTTACGCAAAGGCGAACGCGTGCTCGATCTCGCCAGTGGCACCGGTGACCTGATTCGGCTGATGCAGCCGCAGGTCGGCCCAACCGGGATGGTGCTGCACACTGATATCAACGCTGCGATGCTGACCGAAGGCCGCGATGCGCTCCTAGATCACGGCGTGATGACGCCAAGCGCTCAATGCAACGCAGAGGCGCTGCCGTTTGCAGATCGCAGTTTTGATGCGGTCACCATCGCGTTCGGTTTGCGCAATGTCACGCATAAAGATTTGGCCTTAGCCGAAATGCATCGTGTGCTGAAAATTGGCGGTCGTGCGCTGGTGCTTGAGTTTTCGCGCCCGAATCCGCTGTTGAAAGTGCCCTACGACTGGTATTCATTCAATATCCTGCCAAAACTTGGCGCGAAAATCGCGGGCGATGAGGCCAGTTATCAGTATTTAGCGGAAAGCATTCGCATGCATCCGCCGCAGGAAGCGCTGAAGGCCATGTTTGAGGCAGCGGGCTTTAAGCGTGTCGAGTATTTCAATTTAACCGGCGGCATTGTCGCGGTGCATCGCGGCTACCGGTTCTGACGCTTAATTTAGGGTTACTGCGGTGGTACGTCAGGACGAAATCCTGATACGCTTCGCTTGAAATTATGGCTCGCGCCCCGATAATCTGAATGTCACGACACGAAACACCCCTTTGGAGGATTTATGTTTAAAAGTATCTGTATCGCGATCATCGCAGCGGCCTTTGCCCTCGGTGGAACCGCTTCGGTTGAAGCCAAAAAATTAGGTGGCGGCAAGTCAGTCGGCACGCAGCGCTCTGCTCCTGCTGCGTCGCCTGCGGTCGCTCCAACGGCGGGCGCGCCCGCCGCAGCGGCAACAGCCGCGCCCGCAGCAGCCGCTGCCGCAGCGCCAAAAACTGGCATGGCGAAATGGGCTGGTCCTCTCGCAGGCATCGCTGCCGGTCTCGGTTTGGGTTATCTGTTCTCGCAACTTGGCGGCGGCGCTGCCAGCATGATCATGATGGTGCTTTTGGCGGGTCTGGTGATTGGCGGCTTGTTCTTCGCGATCCGCATGTTTATGCGCAAGCAGAATCCAAGCATGGCAACCCCCGGCGGCTCAGCTAACCCTAGCCCGTTTGGCGCGCCACAACAACGCGTTGAACCCACGGCCTTCTCTGGCACGGGTGCCATGGGCGGCGCAGCCACTCCTGTGATGGCTGCGGCGACTTTGGGCATTCCTGCCGATTTCGACAAAGCGGGCTTTGAAGCCAACGCGAAAAGCCAGTTCATTGCGCTGCAAGCTGCCAATGACAAGGGCGACCTTGATGCCGTGCGCGACTTCGCCACCGACGCTTTCTACAATGAAATCGCCAAAGATGTTGTTGCTGGCAACAAGGATGCAACGGTTGTTGAAGATCTGCATGCCGAATTGATGGGCATCGAAACCGACCGTGGTCAATACTGGGCCAGTGTTCAGTTCACCGGCAAGATGCGAGAAGACGGCATGATGATGGCGTCCGACTTCCGCGAAACATGGAACCTGACCAAACCTGTTGACGGCAGCAAAGGCTGGTTACTGGCAGGGATTCAGCAGGCGTAGTTCTTTCGTGCCCCGGAGAAAGCCGACCGTGTGTCGGCTTTTTCTTTTCCAGAGATAATTTGCACATGCTTCCCTCCTCGCTCATCGCCCGCGCCCTCTCTAAACTGCTCTCTCACGACGACGCCGCGCGCAAACTACTCGCGACCCATGCGGGCGAAACGATGCAGGTGCGCATGCTACCGTTTTCCACTACGCTGAAAATCAGCGAGACGGGGGACTTCGTCGCGGGTGACTCGTCATTGAGCGATAAGGATTTGTCGGTCAGCGTTGAGTTTCCGCTGACCTCGTTGCCGCTGATTGCTCAAGGGAAGGACGCTGCACTGCGCAGTGCAAAAATTTCTGGGCAAGCAGCGTTGCTTCAAGATATTTCAAAAGCATTTACGTCGTTGCCGCTGGCTGCAGAGGCGGAATTAGAGCGAGTGGTTGGGCCGATTCTCGCGACGGAGGCGGTGCGGTTTTTCAAAGCACTCAAAGCGCTTGGAGACAATGCACAGTCAAGCCTGCATGAAGCTGGTAAACGCTACTTGCATGACGAAGCGCAGCTCGTCGCAGAGCGCGACGACGTGTCGCAGTTTGTCTCCGATATTCAGCGGCTACGTATTGACGTGCAACGATTGCAGGTGCGCGTCGCGAAGCTCGCGTAACGCGAGCCGCTGAACTGCTCCCCTCTCCCCCGGAGGGAGAGGGGCTGGGGGAGAGGGGGGAGGTCACGAGAAGCAACGTCGGCGCGGTATACCCCCTACCCCCTCTCCCTAACCCTCTCCCTCCGGGGGAGAGGGAACAGAACATACGAAGCGCACCAAATCGGGCTGTCATTCACCCCGCTCAAACACCAAACACGTCGTAGACGCATGCGCATACAGCGTGCCGTCCGATCCGAACAATCGTCCCTCGGCCGTCGCCACCTGCTTGCCGACGTGCACGGTGTAGCCCTCGGCGCGCACCAGCGGCACCTTGAGTGAAATGCTGCGCACGATATTCATCTTGAGCTCCAGCGTGGTGTAGGCCCGGCCTACTGGCATTGCGGTGTGTACGGCGCAACCTACGGCGGAATCGAGCAGCGTGGCGTACCAGCCACCATGAACGGTGCCGAGCGGATTCAGCAACTTCGCCGACGGTTTGCCCTGAAATATTGCGCGGCCAAACTCCACACGGATCAAGGCGAAATCCATCGTCTCGGAAATCGGCGACGGTGGAAAGTCACCCGAGAGCAATTTCTGCATTTGCTCCAGACCGGTGAGGCCCATCAATTGCTGCGGCGTGGCGACGCCGCGGCTGCCAACGCGTGCGCGGGCCGCTGCGTCGTCATCGTGCCACTGTTTTAACGTTTCTTCTGCAGTCATCACGTCACTCCTGTTTGCCAATCAATTTTGATGCAGCTACAATTGTTGCATATGCATGCAATATTGCAAACCCACACAAACTGTCTGAAACACGAGCAAACGCTGTGATCAATACAAAGCCATCTCTCACGCCGCGCGGTTGCACCAATTTCAAGCTGCGGCAACTGCTGCGTCGCGTGTCGCTGGTCTATGACCGCGCCATGGTCGAATGCGGGCTAAAGATCACGCAATATTCGCTGCTAACCCACGTTGAACGGTTGGCCCCAATCACGCAGGCTGATCTCGCCAAAGCGATGGGCATGGACTCGTCTACGCTTTCGCGCAACCTGCGCCCGCTCGAATCCGCAGGCTGGATCGCAGTCCATGCGGGCGATGATGCGCGCAGCCATGCGCTCTCACTCACCGCGAGCGGGCGCAAAAAGCGCACGCAAGCGCAAGCGCTGTGGAAACAAGCGCAACTGCAATTGAACGAGACCGTCGGCGTGGACGACGTGATCGCGCTGCACGCCCTGATTGACCGCATGACCGACGCGCTGTCGGCCGACGCCACCGAAGAGAAGGATGCAGCATGAGCGACGCCATCAAGAAACATGCGATGTGGGTGGTGTTGCTCGCTGCAGCGGGCACGTTCGCGCTGACGATGGGCACGCGGCAAACGATGGGGCTCTTCCTGGCTGATGTGAACAGCAGCACCGGGCTCGGCATCGCCAACATCAGCCTTGCGTTTGCCTACGGTCAATTGTGGTGGGGTTTGACGCAACCGTTCGCCGGCGCAGCTGCGGACCGCATCGGCGCAGGGCGCGTGCTGTTCATCGGCATTTGCCTCGTCGCCCTGGGCACGATCCTCACGCCGTTCATGACCAGCACTATTGGGCTCATCTTTGCCATTGGCATACTCGCAGCGGGTGGCGCTGGCATGGCGGGGCCCTCGGTATTGATGGCTGCGACTACGCGCCTGTTGCCGCCTGAAAAACGCGGCATGGCGACCGGCATTGTCAACGCGGGCGGTTCGTTCGGGCAGTTCATGATGGCTCCCATCGCGGCGGGACTCACCGCGATGACGGGCTGGATGACCTCGATGCAAATCCTCGGTTTCATTGTGCTGCTGGCGTTGCCTGCGGCGTGGGTGCTCAAAGGCAATTCGAATGCTGCGCCCGTCGCTGCGGGAGCTGCCGGAGCGTCCGCCACGCCGCCGCCCGTCCGTGAAGGCACCGGTGCCGCGATCAAACGTGCATTGAGCGACCCGAGCTATCTGATGCTCTCCGCTGGGTTTTTCGTGTGTGGATTTCACGTCGCATTCCTCGGCACCCATTTGCCCAACGTGGTCGCGATGTGCGGCCTGCCGCCATCAATCAGCGCATGGTCGCTAGCGATCCTCGGGCTGTTCAACATTGTCGGCAGCCTGCTCATGGGCTGGGCCGTGGGACGCTGGCGCATGAAGTCGCTGCTGTCGCTGGTTTATGCGGCGCGCGCCGTCGGCGTCATGATCTTTCTCGTCGCGCCGAAAACGGCAGAGGTCATGCTCATCTTCGCGGCGTTCATGGGGCTCACCTTCCTGTCCACCGTGCCGCCGACCGCTGGGCTGGTAGCCAAACTTTTCGGCACCGGCAACATGGCCACGCTGTTCGGCCTAGTGCTGCTAACGCACCAAATCGGCGGCTTCCTAGGCGCATGGCTAGGCGGCAAAGTGTTCACCCTAACCGGCAGCTACGACACCATCTGGATCATAGACATAGCCCTCGCCATCGGTGCGGCGCTAATTCACATGCCGATCAAGGAAGCGCCGTTGGTGTTGAAGGTTCAGGCGGCGTAGCGGTGTTCTTGTGGGAGCGATTCCATCGCGACAGGTTGCGCGCAGAGAGCGCTTTCGCGATGGAATCGCTCCCACAAAGCAATCGCTTTGTGACTCGCCAGATCATAACCAGACCGAATTCCAAAAAGGGTAGTCACCGATACGATCAACAAGTTTCGCTCGCAGCGGATTGGCAACGACATAGCGTGCCACAGCAAGCAAATCTTCATCGTTACGAATGGCACGATCATGAAAGCCGTCTTGCCAAAGCGAGACACCGCGTCTGTTGCCGATGACCGAATTCACAGAAGATGCGCTAGTACGCTTTAATGCGGCGACTGCCTTGCTCAAATTGGCGGTGTTACCGACCTAAATCAGCCAATGCGCGTGATCAGGCATCAACACCCATGCCAATAAAACTACGTCGCTATGGGATGCGGCTACCGTAAATGACCGACTAGCAGCGCAGCCAGATGAAAAGTCAGTAAATGGAGATCTGCCCGGTAGGCAACGAGCCGTGACGTGATAGACCTGCCCGCTGATTGATGTCCTGCCTTTGCGCAAAGCGCTGCTACGTGGAGCTTGCGCAGGCGCGTTCATTGAAGACTCAAATTTGCTACCAATCGCGGTGGAACCGCTCCCACAAGACCGGCTCCTTTGCGGGAGCCGTTCCACCGCGAATTCGTTCCTACTCCTCCATCTCCGCCTTAGCCGCTGCAACGTCGAGGCCCTCCATCGCATCCTTCGGCTCAGACGCCGCGGCCTCCGCGTAAAGCGCCTCCACATCCTTCATCTTTTTATCGCCAAACAGTTTGTAAAGCCCGTCTGCTTTTTCGGTGCGGGCAACGGCTGATTCGGGATTGAGTTTTAGGGCTTTGTCGTAGTTTTCGACGGCGGCTTCTTTGCTGACGCCGTAGGTCATCTTGCCGATCATGCTGCCTACTTTTTCGATGACTTCGGCGTTGAAGGTGCCGAGCGCGATGTGGGCGTCGGCGTGCTTCGGCTCCAGTTTGAGCGCGGTGTTGAGTGCGCTGCTGACTTTGCCGCCGATGCCTTGCGTTAGCGCTTTGGCGACGCCGATCAGTTGGCCGTAGCGACCTAGCGCGTAGGCTGCGAGGTAGTACGCGTTGGCGTTTTTCTTTTGCGCAGCTTGCAGTTCTTCGCAGCGGGCGGCGATTTCTTCGTACGCCTTTTGCTTTTTGGCGTCGCTGGTTTCGAGGTAGTTGTTGTAGATGCAGGCGGCTTTGTTGGCGACGTTGTAACCGTCGAGACCAGCGGCGAGACCCGCCGTGTATGCACCCTCGAAATCACCTGCGTGGTAGAGCCGCCAAGCTTCTTCGACCGCCTTGTCCGTGGGGAATGGTTCGGCGTCGCCTTTGTGCAGGCGCGCCCAGTTTTTCTTGAGTGCCGCGCCGTCGTAAACAAACGCTGCGTTGTCGTGCGGGAATGCGGCCCAGCCGCCTTTTTTTGCCATGATCATTTCCTCCAAAAACAGTGTACGTGAACCTACATTTGCCGTTCGCCCTGAGCTTGTCGAAGGGTTTGGTCGTTACCACACCAAGGCTTCGACGGGCTCAGCCCGAACGGACAAGAATTTTGTGCGCAACTAGCGGTACTCCGCCGCCAATTTCTCAAACAACAAGCGCGCATCGCCATGCAGATACGGCGCGAGCAGCACCATCACCTGAAACACGCCCTGGCCCATTGCGTTGGCCTCATCCAGCTTCCTTGGGTTCATCACGTACGAGTACGAATGCCAGTAGGTGGCGAGCATCACGAGGTTGGTGGAGACGGCCTGAATTTCGCCGTCGGTGGCCTTGAGCTCGTTGATGGAGCGCATCTCTGTCATCAGGCGCACGGTGTTTTTTTGCGCGTTTTGCAGGATGGTTTTGAAGTGCGTTTCAATGATGCGATTTTTCGATAGCAGGTCGTTCAAATCGCGATAAATGAAACGGTATTTCCAAATTTTTTCGAACAGCAAATGCAGCCAGAACCACGTGTCCTCGACATTGGCCTGCCGGTCTTTACCGATGGCGAATAGCTCGTCGAGTTCGCGCTCGAACTGCGCAAAAATCTTGGTGACGATTTCGTCTTTGCTGCGGTAGTGGTAATAAAGATTGCCCGGCGAAATGTTCATTTCGTCAGCAATCGCATTGGTCGTCACGTTCGGCTCACCGAACGAATTGAACATGCTGAGCGACACTTCGAGAATGCGCTCTTTAGTTCGTCTTGGGGCTTTACGCTCCATTCATGGACTCCATCCTTTAATCTTCCTCTGCGCCTATTGTGGAGGAAGTACTGGAGCAGCGCAAGAAATTAGAGTAATGGCAGCAGCTTTTTCGCAGGAGCGCCGTTAGCTTGGGGCTAAGGCCGCAAATGGCACCAAGTCGATAATTAGGTATTTATGCCGATTAGCCCATATTAAACGGTCTTTTCAGAGAAAAGCTGTAAACGCTTTAACGCAGCAGTGCGACTTCCAGTTCGTCCAGCGTTTGCGTCAGTTTTGACGCAACCGCGCCGGTTTCGCCGCGTGAGAAGCGACGCGCGGTGGGCAGCAATTTTCGGGTCGGATCTTCGAGCGCGCGCAGGTTGAGTTTGATGCCGTAAAGCGCAAATTCGGTGGTCAGCACGTCGGCGCGGGCTAGCAGTTGTGCGCGGGTGTGCTGGTACGCATGCTCGGCGAGACGGCGACGATTGCCGTAGCTAAACAGGTTTGAAAAGAACAAATCGGCGTCGCCTTTCGACGGCTCCAGCACGATGAGTTTTGAATCGGGATAAGTCGTCGCATAGCTCGCGATGCTCTTTTCAAGCCGCGAGTGAATCAGCGCGCGGAAGGTTTGCGAAAGCACCGTCGGCAAGCCGCGCTCGACCAGATGCGATTGGGCTCTAGCAGCGACGGTGCTGTTGAACGGCACCAGCGGATTGACGCAGATCACGAGTTTGGCCCCCGCGTTGAGCGCACTTGATGCGTGCAGCGTTTTGTTGAGGGCACCGTCGACATAATGCCGCGCGCCAATCTTTACCGGCGTGTACATGCCGGGCAACGAGCTGCTGGCCTGCACCGCCTGCGAGATGGGAACGTGGTTCATCGCGGCCGAGCCGAACTCCACCGTTTCTCCAGAATCGAGATCGGTGGCGATTAGGAAAAGTCTGCTTTTCAGTTCGCGAAAATCGTTACTGCGACCCGGTTTGGAGAGCAGCGTTCGCATCGCGCGCTCAATCGCGCGATTGTCGAACAGGCCGGTCGGAATGACCGCGCTCAGCCGCTGCAATTCGGCGAGCGCACGACTCGGCTTGAGCGTGCGCACGCTGGCCCACATCGCGGCCAGCAAGGTGGTTGGAACGAGCGCGAGGCGCGAGGCGTATTCGCCAAGGGCCGGGCGCATGAACACGCCGGGGGCGAGCGCGTCGCCGTCCGCGCCTTCGTTCTCGATGAAGAGCTGCACCATCTCGCGCGGCGTGATGCCGTTGGCCAAGCCCGCCGTCACGAACGCGCCCGCACTGACGCCAACGTACGAATGCAGTCGCGTGAAATCGAGCGTGGGCAGCGCATCGTGCAACGCAGCAAGCGCGCCGACCTCGTACACAGCGCCGAGCGGGCCGCCACCGGCTAGGGCTAGGGCGATGGGTGGGGTGTCGTGCATGGCGTTCGGCTTAACGTTTGGCTGGTTCATGGTGTTGCGAGATCGGGACGTTTACGGAAGCATAACCAGACCTGCCGTCATCCTCGCGAAGCGGGGATCCAGAAAGGTGGCTTCACGCAGCGCTATTGAATGGACGCTTCGCGTGGTTGACGTGCTGGATTCCCGCTGCGCAAGAATGACGCCGGAAAGTGGGACTACCGTCGCTAGATAGAAAAACAGCCACCGAAGTGGCCGTTCAAAATTCAGAACTTGCGAAGTAACCCGGAGGAGGAGGAACGCAAGTCCTGAAAAACTATTGCGTCGCGTGATTACTTGGCAGCCGCTTTCTTAGCAGCAGGCTTGCGTGCCGCTGGTTTCGCAGTAACGGGCTTAGCTGCAGCAGCTTTTGCCACCGCAGGCTTGGCAACCGCAGCTGCTTTAACCGCGACTGGCGCTTTACCAGCGCCGAGCTTTTGGACCATCTTGGTCAACTCTTCGACGCGCGTGGTGAGCTTGGTGATGTCGGCCTTGGTTGGGACGCCCAGGCGGCCAACAGCGCGGCCTACGCGGTCTTCAAACACGGTTTCCAGACGATCCCAAGCGCCAGCGGCTTTGCTGGTGGCTTCGGTGATCTTGCCGGACACTTCGTTGGTCACATCAGACACTTGATTGTCGGCAAATTTGCGAAATTTCTTTTGCAGACCGGTGCCTTCTTTAACGAGCGCTTCAAACACTTTGGAACCTTCTTCTTGAGCTTTTGAAAATGCACCGAGACCGGCCAGCCAAATGTGGCTTGACGACTCTTTGACGGTGGCGAGCAGATTGTTGTCTGCCTTGGTTGATTCGGCTGCGGCTTTGCTGAACTTCTTGACCATTTGATTTTTCCCTGTGTGTTGAAAAGTTTCGATGTATGAACTTTATGCGTCGCCCATAGAGCGCGCTCCCTAGAAACCCGCTATTTGCCTAGGAAAATCGCTCTAGAATGAATTGGGAGCATCTAACGCAACAGCGAACGCAACAGCGGGCGCGCGGTAGCTGATGCAGGAAACAAATCAAGGCAAGGAGGCCACATGACTTACTTCGTAACCGGCGCGTCCGGATTCATCGGCAAGCGTCTCGTCAAGAAATTGCTGGGCCGCAAAAACACCACCATCTACTTTTTGATTCGTGCC
>JANNYE010000159.1:0-5228 GCA_031409935.1 Burkholderiales bacterium | reverse complement strand
CAAAGAGACTATGACCGCCACCTCTACAAGCAGCGTCACCTTGTTGAAAATGCCTTCCTGCGAATCAAGGCCTGGCGTGGCATTGCCACGCGATACGCCAAAAATTTGTCCTCATTTGTCGCTGCCGTACAGATTCGATGCATGGTGCTTTGGCTCAATATCTCGTGACGACATTATCTAGGCATAAGCATGAGTTCGTTGGAAAACCTCCGTTTTCAGTGTTGGTCTGCAACCTACATGACGTTGGGGTATCAGGAAACTATTGCTTCCGAGATAGCCTACACAACATGACCCTTGCCATCAGGATGGGCGAAGTCGGGATCATCGTTGCGCTGGAAGATGCTGGTCGAGCCCAACACACTTGCAGTACCTATCTAGACGAAGTTGCCGGTCGGAAACTTCATCCTGTTCAGTTTGACGAACTATACGCGCGCGTGTTTTACCAACTCAGTCTCGTCCACGGCGGTGGCAAGTACATTACCTTCCAAACTGCGGATGAGACGCAGCCTGCCCGCACGCAGGTTTTGGGAGGCGGATACACGCAAGAGTGGTCGCAAGAGGAGTTCTCGAAGGTGCTTCAGCTCTGTGTGTCTGAATGGGTAGACGCGAATAGCAACGAGATTGAATGGTTTGTACCGCCTAATCGTGTCCCCTCGTGGATGATGGACTCAACTGGTGCCGTGGATATTCGGAGCCTCGCCGACTGGAAGCCGGGCCAGCATTAGCGATGGCTAGATGACGCGCCTGTCGAGTTCAGACAAATACTTCATGTACCTTTCTCAACTCAAAAATTAATTGGCACCGCAGCACCGATGCCCCGCGTTGTGGGGGCGAGGCAGGTCATCACGTGAAATGCAGCCTTTGGAGCCGCAGCCAAAATGTCATTGCACCGCCTCCCAAGCAGCCCGCACCCGCCGCATAAGACTCGGGTGCAGCACACCCAATTTCGGCGTTTGTCCGTTCGGTGCGGTTGGTGGCACTTTGAACCACGTCTCGTTGAACGGCAGTTCTACAGTTTGCTTGAAACTAAATTTGGTGGGATAGCTCAGCCCCGCCAGTTTGTAGGCCGCGCGTTCGGATGGTGCGACGAGAAATTCGCCCGCGTGAAGGCGATCAGTTTTTTGGCTGGTACCGTAGGCGATCAAGACTGAGTAGCGCGATACATCATCATCGAACACCTTCACCACCAGCGCGGGTCGCGATTTGGGGCCGGGCTCTATGCCGCGATCAAACGGGAAGTGGCACCAGACAATATCGCCCGCCTCGGGCGCGGGCCACCAATGCAGGCCCATTGGCTAAAACAAGCTGGACTTGACCGACTGACTCTTGCCCTGCGGGCTCGACTTGCGAATAGCGCGAAGCTGAGCGGCGCTGAGCGGCCCGTCGTCGGCCTCATAATACGGCAACACGTCGCGCGCCAATTGACGCACTGCGTAGTGCAGCACTTGCGTCTCCTTGATGCCGAGCGTTGCGGCTAACTGCGACAGCGTCGCACGACTAACACCGCTCTCGGAGTCGGTGGCGCGCAGGCGGAACAGCAGTTGATCAGGTCGGGTGGTGGCGAGCATTGTTTAAATGTCATGCAAAAAAGTATATCAATATTATATCTTATCGTCGAGCTCGTCACCGAGCGGATATCTTCGCGAATTTCTTTGAATGCAGCGTCGGCGTCGCCGTGTTCAGAGGAGCCCCAGAACGGCCAGCCGGTCAGCAGAAAGCCGACGGCGGTTTTGACGTTCGCTTCGCTGTCCTTTGTTTCTTTTAGCGTCGTTGATGACCTTTTTCGCCTTGGTCAATGAATCCAGCGCCTTGACCAATTCACGGCAGCATCGCTTTTGGAAGTAGGCGAAGTCGACGGCAAACGTGGGGGCGGCGGCGAAGGTGCAGGGGGCTTAGCTGACGGCGAACGCGGGCGCGCATTCGCCCTCAAAAATCTAAATAATCACGAAAGCCACCCAAAGAAAAAGGGCCGCGTGCGGCCCTCTTTTTGTATGCGCTTGTGTCCGGCGGTTACCGAGCGGCGCGTTCTCGCTCAGCTATTGCGGCGGATTTTTGATGTTGGATGCCTGCTTGCCTTTTGGGCCTGCGACCACCTCAAAGGCCACTTTTTGACCCTCTTTTAGCGAGCGAAATCCGTCCATCTCAATTGCCGAAAAATGTGCGAACACATCATCCGTGCCGTCGTCTGGTTTGATGAAACCAAAACCTTTGGCGTCGTTAAACCACTTTACTGTGCCTGTCGTCATAAAAATACTCCCTACTACCAAGCTTGTTTTGTTTAGCGGCGCATGCTGAAAACACGACTGTTTTGTCCTGCTTTTTGTTCAGTCAACGGCCACCGTCCGCCTTTGTACAGTCATTCAACCCTATTCGTCAAGGGGATAATTGTCTTGGACGAAAATACGCCACGCCACGCTTACTCGGCAATCGGCCACGCTGGCATGCCGTATGCTCTTGAAATCCTGATTTCACCACCGATATTTGTTGCATCCGAAGCGGCGAATCGTCACCACACGTAGTTATTCACAGCATGGCCGTTCACACACCCAATCCGAACCACAGCCCGAACGACGACTCGGTTTTAGAGGCCGAGCGCGTCGACACCAAGCCGCCTCCGATGTATCGGGTGCTGCTGCTCAATGATGATTACACGCCGATGGATTTTGTTGTGGGCATCCTGCAACAAGTGTTCGCCATGACTCGCGAACAGGCCACAGGCGTGATGCTGCAGGTGCACCGCACCGGCATGGGTACCTGTGGTGTGTTTACAAAAGAAGTGGCGGACACGAAGGTGGCGCAGGTTGCAGAACTTGCCGCCTCGTATCAGCATCCGCTTCAGTGTACGATGGAGCCTAACTAGGCGAAATTACGTTCGATAGTCGTTCTCGCTGCTGCTATGTTGCAGCAACGGTTACTCGTTGGCCCCGCGCCAACAGCAAGGCAGTTCAAATGATCGCGCAAGAGTTAGAAGTTAGTTTGCACATGGCGTTCGTGGAAGCACGGCAAAAGCGCCACGAGTTCATCACCGTTGAGCATTTGCTGCTGGCGATGCTCGACAACCCAAGTGCGGCCGAAGTGCTTCGCGCCTGCGCGGTTGATCTCGACGAGTTGCGCACCGCGCTCGCCAATTTCATCAACGAACATACGCCGCGTTTGCCCACCAATAGCGAGAGCGACACCACGCCGACGCAGGGCTTTCAGCGCGTGATTCAACGCGCGATTTTGCATGTGCAATCGTCGGGCAAAAAAGAGGTGACAGGAGCTAACGTGCTGGTTGCCATCTTCGGCGAAAAAGATTCACACGCGGTGTACTTTTTGAACCAGCGCGGCGTGACACGCCTAGACGTGGTCAATTACATCAGCCACGGCATCAGCAAAGTGCCAAAAGAGGCCGCTGAGAAGGCCGCAACAGGCAGCGGCGAGTCGGAAAAAGAAGAAGCCCCGCAAGGCGCGCTAGATAACTTCTGCGTCAACCTGAATGCACAGGCTAAGGCCGGCAAGATCGATCCGATGATTGGCCGCGCGGCCGAGCTTGAGCGACTCGTTCAAGTGCTGTGCCGTCGTCGCAAAAATAATCCGCTGCTGGTGGGTGAAGCGGGCGTTGGTAAAACCGCCATCGCCGAAGGTTTGGCCAAACGCATCGTAGACAATGAGGTGCCCGACATCTTGAACAACTGCGTGGTGTACTCGCTTGACATGGGTGCGCTGCTCGCGGGCACCAAATATCGCGGTGATTTTGAAGCGCGTTTGAAGGCGGTATTGAAGCAGCTCGCCGAGAAGGCGAACGGCATTTTGTTCATCGACGAAATTCACACCATCATCGGTGCCGGTGCAGCTAGCGGTGGCACGATGGATGCGTCCAATTTGCTGAAACCGGTGCTCGCCAATGGTGGCCTCAAGTGCATTGGCGCAACGACATACGCCGAATTCCGTCAGGTGTTTGAGAAGGACAACGCGCTTGCGCGTCGCTTCCAGAAGATCGACGTGGTTGAGCCGTCCATTAGCGAAACCATCGACATTTTGCGCGGCCTGAAGTCGAAGTATGAAACGCATCACAGCGTCAAATATTCGCCGGCTGCGATCACCGCAGCCGCCGAGTTGGCCGCGCGTCACATCAATGATCGTCACCTGCCGGACAAGGCTATTGACGTGATCGATGAGGCCGGTGCCGCACAGCGCATCTTGCCGAAATCGAAGCAGAAGAAAACGATTGGCAAAGCCGAGATCGAAGAGATTGTGGCGAAGATTGCGCGCATTCCTGCGAAGAATGTATCAACGGATGATCGCAATAATTTGAAGACACTGGATCGTGATTTGAACAACGTGGTGTTCGGTCAAAGCAAAGCGATTGAAGCGCTCGCCGCCGCCATCAAAATGGCACGCAGCGGGCTGGGCAACCCACGCAAGCCGATCGGGTCGTTTCTGTTCTCAGGCCCGACCGGTGTCGGCAAAACGGAGGTCGCGAGACAGCTCGCGTTCTGTCTCGGCGTCGAGCTGTTGCGCTTCGACATGAGCGAATACATGGAGCGGCACGCGGTCAGCCGCTTGATTGGCGCGCCTCCGGGCTACGTGGGTTACGATCAGGGCGGACAGCTCACCGAGGCCGTCACCAAGCATCCGTACTGTGTGTTGCTGCTTGACGAAATCGAGAAGGCGCATCCGGATATTTACAACGTATTGTTGCAGGTCATGGATCACGGCACGCTGACCGACAACAATGCGCGTAAGGCCGATTTCCGCAACGTCATCATCATCATGACGACCAACGCCGGCGCTGAAACCTTGACCAAAAACGTGATTGGTTTTAACAACACGAAGGAGCAGGGCGACGAACTCGAAGCCATCAAGAAAATGTTCACGCCAGAGTTCAGGAACCGCCTCGACGCTACGATCAGCTTTGCGCCGCTCACGTCGGAAGTGATTCTGCGCGTCGTCGACAAGTTCCTGCTCGAACTCGAAGGCCAGCTGCACGAGAAAAAAGTCGATCCCGAGTTCTCACAAGGACTGCGCGACTACCTCGCGAAAAAAGGCTTCGACCCGCACATGGGCGCACGTCCAATGGCCCGCCTCATCCAGGACACGATCCGTCGTGCCCTAGCAGACGAGCTGCTGTTCGGCAAGCTGGTAGGCGGAGGCAAAGTCAGCATCGACATCGATGCCGATGGCAAAGTAAAACTCGCGTTCCCGGACACGGACACGCCGAAAGAAGCGACGGAAGAGGTGACGGC
>JANNYE010000158.1:0-10269 GCA_031409935.1 Burkholderiales bacterium | reverse complement strand
TCGATGGCATGCGATGGCATGTTTTCTGCATTGTGCGGTGCAAAGAATTCAAAGCGCAACGTGCGGATATCGCCCCACGCTACCGTTTTCTACTTAAACGACCCTCAACTCAAGCCCTAGGAGATACTGGTATGGCAACAGGTGCCGACGTCCTGAAACGAATTAAAGACGAAGATGTGAAATTCGTCGATCTGCGCTTTACCGATTTCCGCGGCAAAGAGCAGCACGTACAAGTGCCGGAAGATCATTTCGACGCAGCCAAATTTACCGAAGGCCACGCTTTCGACGGCTCGTCAATCGCCGGCTGGAAGGGCATTGAAGCCTCCGACATGCTGCTGATGCCGGATCCATCGACGGCGGTGATCGATCCGTTCATCGAAGAGACGACGCTCAACATCACCTGCGACGTGATCGAGCCGTCCACTGGCAAGGGCTACGACCGCGATCCGCGTTCACTCGCTCGCCGCGCTGAGGCTTACCTCAAATCAAGCGGCATTGGCGACGTCGCCTACTTCGGCCCGGAGCCAGAATTCTTCATTTTCGACTCGGTTGAGTGGAAAACCGACATGTCCGGCAGCTACTCGAAGATTTATTCGGAAGAAGCCGCATGGGAATCCGACGCCAAGCACGAAGGTGGCAACAAGGGTCATCGTCCAACCGTCAAGGGCGGCTACTTCCCCGTGCCTCCGGTCGATCAGTTGCAGGACATCCGTAACGCGATGGTGCTTGCCACCAAAGAAATGGGCGTTCCGGTTGAAGTGTTCCATCATGAAGTAGCCAACGCCGGCCAGTGCGAAATCGGCACGCGCTTTTCATCGCTGGTGCAACGTGCCGACTGGACGCAGGTTTTGAAATACGCTGTGTGGAACACCGCTGCGCTGTACGGCAAAACGGCGACCTTCATGCCAAAGCCCATCGTGGGCGACAACGGCTCCGGCATGCACGTTCACCAGTCGATCTGGAAAGACGGCAAGAACCTGTTCGCAGGCAACGGTTACGCTGGCCTTTCGGAAATGGCGCTGTTCTACATCGGCGGCATCATCAAACACGCCCGCGCGCTGAACGCCATCACCAACCCTGGTACGAACTCGTACAAGCGCCTGGTTCCACACTACGAAGCACCGGTCAAACTCGCGTACTCGGCGCGTAACCGTTCCGCGTCGATCCGTATTCCTTACGTGCAGTCCGACAAGGCCCGCCGTATTGAGGTGCGCTTCCCTGATCCGTTGGCCAATAGCTACCTCGCCTTCTCGGCGATGATGCTGGCCGGTATGGACGGCATCCAAAACAAAATCCATCCGGGCGAGCCATCCGACAAAAACCTCTACGACTTGTCGCCAGAGGAGGACGCGAAGATCCCGACCGTGTGCTCGTCACTCGATCAGGCGCTGGAATATCTGGACAAAGACCGCGAGTTCTTGACCCGTGGTGGCGTGTTCAGCAACGACATGATCGACGCCTACATCGCACTCAAAATGGAAGAAGTCACGCGTTTCCGCGCGACCACGCATCCGATTGAGTTTGATATGTATTACTCGCTGTAAGCTAGTGTGACGCATTGAAATGGGGGCTGCGGCCCCCATTTTGTTACCAACCATCGTATGTCAACGTTCAATTTAACCCTCTTCGTAGCGTTGCGATCTGCGGGCGTGGACGAGGTTCGTGCGCGAACTGTGGTCGAGGAATTCGACAAGACCATCGACGCGCGATACGGATTGCATAAAGAATCGCTTGCGACGAAGGGTGATTTGGCGGATTGCCAAAAGCGCATCGTTGAGAAACTGCAAGTCACCGACGCGCGCATTGCCGAATCAAAAGTCGACCTCATCAAATTCATCGTCGGCGCGATGATCGCGCAAGGTGGCCTGATCGTTGCGCTGATTAAGCTGCTGCAACCGTAGTCATCGTCCTATTAGTCGGCAGTCAAGGGAACCTCTTCCCCGAGTGGTAATCATAAAAAGGCGGGGGAAACCTGCCTTTTTGCATTTTGGGTTGCCGTAACTTCCTGTTTTGACTACACTTTCCTTATGAAAACCGCTGTTGCTTCCGTCGCCTTGGTCACGCTGTCGCTACTCGCGTCCGTGTCTGCACAGGCCGAAATCTACAAATACGTCGATCCGGTGACCGGTGCGGTGGAGTACACCAATCAGCCGAGAAAGGGTGCGGTTCGTACCAACATGGGCGACACACTGTCAGAAATTCCGACTGGAAACAAAGCAGCTAAGGGTTCCACGGTCAAAGTCAGCACCACCAGCAATTTGAATTCTGGCAACGCAGCCGCATCGGTCGACGCAGGCACGCAGCGAACCCGCGACGGCACCCGTCGCCAGGTGCTGGTTGACGAGTTGGCCTCCGAAGAAAAAATGCTCAATGACGCACGCAGCAGCTTCAACAACGGCAAGCCACTGCCAATGGCAGACGAGGGCCTCGGCTCACCGAAATACATTGATCGCTCAAAGCAGATCGAGAAGACACTGCGCCACCACGAGCGCAATGTGGCCTCACTCAAGCAAGAGCTGTCGAATTTGAAGCTGTAGGCTCTGTGGGAGCGGTTCCACCGCGAAAGCCACTTCCTGTCGGAACCATCGCGGTGGAACCGCTCCCACCAGCTTTGTAGGGTGGGCACCCCGTGCCCACCAAGCCTCGCACGCCAGCAAATTTCCGTCCGCGCAACGATGGTGGGCAGAGGCTGCCCACCCTACCACTGGCTCACGTCAGCGCTACGGGAGAGGGAACCAAACCACACGCGTCTCGTTACCGTTTTTGACCGCGTAGGCAGGTTTCCTCCACGCTGGTTTGCTTCTTGCTAAAACCGGGCTATGGTTGAAACAGCAGGTCTTGAACTCATCTCAACAGCGGTGCTGTTGCTGGGTCGTGGCTATCGCATTACTTACGCTAACCCTGCGGCTGAAAATCTGTTTGCGCAATCGCGCCGCCAGCTGCTCGCCATTCGCGTGACCGAGCTTTTCCGCGACAGCGAGCGGCTCACCCCCGCGCTCGAACTTGCGCTGGCGCACAAAGCAAGCTACACCGAGCAAGAGCTTGAGTTGCATCTGACCGGCAAGGCCGACGGCGTGTCGCGCCTAGTGGTCAATTGCACCGCGAGCTTTCTCGATTTGGCCGATGCTGACGAGCCGCAACTGATCGTCGAATTTCGTCATATCGATCAGCAATTAAAGATTGCCCGTGAAGCCAAAATCGCCGAGCAAAATCAGGCTAACCGTGAGCTGGTGCGTAACCTCGCGCACGAGATTAAAAACCCGCTCGGCGGCCTGCGCGGCGCGGCGCAATTGCTCGAAGCTGAGTTGTCGTCGCCCAACTTGGTGGAGTACACCCAGGTCATCATCAGTGAAGCAGATCGCCTGCAAAATCTGGTGAACAAGTTGCTGACGCCACACAAATTGCCGCGTTACGCGCGCGCCGATATTCACCGTTTGTTGAACCGCGTATTGCAGTTGCTGACCAACGAATTTGGCACCACGCACGCGCTGGAGGCCGACTTCGATGTGAGCCTGCCGGAGGTCGAATGCGATGCCGAGCAGATCACGCAAGTGCTGCTCAACATCGCGAGGAACGCCTGTCAGTCCACCGCAAATCAGCGCAATGCGCACGTCAAATTGCGCTCGCGGATTACGCGGCAAGTGGTGCTCGCCAAACGCCGTTATCGCATGGCGCTGGAAATCTCGGTGATTGACAATGGCCCCGGCATTGATCCCGAAATCCGCGACCGCATTTTCTACCCGTTATTTACTACCCGTAACGACGGCACAGGCTCCGGCTTGGGTCTCTCGATTGCGCAAACTTTCGTCGCCCAACACGGTGGGCTGATTGAAGTTGATTCCGAACCCGGACACACGCTGTTCCGGGTCATCCTGCCCTTTGCGCATCCTGCACAGCACCTATCCGTGGCTGACCGAGCCGAAAGAAGCACTTTATGAAAAACCGATTATGAGTAAAGTCTGGATCGTCGACGATGATCGCTCAATCCGCTGGGTGCTGGAGAAAGCATTGACCCGCGAGGGTTTGCCGTATCGCAGTTTTGAGAACGCACGCGATGTGCAAAACGCGCTCGACGACGAGACGCCGTCGGTGCTGGTCAGCGACGTGCGCATGCCCGGTGAATCGGGGCTGTCGTTGCTGAAGAAAATCAAGGCCGCGCATCCGCAGGTGCCGGTGATTGTGATGACCGCGTTCTCCGATCTCGACACCGCCGTGCAGGCGTTTCAGGGCGGTGCGTTTGAGTATTTGCCAAAGCCGTTTGATGTCGATCAGGCGCTGGCGTTGATCCGCCGCGCGGTGGCGGTTGCAGAGCCAATTCCGGCCGAAGAAACGCAGTCCTCTGGCGAGCGCGAAATGCTCGGTAAAGCCGCTGCGATGCAGGACGTGTTCCGCGCCATTGGTCGCCTGTCGCAGTCGCACGTGACCGTGCTCATCACCGGCGAATCCGGCACCGGCAAAGAGCTGGTCGCGCGCGCGCTGCACGAGCACAGTCTGCGCAAAGGCAAACCGTTCATCGCGATCAACACCGCCGCGATCCCAAAAGATTTGCTCGAGTCCGAGTTGTTCGGTCATGAGCGCGGCTCGTTCACCGGCGCGCAGGCCACACGGCAAGGCCGCTTTCAACAGGCCGAAGGTGGCACGCTGTTCCTCGATGAAATCGGCGATATGCCGTCTGATTTGCAAGTGCGTTTGTTGCGTGTGTTGCAAGACGGCGAGTATTACCGCGTCGGCGGTCAAGCGCCGATGAAATCGAACGTGCGCATCATCGCTGCCACCCATCAGGACCTTGATGAGCGCGTAAAGCTTGGCCTGTTCCGCGAAGACTTGTTGCATCGATTGAATGTGGTTCGCCTGCGCCTGCCACCGCTGCGCGAGCGGCGCGACGATGTGCCGCTGTTGATGAAACATTTCCTCAGCAAAAGCGCGCAAACGCTCGGCGGTGACATCAAATCACTCACGCCCGCCGCGATGCACATCGTGCAAAATTTTGGCTTCCCCGGCAACGTGCGCCAGCTCGAAAATATCTGCCACTGGATCACCGTGATGGCACCGGGCAACACCGTGGATGCCGCTGATTTGCCGCCGGAACTGCGGGGACAGGCGGGTTTCAGCGCCGCGCCTACTTATGCGGATGCGGCGTCGCCTGCCATGGTGCCTGTCGAGGAATATTTCACGTCGCCTGCGCCCGCTCAACCGTCAATGGCCAGCGCCGCAGCTATGGCCGCTCCGCCCCCAACATCGCGTCAGTTCGCGCCCGATGCGAGCAGCGCGCCCGCCTATGCCGCGCTGCCAAGCAACGCTAGCAACGGCAACATTGGCGACGATTGGCAACACGCGTTGGCCGCTAGTCTGGCGAGCGCCATCCAGCAGGGTGAGCGCGCGCCCGGTGAGCGGCTCACCCGCGAGTTTGAGGCCACGCTCATTCGATCCGCACTGTCCCAAACCAAAGGCCGCCGTATTGAGGCCAGCGTTTGGCTCGGCTGGGGTCGCAACACCCTCACCCGAAAAATTCACGAATTGGGGATGGACGGCGAGGTGTAGGGTTCGGTCTGCAAAACACCGCAAGGCAAATGGTCAGCGATTCCTTCTGATCATTCATAAACTTTCAGGGGGAACGCCCGTTTCATTGGGTCTACAAGCTATTTTTATCGATAGTCGACTTATCAGATATTTAACGCTTTCCCCCAACAAAATAAGCGTTTACGAAGAAAGCTGTTAGTCCGACGATCCTACCGAAACCGCCACGGCGCCGCCAGCTTTGGCCGCGCGCCGAGATTGCCCTCCCTAGCGTAGAAGTCGGCAATGGCCGCCAGATCGACGTCTGCGTTGCCGCATGGTGAAAAAATTGCGTTGACGAAGACGCGCTTATTCGGAAAATCAAATCCGCCAAGAATGATCGGCACCTCGGCTGCCACCGCCACGTGATAGAAACTTGAGCGCACGAATGGCACGTAGCTCCTCGTGCCCTCTGGTGCGATCACAAAGCGCATGCGCCGCTCGCGGGCAAAGCGCGCGGTCATCTCTGGTGAGAAGCCGGTGGCCCCGGAGCGCTTCACCGGAAAGCCGCCCACCGCACGAAAAAAAATGCCCCACGGCCAGATGAACAGGCTTTCTTTTCCGGCAAAACACATGCGCTCGCGTTTGAAGTCGAGCCCCACCGCCCATTTAGAAAACAAGCCCGCCAGAAAATCCCAGTTGCTGGTGTGCGGATACATCACGATCACACACTTTTCAGGCAACGGATCAGCAACGATCACCTGCCACCCAACGAGCCGCATGAACAATGCGGCGAACTTTGACCACAACCCATAGCCGCCCTGCGGGCGCTGCCCGACCGCGACGACAAGCGTCGGTTTTAAATCTTCCCCCATCCCGCCTAATTCCATTTCTAATTCAATAGGAGACTAGGCGCGACGACGCAGACAGTGCGTGAGCACGACAAGGAGGAGCAACAACGTATCGTATTGAATTAGAAATGGAATAACTCTTCTTCTTGGATAATCGGGGCGATGTTATCCGTTCCAACCACCGTGACCCCAGCCGCGATTGACGCGCTGTTGCCGCAGACGCAATGCCAGCGTTGCAGCTATGCCGACTGTCACGCCTACGCTGACGCCATCCACATCGGTGAGGCCGAAATCAACCGCTGCCCACCGGGCGGAGAGGCCACCCGACGCGGGCTGTTCGCCTTACTCGAACGCAGTGATGGTGCCTGTTTAACGCTAGCCGATGACGTCGACGCCTACGCTCCGGAACTCGTCGCACTGATCGACGAGGCGGCCTGTATCGGGTGTGCGGCGTGCCTGCCCGTCTGCCCGACCGACGCGATCATCGGTGCGTCAAAACGCATGCACACCGTGATTGCCGATGAATGCACCGGCTGCGAACTGTGCATCATTGCCTGCCCCGTAGATTGCATTGCACTGGTGCCAGTGCTGAGCCCTGCTAACCGCGTACATAAAACGCTTGACGAACGCGCGCCGCAAGTTGCGATGCTTAAACGCAGTTACGACGCACACAAAGTACGCTTTCTCGAACGTGCAGAGGCAAAAACTGAGGTGCAAGCGCCCAAAGTGATGCCGGATAAGAAGGCGTTGCTAGCTGCGATTTTGGCGAAGGCGAAGGCCAGAGTATGAGTTGCACTCAAGCAAGCTTCGTAGGTTTGAGCCCCTCCCCCCCGGTGGGGGTAGAGCCTGCCCCGGCGGAGGCTGGGGGGTTGGGGAGAGAGGGACGGTGGTGCGCACAGGCTCCTCGCCTCCGCATGCCACGTTCCCCCTCTCCCCCAGAGCCTGTGGCGACATGCGTGTCTATGCCTCTCCCTCCGGGGGAGAGGGGAGAAAAATACCCATGAACCCCGAAAAACGCCGCCGCATTTTTGCGAAACTCGCCGAGGCGAATCCTGATCCGAAGACCGAGCTTGAATACAGCAATCCGTTTCAACTTGTGATCGCCGTATTACTCTCTGCGCAGACCACCGACAAGGCGGTAAACGTCGCGACCCGGCGCTTCTTTCACACTGCAAAGACACCCGCCGACCTCGTTGCGTTAGGCGAAGCAAACCTGATGGAACACATCAAAACTATCGGCCTGTTTCGCAACAAAGCAAAGAACGCAATCGCCACCGCAAAGCTTCTAATTGAGCTGCACAACGGCCAAGTGCCACACCACCGCGCTGCATTGGAAGCCCTGCCCGGCGTGGGTCGCAAGACGGCCAACGTGGTGCTTAACGAAGCGTTTGGCGAGCACACGTTCGCGGTCGACACGCATGTCTTTCGTGTTGCCAATCGCATGAAAATCGCACCCGGAAAAAACGTGGATGTGGTGGAAGCTCAGCTCATGAAATTCACGCCGCCCGAGTTTCTCAAGTACGCGCACCACTGGCTGATCCTGCACGGCCGCTACACCTGCGTCGCGCGCACGCCGAGGTGCGGCGCGTGTGTCGTGTTCGATGATTGTGAATTTGCGGGACGACACAAAATCAAGCTTGAATCGACACATGACCTCGTCGTTCCTGCGAAGGCAGGAACCCAGTGACGTTGCTTGCCATGCTGCGAGCGGCATGCGACCGAGAGACGCTAGGCCCCTGCCTTCGCAGGGGCGACGAAATGGAAGCTGCTTAATTCGCTATGTTCAACCCCAATCGCGATCAGGCGCGCCAATTTTTCATCGACACGTGGGCTAAATTTCAGCGCCGCGACCTGCTGTCACCGCTAGAAGAAAAGACCGCAGCGATCATCAGTCTGCATCCCGAATATCACCGCGTGCTTGACAATCCAACCTCATTCATCACCACCGACTGGCGCCCCGAAGCGGGCGACATCAACCCGTTTTTGCATCTCGGATTTCATCTTGCGATTCAAGAGCAACTCGACATCGATCAGCCGCGCGGCATCCGCGTTATTCACGCGCAACTTGCAGCCATCCATGACGACGAGCACGCCGCGACACACGAAATTATCGAATGCCTCGGCGAGACGCTTTGGCAATCGCAGCGCACCGGTCAGGCGCTCGACGGCGCGCTGTATTTGCAACTGTTGCGGCAGCGCGTGCCGCCGACTCAGTAGCCGACTTTCGTTCACCAATTTACTCGAACCTGCAACTACAGTGCACGCCGAAAAAACTTCGTTTGAGCGCAGCGGTTCGGCTTAAAGCGCCAGTTGCTTCGCGGTCGACGGCGCTCTGATGTGCTCAATACGTACGGCTCGATTGCTGCGCCCGCGCCGGGTGAGATGAGGGGGCCGCTTCTCGCTGACAGCCGATTTTGGTGTGCAGCGCAAATGCAGCCCCTAGAATCGGGCTTTACTTCACAAATTGGAGTGCGCTATGAAGTTGGTGTTCAAAATAATTAAGTATGTTGCGGGTATCCTAGTCGTCTTGCTCGCAGCGGGTTTTTTGTTGCCGAGTACCTATTCTGCGCAGCGCAGCATGACCATCAACGCGCCTGCTGACAAGGTATTTCCGCTGGTGGCGAACCACAAGGAATGGAAGCGCTGGAGCGTGTGGAATCAGCGCGATCCGAATATGGAAATGACCTATTCCGGCCCCGAAATGGCGGCGGGCTCCAAGTGGTCGTGGAAGAGCAAATCCGAAGGCAACGGCGGCATGGAATTTTCTGCTGTGGAGCCGAACAAACGCGTGGGCTACATCCTGACGATGGAGGACATGACGCCTGCCACCGGCGACCTGAAATTTACGCCAGACGGAGCGGGCACTAAGGTGAGTTGGGACATCAATGGCGACGCGGGCATGAACCCTGTATTCCGTTGGTTTGGACTGTTCATGGACAAAATGATTGGCCCCGACTTTGAAGCAGGGCTCAAAAACCTCAAAAAGTTGGCGGAGTCTGCATGATGATCGTTGCTGACGAAAAGAAAGCCACTTTCCGCGACTACGTGGCACCGCAACGCGCTGATGCCGTCGATACGGTGCGAGAGTTTTATCGCCTCAATCACCAGCATCAGACGCATGATTTCGTGCTTAAGAAAAAGGCGGAATACCTTGGCTTCAATCGCACGGCGATGACGCCGTGGGCGGCGCTTGAGTTTTTGAACACGCTCGTTGACGATAGTGATCCAGACATTGCGTTGCCACAGATTGATCACCTGATTCAGACCGCCGAGGCGATGCGCGCGAATAACGAGCCCGACTGGATGATACTTACCGGCCTTATTCACGATATCGGAAAAGTGCTGTGCTTGTTCGGCGAGCCGCAGTGGGCGGTGGTGGGTGACACATTCCCGACGGGTTGCGCATATTCCACGAAGAATGTGTACCCAGAATTTTTCGCGCTGAATCCTGATTCACAGCGTGCGGATTTGCAGACATCACTCGGTGTTTATAGCGAAAAATGCGGGTTGGAAAACGTGCACATGAGCTGGGGCCATGATGAATATCTCTATCACATGCTTAAAGCCTATCTGCCGATGCCTGCGCTTTACATGATCCGCTTTCACAGCTTCTATGCGTGGCATCGCGAGAACGAATATCAGCATCTGTGCAACGCGCAGGACGACGAGATGAAGCCGTGGGTGCAGCGTTTCAACCCCTACGATTTGTATTCAAAAAATCCGAACCGCCCGAAGCTTGCGGTCGTGAAGCCGTACTACGAAGATTTGCTGACGAAGTATTTGCCGGCTGAATTGAAGTTCTAGCCGAAACACTTCGCCTGTAGGAGCGGGTTGGCGGGCCCCACCCGTGATTTTTCGCACCGGTGGTGGCGGCCAACCGCGCCAAAAAAAGCGCGCACCGAAAAAAATTTGGGGGAAAGCA
>JANNYE010000157.1:0-3523 GCA_031409935.1 Burkholderiales bacterium | reverse complement strand
GACCGAAGAGCAAATCCTCGCGCGTTACTTCAAATTTGATGACGTGTACTTCACGCCAAAAGGTACGCAACTCGCGTTCGTGCCTGAGCGCGTGAAGGGTGAAATCGCTCGCTTCGACATCACCGCGCCGGACGGCACCGTAGTTGTGCCCAAGGACAAGCGCGTTACCGCGAAGCACATCCGCGACTTGCAAAACGCCAAGCTTGAGCGATTGACGTTGCCAGCAGAAGAAGTGCTTGGTCGCTTCACCGCCACCAACGTCATCGACAAAGAAACCGGCGAAGTACTGCTCAAGGCCAACGAAGAGTTGACCGAAGAGTCGCTCAAGACGCTGGTCGAAGCCGGTGTTGGTCACATTCAGACGCTGTACATCAACGAGCTTGACGAAGGCCCGTGGATTTCGATGACGCTCAAAACGGACGACGTGCCGGATCGCCAGACCGCCAAGGTTGCGATCTACCGCATGATGCGTCCCGGCGAGCCGCCCACGGCTGAAGCCGTGGAGGCGCTGTTCCATCGTTTGTTCTTCAACGAAGACACCTACGATCTGTCGCGCGTTGGTCGCATGAAGTTCAACCGCCGCGTCGGTCGCGACGAAATTGTCGGCCCGATGGTGTTGACCCATGAAGACATTCTGGACACTGTCAGAATCATTCTTGATCTCCGCAACGGTCGCGGGCAGGTCGATGACATTGACCACCTAGGCAATCGCCGCGTGCGTAGCGTCGGCGAATTGGCGGAGAACCAATTTCGTAGCGGCTTGGCGCGCGTGGAACGTGCAGTCAAGGAGCGGTTGGGTCAAGCCGAGAGCGAAAACCTGATGCCACACGATTTGATCAATGCGAAACCTATTTCGGCAGCGATCAAGGAGTTCTTCGGCTCCAGCCAATTGTCACAGTTCATGGATCAAACCAATCCATTGTCAGAGATCACTCACAAGCGTCGCGTGTCTGCGCTCGGCCCAGGTGGTTTGACTCGCGAACGCGCAGGCTTTGAAGTGCGTGACGTGCATCCGACCCACTACGGTCGTGTTTGCCCGATTGAAACACCGGAAGGCCCGAACATTGGCCTGATCAACTCGCTAGCCTTGTTTGCGCGTGTGAATGATTACGGCTTCATCGAAACGCCGTATCGCAAAGTGATCGACACGGTCGTGACCAATGAGATTTCTTATTTGTCGGCCATTGAGGAAAGCGGCTATGTAATTGCGCAGGCGAATGCACCACTCGATGAAAAAGGCAATCTGACGGGTGAATTCGTCGCCTGCCGAATCAAGGGTGATTCGACGCTGATGCCGCCGTCGGAGGTCACGTACATGGACGTAGCGCCGTCACAAATTGTGTCGGTTGCAGCCTCGTTGATTCCGTTCCTTGAGCACGACGACGCGAACCGCGCGTTGATGGGCTCGAACATGCAACGTCAGGCCGTGCCGTGCTTGCGTCCTGAGAAACCATTTGTAGGCACTGGCGTTGAGCGCACCGCAGCGATTGACTCTGGCACTGTTGTTACCGCGAAGCGTGGCGGCAAAGTGGATTACGTCGATGCATCGCGCGTGGTTATTCGCGTGAACGACGTTGAAGCGGCGTCCAGCGACGTTGGCGTTGATATCTACAACCTCGTCAAGTACACACGCTCCAATCAGAACACCAACATTAACCAGCGTCCGCTGGTGAGGGTGGGCGACTTGATCGTCAAGGGTGACGTGATTGCTGACGGCGCATCGACCGATAAGGGCGAACTGGCCTTGGGCCAGAACATGCTGGTCGCGTTCATGCCGTGGAACGGTTACAACTACGAAGACTCAATTTTGATTTCTGAGCGCGTTGTTGCTCAGGATCGCTACACCTCAATTCACATCGAGGAGCTTACCGTCGTTGCCCGTGACACCAAGCTCGGCTCAGAAGAAATCACCCGTGACATTTCTAGCCTCGGTGAGACTCAACTAACTCGTCTTGATGAGTCGGGCATTGTCTACATCGGCGCTGAGGTTGAGGCGGGCGACGTGTTGGTTGGCAAGGTCACGCCGAAGGGCGAAACCACACTGACGCCGGAAGAAAAGCTGCTTCGCGCGATCTTCGGCGAAAAGGCGAGCGACGTGAAAGACACGTCACTGCGCGTTCAGTCCGGCATCGCGGGCACCGTAATCGATGTCAAGGTGTTCACGCGTGAAGGTATTGAGCGTGATAAACGTGCTCAGTTGATCGTTGACGAAGACCTGCGTGGTTACAAGAAGGATCTAGCCGATCAACTGCGTATCGTTGAGAACGATGCGTTTGAGCGTCTTGAACGTTTGTTGACCGGCAAGATTGCAAGTGGCGGTCCTAAAAAGCTCGCTAAAGGTACCAAGCTCGATAAGGAGTATCTGGCGTCAGTCGGTCGTTATGACTGGTTCGATCTGCGTCTGGCTGATGATGAAGCCGCACGTCAACTGGAAGGTGTTAAAGACAGCCTGACCGCAACGCGTCATAACTTTGATGCAGCGTTCGAGCAGAAAAAACGCAAACTCACGCAAGGCGATGAGCTGCCTGCTGGCGTGTTGAAAATGGTCAAGGTTTATGTGGCCGTCAAACGCCGCTTACAGCCTGGCGACAAGATGGCCGGCCGCCACGGCAACAAGGGTGTAGTCTCGAAGATCGTTCCCGTTGAAGACATGCCACATCAGGCCGACGGCACGACGGTTGACATTGTGCTGAATCCGCTCGGCGTGCCATCACGGATGAACGTGGGGCAGATTCTTGAAGTGCATCTGGGTTGGGCTGCGAAAGGTATCGGCAACAAGATTGACGCCATGCTCAAACAGCAAGCCAACGTCAAAGAAATCCGCAGCTTTATCGAGCCGCTGTATCACGATGTGGGTTCACGCCAAGAGCTGACTTCGCTGTCGGACAGTGAGGTCACAGAACTCGCTCAAAACTTGCGTCATGGAGTGCCGTTCGCGACCCCAGTGTTTGACGGCGCGACTGAGGCTGAAATCAAGAGCATGTTGAAGCTCGCCGACATGCCACTGTCAGGGCAAGTCACATTGTTTGACGGCCGTACTGGGGAGGCCTTTGATCGTCCCGTGACCATTGGTTACATGCACGTGTTGAAACTGCACCATCTGGTTGACGACAAGATGCACGCGCGTTCAACCGGCCCATACAGCCTCGTCACGCAACAGCCATTGGGCGGTAAAGCCCAGTTCGGCGGCCAGCGTTTCGGCGAGATGGAGGTGTGGGCGCTTGAGGCGTACGGCGCCGCCTACACGCTGCAAGAAATGCTGACTGTCAAGTCGGATGACGTGAATGGTCGTACTAAGGTGTACGAAAACATCGTAAAGGGCGAGCACAAGATCGAAGCTGGCATGCCGGAATCGTTCAACGTGCTGGTCAAAGAAATCAGGTCGCTCGGTATTGATATCGACCTGGTTCGTAAGTAACTCACAGAAAGGGACATGCAATGAACGCTTTATTAGACCTGTTCAAACAGACGACCCCGAACGTAGAGTTTGACGCCATTCAAATTGGCCTCGCCTCGCCCGAGC
>JANNYE010000156.1:0-25823 GCA_031409935.1 Burkholderiales bacterium | reverse complement strand
GAGACCGCGCTGCCTGCGCCGCTGTCGCGTATCCCGCCGGGATACATCGAACGGCTGCGCGGCATTGCCAACAGTAAAAACGCCAACCTCATCATCGGCGTTCCGCTTGAGGACAAGGGCAAGTTCTACAACGCGGCGATCTCCGTCGGCGTCGAAGATTCGCAGCAATATCGCAAAGTGCATTTGGTGCCGTTCGGCGAATACATGCCGTTGCGCGGTTTGCTGGTGTGGTTCTACGCGAATCTCACCATCCCGATGAGCGATTTTGCGAGCGGCGACGCGCGGCAACCGAACATCAAAGTCAACGGTCAATCGCTCGGCATTTCCATCTGCTACGAAGACGCGTTCGCTCGCGATGTTCATCGCACTTTGCCCGATGCGACGCTGCTGGTGAACATCAGCAACGACGCGTGGTTCGGCCAGAGCGCGGCGGCTGAGCAGCATTTGCAGCTCTCACAAATGCGCGCCATTGAATTCGCGCGACCGATGCTGCGCGCCAACAACACCGGCATCACCGCAGTGATTGACGAGAAAGGCCGCGTCACGCAGCGCCTCGCGCCATTCACCGAAGGCATCCTTGAAACCACGATTCAAGGTCGCAAAGGTTCGACACCTTATTCGGCTTGGGGCGATCTGCCGATTTTGCTGATTTGCCTTGCAGGATTGGGCATCGGCGCGGCGCAGCGTTTGCGCCGGGCGCACTGAGGTGACGGCGCGATGACGGGCGCACGGCAAACCGGGCTTGACCTGCTGCGGGCGCTGGCCATTGTGCTGACTTGCGCCATGCATTTTGTGTGGGCGATTGGTGCGTGGCGGTACGAGCGAAATTTTGAGCTGTTCCCGATTTCTGCCGCGCGGTCGGTCGACGAGGCGGCCTGGATGTGGCTCTACCATTCGCAACACGGCGTTTACCTGTTCTTTGTTTTGAGTGGCTACCTGCTGTCAAAACGTTGGTTGGTTGAGAAGAAAGCAACGCTTGTACGCTACTTGATAGACCGCGCGTGGCGCACGCTGCCGGGTGCGTGGCTCGCGCTCTTGGTGGCATTGGGCCTGCTCGCCGCAGCGGGAAAAATACCAAACAACGCTGTATTACTTTTGCTGGAAAACGCGCTTTTTTTGAACTGGTTTCGCACCGATGACCTGCATCATTTGTTGATCATCACTTGGTCGCTGCAGGCGGAGTGGTTGTTTTATTTGGCGCTGCCCATCGTGGCCTGGTGCGCGCAGCGCGCGGGAGGTGCGCCTCGGGCACAGGTGGCAACCGTGCTGCTGTTTGGCGCTGCCGCCATCGTCTTGTTCAAACTCACCAGCACTCGCGGCGCGGCTTACGCGTTTTTTTTCACCACGGGTGCGCTAAGCGCTGTGATGCAGGATCAATGGCGCGGCTTTGTTCGGGCGGCACCATGGTGGGCGATCATTGCCGCCTATGTCGGCATCAATGGGCTCTATGCGTGGAGCACGGCCACCGCGGCACGCTTGCAAGCGCCGGGATTTAACGCGTTCGAGTGGCATGCCGTCGCGTTCGCCGTCATCGCTAGCCTCATGGCGCTCAAAGCCGCCGAACACGCGTTTGGCAACGGATGGATGGTGCGTTTGGGGCAGCACATTGGGCGCATTTCCTATTCGATTTACCTGTGGCATCTTTTGGTGATGCTCACGCTGATGCAGTGGTTCGGGCTGCCGTCACGCCTTGATTTTTTGCCTGATGGATTGGCCGTCGCGGCGTTTTTATCGCTGTTGATCGGGGTGACTTGGGTCGTCTCACTGCTGTCGTTTGCGCTTATCGAGCGACCTTACTTTGCACGGCGCAACGTACAGGCGGCACACGCCCTAAAATCGAAAGATTGAGTGCCAGTTTTCTCGCCGCGCTCTGTTTACCGCCGACTTAAATGATCACCTTCCAAGAAGCCATCCTCCGCCTGCAAAACTACTGGAATCAGCAAGGCTGCGCCATTATTCAGCCCTACGACATGGAAGTGGGTGCAGGTACATCGCACACGGCTACATTTTTGCGCGCACTGGGGCCAGAGCCATGGCGCGCGGCCTACGTGCAGCCGTCACGACGCCCCAAGGATGGTCGTTACGGCGACAACCCGAACCGTTTGCAGCACTACTACCAGTATCAGGTGGTGCTGAAGCCGTCGCCGCCAAACATTCTTGACCTGTATCTCGGCTCGCTCACCGCGCTGGGTTTTGACTTGCAGGAAAACGACGTGCGTTTTGTCGAAGACGATTGGGAGAACCCGACACTCGGCGCGTGGGGCCTCGGCTGGGAAGTGTGGATGAACGGCATGGAAGTCACGCAGTTCACTTACTTTCAGCAGGTCGGAGGACTGCCGTGCAAGCCGATCACGGGCGAAATTACGTTCGGGCTTGAGCGCCTGATCATGTATTTGCAGGGTGTCGATAATGTTTACGACTTGGTGTGGACGCAGTGGCAGGAACCCGCTGGTTCTGGTGATTCGGCTGGGGAGACGCGCACGTTGTACTACCGCGATGTGTTCCATCAAAACGAAGTCGAGCAGTCCACATACAACTTTGAATACAGCAATGCCGAAGTGTTGTTCCGTCACTTTGCCGACTACGAGGCGCAAGCCAAATTGCTGATGGAAAATCAGCTGGCGTTGCCGGCTTATGAGCAGGTGTTGAAAGCCGCGCACACGTTCAACCTGCTGGATGCGCGCGGTGCGATCAGCGTGACTGAACGAGCGGCTTACATGGGGCGTATCCGTAATCTGGCGCGAGCGGTCGCTGAGAGTTATGTGGCGAGCCGTGAGCGATTGGGCTTTCCGATGTTGCCAAAATCGGCTGATGTTGCAGAGGTGGTGGCATGAGCGCCAAGCCATTGCTGATTGAGCTTTTCACGGAAGAGTTGCCGCCGAAAGCATTGAAGAAACTGGGCGAAGCGTTTGCGGCTGGCGTTGAGGTTAGTTTGCGCAGTGACGGACTGTTGGCGGAAGGGGCAACGGCCGTTTCGTTTGCTACGCCGCGACGTTTGGGTGTTCGTATTGATGCGGTGCTGGTTGAAGCGCCCGCGAAGGCGGTCAAGGAAAAACTGATGCCTTTGGCTGTGGCTAAGGATGCGGCGGGTGAAGTGTCGATCGCGCTTAAAAAGAAGCTTGCAGCGCTTGGTTTTGAGCCGCTCCCCCTAGGGGGGAGGGGTTGGGGAGAGGGTGTCGCACTTGCCGCGATTTTTGTTTCGCCAACTCCCTCTCCCCAACCCTCCCCCCCGGGGGGAGGGAGCAGACTGCTAGTCGAGAGCGACGGCAAAGCTGAGTACGTTTATCTGATTGGTTCTGCTTCAGGGAAGTCGATTGCGACTGGCGTTAAAAACGCTATCGACACCACCCTCACCAAACTGCCGATCCCGAAGGTCATGACCTATCAATTGGCGGACGGAAAAACTGACGTCAGTTTCGTGCGGCCTGCGCATGGCTTGGTGGTTTTGCACGGAGATGACCTCATCGCAGCGACAACGCTCGGGTTGCAATCGGGCCGCATCACGCATGGTCATCGCTTTCAGGGCGCGAACAATATTGAGCTTGATACGGCGAGTCGTTACGAAGAGTTGCTGCGTCAATATGGCAAAGTTGAGCCCGTGTTTGCGACGCGGCGCGACATGATCCTGTCGCAACTTGAAGCAAAGGCGGCTGCGCTTGGAGCGAGGTTGGGCGCGCCTGTCAGTTACGCCGATTTGCTCGATGAGGTGAATTCACTCGTTGAATGGCCCACGGTTTACGTGTGCCAGTTTGACGCAGAGTTTCTCGCTGTGCCGCAAGAGTGCTTGATTCTCACCATGAAGACCAATCAGAAATACTTTCCGTTGTTCGACGCAGCCGGCAAGCTTAAAAATCAATTTTTGATCGTCTCCAACATGGAGTTGGCTGATCCGAAAAAGATCGTCGAAGGCAACGAGCGCGTGGTTCGCCCACGCTTGGCCGATGCGCGATTCTTTTTTGAGACCGACAAGAAGACCCGGCTCGACGCTCGCATCCCTGAACTCGCGAAAGTCGTCTATCACAACAAACTTGGCACGCTGGGCGAGCGCGTCACGCGGGTCAGCGTGCTCGCTGGCGAAATTGCGTTGCTGATCGGCGCAGATAAGGCGCGCTCCGAACGTGGCGCGCTGCTCGCCAAAGCCGACCTCATCACCCAGATGGTCGGCGAGTTTCCTGAGTTGCAGGGTACGATGGGCCGCTACTACGCGCTGCATGATGGCGAACCTGCCGATGTGGCGGCAGTGTGTGCGGAGCATTATCAGCCGCGCTTTGCGGGTGATGCACTGCCCTCTCCGGGTGTGCCGACAGCGGTGGCCTTGGCGGACAAGCTTGAAGCGCTGGCCGGTTTGTTCGCGGTTGGCCAAACGCCCACCGGCGACAAAGATCCGTTTGCGCTGCGTCGACATGCGTTGGGTGTAATTCGGATTCTCGTCGAGCAAAAATTGGCGGTTTCGCTGCCTTCGCTTCTAGCTGCCGCATTCAAAACGGTCAACCAGTGGCTTTCGACCAAAGGCACCGTCTTGACGCAGACTATGCCCAATAGCCCGGTTACCGAAGCGCAGCTTGCGCTTCGGGAGTTCATCTACGACCGCCTGCGTGGCTATCTGAAAGACACCGGTGCCAGCACCAACGAGATCGAGTCTGTCGTTGCTGATGCGCCGACCAATCTCGCAACCCTGCCCGAGCAACTTGCCGCAGTACAAGCCTTCTCCGCACTCCCCGAAGCCGTAAGCCTAAACGCCGCGAACAAGCGCGTTGCCAACATCCTGAGAAAAGCCGCCGAAAGCGGTGAAGCAATCAATGCCAGCAACGCCGTGCAGGAACCGGCCGAGCAGGCGCTACGTGGCGCGCTAGACGCGATTACGCCTGCCGCCACCGCGTTGTTTGCGCAGGGCGATTTCGCGGGCTATCTCAAATCCTTCGCCTCGCTCAAAGCCCCCGTCGACGGGTTTTTCGACCAAGTGATGGTGATGGCGGAAGACAAAGCGGTACGCGCCAACCGCCTTGCGCTGCTGCGCGATCTGCGTGATGCGATGAATAAAGTGGCCGATCTTTCCAAATTGGCGGCCTAAAGGAGTCGGATGAAACTCGTCATCCTCGACCGCGATGGCGTGATCAATATTGACAGTGATCGCTTCATCAAAACTCCCGACGAATGGCGGCCGATTCCGGGCGCGTTGGAGGCGATTGCGCGGTTGAACGGCGCGGGTTTTCATGTCGCTGTGGCGACCAATCAATCGGGAATCGAGCGTGGCCTGCTGGACATGAATGCGCTCAACGCGATTCACAGCAAAATGCTCAAAGCGGCGCAGCAGGTAGGCGCACGCATCGACGCGATTTTTTACTGTCCGCATTCGGGCGACACCGATTGCCGATGCCGTAAGCCCTTGCCCGGTATGTTCATCGACATCGGACAGCGCTTGAACGTGGCACTGGCCGACGTGCCTTGTATCGGCGATGGCTTGCGCGACGCGCAGGCGGCAGCAGCGGCGGGCGGCAAGCCATTTTTGGTGCTCAGTGGCAAGGGCGCCGCCACGCTCGCAGCGGGTAATTTACCCAAGGGCACGCTGGTGTTCAACGATCTAAACGAGGCCGTGGATACCATTCTCGCGGCAATCTAACGGCACAGGAAAATATCGTATGCAAGCGCTCCGCAACACGCTCTACGTCCTATTGCAGCTCACACTGACGCCGATCTGGGCGTTTCTGATTTGCATCACTTTCTGGATGCCGCCCAAGGCGAGGAACGAACTATGCGCGACCTACACCCGCACGTTCATCTGGTTTGCAAAGCACCTGTGCGGTATCAACTACGTGATCACCGGCTGGGAAAATTTACCGCAGAAACCCTACGTTGTGTTGTCCAAACACTCGTCGACGTGGGAGACGTTGGCGCTTGAAAGCTGGTTCACACCGGGTAGTTTCGTTGCTAAAAAAGAGCTGTTGTGGGTGCCTTTTTTCGGCTGGGGCTTTGCGCTCTCCTCCCCGATCAACATTGATCGAAAAGCGGGCTCCAAAGCGATGGATCAGATGATTGAGCAGGGCAAAGAGCGCCTGCAAAAACGTGGCTTCACCATCATCGTGTTTCCCGAGGGCACGCGTATTCCGGCGGGCACGAGAGGCCGTTACAAAACCGGTGGCGTGCGTATTGCGATGGGCTGCAACGTACCAATTGTGCCCATTGCGCACAACGCGGGCTACTGCTGGCCGCGACATCCATGGAAAAAGTACCCCGGCACCATTACGCTGTCCATCCTGCCGCCCATTGCCACCACGGGTCGCGTGCTTGCTGAACTCAACGAGGAAGTGGAGCGGATAATTGAGGCGGAAGTTGCGCGTCTTGGCGACCCGCGCGCTGGCGCCCCGAGCTAGGCATGGGATTCTGGACAGCGCTTTTTTCGCCCACAGGTGCGGGTCTTGCCGTCAGGCCACGTGCGCCTCGCGCCCCACGGCAACCAGTGACAAGCAGCGGCGGCGGCGACGAGAAAATTCGCCGTAGTTCCTCCGGGATCGACTATCGCCTGCAACGCGTCCGGCGCAAATCTATTGGGCTCGTCATTACCACCGAGGGGCTGTTGATACGAGCGCCGAATTGGACTCCGCTCTATGAGATTGACGCCGCGATCGTTGAACGACAAGCGTGGATCGCCAAAGCGCTGGCCAAGCAGCGTGCTCGTCGTGAACAGCTCGCCGCGTACCGAGATGGCGGACATATCCTGTTTCGTGGCAACAAGCTCAAAGTTGAAGTGCGGCAGGGTTTGTTTGAAAGCATTGACCTTACCGAGCAACATTGCATCGCCACCACGCTGGATGGTGCCTTCAACGTTGATGCGCTTGACGTTGAAATCAAGCGCATTGCTGGGCGGGAGCTGACCGAGATGGCCGTTGAAATGGCAGCACTTGCCCGTTTGCCGCTTAAGTCCGTCACCCTCAGCAGCGCGCGCACGATGTGGGGCAGTTGCACCTCAGAAGGTCGGGTTCGGCTGAATTTTCGTTTGCTCCAGCTCGCGCCGGAGTTGATGCGCCACGTGGTTGCGCACGAGTTGGCGCACTTGGTCGAATTCAATCACTCCAAGCGATTTTGGGCGATTGTCGAGACGCTGGATCCGAACACCAAAGCGCATAAGCGAGCCATCAAAGCGTACGCGGTTTTGCTCGAACTGTAGGCGCGGCGAAGGGCACTCCTGAGCACAGTCGAAGGGCCGCGACCCTCCTTAACGACAATGCTGGCCGCTCAGGCGGTTGTGCATCGGAAGTTAATCAAACGCTACCCGAACCCCAGACTGCTCAAACACCACCCGACCGATGGCGTCGAACAAGCCCTCGCCGCTGCGCGTATCAACCCACGCTTCGGCAACTAGTTTGAAGTGATAACCACCGCTCTTCGCGGCGACCCAGATTTCTTGGGTCGGTGCGTGGCGATTTATGATGATCTTGCTTTTATTGACACAGGTGATTTCGAGCACACCCTGATTAAGTTCGATGTCGTCGGCGGCGTCGGTGGCGTCAATTGACTCCACGATACGCTCGAACAGCGAGTCGGCGATTTCATTGAAGTGGGTGGCTGAAAGCATTTGCTACTATCGGATCAACATTTATTAGAGGCAAGTTTATGCGCTTCCGCCCGCTCGTTACCGTCGCTTTAAGTCTTGCCGTGATTGCCGTTGGCCTTGCCGGCTGTGGTCAAAAAGGCCCGCTGGTGCTGCCCAAGTCGCAAGCCACGTCACCCACGTCTACCCGCTAACCACTTACACGCTCTCACTGCGCGCACCGTCATGCTCACGCCACACCTTCACCGCACCGCTGCCACCTCTGAACTGCTGTACGAGAACGTTGCCCTCACCGACATTGCCCGCCAATTCGGCACGCCCACGTATGTCTACTCACGCGCAGCCATTGTTGAAAATTTCCGCGCTTACAAGACTGCATTTGCGAAATCAAAGCCGCTGATTTGCTATGCGGTCAAGGCCAACTCAACGTTGAGTGTGCTTGCGTTGCTGGCCTCCGAAGGCGCAGGTTTTGACATTGTTTCCGGTGGCGAATTGCAGCGTGTGATCGCTGCGGGTGGCGATGCGAGCAAAGTCATTTTCTCCGGCGTTGCCAAGAAAGCTGAAGAAATTGCACTCGCTTTGGAGCACAACATTCATTGCTTCAATGTGGAATCCGAAGCCGAATTGCATCGCGTAAACGAAATCGCTGAGGCTCACGGCAAGCGAGCGCGCATCACCTTTCGTATCAACCCGGATGTCGACGCGAAGACGCATCCGTACATTTCCACCGGCCTCAAGTCGAACAAATTTGGCGTGGCGCATCTCGATGCGGTGCGCTTGTATACGCTCGCTGCCTCGATGAACGGCGTCGAAGTCCACGGCATTGAATGCCACATCGGCTCACAGATCACCGAGTTGTCGCCCTACATTGATGCACTCAAACGCTTGCTGTCGCTGGTTGACGACTTGGCAGCGCGCGGAATTCATTTGCGTCACCTTGATATTGGCGGTGGCCGGGCCATCGTTTATGACGGTGAGACGCTGGTTTCGATGCCCGCGTTTGCGCAAGCCGTTGAGCGCGAGATTGCCGCACACCACCTCGATCTGCTGTTGGAGCCTGGCCGCTCGATCGTCGGCGACGCGGGCTTACTGTTGACCCGCATTGAATATCTGAAACCTGGCGAAACTAAAAACTTTGCGCTCGTTGACGCAGCGATGAATGATCTGATTCGGCCAACGCTCTACGATGCCTACCATCCTGTCGCGCCCGTGTTGCAACGCGATGGTGCGAAGACAATTTACGACATCGTTGGTCCTGTGTGTGAGAGCGGAGACTGGCTTGCAAAGGAGCGTGCGCTCGTATTGGAGCAAGGCGATCTGCTGGCAGTTTTGTGCGCGGGCGCGTACGGCATGACCATGGCATCGAACTACAACACACGTACTCGCCCGTGTGAAGTGATGGTCGATGGTGCGGATGCGCATCTCATTCGTGAGCGCGAGCGCTTCGAAGATTTGATTGCACACGAGCGCATCGTAGTTTGATTTTTTTGCGATGCGTTGTTGTAACGCACTGCGAAAAAAATGGTTCACGATGCGCAGAAATGTGACTTCACGACGCACAAAAATGCCGACACACAATGCACAACTGTGTGCAACAAAACAACACCGCAAAACACACGCGTAAATCGCGCGCGTGGATAGTCTTGTTTGCGAAAAAAATCAAATAGAATTCGCGTCATCAGGAGTGTTTGTTGTAAATAAGTTCTCGTGCCTTGAACTGTTTGCGATAGCCCCTGACACTGAGGTGTGTTGTGTTGTAACTCTCTTTTTTTGCCGCGTTTGTTTGCGACAAAAGAGGCGCGGGATAGCGCGAACCATCACCTCAAGTGATGTTCAAAACTGTGAGAGTCAACCTTAGGAGACCACTATGAGCGATATGATGACCATGGCAGCACCTGCTGCTGCTGCCCCTGCACCGGCGAAGAAAAAAGCTGCTGCAAAAAAACCTGCCGCTAAAAAACCAGCCGCAAAAAAGCCGGCTGCAAAAAAACCTGCTGCTAAAAAGCCAGCTGCAAAAAAAGCAGCGGCCAAAAAGCCAGCAGCGAAGAAACCAGCCGCAAAGAAGCCGGCTGCAAAAAAACCTGCTGCTAAAAAGCCAGCCGCTAAAAAAGCAGCAGCCAAAAAGCCAGCAGCGAAGAAGCCAGCCGCAAAAAAGCCAGCAGCAAAAAAGCCAGCCGCCAAAAAACCGGCAGCTAAAAAGCCAGCGGCCAAAAAGCCAGCTGCCAAAAAAGCAGCCGCAAAAAAACCGGCCGCTAAGAAGCCAGCAGCCAAAAAGCCAGCCGCTAAAAAAGCAGCAGCCAAGAAGAAATAATCTCTTTCAGAGAATATTGGCTTCAAAACAACGGCGCGGTAACGCGCCGTTTTTTATGGCGCGCTGGATTGTGACGTTCTGATCAGGACGCGAAAAGAAAGGCCGCATTGATGACGCCACGTAAGAGCAAATCGATCCAGCCCGTGGTCGTAAATTGCACGCCGAATGTTGCGCTGACGCTTGCTATACCAGTGCCTAAGCCACGTAATCGCGTTGCGATGAATGCTTTGTTAAAAAAGTCGGCAGTTCATGCAGACGCCCAGAGTCGCGACAAACGCGGGCGCGGCAGCGTTCTGGAGGTTCAGCAGGGCGTGCAGGACGCGTTGAATCGCCGCAGGGGTAGCCACGACAGGGGCTTCGACGATACGGGCAACAACGGTTGATCCAGCCCGACAGGCTGCTAGGCGCGTCCTCTACGGACCGAGGTGAATGCCTCGTTACTGTCGACGCTTCACGTTTTTCTTAACTGGGCCACGTTTATTTGCGCCCGCCGTTCGTGTTGCTTTGCCCCCGCGCTTGACGTGAACCACGCGACCTGCTTTGCTACCCTTGCCTGCCTTGGCAGCCTTTCCAGCTATTTGACGCACCGGCGCAGGCCCACTCACGTAGAGCACTTGCCCCGCCCGAGCGGCAGGCTTGCCCATGCGATTCCACTGCGCGAGGGTGGCGGGTTTGACGCCGTAACGCTTTGCAATGCTGGCGAAGCTCTCGCCGCGACGCACTTTGTGAACGCGTGGCGGCACGTACTCGGGGAACTTGGTAAACACTGCGTTTTGAATGCTGCCCAGCGCGTCCTCCGAGGGTCCGTCTGAGGGCACCAGCAGGTGATAGCCGGCGGGAAGAGAAGGTGCCACCGAACGAATGCCATTGACCGATTTAAGCGCGGCCACGGAGGTGCCAAAGCGCTCAGCCAGCACCTCCATCCGGTCGCCCGTTCGGGTTCGGTAGGCCATCCACGAGACGCGTGGCTTCTCGTTACTCTCAAGGCGTGCCAGAAAGCCGTCTGCTTTCGTGGCAGGCAGCAGTACTTGATACTCGCTGCGTCCGCCGATCACCGGGCGGTTGTGCGCGGGGTTGAGCGCCACGAAATCGGCCTCGGTCATTTCAGCCAATTGGGCAGCACGCTTCAAGTCGATGGCATGCGCTAACGTGATGGTTTTGAAGTAAGGCTCATTGGGCACCGATGCAACCTTGAGCCCGAATGCGGCCGGGTTGCGGATGATGTTTTTAACGGCCTGTAGTTTCGGCAGGTAGTTGCGCGTCTCCGCAGGCATGTTGAGCGAGAGGTAATTGCCTGCACCGCCGCCTGCTTTTGATTTTTGCACCGCACGACCGACTGAACCCTCGCCCCAGTTGTACGAGGCCAGCGCCAATTGCCAATCGCCGAACATACCGTGTAATTTGCTCAGGTAGTCGATGGCACCATTGGTGGCTTGCACGATGTCGCGCCGATTGTCAGACCACCAGTCCTGCTTCATGCCGTAGTTCACGCCGGTCGACGGGATGAACTGCCAAATGCCGCTGGCTTTGGCCGACGAATGTGCGATGGGATTGAACGCGCTTTCAATCATCGGAAGGAGCGCGATTTCGAGCGGCATGCCGCGACGCTCAAGCTCGGTGACGATGTAGAACATGTACTTGCTTGAGCGCTCAACGATGCGCGCCATGTATTCAGGGCGATCAGCGTAGTACTTTTCCCACTTGGCGACGAGTGGATCGTCGAGATCCTCCATCGCGTATCCGGCGCGTATGCGATCCCAAATATCAGCGGGCGGCGCATCGGCGGCGACCTCGGCCACCACGCCGATCAACGGTGCGTCGGTCGCGAGTGTGGCCGCCCCTGATACCAGCACCGGTGCTGCGGTGGTTGCAATGCCGGGTGCTGCGCTCTGCGAAATCGTGAGCGCACCTGACGCCGTTGTTGCGGCCAGCGGCGCCGCGGCCATCTGGGGTGGCGTGCGCGATGTTGTGATCGACGCGCCGCTTACCGCAGAGCCGTTGTTTGAGCTCAGATCAACGACTGACTGCGAGAAGGCCTGTGCTGCGGTGACGGAAAGTAAGATCGCCGCTAAAAGCGAACCACATCTAGACCGTGGCGAGCCGGGGGCGACATCGATTTGATGCGCGCCGATGAATGAGCGCCCGATTGAGCGTGTTAGTAAGCTGGCTGCGAAGCGATGCACGCCTTCTCCTAAAAAGTATGGGTTTTATGCGAACCTAGGTGCCTGTCCGACTTGAAACATCGTGGCGAAAATCCGCTACGATGTTTCAAGTCCGACAGGCTGTTAGGTGCGAGACAAAATCTCGCGCGATTCTACTTGCTTGAGCTGCCAAGGTCAATCTCTGCTGACTTCAAAACACTAGGGAGACGCTGAGTAAAGCGACGCGTTGTAGCGCGCCTTGATTTGGGATGAAGCGCGAGACGAAAAGCGCAGCAATAGCGGGCTATTGCGAGCATTTTCGACGAAGCGATTCGCCCAAATCAAGGATGCGATGCGCGCGGCGATTTGTTCAGCGTCTCCCTAGGCTCGGAACTCGTTTTTCCATTGCCGCAACAGCGCAAACACATTGACTTCATTGAACGCGTCCGAGTCGTCCGAGTCGTTCGAGTGCGCGCGAGTCTGCGCGTAATTTCGAGCCTTCTCGACGATGCTCGCCGTGGTGCAACGCAGAAACGGATTGGTCGCACGCTCAAGCGCGATGCTCGATGGCAGGGTGGGAGTGTGGCGCGCGCGGCGCTCCTGTTCGACAAATACACGCTCGGCTAATTCAGAATTGTCCGTGTCAACAGCCATCGCAAAACGCAAATTCGACAGCGTGTATTCGTGGGTGCAGAACACGCGAGTGTTACCGTCTAACGCAGCGAGACGCGTGAGCGAGTTGAGCAGCTGGGCAGCAGTGCCTTCAAACAACCGGCCGCAGCCAGCGGCGAACAACGTGTCGCCGCAAAACAAAATGTCGCCACTGACGTACGCAATGTGGCCATGCGTGTGGCCGGGCACCTCGATCACGCGAAACGGCTGGGCAACGAACTCAGGCAGCGCGACGGTGTCACCTTCGCGCAATGCGTGGGTCACGCAGGCAATGTTTTCGGCAGCCGGGCCATACACAGGCACCGGCCAGTGCGCGGTTAATTCATCCACACCGCCTATGTGATCAGCATGATGATGGGTGACGAGAATCGCGTCTAAGGTGAGCTTGCGCTGCGCAAGAAATTTGAACACGGGGGCTGCGTCACCCGGATCAACGGCCACACATCTGGAACCTGCCACCATTGCCCAGATATAGTTATCAGCAAACGCCGGAATCGGCGTGATCGTTAGCGTGGCAGAAACATCAGTCGACATGGCGCGCATCCTTTACAACGCTGGGTGATTTGAACAACACTTTGAACAATTTGGGCAACCTTGAAAGCGATACGTTTGATGAGTGGCTAGTGTCGCCACTCGGGCAGTATGTTGTTGCTCGCGAACGGGCGATTTATGATCGCGTGTTGCCTGATCTGTTTGGGTTTTATGCGTTGCAGATGGGCGGCGCTTCGATGCCTTTGCTTGAGACCAGCCGTGTCACGCACAAGTTCACGCTGGCTTGGGACAGCAACGCCTCACTGCTCGCTGAGCCCGATCAACTGCCATTTTCTGACAATCAGTTTGACGTCATTGTATTGCCGCACACGCTGGAATTTCAGGCGCTGCCGCATGAGGTATTGCGCGAGGTGTTTCGCGTGTTGCGGCCTGAGGGGCGATTGCTGATGACGGGCTTTAATCCGTATTCTCTGTACGGCATCAAACGCTATTTTGGCCGTGAGCGCAGCGGGCCGTGGGCGGGCGAATTTATCTCGTTATCGCGCGCGAAAGATTGGCTCACGCTGCTGGGATTTGACATTGTTGGCGCGCAGCTTGATTGCTACAACGTGCCCGCGAACAGCGAGTCCACGCTGCAACGGCTTGACCGGCTTGAATACGCAGGCGACCACTGGTGGCCATTTGCGGGCGGTGTGTACTTTTTGCATGCGGTGAAGCGAGTGGCGGGTGTACGTCTGCTGAAACCGGATTGGGCGCGTGCACCTCGACGCAAACGAGTGGCAGTGGCCGTGCCCACGCGAACGCATCGCGAACACCCAACTCAAGAAAATCACGAACTGGAAATGAAGTAAACGCAATGACACAGGTACACGAACCCGAAGTCACGATCTACACCGACGGTGCGTGCAAAGGCAACCCTGGCCCCGGAGGTTGGGGTGTGCTCATGATCGCGGGCGAGAATCGTCGCGAGCTGTGTGGCGGCGAGGCGGCCACGACCAACAATCGCATGGAATTGACGGCGGCGATCGAGGCGCTGCGAGCGCTCAAACGACCGACCCGCGTGCGGCTGTTCACCGACTCGAAATATGTGATGCAGGGCATCGAGACGTGGATTCACGGCTGGAAGAAAAACGGCTGGCGCACGTCGGATAAAAAGCCGGTGAAAAACATGGATTTGTGGCAGGCGCTGGACGCGCTCGCAGCCGCGCAGCACGTCGAATGGCGCTGGGTAAAAGGTCATTCCGGCGATCCCGGCAATGAGCGGGCAGATGCGCTGTCGAATGATGGAATTCCGCAGTAGCTTTTGCGTGAAAGCGCCATTTGATATGGGCGTGTATCGATGTTTTGACTCAAGTCGACAATTGACGTTTTATAGCTTCTTGCCCACATTAAATAAGGCTTTCAGCGCAAAGCTGATTTGCTACATTTCGCCCATCATTGCCATGGATCGCACCGTGGAATTCGCCTCGCCACGCCCCACGATGCAATGATCGAGCACCGACACATCAATCAACGCCAGCGCGTCTTTTAGTGTTCGTGTCAGTGATCGATCTGCTTGACTGGGATTCGTGCTGCCGGACGGATGATTGTGCGCGAGGATCACCGACGCAGCATTCTTGGCGAGCGCTGCCCGCACGACCTCGCGTGGATAAACGCTGGTCTGCGACAAGGTGCCACGAAACAGCACCTGCATCTCGATTAACTTGTGCTGCGCGTCAAGCCACAGCGCCACGAACACCTCGACCTTTTCGTGCGCGAGCGATAGCCGCAAGTAATCCTTAACAATATCCGGCGTATCAAGCAACGGTCGCTCAGCCATAGCGCTCGCTAGCGCCCGTCGCGCAAGCTCCACGGAGGCTTGCAACTGCACATACTTCGCCTCGCCCATGCCGTGCACCGCGCAAAATTCCTCGCGGGACGCAGCGACCACGCCAGCCATCGAGCCGAAACGCTGCAACAACTCACGTGCCAGCCCCACCGCGCTCAAGCCCACCACCCCGACACGCAGAAAAATCGCCAGCAGTTCAGCATCCGTCAAAACACTCGCGCCACCCGCCAGCAATTTCTCACGAGGGCGGTCGTCAGCGGGCCAGTCTTTGATGCTCACAGTTCACGCCTTTCCTTACAGCAGGGGGAGCTGCACGCGTGAATTATGTACGTATTGACAGTAATTGCAAACGGGCGAACTAGAAGCCTACCGCGAAACGTATTTCCCCAGTTCCGTTTTCGCAATCGCTGCGCGATGTACCTCGTCTGGGCCGTCGGCGAAGCGTAGCGTGCGGGCGGCCGTGTACGCGTAGGCGAGCGGGAAGTCGTCGCTCATGCCGCCGCCGCCGTGCGCCTGCATGGCCCAGTCGATGACCTGGCAGGCCACATTCGGCGCGACGACTTTGATCATCGCGATGTTTTGTTTGGCGACTTTGTTGCCCGCCACGTCCATGATCCATGCGGCGTTGAGCGTGAGCAAACGCGCCTGATCAATCATGCAGCGTGCCTCAGCGATACGCTCGTGCCACACGCTTTGTGCAGCCACCGGTTTGCCGAACGCCACGCGCGTGGTGAGGCGCTTGCACATGAGTTCCAGCGCGCGCTCTGACAAGCCGATCAAACGCATGCAATGATGAATGCGGCCCGGCCCGAGGCGGCCTTGCGCGATCTCAAAACCGCGACCTTCGCCGAGCAGCATGTTCGCCGCGGGAACGCGCACATCGGTGAACGTCATTTCGCAATGCCCGTGCGGCGCGTCGTCGTAGCCGAACACGGTGAGCGGGCGAATGACCTTTACGCCGGGCGCGTTCGACGGCACCAGGATCATTGACTGCTGCTCATGGCGTTGCGCCGATGGATCGCTCTTGCCCATCACGATGTAGATCGCACAGCGCGGATCACCCGCGCCGGAAATCCACCACTTGCGGCCATTGATCACGTATTCGTCGCCATCGCGTTCGATGCGGGTTTCGATGTTGGTCGCATCCGATGAGGCGACTGCCGGTTCGGTCATTGCAAACGCGGAGCGAATTTCGCCCGCGAGCAGACGCGGCAACCACTCGGCCTTCTTCTCGGCGCTGGCGTACTGGATGATCGTTTCCATGTTGCCAGTGTCGGGTGCGGAACAGTTGAACACCTCGGACGCCCACGGCACGCGGCCCATGATTTCGGCCAGCGGCGCGTATTCCTGATTGTTGAGTCCGGCACCATATTCGGCATGCGGACAGAACAAATTCCACAGTCCCGCGCTCTTCGCCAGCGGCTTCAGTTCTTCGATGATGCGCGTTGGCGTCCAGCGCTTTCCGGCGGCGGTATTTTCTTCGATGTCAGCCATGTACCGATGCTCGTTCGGATAGATGTGCTGATCGAAGAACGCGAGCAATTGCGCCTGATAGTGTTTGACTTTGTCGCTGTGCTGGAAGTCCATTTTCGTTTCCTTTTTTTATCCGACTGTAGGAGCGGCCTTGGCCGCGATCAAAATTGAGTTAGCGCGGTGGTACTTGAATGATTATCGCGGCCAAGGCCGCTCCTACAAAACCTTGATCGCCTTTGCCACCGCCCAACCCTGCTCGGCAATGGGTCGCGTCGATTTACCCATCGCCACCGCCTGTGCGCTTGCTGCGGTGCCATCGACCACGCGCTTCATGATGCCTTGCAAAATGCCCGCCATGCGGAACATGTTGAACGCCATGTAGAACTCAAAATTGGGGATACCATCAGCGCGCCCGGTGCGTTCGCAATAGCGACGCACATAATCCTTGATCGAGGGAATGCCGCTGCCGGTGATGTCCACGCCGCCCAGCCCGCGCCCCGCACCCGGTGGCAAATACCAGGTCATGCAGTGATACGCGAAGTCCGCCAACGGATGACCGAGCGTGGACAACTCCCAATCGAGCACCGCCAAAATGCGCGGCTCAGTTGGATGAAAAATCACGTTGTCGAGACGGTAGTCGCCGTGAACGATGCTGGTTTCTTCGCCCGGTGGAATGTGCGCGGGCAACCATTCGATCAGCGCATCCATCGCGGGAATGGACTCCGTCTCCGACGCCCGATACTGCTTGCCCCAGCGCACAATTTGCCGCGCCAGATAGCCATCGTGACGACCGTAGTCTGACAAACCCGCCGCCACAAAATCCACTTTGTGCAGCGCAGACAACACCCGATTCAATTCATCAAATATCGCCACGCGCTCTGCGGGCTGCATACCCGGCAACTGTGGATCCCACAGCACCCGACCATCGACGCAATCCATCACGTAGAAAGCGCGCCCGATGACCGCTTCGTCTTCGCAAAGCGTGTGCATTTTTGCGACCGGTACATCGCTGCCCGCGAGACCGTGCATTACGCGAAACTCACGCTCGATGGCGTGCGCAGATGGCAGTAATTTCGCCGCAGGTCCCGGTTTGGATCGCAGTACATACGAGCGGATCGGCGTGACCAGTTTGAAGGTCGGATTGGACTGCCCGCCCTTGAACTGCTCAACCGTCATCGGGCCGGTGAATCCCTCGATGCGCGTGAGAAGATACGCTTCAAGCGCGGCCACGTCAAAGCGCTGGCGCTCAGCAACCGGCATCGTGCCCGTAAACAAATCCGTGCGGCTGATCGTGTCACTCACCGTGCCTGTCCTCCTTGACTAGTGTCGATGCTAATGCAAGCGAATGCGGCTACTGGTCATACCCCGGATGCCGCCGGTTCAGCCGTCGCAACAATCCCGGCCACGCCAGCCGTCCGCCAAGCCCCTTCGTCACTTGACGCGCTTGCTCCAGCGCACCATCGATGATCGCCTGAGAGATCAAGGTCAACTCGCCACCGCCCGCCTGCGCACGAACCTGAATCGTGCAGGCCGCTTCGAACGTGTACATGAGTTGAAACGCGTCAGGAATCGTCGGCGCAACGGTCAGCAGTCCATGATTGCGCAGCATGAGGTAGTTCTTCGTGCCGAGGTCTGCCACCAGCCGCGGTTTCTCTGCGTCCACCAGCGCTACGCCTTCGTAGTCGTGATACGCGAGGCCCGCGAGCACGAAGATGGATTGCTGTGAAATCGGCAGCACGCCGTTCTTCTGCGCGCTCACCGCAACACCGTTCAGGCTATGCACATGCAGCACGCACTTCGCGTCTTCACGCGCCGCATGAATCGCGCTGTGAATCACAAATCCGGCGGGATTGATGGGGTGTGGATTGTCGTCAAGTTTGTTGCCCTGAAGGTCGATTTTGACCAGCGACGAGGCCGTCATTTCCTCAAACATCAACCCGTACGGATTGATCAGAAACTGATTCTCAACGCCCGGAATTTTTGCCGTGATGTGGGTGAACACCAGATCGTCCCAACCCATCATCGCTACCGCGCGATAACAGGCGGCGAGATCGACGCGGGTTTGCCATTCTTCGGTCGATACTTTGGCCTTGACTTGCGTCGAATCCCAATCGCTCATGTTGTCATCCCTGCTGTTGATTTCATATAGGCGCGAACCATATCGTCAAAACTCGCATCCACCGTCATGCCTAATGCCTTGCCGCGCTCGGCGGAAAACGCCTGTGGCCAGGATGACACCAATCGATCAATCGTCGGATCAAGCTGCCACGTCACGCGATCGGCCACGGCGTCTCCGGCAACGCGCCGCAAACTGTCCACCATGTCACGCACCGATACCGTGATTCCTGGCACGCTGATACTGCGCGTGTTGACCAAAGTGGAAGCCGACGCTTCATGGCCAATCAGCAGATTCTCGATCACGCGCGGCGGCGACTGCACCCACATTTTTGCGTCAGGCGACGCCGGACACACGGCGTCAACGCCCGCCAGCGGTTCACGAATAATGCCGCTGGCAAAGCTTGACGCCGCCTGGTTCGGTTTGCCGGGGCGCACCGTGACCGTTGGCAAACGCAGCGAACGGCCATCGATCATGCCCTTGCGCGACATGTCACTCACCAGCAATTCGCCCATCGCTTTTTGTGTGCCGTACGAACCCTGAGGCGTCAAAATCTGATCATCGGGAAGCAAAGCAGGCAGCGCGCCACCGAATACCGCGATGGAACTGGTGAAAACAAATTTAGGTGGCGCAGGCAGCGCGCGCGTCAGTTCGAGCAGCGTGCGTGTTGCATCCACGTTCACTCGCATGCCAATGTCGAAGTCGGCTTCGGCCTGCCCGCTGACCACCGCTGCTAGATGAAACACGCTGCCGGTGTTGGTGGTCATGGCTTGCGCCAACACGTTGCGATCAGCAACGTCGCCAATCACTTGTGACACGCGTTTGTCGGCAATCCACGGCTCGCTCTGCGCAGCGGCCATGTCGACGAGTACCAGTTCGCTGACTTCGCGCAGTTGTCCTCTCGTGTCGGTAAGCGCGCCACGCTCGAGAATCTTTGCGGCGAGCAGTTTGCCGAGGAAGCCTGCTCCACCTGTGATGACTACGCGCATTGAGTTCACTTTCTACGTTACTGCGTTATGACTGTGGGAGCGGTTCTACCGCGATAGGCGTCATCGGCAACTTGAGAATCGCGGTGGAACCACTCCCACAGCAACCGCGTGTTGAATGTTCTTCGATTCTAGAATCAGGCTATGCCTAACATCCCCGAACGTATCGCAAATAGCCTCGCAACGACGGGATGGTACGCGGGGGAATCGATATTCTCTGCTGAGCTTTCCGGTCGTTTGATGCAGCGAGCGCGACGGTTAGCAGACACGCATGAACTGCATTCTGCGCGTGTCGGTCACAATGTTGGCGTGCAGGCAAACGCCCAATTGCGCAGTGACGACACGCGCTGGCTGGCAGACACGCCGGACGATGCGAGTGAGCGCGATGCGGTTGCCGCCGTGAATGCATTGCGGATGCATCTGAACGAGGCACTCTTTCTTGGTGCCCAAGAAGCGGAGTTGCACTTCGCCCGCTATGCGCCGGGCGCGTTTTATCGAACGCATCGGGATCGCTTTCGTGATGATGACGCGCGACTGGTGTCGCTAGTAATTTATCTTAACGATGACTGGTTGGATGATGCGGGTGGTGAGCTGGTGCTCTACTCGGGCGATGACAGTGGAACGGTCGTCACGCGCGTGCAACCGCGAGCGGGCACGATGGTGTGTTTTCTCAGTGATCGGTTTCCGCATGAAGTGTTGCCTGCGAATCGCGAGCGATATTCACTGACCGGGTGGTTGCGACGCGCATAGGGAGCGCTCTGCGCACCATCCCCACGATGGGTGCGCCGGGCACACCCTATGTGCTGCGAGCCGTGCATAGAATTACCGCATGAGAATTTTGATTCAACGCGTGACCTCCGCGAGCGTGGTGGTGGAGGGGGCGGTCACGGGTGCGATTGACTCGGGTTTGCTGCTGCTAGTTGGCGTTACACACACCGACACCGAAGCAATCGTTGATCGCATGGCTGACAAAGTTGTCAAGTTGCGCATTTTTAGCGATGAAAAAGGGTTGATGAATCGCAGTGTGATTGATGTCGGCGGAGGCATTCTTGCGGTCAGCCAGTTCACGCTTTACGCAGACGCCAAAGGCGGAAATCGCCCGAGCTACACCGCCGCTGCGCGACCCGAACAAGCGTCCCCGGCATTCGACCGATTCGTCTCGAAGCTCGCGGCGCTGCTCGGCAAACCAGTATCCACTGGTGTGTTTGGAGCGGACATGAAAGTCTCGCTTGTTAACGACGGCCCGGTGACGATTTGGCTGGATTCAGAGACGTTATGAACACGATTTCGACCGAACTTGACCACATCGTAATCGCAGCGCGAACGCTCGATGAAGGCCGCGCTTGGGCGCGCGAAACGCTTGGCGTCGAAGCGGTCGGCAGCGGCAAGCACGACGGTCTTGCGACACACAACACGCTGCTGAAACTCGACGGCAAGCGCTACCTCGAAATCATTGCGATTGATCCCGACGCCAACCCAGTAGCGCCGCACTTCCCGCGCTGGTTTGGCCTCGATACTGCGGAGGTTCGTGAACACATCGCGCACGGTCCGCGGCTGATTGCCTGGACGGCGCGCTGCGTGGGTGCGTCAGACGCCATTGAGCAACTGGCGCAAACCAAGGACTACTCCGCAAATGTAGTGCGACCTGCGTCGCGCGCAGACTTCCGCTGGCGGTTCGCATTTACGCCTGACGGCGCGCGTATCGCAGGTGGCACGTTGCCGCATTTGATTCAGTGGGATTGCGCGGCTCATCCTTGTGATCGATTGCCCGAAAGCGGCGTGTCGTTAACCGCGTTGATGCTCGGCGCGCCTGAGTCCGAACGGTTGGCGGGCATGCTCGAAGCGCTGCATTTTGTGGATACGCCGGTTCAAGTTGGGCAGAGCACCGCGCCGAATCTGGTGGCGATGTTGCGCACACCGCTTGGGAGCGTTGTTTTGGATTGATTTGTAGGAGCGGGGGTGGGGGCGGACAACAACCCCAACCGGCCCAAGCCCCCCCCCCCCAACAATCCCCCCGGGTTTTTTTTTGTTTTTTTTTTTCGGCGCGGCTTGGGCCGCTATAACCCCCCATGCGGGCCCACGCCCGCTCCCACAAACCTTGCCCGCGTCTTTTTGTAGGGTGGCACCCTGTCATCGCCCGCAAACACCGCCGCGTTATGCTCAGCGCCACCCGCCATCGCCATCCCGGAGCCCTATTGAAACGCCTGTTCGCCGCCACTTTCCTGTTGCTCTGTACCAGCGCTCACGCGCAGCTCAACATCCTGTGCTCCACCGACGCCGATTGGTGCGAGAGCAAGGCGCGCGAGTTCTCGGTACAGACCGGTATCAAGGTGAACTTGTCACGCAAAGCCACGGGCGAAGTTTTCGCGCAGCTCAAGGCCGAGAGCGCGAACCCGAAGGCGGACCTTTGGTACGGCGGCACCCACGACCCGCATTTGCAGGCGGCGAGCGAAGGGCTTTTACAGGCCTACATCAGCGCCAACATGAAAGACCAGTATCCGTGGTCGGCGGATTTGCTTACCAAGAGTGCCAATCAGGTCGCGGGCGTTTATCGCATTACGTTGGGCTTTGGTTACAACCGCGATTTACTGGCAAAAAAGAACCTCACCGCGCCCGCCTGCTGGAGCGATTTGCTGAAGCCTGAGTTCAAAAGTGACGTTGAAACGTCCAACCCCACCACCAGCGGCACCGGATACACCATCCTAGCCACGCTGGTGCAACTCATGGGCGAAGACAAGGCGTTTGACTACTTGCGCGCGCTCAATAAGAACGTCAATCGCTACACCACCAGCGGCACGGCGCAACGGCAAAGCGTCGCGCGCGGTGAATCAATGGTGGGCATCACGTTTCTCGATGAATTCATCCCGGAGCAGTATGTCAACGCGCCGATTGAAGTCGTGTTGCCGTGCGAAGGCACCGGCTACAGCGTCGGCGCGATGAGCATTGTCAAAGGTGCACGTAATCTCGATGCGGCAAAAAAATTCTACGACTGGGCGTTAACGACCGACGCGCAAACGATTCGCGACCAGACCAAAGTGACCGCCATTCCGTCCAATCGCGCAGCCTACGCACCAGATAGGGTTAAAGCGCTGGAAAAAGCGAAGCTGATCGGCTACGATTTTGTTAAGTACGGATCAAGCGCAGAGCGCAAACGGCTCATTGAAAAATGGGACCGTGACGTGAAGAATGCGGCGCGCTAGTACCCAATGCATTGTCATCCTGAGCACAGCGAAGGATCAGGTGGCAATTAGTCTCGGCTACGTTTGACCGTTGTGGTCGCAAACAGATGTGTCGCTTTGCTCAACATAACAATCTTTTATAAAGTGGTTCTATGAAAAAACACCTCCTCTCCGCCGCACTAGCAAGCCTTGCCTTGAGCGCCGCCCCCAGCTACGCGCAACAAGTCAACGCGTACTGCTCCACCAACCAATCGTGGTGCGAACTGGCTGCCACCGAGTTCACCAAGTCCACTGGCATCAAAGTCGTGCAAACGCACCTAGGCACCGGCGAAGCGTTGGCGCGTCTGAAAGCGGAGTCAGCAAACCCAAAAACCGACATCTGGTGGGGCGGCACGGGTGACCCGTTCCTCGCTGCGGCCGAAGAGAAATTGCTCGACGTCTACCGTCCTGCCTACACCAAGGATTTGTATGACTGGAGCGTGCGCCAGTACGACATGAGCGGCAACACCGTTGGCGCGTTCTACACCAGCGCCATTGGCCTCGGCTGGAACGAAGACGTCCTGACCAAAAAGAAGCTGCCCGCACCGAAATGCTGGGCCGATTTGACCGACCCGAAGTACAAGGGCGAGATCGAAATGGCGAACCCCGGTTCATCCGGTGGCGCGTACACCATCGTTGCAGGCCTCATCCAGTTGATGGGCGAAGACGCCGCGTTTGAGTACATGAAGAAGCTGCACAAGAACATCACCAGCTACACCAAAAGCTCGCAAGCGCAGGCCAAAAACGTCGCGCGCGGTGAAGCGGGCATTGGCATCTCGTTCCTGTTCGGTTTTGACGAAGAGCGCAACGCCGGATTCAAATCGGTCAAGTCCATCGCTCCGTGCGAAGGCACCGCGTATGAACTCGGCGGCATCGCGTTGATCAAGGGCGGACGCAACGGCGAGCTGGCCAAAAAGTACTACGACTGGCTCATGAGCCCGGTCGGTCAGGGCATTGGCGCGAAGGCCAATTCGCTGCAAAATCCAGCTAACAAAACGTTCAAGCAAGACGCCAAAATCCCGACCATGGACGGAGTGAAACTGATCAATTACGACTTCAAAAAATACGGCGCATCATCAGAGCGCAAACGCATTCTGGAGCGTTGGGAGAAGGAAGTTAACTCGTTGCCACGGTAGTGGCTTCGCTTTCGCGGCTTGCGGTCTGTAGGGTGGGCACCCCGTGCCCACCGGGACGGGCAATTCCAGAAACGGTGTGTTCGCAAGTGTGTGGTGGGCACGGGGCGCCCACCTTACGCGAGCTACGAGAGCTGGAGCCCTGACTATAGGGTGCGCTCCGCGCACCATCAAACTTTCGCTGGTTTCAGCAGGTGGCTGCAGTGGTTGTTGGGCCACGGTTGGTGCGTATAGCGCACCCTATACACGGATCAGCTTTTAGCCGAAAGCCCAATTTCAATAGGGCATAGCGCCATAAAACGCTACTTGTCGACTTAAGATGAATTGGCTACCTAAGCCCACGTTAAATGGGTGTTTCAGCAAAAAGCTAATACGCCGCTAACCCTTCGGTCGCTTCGTCTCGTCAATGTCCATCAGATGCCAAAAATGCTGACGATACGGGATGCGTTTGTAGTTCAGGAGCCACGGTTGCATGACTACGTTCTGGTAGCGAAAAACGCCGGGTTGCCAGACTGAGTAGACGGTGACGATTTCGTTCATCGTTTTGTACAGCGCCCACCGTTCTGGCCCGAGCGGCAGCGTCTGCGCCTTCTCGTAAATTTCGTCGTACTGTTTGAGATTCATGCGGGCGAAATTCGATTGCCCAATGCTTTTGCTGTAGTGCAGTTGCAGAAATGAATTGCCGTCGGTGCCTGACGAATTCCAGCCCAGACCCCACAATTGCAGTTGTCCGGCACGTCCCTGTTTGAGCAGGTCAGGCCATTTTTGCGTGTTGTAAGCGATCTTGATGCCGATCGAGTCGAGCGCCTTTTTCCACAGTTCATCGGTCTCCCGATCAATCGCGCGCGGCGACGATGACCGGGTAATGACCAGTGGCTTGCCGTCGGGCAGCTCCCGATAGCCGTCGCCATCGCGATCCTTGTAGCCAAAATGATCCAGCAGCGCCTTCGCCAACGGCACGTCGTTGCTATTCAGGTTCGGTTTGTTCGCAATATGCCCGGTTTGGGTTGGAGGCAAGATCTGATTGGCCGGTGTCGCCTGATTGCGGAACACGATGCGCACGTAGTCGTCAATCGGATACGACATGATGATGGCGCGGCGCAGCGCAATTTTCTCGTTGGTGTACCCACCGACCACGGGGTCTTCCATATTGAAGTAATCAAACGACAGCGCCGGTTCGAGCGCTCGCTGATGCGTCACGCCTTTGGCGGCATACTCTGCGGCGAGTTTGCCGTTGACCACCACGTTGCCAATCAAATCCTGCCCTACAAATTCGTAGTCAAGGCCGCCCGCTTTGAACGTGAGCAAGCGTGGATTTGCCTCCTCGATGATGCTCACTTGCACGTTGCCCACCAGCGGCATTTCTTTGCCCTGATACTTCGCGATGATCGCTTTGTCCTCGGCGGTTTCGCCTTCGGTCGAGGGATACTTGCGCGAGTAATTGGGGTTTTTGGTGAGTAGCAGCTTGTTACCCTTGATCCATTCCTTGATCATGTAGGGGCCGGCACCGACCGCATTGGTCATGATTCGACCGCCCGGATCGCGGTACGCGTCGACCACCTCACGCGCGACCGGCGACCAGTTGTACTGCTGCATCAGTTCGGTCAGGATGTAGTCCGGCTGCATCAGCTTCATCTGCACGGTATAGCGATCCAGCGCCTTCAAACCCTCTATCGGTTTGTCGTAGTCGAACTTGCCGGACTTTTTGGCTTCGGCGACCAGTTCATTCGCACCGATGAGTTTGTTATCGATGTGCCAAAGGTTGGGCGAGGCCATCTTCGGGTCGAGCATGCGCTTCCACGAATAGATGAGATCGTCGGCCGTCACTTCACGCTTCTTGCCTTTGAAAACAGGGTCGTCTGCGAAGAACGCACCTTTGCGCACCCGAATTTTCCAGGTCAACC
>JANNYE010000155.1:0-34593 GCA_031409935.1 Burkholderiales bacterium | reverse complement strand
CTTTGGTAAGCACATAGGCGGCGGTTTGCCCGGACAGGTTGCGTTCCGAGCCGTGATCGGCGGGATTGCCGCCAAGCTCGGAGGTGCGCGATTCGAGAACGGCGCGATGACTGGAGCGTTTGGTTATCTCTTTAACGAGTGCGGGCATGGAATGTGTGGCTACAACAAGAACGATGCCGCTGCGGGCAATGGCTACAACGGCGTGAGCAACGGCTACACCGGACACTTCATCTATGACCCAGCGCTGGAGGGCGTGCATCCTGAGTATCTGTTAGGCGGTGGGCTCGCGGCGTTTGCGACCACACGTGCAGTTTTGCGCACCGCATATGGTGCAGAGTTGGAAGCGGCCGGTCTGATAGCTGGTGCGCGAAGAACTTGGGACAATCTATCGTTTGACGGGCCGGGGGCCGGTCTGGCTCACGCCAACGGCAGAATTTTTGGCGTGCGTTGGAAGAATAGTGAGTGGGGAGTACGGCTAGATCTCCATCCAATGAAAGGCGACCCGACAAATACGCCTGTGTTGCATATCAATTTTGGGCCACTGGGACGTGGGGAGGCGGCTCACATTCCTATCTTTGATCCCAAATGGTTTGGCTGGACGCGTTAGTGAAAGCGGCAACTGAATGGCGAAGCGAGTTCGCCCAGCTTCTGCGCGACGCACTGAATGATGTTCCCGCGACTTCTCAGGCATTGGGCGCATGGTCAGCACGACACCGGTCTGCGATTGAGCGCGCAATGCAACACGAAGCGCCAGACAACTTCGATCCGGAATTTGTCTATCACTTTCTGAGCGATGTTGACATTCGATTGAAGGATGCCAAGTTTCGAGCTTTCCAAGAAAGTGAAATGCGGAATTTTATTTGCGAATTGACCAATGCCAACGGCGAAAAAAACGAACCATCTGCTAAGTCAAATTGACTAACAGCTTTCCCGCAAGAGCCTTGTTTCACATGGGCAAGAAGCCTGATTCGCTAGAAACTCAACAAACGCAAAAAATCCCGCTCAGCCCCTGTGTAGTGGGGCATAGCGGCTAAAGCTGATAGTTATTTTTACTTTAGCTGCGAATGAACTTCATCATTTGCTAGCGTTGCTGCTGGTCTTGCCACGAGCCTTGGGTTTCTCGGGTTTCTTCTCCTCGTGATGGACAAACCCGATAGGTCGTTTCGTCGTTGCGGGCAGGCTCGGATTAGCCAGCTCGCGCATAGCCGTGAGGATGCCCACGATGGCCTGATCGTGGGTTTCAAGCTTTCGCTCCAGTTCCGCGAGTTTGACTGCGAGCGCCTTGTTTGAAGACAACAACTCACGCAAGCGCACAAACGCACGCACGATGCTGATGTTTACCGCAATGGCATGCGCACTGCCCAGCACTGAGGCCAGCATCGCCACGCCCTGCTCGGTGAACGCATAGGGCGCATAGCGACGGCCACCGCGTCCGGTGGGTTGCTGGTTGCTCACCTTTGAGGTCACAAACTGTGACCTCAAAGCCGCCCACTCCAACGCATCCAGCTGAAACATAAAGTCAGCCGGAAAACGATCCAGATTTCGCTTGACCGCCTGCACCAGCACTTTGGTTTCAACGCCGTAGAGCTCAGCCAGATCGCTGTCGAGCAACACCTTCTCGCCGCGAATCACCAAGATATGTTCGGTCACCCGCTCGATGGGCACGGTGGGCACTACAGACGCGCGGGGCATGGCGGGTGGACTGGAAATGGCGGCATAGGTTGCCAAGTGCTCTGCATCGGGTGAATCAAAGTGACGAGGTCGAATTATTGACCATCTTCACTGTTAAAACTCCGCAACAGCAATGATCTCGATGCGCAAGATGCGACCGCGCGCCGACGCCACGACTAAACTTCTCGCATGTGCCGCGCGCGCGCTGACTTTTTTGCGAAACACTCAAGCGCTGCCAAGCTCGCTCGCTTCGCCATCGCCGTTGAAACGAAGCAGTTAAGGCGATGCATTTTGGGGGCTTGGTTGAATTACGTCGGAAGGGCTTAAAAAATTTTCCGCAAGACGCCCGCAGGCCGCTGCTTGGCCTTGCTGGTCGGTAAACGGAAACGGCATCAGCAAGACATCGCCAAAACTCAAAAACGTGCTCATCGCTGCCGTGCTTAGCGCTGTCAGCGTTGCCAAAATCTTGAACGACTACAGCCGATCATAAGCCGCGTCTTCGTCGTTATCCCACACGCGAGCGAATGCGGGCTCGCGCGGGCGCGCGGCCTCTGTGGTCAGACGCGAATCGTGCTTGAGCTCATGCGCCTCGTCGCGTGCACGCAGGAAATCGACAAAGTCCTCTACCTCTGCCAGTCGCTGTGGCGGCAGGGCGGCAATCTTTTCGATCAATAGGCGTTGAGAGGCAGTCATAGATAAGTTTCGCAGGATCAACGGGGTGATTATCTGATGGATCAAAGGCGCGTGCTGGACGCTTGGGCACGGGTTAGCTCGCTCAATCAGCCCCGCCAAATCTCGCTCTGCTCCGCGCGCCGCAGCGAGACAATCTCAATGCTGGTTTCGTGCACAAAATAGAACACGACGTAGGCGCGATAGGGCGTCACGATTGCGCGTCGCATTCCGTTGAGATCGGTGACAGTGAGGTCTTCGACCAGCGCACCGCTGAGCGGAAACGCAGCGATGTGATCGATGCAATGTTCGACTGCCTGCAACACGCGGCGTGCGTCTCTGGTTTGTCTTGCGCGATGAATTCGATGAGGTCGGCAAACTCGTCAAGCGCCGCTTGACGGTAGATGATTTCCTTCACCGAGCTTTGCGTTTGCTGATGCGACTTTCCACCGTTGCCAGCAGGCGCTCGCGGATTTCGGGTGTCCACTTGACCTTTGGCGAGGCCAAATTCGCGATGAGTTGCTCTTCGAGTGCTTGTTGCGCTCGCCGATCACGCTCGCGGCGAATCAGGTCGCGCACGTATTCGCTGGTGTTGCCGAAGCCGCCGGTTTGCGTGCGGCTGTCGACGTACTCCCGCATGTCACTGGGGAGCGAAATTGTCATGGTCTGCATGGCCATCATGTTCTCCGGCAGGAAGGTGAACGTTCGCGATATTTTAACAATGGTTGTTAAGTATTGCTAATTATTGATCTTTTCAAAAATATACGACACACCCTCCTTTCGCCCTGATTTAAAGGATTTAAAGGGCCCGGTTGAATTACGTCGAACGGCTTAACAGCTTTCCCGCAAGAAGCCCATTTGATATGGGCAAACTGTCCATTCGTTTCAAACTCAACAAATGGCAAATACCTTATCTAGCCCCCATGCAGAAGGGCGTAACGGCGAAAGCTGATAGCCATTCGACGTGCACTATGTGACGGTCGGTCGAGCGGTGAAGGTAACTGGGGTTATGAAAAGGCGGTGTGCGCGTTAAGTGTTTCAAGGTTACCAAATAGTAGATAATTGGATGGTTCATTATCTCTTCATCGGCCTCACAAAAGGTGTAACCGTGGCAACGCTGCAAACCATAGACCACACTACCCTCTCAAAGCTCGTTGAGGCCGGTGTCGTGCACGCCGCTTCCGTCGTCGGTCAATCGGCTGGCTGGGGCGTTGTGGTTCGCTACGGCATGATCGAGCGGCCATTGGCCGCGCGACGCGGTGGCGTACGCACCTTTCGTAAGCTCGACACCGTGATGGATTACCTCAAAAACTTGGGCATTCCCCGGTTCGACGTGGACGCGGCCAATTTCGATGCGCAGGCGATGAAGGCCACCCGCGCCCGACCGGACAGCTCGGCCACGATGAAACGCGTCCACCAGGCCGCAGCGCATGACGCGTGGTTTCGTGAGCAAGTGAAGCTCGGCGTGGCCGAGCTGGACGCAGGCCACGTGTTGACTGAGGCACAGCATGCGACGCATCGCGCCAAGCGGCGCGCAACGTTGACCAAGCGCGTCAACGCCAAGACCTAGCGCGATGGCTGTGCAGCGTGTCATCTCTTGGGCGCACATTGCGGAACACGACCTGGATGCGATTGAGGATTACATCGCGTTGGACAAGCCGCAGGCGGCGCTCGATGCAGTCAACACCATCGAGGCCAAGGTTCAGATGCTCAAACTATTCCCGGACATGGGCAAACGTGGTCGCGTGAGCGGCACCCGTGAGCTCGTGGCGGCACCCTTGCCCTATGTCGTGGTGTATCGCGTTCGTGGTGATCACGTCGAGATTGCGCGCGTACTGCATGGGGCGCAGCAGTGGCCCGGTTGAATTTTGCACGCGCGCACCCTCAGAACGTGGCCGCTCGCGTGCAGCGGCAACTGCATTGGTGTCCGGCAAACGTATCAGCGTGTGTGTGTGTGCTCTCGCTGATCCTTTGCTGCGAACGGCCCGCGCTTCAGCCTTGATCTCTGCCTCATTCAACGGTTGCGTCCCCATTGCCGCATTGGCGGCTTCAATAGCGGGAGCCACGGCAAGCAGGCGATCCAGCACCTCACCTGACACTTGCGTTAGCGCATCAATCCACCGTCGCCCCCGACGACGCAACCACCTTTGCCCACTTCTCGGTCTCGGCGACGATCACTTTGCCGAAATCTTCGGGCGTGCCGGGGATCGGTGCGCCGCCTAAATCTGCGAGGCGGGCGCGCATTTTCGGGTCGGCCAGCGCGCGGTTGACGGCGGCGTTCATCCTGTCGATGGCTTAGCGCGGGGTGCCCTTGGGCAGGCCGACGCCGAACCACGCGGTGGCTTCGTAGCCGGGCACCGTGGTGGCGACCGTGGGTAGATCGGGGAACGACGGTTCACGCGCGGCGGAGGTGACGGCCAACGCACGGATGCTGCCGCCCTTGATGTGCCCGGCCGACGATGGCAGGTTGTCGAAGAACACCTGCACCTGGCCACCGATCAGGTCGGTGAGCACCGGGCCTGCGCCCTTGTACGGGATGTGCACCATGATGCACATGATCTAGCCGTACTCGTCGCTTCTCCTTCAAGCCGCAGCGGCAAATCGCCCTGCGGCTTTTTTATTTTTGGTGCGATGGGGCACTTGCGAATTCGGTCCTCACGAGACGCGATTGACGATGTTGCACGGCGCATCACCCACGTCCGTCCCGTGAACGTCGCCTCATTTCCCCGGCGGCATGAATCCCAGCATCCATGAGAAATCGAGCGGCACCCAATTGGCACCCGGAATGGCCGGCGGAAGCTTGGGCTTGCCGGTGGCAGGGCCGCTGCCGATTGGGCCTCCAGAGCCCGCACCCGGCGGGTTCAGCGCGACGTTGATGGCGGCGTACGCATGGCAGGTAATGCAGGACGCCTGCTTCGGAGCGACCTGCGCGTTGAACTCGACGAATGAATTGCCGAGCAGACCTTTCGACGCAAGCGGCTGGTTGTAATCGGTCTGCACGCCCACCAGACGGTAGTTGCGGAATGCCGCCGCCAACCCCGCCTGATCCATCAGGCTGGTCACGTTTTTGGTAAGAGCGGTGGGCTTGCCGGCGCTGCGAGCCGGGCTTGAGCCCCAGGCATCGTTGCAGCTTGAGTAGAGCGCAGGGTTGCACCGATTGGGATTGGTGAGGCTGCTCTGCGGCTCGAACGTCGCCCACAGCCAGTTCGTGTAAAGCTTGGAGGTGATGTGCATGCCAACCAGTGCGTAACAAACGCCGTCGAGTTTTTGTACATAAATGCCGTTCGGCTTTTTTTGGTCACAGTCAAAAAAACTCGCAGCGTTCAGTGAGCTCGCGGCGACCCAGTCCGCCTTGACTTCGACTGCACCGCCGGGGAATTGCAGCGGTTTGTTGGTGGCGGCGATGTAGGTGGCTTGCCCGGCTCGGGTCGCCAAATTCACTCCCGGCTGCGCCCCGGGCGGTGAGTTGACGAAATCGGACTCGCTCGCGTTGACGAAAACTTCCTCGCAAAACGCGGGCGTAGCGGAGAGATTTTTCGGAATAAAAGGCAGCAAGCCCGGTGGCAGGTTTTGCGTGGTCGCAGTCGTCATCGCCTGACATCCGGGCAATCCGGTAGCGGGCGCTGCGGTGTGCGCCCGGCCTTTGGTGGCCAGCAGACTCACGGCGTGGGTGAAGCGTTTTTTTTCCGGAGCGGCGTCGCAGCTGCCCGGGTTGTACCAGCAGTTCTGCTCGATCCATGTTTCCCATGTCAGCTTGCCGCCACTCGCGCAATTGATGGCGACGAATATCTGCCATGCAGTCTGTTCGGGTGTGCCCGCCTTTTGCGACGGCAAATTGCACGCCGCTGCCGACGGCGTCTGCGCGGCGGCAGGCGCGATGCCCTGACTTACGACCCAACCAGTGACCGCCGCCGTCACCAGCGCCCTGCGTATCCAGCAAATGGACGAATCAAAAACGTTGTTCATTGTTGTTCCCCTTGTGTAGGCATCGACAGTCGATGCATGCCTATCCTAAATGTGGCCACCGCAACAGTCAATCACCTTTTGAAGCGACTTACCACCGGTCGCCGTCGGCGGAGCAATTTGGGGTCGCTGGCACCAAGCGATGGCCGGTCGCTCACACCGATACGTAGACATTTCGACGATCAGTCAAAATGATCGCCATGACCAAGACTGCTCTCCGCGTTCGCGCCATCGCCATTGACCTTGACGGCACCCTGCTCGACACCATTCCCGACCTGTGCGGAGCGGTGAACTTCACGATGAGAGAGCTCGAATTGCCTGAGCTGCCGCTTGATCTGATGAAAACATTTGTCGGCAAAGGCCTGATGGCGCATGTCGGAAGATCGCTGCGCTACGTGCTAAATCGCGAGCCTTCGGACGGCGAGCTTAATCGCGCGCTGAGCGTGTACCGACGGCAGTATGCGGAGCACGTGGCGGACAACACAACGATTTATCCGGGCGTGATTGAGGGGCTGGAGGCGTTCAAATCGCGCGGACTGACGATGTCGGTGGTGACCAATAAATGGACAAGCTACAGCGTTGCGCTGCTCGATCATTTCAAGCTCACGCCGTATTTTCATCACATCGTTTGTGGCGACACGTTGTCGACCAGCAAGCCCGATCCGGGCATGATGTTTTATTCGGCCGGGCGGCACGGCGTGCATCCGCGCGAGATGTTGATGCTGGGCGACTCCGGCAATGACAGCCGGGCGGCGCAGGCGGCGGGCTCGCCGGTGGTGCTGCTGACCTATGGCTACAGTGAGGGCGAAAGTCTCGTCGATTTGCGCGCAAACGCAATCGTGAGTACATTTACGGATATTCCCGCTCTGCTCGATTCCTGAATCGGGCCAAAAAAGCACAACATGTTCCTGTCAGTACGTTCTTGGTGGCAAAGCTCTGGAGGTTGGTGGCGTTAGCCATTCAATCTAGCCCTTTGGCGCCAGTTGCGGGCGCATGCACTCCTCGCTGGAGCGCCGCATCCAAGAACCCTTTCGCTGACTTTTCTGGACATGTTGCATCATGAACGAACAAGAATTTCTGAAGCTTGCTCAACAAGGCTTCACCCGCATCCCGCTGGTTGAGCAGACGCTCGCCGACCTCGACACACCGCTGTCGATTTATCTCAAACTGGCCAATGATCGCTACACCTTTCTGCTGGAATCCGTAGTCGGTGGCGAACGTTTTGGCCGCTACAGTTTCATCGGGCTGCGTACCCGCACCCGCATCGAAGTGCGTGGCCATGAGGTGACGCACATCACGCCGCTCGGGCCCAACAAGCAGACGGTGGCTGACCCGCTCGATTACATCGCTGCCTATCAGGCGCAGTTCAAAGTGGCGACCATTCCCGGTTTACCGCGCTTTTGCGGTGGTTTGACCGGTTACTTTGGATTCGAGACGGTGGGCTACATTGAGCCGCGCGTTGGCAAGCGCTACGTCGAGAAGCCGAACGTCGATCAGCTTGGCGTGCCAGACATTTTGTTGCTGCTCACCGAAGAGCTGGCGGTGGTGGATAGTTTGTCTGGCACGATATCGCTGATTGTTTATGCCGATCCGTCGAAGCCTGACGCGTTTCAGCGCGCCAACGAACGCCTCGCCGAGCTGCGCGCCAAGCTGCGCGAGCCAGCCAAGTTGCCGCTGCAACACGCGACGACTGTGGTGCAAGCAGAGTCCCAAATGGGCGAAGCGGCGTACATGGGCGCGGTGCAAGTCTGCAAGGATTACATCGCGGCGGGTGACTGCATGCAGGTGGTGCCGTCGCAGCGCATGGTGATGGACTTCCCCGAGCCGCCGATTTCGCTGTACCGCGCGCTGCGCACGCTGAACCCGTCGCCGTATATGTTCTTCTATAACTTCGGCGACTTTCACGTCGTGGGTGCGTCGCCGGAAATTCTCGTTCGCAAGGAAGGCGAGTCTGTCACCGTACGCCCGATTGCGGGCACGCGCAAACGCGGCATGACGCGAGAAGAAGATGATGCGCTTGCGGCTGAACTGTTGGCCGACGAGAAGGAAGTTGCCGAGCACGTGATGCTCATTGATTTGGGGCGAAATGACGTGGGCCGCATTGCGAAGATTGGCTCGGTAGTGGTCAAGGACAAAATGATCATTGAGCGCTACTCGCACGTAATGCACATCGTGAGCAACGTCGAAGGCATTCTCAAACCCGGCACCAACAACATTGACGTGCTGCGCGCAACGTTCCCGGCAGGCACGTTGTCCGGCGCGCCAAAGATTCGCGCGCTGGAAATCATTCACGAAGTGGAGCCGGTCAAGCGCAACATTTACGGCGGGGCGGTCGGTTACATGAGCTATCAGGGCGACATGGATATGTGTATCGCCATTCGCACAGCGGTGATTCAAAACGGCAAGCTGTATGCGCAAGCCGGTGCTGGCATTGTTCATGATTCCGAGCCCAAAAAAGAATGGGAAGAAACGCTGCAAAAAGCGCGCTCGGTATTGCGTGCAGCGGAGATGGTGCAAAAGGGTTTGGATGAGGTGTTGACGTGAGCGGAGGTGTCTGCCCCCTCTCCCTCGGGGAGAGGGTTGGGGTGAGGGCATCTCGGGCTGCTCCAAACTTGGTTCATACCTCCGCACCCTCACCCCTAGCCCCTGTCCCCGAGGGAGCGGGGAACAGTATGCTCGGAGCGAACGCATGACCAAAATCATCGACCTACGCAGTGACACCGTCACCCGCCCGACTGCGGGCATGATCAAAGCGATGAGCGCAGCCCCCGTTGGCGACGACGTGTGGGGCGACGACCCGACCGTCAATCGTTTGCAAGCGATGATGGCGGAGACGACGCAAAAAGAGGCTGCGCTGTTCTTCCCCTCCGGCACGCAAAGTAATCTGGCTGGTCTGATGTCGCACTGCGAGCGCGGCGATGAGTACATCGTAGGCCAGATGGCGCACACCTATCGCTGGGAAGGCGGCGGCGCGGCGGTGCTCGGCAGCATTCAGCCACAACCGATTGAGCAGGAAGCCGATGGCACCATGCCGTTGGCGAAAATTGCTGCGGCCATCAAACCATTCGGGCCAGGCCTCGGCACGCATTTCGCACGCACCCGATTGCTGGCGCTGGAGAACACCTGGGGTGGCCGTGTGCTGCCGCAGCGCTATGTTCAAGAGGCCGCCGAGCTGGCACGCGACAAAGGCTTGAACGTGCATCTTGACGGTGCCCGCGCATTCAACGCGGCGGTCGCCAGCGAGACAACGATTGCCGAAATACTTGTGCCATTTGATTCGGCCTCGCTGTGCATTTCCAAAGGTCTCGGTGCGCCGGTGGGTGCGGTGCTCGTTGGTGAACGTGCTTTCATCGAACGTGCGCATCGCTGGAGAAAGATGCTCGGCGGCGGCATGCGGCAGGCGGGCTACATCGCAGCAGCGTGCATTTACGCGCTGGAAAACAATGTTGAGCGCCTGCATGACGACCACGAGAACGCGGCGCACCTTGCAGCGGGGTTGCGCGAGGTCGAGGAAATCACGGTGCTGGCGCAGGCCACCAACGTGGTGTTTTTGAATATTCCCGAAGCGCATGCAGCAAAGCTTGAGGCGTTTTTGAAAACGCGCGGCATGCTGATGCAGGGCGTTTATGCGGCACGGTTGGTGACGCATTTGGATGTGTTGCGCGCGGATTTGGATGCGTTCGTGGCTGCGGTGAAGGAATTTTTTCAGGGGACGCAACCATGAGCCGCTGTACTGCTCCCTCCCCCCGGTGGGGAGGGTTGGGGAGAGGGACTTTGCATGACGCCGACGGTCATATCAACCTGCCAGCAATGCCACCTCCCTCTCCCCCGGAGCCAAGGGCGACCAGCATGTCGCCGCCTCCCCCTCGGGGGGAGGGGAACTGTAACGGCGGGGCCACCACATGATGCTGCTCATCGACAACTACGACAGCTTCACCTACAACCTCGCGCAGTATTTCGGGGAGTTGGGGCAGGACGTTGAGGTCATTCGCAACGACGCGATTGATCTCGAAGGCATCAAGGCCTTGAGGCCGGAGCGCATCGTCGTCTCACCGGGGCCGTGTACGCCCAATGAGGCGGGCATTTCAGTGCCGCTGATCAAGGAGCTTGCGGGCAAGCTGCCGATACTTGGCGTCTGCTTGGGGCATCAAAGTATTGGTGCGGCATTCGGCGGCAATATCGTTCGAGCGAAGCGAGTTATGCATGGCAAAACGTCCACTGTCACGCACAACCGGCAGGATTGCTTTGCAGAAATTCCGACGCCGTTCACCGTAGTGCGCTATCACTCGCTGGTGATTGATCGGGTAACGTTGCCGAAAGAATTGTCCATCACCGCCGAGAGCGATGATGGCGAAATCATGGGCGTGCGTCACAAGACGCTGCCGGTCTGGGGCGTGCAGTTTCACCCTGAGTCGATCATCACCGAGCATGGTCATGATCTGTTGAAAAATTTCCTGAATCTGTAGGTCGCCATCATGCCCATTTCCATTTCAGAAGCCATCCAGCGCACCGTCGATCACCGCGAAATTTTTGAAGATGAAATGCTCTCGCTGATGCGAAAGCTCATGAACGGTGAGTTCAGCCCAGCTCAGACTGCCGCCTTTCTCATCGGTCTGCGCGTCAAGAAGGAAACCATCGGCGAGATCGCTGCGGCGGCGAAAGTCATGCGTGAGCTGTCCACCAAGGTTCCGGTCGAAAACGAACCGAATCTGGTTGATATCGTCGGCACTGGCGGAGATTTGTCGCACACCTTCAATATCTCCACCGCGTCGATGTTTGTCGTAGCCGCAGCGGGTGCGAAGGTCGCGAAACACGGCAATCGCGGCGTGTCGTCAAAGAGCGGCGCGGCGGACGTGCTGGAGGCGCTGGGCGTCAATATCATGCTGATTTCTACGCAGATCGCACAGTGCATTCAGGCGACGGGCATTGGCTTCATGTTTGCGCCAAACCATCATCTGGCGATGAAGGCGGTTGCGCCAATTCGCCGAGAACTGGGCGTAAAAACCATCTTCAACATTCTCGGCCCACTCACCAATCCGGCTAGTGCGCCGAACACCATGATGGGTGTGTTTCATGCCGATCTCGTGGGCATTCAGGTGCGAGTGATGCAGCGGCTCGGCGCGGAGCACGTGATGGTGGTGCATGGTCGCGATTCGCTCGACGAGATTTCCCTCGGCGCGGGTACGCTGGTTGGAGAATTGAAAGACGGCAAGATCACCGAATACGAAATTCATCCTGAGGACTTTGGCTTCACGATGAGCGCCACGCGCAACCTGAAAGTGGACACGCCGGAGGCGTCGAAAGCAATGCTATTGGCGGCGCTGGATGGCAGTCATGCAGCGGCGTCGAACGTGGTGATGTTGAATGCCGGTGCAGCGCTGTATACGGCGAATATGTCGCCTACTTTACGTGACGGCATTGAGCTTGCACGTGCGACGATTGCTAGCGGGGCGGCGCGCAAAAAGGTGGACGAATTCGCCGCGTTTACCCAGTCGTTTAGGACGAAGCCGTTTGTGGCGGGTGAATAACATGGAAGTAGCGTGTGCATCAAAATGCGCACCAACCGGGACGCTGAACTACTGCGTTGCTTCGGTACGCTTTGGTGCGCACTCAGGTGCACACCGTACAGATTTTGCGGGACTGGACTGAGAAGTTATGAGCGACATCCTTAACAAAATCATCGCCACTAAGCACGACGAAATCGCTGCGCTGATGCGCGCGAAGCCGTTGTCAGCCATTCGTGCTGAGGCAGAATCGCAGGGTGATATTCGTGACTTTGCTGCAGCGATTGAAGCAAAGATTGCGGCAGGCAAAAGTGCCGTCATCGCGGAGGTGAAAAAAGCCAGTCCCAGCAAAGGCATTCTGCGTGAAAACTTCGCGCCCGCCGAAATCGCTAAGAGCTACGAATCGGGCGGCGCAGCTTGCCTGTCGGTGCTTACCGATGTGCCGTACTTCCAAGGCTCCGTTGAATACTTAAGGCTTGCCCGCGCGGCCTGCAACCTACCCGTCATCCGCAAGGATTTCATTGTTGACGCGTATCAAGTCTACGAAGCACGTGCGATGGGTGCGGATTGCATTCTGCTGATCGTCGGCGCGCTGGAATGGCATCAGATGCAGGCGCTTGAAGCGTTGGCACATGAGCTCGGAATGGCGGTGCTAGTAGAGTCACACGATGCCAAAGAGCTCGATGCGGCGCTCAGGTTGAAGACCTCGCTAATCGGCATCAACAACCGCGATCTACGCACGTTCAACGTGTCGCTTTCGACGACCACAAACCTGCTGAAGATGGTGCCCGCAGACAGGCGTGTAATCACCGAAAGCGGCATTCTTTCGACGGCTGATGTGGCTCACCTGCGCGAGCATGACGTACACGCTTATCTGGTTGGAGAAGCCTTTATGCGCGCAGCCGATCCGGGTGCGGCGCTGGACGAGCTATTTGCGGCGTGACCTGAGCGTTTGAGCGAGCATTGCGCGCAGTGGCATTGACCCTGCGCGTCGTTGCTGCATTGCGGCGAATATTATCAACAACAACGACAGTGCGGCCATGCTTTGAACTGACAGCGCAGGCACCGGCTCGACGTTGGTGCCGCCCCCGCCTGTTGGTGGCGCCACTGATCGAGCTACCGCGAGACTTTCGAAGCCACCGATTGGGGTGCCCGCCAGAGTGACCGAGTTTTGGTTCGATACCGCCAGAGTATCGGGATTCACGGCAAACACCCGCCCAGGGGTATCGTTCGACACGCCCCACACCACGCCGGTGGTGACATCCCCGTCGAGCCCGGAGTCAAGCGATGACACGCCTGACAACGTGCCCAACAATGTGGCGGCACCGTTGGTGGTATTTATGCAATAGAACTTGCCTTGATCGGTGTTGCCGCCGAGGCCGTAAACACCCGAGGCGCACGTGGCGCTCGGAGCTACCCCCGCCAGCCCTGACAACGCAGGCCCCGCGCTGTTTAGCGCTGCCGTGCCGGCGGAGGCTGGGTCGACGCGGTAAACCACGGTGTTGATCGCGAGATAGAGGACGCCTGTGCTCGAAAACGTGAGCCCGGCATTGGTCGGGCTCGGAAACACGTTGGGCAACAGGCCCACTGCGGTGCACGCGCCGGTGGTGGCCGAACATTTAACCAACTGGGCGGTACGCGGATTGACGCCGTAAATTTCGCCCGCTGCGTTGATCGCGAGGCCTTCTATTTTGCTGAAACCGGTGGCACCTAATTCTGTGGCGACACCGGTGTTCATATCAATGCGGTACAACTTCTGGTCGACGTCGCTGCGCACCGAGTAGCCCGTCGGCGCAGCAAACGCCAGCGACGCGGTGGCGAAGACCGCCGCGCTTAGCACCGCCCGGATAAACGTCCGTAGAATCAAGTTGTCCTGCCAATAACTAAAGCTTTGTCAAATTTTGACACGTCTCTCTGTTCGCCGCAAATAAAAGCCAATGTCGTAAGCAAGCGCTCACCGTCTTTGCAAGCCTTTTGTGTCGTTGTTCAGAGACATCTTCTAATCAGTATATGGACGTAAATGCCATCGTGCCATTTCAACAACTTTACGCCTTTTTTCACCATTTCATTGGGCGTTACTCGCATTTTTAACGGAAATCGACTTTGCGCATAAATACGGTTAATCCCCAATTAAATAGGCCGTCTTTAAATAAAGTTGATCGGTCGACCGACATTTATTCAACCGAAAATCTGCCAAGTGAGTACCCGCTTCGCGTTTTGACAGGCTGTGCTGTCGCGTTGCCATTGATGTGTGCTTATCAGCAATCCCCGCTTCCCGCGTTTTTCAATCAAGCACTGTCGATCGCATTGTGGTCGGGTGTATTGCTGCTGCTGGCGCTCTCCGCTTCGTCCACGTTGCGTATAGGCAACACAATCGGTCGCGGCGCGTGGTGGGTATCGATGCCAGTATTGTGGGCGCTGTTGTTGGCGAGCGCGGTGGCGCATGTTGCGATTGGCCTCACACCGGATTTTGTGGGCGCGCCGATCATTGCCAATCTGATACTGGCACTGGCGTTAAGTGTGATGGTGGCGACTTTAGCGCCCAGCCCTGCGCGGCTGGAGCGTTGGCTTAGCGCGCTGCTCATCGGTATTTTGATTGCGTCCGTCTTTAACGCCTTCGCCAGCTTGCTGCAAACGGTGGCTCCCAACTGGACAGATGATGTGTGGATTGCGCGTCCAGCCACCTCGCATGATCGAGCCAGCGGCAATCTTCGGCAACCCAACCAGCTTGCCACGCTCATGCTGTGGGGGCTGGTGGCGTCAGGTTATCTGAACCGTCGACGCTGGCTGCTCGGGTGTGTGTGCAGCGCCCCCCCTCTGGCGACGCTGCTGGCCACCGGCTCGCGCACGGGTGTCATTAGTCTGGCCTTGATCGCCATCGCGCTGCTGGTGCGCACGAATAGGGTTCGCACATGGCCCGCGCGCCGCTGGCTTGCGCTGCTGCTCGCGGCGCTGCCGCTGGCGTGGCTTGCACTGAGTAGCTTTACCCGCAGCACCGCTCAAGCCGCAGTATCGCAGCGACTGGCACTGTGGCGCGACAGCATTGAAATCATCAGCCAACATCCTTGGCTTGGGGTGGGCTGGGGACAATTAAATTTCGCGTGGACGCTCACACCCTTGCCGCATCGTGCGCCCGACGTGTTTGACCACGCCCACAATCTGCCATTGCAACTGGCCGCAGAGCTGGGTCTGCCACTGGCACTTCTGTTGATGTTGGTGCTCGCGGCCTCGTTGTGGCGCGCACGCGTCGCCTTGCAAAGCACGATGGGTGGCACCCTCGCCGCGCTGATTTTGATCGTGCTATTGCACAGTCTGTTTGAATACCCGCTGTGGTTCAGCTATTTTTTGCTGCCGACAGCGATTTTGCTGTCGTGGCTATTGATCGCAGATGCCGGCGCTAAGGCGTTGGCGGTCTCGGCCCCTCAACATGGCAAAGAGGCAGAGGCTCGTGTGCGCATGGGGCTGCTCCGATGCAGACGCGCCGGTGTGGCCTTATCGTTGTTATTGATCGGCAGCGTCATTTACGCAAATCGTGAATATCGAAAGGTGGCGGCCATTCATGGTGCGGTGGCGCAACCCGACTCACTGCCACGCGCCATCGAGCGAGCACGTGGCAGCAGACTGTTTGGACATTTTGGCGACTACGCCGCCATCATGCTGGCGGGCGATGCAGCTGTACCGGCACTATTTGCGCGCCCAATACGGCATCTAATCGATGAGCGACTATTGAGCGCTTATGCGCGCATGCTGGCAAGCACCGGAGACAGTCAGCGAGCCCAGTTCGTCGTAGCGCGCGCCCGCGAGTTTCCGCCGGATGCCGCATTTGCCAATTTGCCGCCAGGCAACAGTGTCGGGCCTGAAACGAGCGAACGCACACTAAACATCCGAGACTTCCGACGCTAGCAGCCTGTCGGACTTGAAACATCGTAGCGAAAATTCGCCCGCCCGAGGGCAGATTTTGACTGTTTTGCGGTTGCAATATCGAGATATTGCCCAAAAAACGGGCAGAATATGAACCGGGCCGGCGGATTTGCAGCCGATGCCTTTCAAGTCCGACAGGCTGCTAGCGATAGTTATCAGCCCAACGCCGCCTTCACTTTGCCCGACACCGCGCCCATATCCGCCTTGCCCGCAAGCTGTGGCTTGACGATAGCCATGATCTTGCCGATGGCGGCGTTTCCTGCCACGCCGGTTGCTGCGACCTCTGCGACTGCGGCTTTGATCACGGCGTCTACGTCGGCGTCACTCATCTGCTCAGGCAGGTAGACGGCGAGCACGACGGCTTCTGCTTCTTCTTTGGCGACGAGGTCAGGGCGGTTGCCTGCGGTGAATTGAGTGATCGCTTCTTTGCGCTGCTTGATCGCTTTTTCGACCAGCGCGACAACGTCGCCGTCAGTGAGCACGATGCGCTCGTCGACTTCGCGCTGCTTAACCGCTGCGAGCAACATGCGGATGGTGCCCAGACGCACGCTGTCGCCTGCCTTCATGGCGGTTTTCATGTCGGCGGTGATGGTGTCTTTGAGGCTCATGGTGTTTTTCCTTTCGTCGTTCCTGCGAAGGCAGGAACCCGGTGACTTTGCTCCATCTGCGCACGCTGTTGAAAGGCGCTAGGCCCCAGACTTCGCTAAGGCGGCGAGATAGAAACAAAAACGGCCCCCGAAGGAGCCGCATTGATACTCAGACGTAATACTTTTTCAGTGCAGCTTCGGCGGCAGCTGCATGCTGCGAATGCGCTTGTAATGGCGTTTGCAAGCGGCGGCGTGCTTACGCTTCCTCTCAGTGGTTGGCTTTTCGTACGATTCACGAGCGCGCAGCTCGGTAAGGAGGCCTGTTTTTTCGATGGCGCGCTTGAAGCGACGCATTGCAACTTCGAAGGGCTCGTTTTCGCGGACTTTAATGATCATATTTGGCCGAAATTGTTACGAATGAACGTGAATAACCTGAATAGCCAAGTAATATAACCCGAAATGACGGAAACCTCAAGAAAAAGACGCTGGGTGCTCGGTGTGGAGTCGTCCTGCGACGAAACCGGCGTGGCGCTATTTGACGCCGAAAGTGACAAAGTCGTGGCCGAAGCGCTGCATTCGCAGATCGCCTTGCACGCGCCGTACGGCGGCGTGGTGCCCGAACTGGCAAGCCGTGACCACATCAAATACGGCTTGCGGCTGGTAGATCAGGTATTGCGCGAGGCCCAATGCACAAGGCAAGACGTGGAAGCAATCGCTTACACCCAGGGCCCCGGGCTGGCAGGCGCGCTGCTGGTAGGCGCGCAGTTGGCGGCGAGTTTGGCCTTCGCGTGGGACAAACCGCTGATCCCGGTGCATCACATGGAGGGGCATTTGTTGTCGCCGCTCTTGGCCGATCCAGCCCCGGAATTTCCGTTTGTAGCGCTGCTGGTTTCGGGTGGGCACACGCAATTGATGCGGGTGGATGGCGTTGGGCGCTACGAATTGCTCGGTGACACGATTGATGATGCGGCAGGCGAGGCCTTTGACAAGTCGGCGAAATTGCTCGGGCTCGCGTATCCGGGCGGGCCTTTGCTGGCGAAGCTGGCCGAAAAAGGTAGCGACAAGGCATTCGCGATTCCGCGCCCGATGTTGCATTCGGGCGATCTGAACTTCAGTTTTGCGGGGTTGAAAACAGCGGCGGCAAACGTCGTGCGGCAAGTCACCGGCACTGCACTGCCCGGACGAGGTGCGGTATCGATGCCGAACCCGATGCTGCCCGCTGACCATCCGCAACGTGCCGATCTTGCCGCATCGGTGCAGGCGGCCATTGTCGATTGTCTGGTGATCAAAACTTTGAACGCGTTGAAACAAACAGGGCTTAAGCAGGTCGTGGTGGCCGGTGGAGTAGGCGCGAATGCGCGCTTGCGTGAGACGCTGACAGCGGGGGCTGCACGCGTGGGGGCGAAGGTCTTTTATCCGCCCGTGGCACTGTGTACCGACAACGGCGCGATGATTGCGCATGTGGGGGCGTTGCGGCTGGCGGAGGCGACGCGGGATTACGCGATCAATGTGCGGTCGAGGTGGGCTTTGTCGTCGCTGACAAGGCTCGACGGGTAAGCGACGCGGCAGCAGAGGCGCATTTTCAGTCGCTCCAGCATCATGCATCAAAGCACTGTACCAACAAAATGACTACAAACGAGCCTCCAGTCGGACGGCGTGGGTATGTTTGCCACAAACTATTGTGATGCGTCCCGTTTGTCACATAAACGTCACTGCACTGCACAAAAACTGTGAAATATTCAGAAGATTGATTAAATTTAGATTGGTCGCCATGCATTCAGCTCAATTGTCACGTAGCCCTTCTCCCACCCTCCTTACGCGTGCGGTTGCGCTGGCACTGGCCGGCGTGGCGGTTAGTAGCGCGTGGGCACAGACAACGCCAGCTACCGATGACGCTGCGCCGCGCGCCAAAGAAGACGCCGTTCGTCTCGGCACTATCACCATCGTTGGTCAAGGCGACAAGCTCGGTGCCGGTCAAATTCTGAAAGAAGACGCGGTCAAGGCGCGCAGCACCGTTACCAAAGAAGCGACGGAAAAAGACCAAGCCACCAGTAATCCGTTTCAAGCGATTTCTCTGCTGCCGAGTGTCAATACGTTTAGTCATGACTCGACCGGACTGTTCGGCGGCGGCATCTCTATTCGAGGTTTTGGGGCCGATCAAATTGGCTTCACCATCAACGGTGTGCCGGTCAATGATTCGGGCAACTATGCCGTGTTCCCGCAGGAGTACATCGACCAAGAAAACTCGTGCACACAAAGCGTGCAGCAGGGCACCCCCGAGATTGAATCGCCACACATCGGTGCCACCGGCGGCAGCGTCAGCATCGTCATGTGCGACCCAGAAAACAAACGCCGCTTTCGCGTTTCACAAACATTGGGCAGCCTGAATGTTTCCCGTACCTTTCTGCGTGTCGACAGTGGTCGCTTTGCCAACGACAAAACAAAAATGTTTTTGAGCTACTCACACTCGCAAGCCGATAAATGGAAGGGCGCGGGCACCGCGCGGCGCGATCATATTGACGCCGCGTTTTCGCTCGACATCACGCCCGAGCATCGCATCCTCGGCTCGGTGATGTACAACAAGGCCGTCAACAACAATATTTACACGATGAGCCTCGCACAGCTCGCGGCCAACGGCTACGAATGGGATCATCTTGACACCTTTACGCCGGGACATCTCACGCCGGTTCGCGGCACCGCGCAGACCGAGGTACTCCCGGCGGCTAACCGCGCTTACTACAAGCTTTCGGCCAATCCGTTTGAAAACGTCATCGCCTCGGTTTCGGGCTCGTTCCGGCTGGCAGAGAACACGTACTTGAAAGTGCAGCCGTATGTTTGGTACGGCTACGGCACCGGTGGTAACCAGCAAAAATTACTCTTAGAAACCGGCTTCTTGAACACAACCACTGGCCGCGTGGGGGCTGGCGTTGATTTAAACGGCGACGGCGACACGCTCGACCGCATCATCGTCGCCAATAGCAACGTAACCCGCACTTTCCGGCCCGGTGCGACCGCTGAACTGAGCCACACCTTGGGTACTCATCAACTGAAACTTGGCCTGTGGTACGAGCGGCCCGAGCACCGCCAATTCGGCCCAGCGGTGAGCGTAGACGCCAACGGCAACCCCACTGACATTTGGTTGCGTGAAGGCCGCATATTGCGGCCCGATGGATCGGCCTATCAATCACGCGATTGGATCACGGTCAGTCCGTCATATCAGGTATACGCCGCCGATAGCTTCAGCTTTATGAATGATCGCGGCCTGTTGCAAGTGGGCCTGCGTGCGCCGAGCATCACCCGCAACTTCACTAATATCGCCAGTGAGGCCAGCACTGTTGGCTACACGCTAGAGAAAAAATTTAGCGCAGTGTTGCCCCAGCTCGGCGTGCGCTTGCGTCTTGACAACGAGCAGCAGGTGTTTGTTAATACGGGCAAAAATTTCCGTGCGCCTCCGAATTTTGTATTTGCAACCGGCCCGAACGTCACGGTGACCAACGGTATTCCGTTGTTGACCGGGGATGTGAAAGCAGAAATCTCGGTGAATACCGACATCGGCTACCGCTATCAAGGCAAAGCCATCACGTTCTCGGCGACCGCGTTCAACACCGACTTCAAAGATCGTCAGGCGAACGCGTTTGACCCGAACTTAAATCGCAGCTTTTACGCAAACGCAGGCAGCGTAAGAAATCGCGGCCTTGAGTTCGAAATGGGCACCGCGCCAGTCAACGGCTTCACGGCGTATGCATCATTGACGATGCAAAAAAGCCGCGTGTTAAGCGACTTACCTGTCGGCGCCGGTAGGGTGCTGCCCACCTCTGGCAAACAATTTCCGCTCACGCCGGAGACGCTCGCTGGCTTGTCGGTTCAGTACTCCAACGGGCCGATCTACGCGCGGATAAAGGCTAAGAAGACTGGCCGACAATTTGCTACCATCATGAACGACGAAGAGGTGCCAAGCTACACCACGATCGACTTCGCAGCCGGCTACACATTTGCCGACGCCACGTTCATCAAGAGCCCAAAATTGAAATTGAACGTGAGCAATGTGAGCAACGCCAAATACCGCACGCCCAGCTCGGGAAGCGTGGTTAACGCGCAACCGGTCGGCGCCACTGCATCCAGTGGTACCGTGTTCTATTATTTGGGCGCACCGCGCAGCTTCTCGGTATCACTCAGCGCTGATTTTTAAGCGCCCCCACCGTGCGGCGTTCTTAGCGCTCGCTTGAACTCAGAGGCCGCGTTTATCGCGGCCTTTTTTCGGTTTCGTTTTGAAAGTTCAGCATGAATCAACCCGCCAAACTTGGGCTACTTTTAGTCGCGATACTGATGATTGTGGCGGGCGGCGGGTGCGCCATGGCTCCTCGCCCGTCAAACACCATCGTCGACGGCACCCGCGCCGAACTCGCGCTACTGGAGACGACCGACCTGCACACCAACGTGATGAGCTACGACTACTTTCGCTTGACCGAGGATAAATCTATCGGCGTAGAGCGCGTCGCGACGCTGATTGTTGAAGCGCGCAAGCAGTTCGCCAACACGCTGTTGTTCGACAACGGCGACACCATTCAGGGCACGGCCCTTTCGGACTATCAGGCGCAGGTCAATCCGCTCGCCTGCGATCAGGTGCTCGCGATGTACAAGGTGATGAACGAGTTGAAATTCGACGCGGGTGGCATCGGCAATCACGAGTTCAACTATGGTTTAAGTTTTTTGTCGCAGGTCACGGGCAATCGCTTTAACGTCGACCTCGCGCCTGCTGAAAAACCTATCGCCGCCGTTCCGTGCAAAGGTCCGGATTTTCCGTTGGTGTTGGCCAACGTGTTGTCGGTGAAAGACCGGCAACCGCTGTTCAAACCGTACGTGATTCTTGACCGCACCCTCAAGGCGGTTGCTGCTGATGGCAAGCCCATGACCGCGCCGTTAAAAGTAGGCGTGATCGCCTTCACGCCCCCGAAAATTCTCGACTGGGACAAGCGATGGCTAAACGGCGTGGTGTACACCGACGGCATTAAGGAGCTGGCCGAAAAGTACGTACCGGAAATGCGTGCCAAGGGTGCGGATTTAGTGGTCGCGATTTCGCACGGCGGCTTGGATGCAGGGCCTTACACGCCGTCGATGGAAAACGCCAACTGGCACTTGTCGCAGGTGCCGGGGATTGACGCGATGTTGATTGGTCACTCGCATCAACTGTTCCCAAACGCAGCGAGCACCTCGGCGCAGTTCAACTTGCCGGGTGTCGACAAAGTGAAGGGGTTCGTCAACGGCACGCCTACCGTGATGGCCAATTTTTGGGGCAAGTCGCTCGGCGTGATCCAGATGAATCTCGTCGCCAAAGACGGCAAATGGGGCGTCGATAAAACCAAGACCGTGGTTGAGGCCCGTTCGATTCAAAACGCCGACAAAACCTTCGTCGAGCCACTGCCTGCGATTGCCGCCAGCATCAAAGCCGAACACGAGGCAACCATTGCGTACGTGAAGACACCCATCGGACGCAGCGACTTCGCGATGACCTCGTACTTCGTTGATGTCGGCGACACGTCCGCTATTCAAATCGTCAATGAGGCGCAGGCCGATTACGTGGCCAAATACGTAAAGGGGAATTTGCCGCAGTACGCCGCGCTACCCGTGCTCAGCACCGCCTCGCCATTCAAAACAGGCTTCGCAGGCGGCGCAGATTTCACCGACATCGCAGCGGGCAACATCGCCATCAACAACGCCGCCGATTTGTACCTGTTCCCGAACACGCTGTACGCGGTGAAAGTCACGGGCGCGGGCCTTAAGGATTGGCTAGAAGCAGCCGCCCGCCGCTTCCGCCAAATCGACCCGACGCTCACCACCGAACAGTCGCTAACCAGCACCGCACCGGGCTACACCTTCGACATGATCACCGACGCGGATTTCAGCTACGAAATTGATGTGACGCAAGGCAGCGGCCATCGCATCAAAAAGCTCACCTACCTTGGCTCGCCCGTCTCACCCACCGCTGAGTTCATCGTCGCGACGAATAATTACCGCGCCAGCGGCGGCGGCAATTTCCCCGGTCTCGACGGCACCAAAACCATCCTTGCATCCCCCGACACCAATCGCGACGTGCTAATCCAGTACATCAAGGCAATCAAGACACTCAACCGCAAGAGTCACGGCTCGCATCGGAGTTGGCGCTTCACCAAAGTGACTACGGCAGGGCCAATCACGTTCAAGTCCGCGATTGGCAAACTGCCGCTCGCCGCCGCTGCTGGCGTCAACAATGTGAGCCTGTTCAAGGCAGACGACGGCAGCGGTAAGGGCTTGTCGGTGTATCAGGTTGACTTGTCGAAGTAGCGCGGAGATATCTTTGATCTACTCTGTCGTTCTGCCCCATCTCCCGCACGCGCATGCGCCGGCCAGCGTAAGTTTGCAGCAGAATTAGGATGAGGGCGATCACGCTGCGCATTTTGATGCGCACCCTACGGCGGTCGACGACGTGGCTCGCTGCGGCCACAATTGCGTGGGCAAGTGCGACTTTTTCTGCGCCGCTTGTCTCGCCCACCCCAGCCGAAATTGACCGCCTGCGCATGCACGCAGACGCTGGCCGCGATGATCGCGCGCTTGACATGTTGCTCGTAGCAGCGCATACCGGCAACGCCGACGCGCAGCGCGCCGCAGGCGAAGCGATGCTCAACCGAACAGATCAAACCCGCGCCCTTGAAGGCATGCAATGGCTGGGGCGCGCCGCTGCTCAAAACGACACCCGCGCCATGATCCTGCTCGGCAAGGCTTGGTTGTTCGGCTCACCAGGCTCGACCGCAGCGGCTACATCAGGGCGCATGCCGGACGCGATCAAAGCGCGCCGCTGGTTCGAGCGCGCACAACCCAACGTGAACCCGCAAGCCGCATATTACCTCGGGCTCATCGAAAAAAGTGGCTACGGACGTCCTGCCAATCCGGCGGCAGCCGCAGATTTCTTTCGCTTTGCTGCGCAACAAAACATGCCCGAAGCAATGTATCTGCTAGGCAACGCCTACTCCAGCGGTGAAGGCGTCGACGCCGACCCGCAGGAGGCCATGCGCTGGTATCTGCGCGCGGCGTCGCTCGGACATCCGCAAGCCACCCAGGAGCTATCCCAAGCTTTCGCGCGCGGCGACACGCTGCTGCCGCAAAGCGATTTTCAGGCGGAGCAAATGCGCCGCGCTGTTGAGCATGCGCTGCGCCATCCCAAGGCTTTGCCATAAACACTCTACACACGCCTCGTCCCGATGCGCGTCACTTTATAGGCATGCGAGCCTACCGTCAGTCGACACGTTTGCAACGTTTCCAACACACCAAAGAAGCGCTGGAGACAGTTTAGGTTTGACGTATCTTCAATCACCCTCTTAAACTTACCGATTAGGCAGCGCGTGCCTCGGGCGACTTTCGCGTGCCATTTACGGTTAACTTGATAGGGATACAACATGACGACATCGCTTCGAGCTGTTTTATTGAGTTGGTATGGGGCGGTGGGAATTTCCACGTTAGCGCTGATGCCGGTCGCGAGTGCGCAAGCACCGACGGCGCAGGGCAAGGCCGACACCGTGGTGGTAGAAACGGTCAATATTGTGGGTACACGTCGCGCCAACGCGTCGGCAACCGATACCGTGGTGCCCGTCGACTACATCCCGCTCAGCAAGGCGGCAGAGCAAGGCGGGCAGTTCGATTTGGCGCAAACGCTGCAATACATTTCGCCGTCGTTCAACTCAACACGGCAGACCGGTGCCGACGGCGCGGACCTCGTCGATTCGGCCGCGTTGCGCGGCTTGGGCTCCGATCAAACACTGGTGCTGGTGAACGGCAAACGCAAGCACACGAGCGCGTTGGTGAACCTGTTCGGCGCGAGGAATCGCGGTAATACTGGCACTGATCTCAACACCATTCCACTGCTCGCCATCGACAGCGTGCAGGTGCTACGCGACGGGGCCGCGGCGCAATACGGTTCTGACGCAATCGCCGGTGTCATCGACATCACGCTGAAAAAACGTCCCGGTTGCGAGGCCGTATTAGGCTACGGCCAATACTCGGCAGGCGATGGCAAAAACTACCTCGCGTCCGCGTATTGCGGCTTGCAGATGGCCAACGGCAGCGTCACCGGACTAACTGCGGAGTTCCTCGACCGTGGCCGCTCAAACCGCGCTGAGAGCGGCAACCCGCGAATCATCGGCGACACCAAAGCGCAAAACCTCACGCTCTACGTCAATGGCGAACTGCCGATCAACGCTGCATCCAAACTGTATTACACGCTCGGCTATCAGACCCGTGACGCATCCTCCGCCGCTTTTGCACGCGGCGGCATAGGCTCAGACGATATTCCGTCGCGCAACTCGGCGGCGATGTACCCGAACGGCTTCGTGCCGTTCATCAATGGCGACGTTGAAGATCGCTTTGTGACAGTCGGTTACAAACGGCAATTCGGCGACTGGAACGCAGATTTTTCGCAGACGTACGGCTACAACAAGCTGGCCTACAACATCAGCAACACGATCAACGCGTCGATCGCCAATAAAGACCTGCTCGCGGGTGGCAAAGGCATCAGCGCGAGCGTTTTCAACGCCGGTGGTTTTTCGTTCGGCCAGATGACCACTAACGCCGACTTGAACCGCTTTTTCCCGAACGTGATGAACGGCATGAACGTTGCATTCGGCGCGGAATACCGTCGCGAAAATTATCAAATTTTCGCCGGTGAACTCGGCTCGTACAACGACGCTGACGGCGTGGGCAACGGCGGAAACGCGGGCAGCCAAGGCTTCCCCGGTTTTCAACCCAGCGACGCGTCCAACAAAAATCGCAACAGCGTAGCCGGATACGTCGACATCGAAACCGACATCACCCCGCGCCTGAAAGTGGCCACCGCGCTACGGGGCGAGCGCTTCAGCGACTTCGGCTCCACCGTCACTGGCAAGATCGCCGCCAGCTTCAAGGCGAGCAACACCGTTCTGTTGCGCGGGTCGACCAGTACCGGCTTCCGTGCGCCGTCACTGCAACAGGTTTATTTCTCTTCGACCTTTACCGACTTTATCAGCGGCAAACCACTCGACGTAGTGCTAGCGCCCAACGGTGGCGCGATTGCCAACGCTGCGGGCATTCCAAAGTTGAAGGAAGAAAAGTCCAACAGCTTCACCCTCGGTGCCACGTGGAATCCGTCGAAGGCGCTTGCCGTTACGGCGGATCTCTACCAAATCGAGATCAAAGACCGCATCGTGCTATCGGGTCGTTTCGATGCCGACAACTATCCCGCGTTAGGCTCATCGCTCACCGCGCTCGGCGTCGGTCAAGCGCAGTTTTTTGTGAATTCTGTGAACACACGCACCAAGGGCGTTGACCTCACGGTGGCGCATAAAGCGGTCATGGGTGCCGCTAAAGTCGGCGCCTTCCTCGCGTTCAATTACAGCAAAACCAACGTCACCGGCATCAAGGCTCCTAAGTCCCTCGCGGGCTTTGAAGACGTGCTTCTCTCAGAGCGCGAGCGCTTGTTCATCGAGCAAGGCGGGCCACGCATGAAGGCCACCGTCGGCTTCGACTACGCGCAAGGCCCGTGGGAATCGAACCTGAAAATCATCCACTTTGGCTCGCAAACACTAGGCACCTTCTCTGGCACTGAAAACGGCGTACCCAACGCTCGCTACGCACCGAAGACCTCGGCCGATTTGTCGTTCACCTACGCGATCGACAGGAACACCAAAGTCACCGTTGGCGGCACCAATATTTTCAACGTGAAGCCGACCAAGCAAGACGCTAACGAAACAGACAACGGCTTCATCTATGACAGCGTGCAATTTGGCCTGAATGGCGCGGGATATTTCCTGCGGCTATGGAAGAAATTTTAGGAGTTCTGTTCGTGCGGTGAATACGCGCCGCACACCAAACACTGCGTGTCGCGCTTCACACGCAGAGTAGACACTTCCATGGTTTTTGCATCTATGGTGAGCAAGCGCCCACACAGCGTTTCTGCACCATCTATATTGGCGAGTAGTTTTAGCGCTTCAGCAGCTTGCACGCTGCCGACAATGCCGACCAGCGGCGCAAACACACCCATTTCGGAGCAGGAGATCTCGTCGAAATCCTTTGTCTCCGGGTACACACAGTGATAGCAAGGCGACGCGGGGATTCGCGGGTCGAACACGCTGACCTGTCCGTCAAAGCGGATCGCGGCACCCGACACGAGCGGCTTTTTTGCAGCAACGCAGGCGCGGTTGATGGCGTGGCGCGTGGTGAAACGGTCGGTGCAGTCGAGCACCACATCGGCCGCGGCGACAGCCTTTGACAGCACATTGCCGTCAAGCCTTTCCGCGATCTGTTTCACCGTGATGCGTGGGTTGATTGCGTGCATGCGCCACGCGAGCGACCGCACCTTGAGCTCACCCACGCTGGCAGTCTCATGCGCAATTTGACGTTGCAAGTTGGTGATATCCACACGGTCGTCGTCGGCGATGGTAATGGTGCCTACGCCTGCGGAAGCGAGGAAAAGCGCGGCTGGGCAGCCAAGGCCTCCCGCGCCAATGATGAGTGCGTGGGAGTTGGCAAGCCGCCCCTGACCCGCCACGCTCCATTCGTCGAGAAGGATGTGGCGCGAGTAGCGGAGCAGACCTTCGTCGTCGAGGTCGTTGTCAGACATCTTCTGCGATGCTCACTATTGCCCCTCTCCCGTGCTGCGGGAGAGCAGCTACTTGCGCAGCTCTACTTCGATGGATCCGCAGCAGGCATCACCGCCTTGGCTGTTGTGCCCACCGCCTCAACCGTAGAGCGCACCACCGGCAGGCCTTTGAGCTTGTTGATGGCCTGCGAATACAGGTAGTCTTTATCGTTACCCCAGTCAAAACCTTTGAGCTTTTTGCTGTCGTCGCGGGCTTTGATTATTTTGGCTTCTTGCGCTTCTTCGGACGTGTCCTCGTCAGCGCTTGCCTCTTTCTTTTCGTCCTTGCCGACGAGGTGACGACTCAGGTCTTTTTCGCGTTGAAGTCTAGGCGACATCACGCCGTCTGAGGTCAACTGGTCAATCAGCACGTCCGGCTCAATGCCGGTGCCCTGAATCGACCGACCGTTCGGCGTGAAATAGCGTGACGTGGTGAGCTTCACGCCGGTGGTTTGTGAGAGCGGAATGATGTTCTGCACCGACCCTTTACCAAAGGTGGTGGTGCCCATGACCGTGGCGCGTTTGTGATCCTGCAGGGCACCGGCAACTATCTCTGAGGCCGACGCCGCCCCGCCATTGATCAGCACCACAACCGGCACTGTTTTCAGAATCTCAGGCGCGTTGGCGAGCGAGTCGCCACCACGACGTGAATAAAACTCCTTCGACGCCATGTATTTGGTGCGGCTGCCCTCCATGCGGCCTTCGGTGTAAACCACCAACGCATCTTTCTGCAGAAACATCGCGGACAAGCCCACAGCGGCGTCAAGCAATCCGCCTGGATTGTTGCGCAAATCCAACACCACACCCCTGAGCGGCGATTGTGCATGTTGTTCGGCCAGTACTTTTGCGACATCCGTCACCGTCGTCTCGTTAAACATGCGCACACGAACAAACGAAATGCCCGGCTCGATCAGCTTGGCCTTGACGCCCTGAATCTTGATTTGCTCGCGCGTCAGCGTGTACGTTTGAGTGCTGCGGTCATCTTTGCGGAACACTTCCAGCTTGACTTTGGTGCCGGGTACGCCGCGCATCAACTCAACGGCTTTCGTGGTGGTGAGACCGCGGGTGGATTCACCGTCTACTTTGGTGATCAAGTCGCCTGAGCGAAAGCCTGCTTTGGCCGCAGGCGTCTCATCAATCGGCGTAACCACCTTAATGAAGCCGTCTTCAGTGCCAATCTCAATACCGATACCGCCGAATTTGCCGGTGGTGGACGTACGCAAATCTTTAAACGCTGCGTCATCCAAAAAATTGGAATGCGGGTCGAGGCTCGATACCATGCCGCCAATGGCTTGTTCGATCAATTTTTTGTCGCTGACGGGTTCCACGTAATCATTTTTGATGCGTGCGAATACTTCAGAGAAGGCACGCAATTCGTCAATCGGAATCGCCGATTTTTCGTCCTTGCTTGCATCCACGGTGATGGCCAAAGACAAAGCAACACCCATGGTTGCACCGGCTCCAACCCACGCAAATTTTTGCCACGTACCGCTCATTGATGAACCTCATAAACTACTAGACCGATTCCGCTCGTCAAGCACGTTGGGTGCCTAAACGCCATCTTAGACGATTCGCGCTCGCATTGGTGCCCTGCGAATGGACACCGATGGAGAAATAAAAAAGGGCGACCCATCCTAAGATAAAGTCGCCCTGAACGTCACCACAGGTAGGCCGGGGGAAGCCCACCTTGGGAGGACAACAACCACGCGGGAGGCGAACCTTCCGTGCGTTGTCTTGCCACAAGATTAAGAACACGCAGTTTCAAGAAAGTTCACGGGTTTCTTGCAACGGCACTGATCGTTACGACAAAGTCGCCGCATCGGTTTCAGTGCGGTTAGGAATGCCGACACGGCCGCCAAATCTTGAACATTTGATCGATGCCGCAGCGGTGGCGAAGCGCAACGCTTGTTGCAATGGCTGACGCTCGGCAAGCGCCAGCGCCAATGCGCCGTGCCAGGTGTCGCCCGCAGCCAGTGTGTCGATGCAGATCGTATCGCGCGCGGGAAGGTGGCGTACCGCCGTGCCGTCAAACCACATCAGTCCGCGCTCGCCCAATGTCACGCCACAGATAACGTTGTTGCCACCGAACGCGCGCGGCAACGCGATGCGTGGTGGCCCCCAGCCGAGACTAGTCAGCATGGGCTCGCTGAACACTGAATGGGTGGCGCGATGCGAGATAGTGAGTACCTCCTCCGAATCACCCGCATCAGCATCAAACACGCTCGGAAGGCGGGCAGCCAATGCGGCGTCAAACAACGCAATCGCTCCCGGCTTCCAGCGTGAATCGGCGTGAACGGCGTCCACCCGTGTCACCTCTTCAAGCGGCAGCCACGACGTATCCGCTGGATAACCTTGCGATGGCGCCGAGCACACCAACCTTTCGCCACGCGCGTCTACCAAGATCGCAGCGGTCTTCGAGCGTGCGCCAGGCAGCCGGTGAATGTGATCGACATTGACGTGCTCGCGCTCAAGCAGACGCACGATTTGGTCGCCGACATCATCATCGCCCACACGGCCCCAGTATTGCGCCTCTCCGCCTAAACGTTGCACCGCAACGGCAGCGTTGGCCGCCATTCCGCCACCGGTCACGATGAACTCAGAGGCGCGAAACTTAGCGGGCGCAGGGGGAATGTGATCGACCCGAAAAATTTGATCGAGCGTAGCGACGCCGAGGCAAATGACTCGGGCTTTACGTGGCTGATTTTCCGGGCTCACGAACGACCGGTGCTGCCGAAACCGCCGATTCCGCGATCACTGGCCGTGAAATCTGTCACCTCCTGAAACACCACCTGTTGCACCGGCACAATCACCAACTGCGCAATGCGCTCCTGCGGCGCGATGGTGAAAGTGATGCTGCCACGGTTCCAGCAGCTCACCATCAATTCGCCTTGATAGTCGCTGTCGATCAGTCCCACCAGATTGCCGAGCACAATGCCGTGTTTGTGGCCAAGGCCTGAGCGCGGCAGGATCAAAGCAGCGAATCCGGGGTCGCTGATATGGATGGCGAGGCCGGTTGGGATCAGCGTTGTTGCGCCGGGCACGAGGTCAATCGCGGCATCGATACACGCCCGCAAATCAAGGCCCGCAGAGCCGTGCGTTGCATAAGCCGGAAGGTGCGGGCGCGCGGCCTCACGCAGCACTTTAAATTGGATGTTCATGGTTTTTGTAGCGGATAAGGAACAGTGGCACTACTCTGCGCCCGGCGGCGATTCGTCTGTAGGAGCGGCTCCGCCGCGACCCACACGGCACCCACCAACTCAGGTTGCGGCAGAGCCGCTCCTACACCGGAAAAATCGAGCAAGGCGCAATGCCCCTAGCAGCCTGTCGGACTTGAAACATCGTAGCGAAAATTCACCCGCCCGAGGGCAGATTTTGACTGTTTTGCAGCGGCAATGTCGAGATATTGCCCAAAAAACAGGCGAAATGTGCACCGGGCCGGTGAATTTGCAGCCGATGCCTTTCAAGTCCGACAGGCTGCTAGGCCTTAAACATCCCAGGCTCAAGACTGTGGCGCTGCAATAACTTGTAGAACTCAGTGCGGTTGCGGCCTGCCATCTGCGCGGCCTGCGCGGCGTTGCCCGCGGTGAGCTTCAAAATGCGCACCAAGTAATCCCGCTCAAACGTTTTACGCGCCGACTCAAACGACACCAGCGGTGCAGAGCTATCATCGAGACTATGCCGAATTAGCGACAGCGGGATCACGTGCGTAGTTGACAGCGCAACCGCCTGCTCCAGCAAATTCTCCAGTTGCCTCACGTTGCCGGGCCAGAGCGCGCCGACAATTGCCGCGAGTGCATCAGGCGCAAGCGTCGGCACCGGTTTGCGGTAACGCGTGGCAATTTTCTTTAAAAAATGTGTCGCCAGCAGCGGTATATCTTCGCGCCGTTCCGACAGCGATGGCAATTTCAGCGCAACCACATTCAGCCGGTAAAACAAGTCCTCGCGAAAGGTGCGATCAGCGCGCATCTGATCGAGGTTGCGATGTGTGGCCGATATGATGCGCACATCGACATTCACCGTTTGTGTCGAACCAACAGGTCGCACCGCGCTGTCCTGCAACACCCGCAACAGCTTCGCTTGCAGCGACAATGGCATGTCGCCAATTTCGTCAAGGAACAGGCTGCCGCCATCGGCTGCCTGAAACAAGCCTTGCTGCGCTGTCGCCGCCCCGGTGAACGCGCCCTTAGAGTAGCCAAAGAGTTCGCTTTCCAGCAACTGCTCCGGAATGGCCGCGCAGTTGATTGCCATAAACGGCTTGCCAGCGCGGCTGCTTGCGGCGTGAATTGCCCGCGCCAGCAACTCTTTGCCAGTGCCGGACTCACCAAGCACTAAAACCGAGGCCATTGAATCGGCCACCAATCGCGCACGCCGCAGCAGATCATCCATCTTGGCGCTGCGGGTCACAATTTCAGCGCGCCAAGCGGCGTCCCGCGCAACGCCTTGCATGGCCACCCCGCTATCGCGCGCTTCGCCAGAAACCGTCACTGCCTGTGCTACTTTTTTCAGCAAGTCTTGCGGATCAAACGGTTTGGTCAAGAAGCCGAACACGCCACGCTGGGTTGCAGCTACCGCGTCAGGAATCGTGCCGTGCGCGGTGAGAATGATCACCGGAAGCGTTGGATGTTGCGCGTTAATTTGCTCAAACAATTGCAGTCCGTCGATGCCAGGCATGCGCAAATCGGTCACCACTACAGCAGGGCGATTGACGGCAACGTGTGCCAGCGCAATCTCGCCGCTCTCCGCGTTTTTCACCCGATAGCCGGCTGCGGACAAGCGCAGGCTGATCAGCTTGAGCAAGTCGGGATCATCATCTACCAGCAGAATTTCAGCAGCCATAATGAATCAATTCCTGCGCCGCTCACGATCAAGCAAATTCTTCTCGATAGCCTTCAATGCATCAAGTTTTTGCTGCAATGCATCTGCTTTTTTTTGCTCTTCCTTGATCTGTCGGTTGCGCTCCGACAATTGCGCGAACATCACGTCGGCCACCGGCCGCAGTGGGTGTGTCGGGGCAAGGCCTCCAGACTTGGCAAGCAGCGGCTCGAGTAACCCTTGCAGACGCGCATCGTCTCCTGCAGCTGGCCCAAGTAGCCCGGAAATCCACGCATAGCGCAAGCGGTTAACGCTACTTTTTTCTTTGTTGAACGCGGTTTGCGCTGCCAAAAAATCCTTGCGTAATTCGTCTGCTGACGCGCTGGACGAGCGGGTCATTTCGATCAAAAGAGAAAGACTTTGCTCTTGATCATCCGGCAGTTTGATGGGTTCGGGTGGGGTCGCTACGGGCACCGGCTTTTCGACCTCGACATACACCGGCACGTACACGGTTTGCGTCACCGGGGCGGGTGTTGGTGTTACGAGCTTCGGAAGCAGCGGAATTTCGGGGGCATTTGCGCAACCACCCAACATGGTCGGTAAGCCCAGCAACAAAGATATGGACAAGCTCGAAACGAGCCAATTTCTACGCCGCAATTGAATCTCCCTGCATAACCGTGGGTGGCCCTTCAGCTCGCGCCAAATCAAGCGGCAAGCGAACCCGGAAGCGCCCACCCGATTTGCCCGGATCGACCACAAATACATGACCTTGATGCGCCAGCACATATTCACGAACAATAGCCAGCCCCAGGCCCGATCCCTTGATCTTGCCGTTGGTGCTGGCGTTGCCACGATAAAACGATTCGAACACGCGTTCCTGTTCTTCCAGAGCTACTCCCGGGCCGTCATCTTCAACATCAATTTGCGCCACCGCGCCGTCCGTCGAGCTGCGGATCCGCACGTTTCCGCCACGAGGTGTGTATTTGATGGCGTTAGACAACAGATTATCCAACACCACGCGCAACTGTTCTCGATCACCGAGCAGCACCGGCGCATCGCCCTGCACGTCCACGGAGATGACTCGCGACAACATCTCCAGACGATGCTCACGTACCACGCGCTCAATCACTTGACGCATCTCGACCACTTCCACCTTGATCTGAGCGGCGCTTTTGTGCTGCTGATACGACAGCAAATCCTCAATCAGGCGCTGCAACGACAGTGTGTTGTCACGAATGATGCGCACGATGTCGGTTTGCTGCGTCGACATTTCTCCCACAATGCGGTCGTTGAGAAGTTCGGAGCCCTCGCGAACCGCTGTCAACGGCGTCTTCAACTCGTGCGACACGTGACGCAAGAAACGCGACTGATGTGTTTCCAGCTCCAGCAAACGGCGTCGCAACCAGTCCAGCCGCTCGCCCAACGAGCGCAGATCGCGCGGCCCTTTGATCAAAATGCCCTCGTTGAATTCGCCACGTCCCAACTTGCGAATGCTTCTATCGATATTGCGCAGGGGTCGCGAAATCAAAATGGAGAAGCCAACCGCCAGCAACAACGCCGTAACTGCTGCCACGCCCAAAAACCACGGCCAATTTTCGCGCGTCTTCGCCGCCATTTCGCGCAACGTAATTACTTCGCGCTCGGTCACCCTACCGAGCTGGGCTGCGGCCTGCGCGGCGTTATCAGCGAGATCCGCCGCGGCCTCAGCAAGCTTTGGGCGCTCCGTCAATTCCGGCAACCCATTTTTCAACGCCGCCGCTAGCACCATACGCTGCGCACTAAGTTTCTTGAGCACATCACGCTCCTCGTCGGTCAAGGGCAGGCTCTGACTGCGAATCAACGACGTATCGAGTTGCGCGTCCAGCTTACGGTACCCGTCAATCAGCGTCGCATCTTCCAGCACAATCGACTGCCGCACCGCCCGCTCAATCTTGCTGGTGAGATCACGCAATTCTCGCGCCGATGTGCTGGCTGCCTCAGCCTCGCGCACCGAGAGCTGCGAGCGCTTGGCCAGACTGTCCAGCCCAAACGCCAGCTCCGCCAAAGCCACCACCAACGGCACTGCGGAGAGCACAAAGCAGGCAAGAATGACGTTGGTGAGGGAGCGGGGGTAATACACGGCTGGATTGTAGGGCGGGTTTGAACCCACTTCAAACTAGTCCCCTCTCCCGCGGCGCTTGAGAGGGCTAGGGAGAGGCCAGTGGAGTGAGTGGTTCGCACACCACACCACCGTTCAACCTAAGCTTGGTCGTTGGGTCTGAAGGAATGCGCTTTGATTTTTGCTACGATCCCGCTCATGCCGCGAGGCAGCCACATTTTTTGCTTGGTAAAGATTCGTTATCCAAAGAAGGCGCCCCCGAGGATTGTCCTGATCCTGCGATGGTCAGAAAAAAGCGGAACGTAAAAAACTCGCTTCGGTCAACAGTTCTCCATTCCGATCGCTTTTTTCTTCCGCTTCTCGCGAACAACCAACGGGAACCCCATCGAACGGATATTCGATCGCTTCGTGACGGTGGCTACGAGTGTTCCGGCGCGACCATCATCTTCGTATACCGAACTTATTGTTGAGGTAATTTGCAACGGTGCCGATGGCATGGATGAGCGTTGCCAGCGCTTGTAGCTGCTGGTTGACAACGGCGTGGTCAAGCAAGTCAACGTCGAAGGCATCGGCTCTGCAAACTGCTAGATAGTGTCGTCACGAGATATTGAGCCATAGCACCATGCATCGAATCTGTACGGCAGCGACAAATGAGGACAAATTTTTGGCGTATCGCGTGGCAATGCCACGCCAGGCCTTGATTCGCAGGAAGGCATTTTCAACAAG
>JANNYE010000154.1:0-3403 GCA_031409935.1 Burkholderiales bacterium | reverse complement strand
CGAGATCGCCAACGCCGAGCGTGTGGTTCTGCCGGGTCAGGCCGCGATGCCCGAGAGTATGGTTGCGCTTGACGCCTCAGGCTTGCGCGAAGCGCTGCTCACCGCGTCAAAAACAAAGCCATTCTTTGGCGTCTGTCTCGGCCTGCAAATGTTGTTTGAGACTACGGAAGAGGGCGCAACGCCCGCGCTTGGCTACTTGCCGGGGCATTCGGTTCGCTTCCCGAAATCGCACTATGACCACGACGGCAGCACGTTAAAAGTGCCGCACATGGGCTGGAATCAGGTCAATTTCCCGGCCCATGCCCGCGCGCACCCCTGCTGGGCGGGCGTGGGCGACGGTAGCGCTTTTTATTTCGCGCATAGCTACTACGCCGTCCCCGCAGAAAACGCGGTGGTTGCCGGTACGACCGAATATCCCGATCCAATTTGCGTGGCGGCTGCACGAGGCAACATTTTTGCGGTACAGTTCCATCCTGAAAAGAGCGCTGCGGCGGGTTTGCAAGTGCTTAAAAATTTCTCAACCTGGAACGGCACGTTCTAACTTTTCGCAGCGCACTATGCTGCATCGCTTGTCAAACAAATTCCCATGCTAGTTATTCCTGCGATTGATCTCAAAGACGGTCACTGCGTGCGCCTGCGTCAAGGCGATATGGACAACGTCACCGTGTTCTCGGAAGACCCCGCCGCGATGGCGCGACACTGGGTCGATCAGGGCGCAACGCGGCTGCATCTGGTTGACCTGAACGGCGCATTTGCCGGTAAACCGATCAACGAAGGCGCGATCAAAGCGATCCTTGCCGAAGTGGGCGAAGACATCGACGTGCAGCTGGGCGGCGGCATCCGCGACCTCGACACCATCGAGCGCTACTTGGACGACGGCATCAACTTCGTCATCATCGGCACCGCCGCGGTCAAAAACCCCGGCTTTCTGCACGACGCCTGCAACGCGTTCCCCGGTGCCATCATCGTCGGCCTCGATGCCAAGGACGGCAAGGTCGCCACCGACGGCTGGAGCAAGCTCACCGGCCACGACGCGCTCGATCTCGGTCGCCGCTTCGAAGACTACGGCATCGAAGGCATCATCTACACCGACATTGGCCGCGACGGTATGGGCACCGGTATCAACATCGAAGCGACGGTGCGCCTCGCGAAGCCTTTGCGCGTCCCGGTGTACGCGTCAGGCGGCATTCACAATGTTGAGCATGTGAAATTGCTGAAACCGTTTGAGGCGGATGGCATCGCGGGCGTGGTTTGCGGGCGGGCGTTGTACGAAGGCACGCTGGATTTTCGGGCGGCGGTGGCGGCGCTTGAGTGAGTAGGCCCGTAGGGTGGGCAGCCTCTGCCCACCGTAATGGTGGCGCGGCGCAATTGGCGGCACGAGGGACTGCTCCCCTCTCCCCCCGAGGGAGAGGGGCTGGGGGAGAGGGGGGAGTTTGGATGCACACGCCGAGTTGATTTCGTATGCCACTTTCCCCCTCTCCCCAACCCTCTCCCGCGAGGGGAGAGGGGGCAAAACCAAACGACTAACAAAAATGCTCTGTAAACGAATCATCCCCTGCCTCGATATCAAAGACGGTCGCGTCGTTAAAGGCGTGAATTTTGTTGGTTTGCGCGACGCGGGCGATCCGGTGGAAGTGGCGAAACGCTACAACGATCAGGGCGCTGATGAGCTGTGTTTTCTGGACATCACCGCGAGTGTTGACGCGCGCGGATTGCTGTTTGATTTGATCGAGCGCGTCGCTTCACAAGTGTTCATCCCGCTCACCGTCGGCGGTGGCGTGAAAACGGCCGAGGACCTGCGGCCCCTGCTGAATGCGGGTGCGGACAAGGTGAGCATCAACACGGCGGGCGTCAACGATCCGTCCATCCTCAACAAGGCGAGCCATTTTTACGGCGCGCAGTGCGTGGTTGCCGCCATTGATGCCAAGAAGCGGCCAAACGGCGATGGCTGGGAGGTGTTCATCCGCGGCGGGCGCACGCCGACCGGCATTGACGCAATCGCCTGGGCGCGCGAAGTCGCAGATCGCGGCGCGGGCGAAATCCTGCTCACCAGCATGGATCGCGATGGCGCAAAGATCGGCTTCGACCTCGAACTCACGCGAGCCATTGCTGACGCCGTGAGCATTCCGATCATTGCGTCCGGTGGCGTAGGAAATTTGCAGCACCTCGTGGACGGCGTCCTTATCGGCGGCGCGGATGCCGTGCTTGCTGCGAGCATTTTTCACTATGGCGAACACACGGTTGGCGAAGCGAAAGCGATGATGCGTGCGGCGGGGATTCGGGTTCGACAATAGCCCCGGTTTTCCACAGTAGAAGCGGCGCAAGCCGCGATGGGCTAGATCCTCGGCCATGATCGCGGCTTGCACCGCTTCCACACACCTCCGGACATTTGTGCGATTTATCCGGCAATAGCTTTTTACTGAAAGCCAAGCCACTACGGGGATAAGCGCGCAAAATGCTTACAGTCGATACACTCAATAAACCGCCGCTGACCCAACAAAATAAAAGCTTTCAGAATAAAGTTGCTTCACTCGGCGTGTGCGTCGTCCGCGGCCATCACCCGCTCAATCCGCCGATCCGGGATGAACCAGATCAGCGCCACGGCAATCAGCAACGCGCCCGCAAACCACGAGTAGCCGAAGAGTGCCAATGGAATGGCAATCACGTAGCACGCGAGCGAAATTTTGCCTTTGCGATCCGCGCCCAAAGCGGTGGCAAGCATGGATGCGTTGCCGTGCAGTTTGATGATTTGCCGTTGCAGCAGCGTGAACGCTACCGCGCACATCAGCAGGTCAAACGCGTACACCGCCACCGGTAACGCAGAAAAGTAGTTTTCGCCCATCCAGCCGGTGGTGAACGGGATCAACGACAACCAGAACAACAGGTGAAGGTTGGCCCACAAAGTCGCCCCGTTCACCTTCTTCACGGCATGCAGCATGTGGTGATGGTTGTTCCAGTAAATGCCTACATAAACAAAGCTCAGCACATAGCTCACAAACACCGGTAGCAGCTTGCCCAGATCGGCCCAAGTGTCGCCGTGCGGCACTTTAAGCTCCAGCACCATGATGGTGATGATGATTGCAATTACCCCATCCGAAAACGCTTCGATCCGACCCTTGTGCATGATGTGCCCCGCTGCGAGTTGTAGAATCAAAGCCTAGAACATGCACCCGCCATGGCAAGGAACAAAGATCGTGCGCGCCCGCTCAGGCCTTGTGCGCGCCTGCCGCAAGGTTGGCGACAAAGGCCAGAACCTGCGCGGGCGACTTGCCCATGCCGATCTCTTTCACGATGGCCGAGCCGACAACGCAGCCATCTGCCACCGAGGCAATGGCCTGCGCCGCCTCGGGCGTGTTGATGCCGAACCCCACGATCACCGGCAGATCGGTGGACCGTTTGATCC
>JANNYE010000153.1:0-29491 GCA_031409935.1 Burkholderiales bacterium | reverse complement strand
CACCGATCTTGCTGTTAAACGCGATGCGTCATCTCGGCTTGATGTTCTTGGCCCCCGGTGTGGCTTTGTCTGGCCTGCCCACGGCTTTTGCTTATCCAGCGGCGTTCGGTGACTTTCTTTCGGCGACGCTCGCGCTCGTCGCGCTCTACGTGTTGCGCACGCGACCGACTCAAGCGCTGCCGTGGTTGTGGTTGTTCAATGTCGTGGGCGCGCTTGATTTCATCTCGTCGATCACGCTGGCTAACGTGCACGGCGCAGCGCCATTTTTGAGCGCGGCGTACTGGATCCCGGCGTTCTGGGTGCCAATGTTGATTACGTCGCATTACGTGATGTTTGTGCAGTTGCTGCGTGTGCGTGCTGGTGGTGCTGTGCGGATAGCCGCCGCGTGATCCGCGCTCTATTTCTCGCGCAGCTACTGGTGATGCTGGGTGGCTGCGCAGCGTTCAACTACGTTGAATCCGACGCACCGATGCCCGCAGCCAACCTCGCTGCGCTCAGCCCCAAGCCGCGCATCGCGGTGGTTCTCGGCAGCGGCGGGCCGCGAGGCTATGCGCACGTTGGCGCAATCAAAGCGCTTGAGATGGCAGGCATTGAGCCGGACCTGATTGTGGGCAGTAGCGTGGGCGCGCTCATCGGTTCGTTTTGGGCGAGTGGACTCAAGGCCGCAGAGATTGAGGCGAAGGCCAATTCAGGCGGACCGCTCATGCTGTTTGACCTTTCACCATTTGCTGATCGCGGCTTGAGTCACGGCCAACGTTTACAAGATTATGTGGCGGCCGCGCTCAACGTCACCACGCTGCAATCGCTCGCGCGGCCCATGATCGTAGTTGCGACGCGCCGTACTGACAAATCCCCTGCGCTCTTCATGACAGGCAACATCGGCGTGGCGGTGCGGGCATCAAGCGCAATACCGAAAATAATCTCGCCGGTCGGCATCAACGGCGTGGAGTACGAGGATGGCGATGAGTCGCTGCCATTGGCCGTTAAGGCGGCGCGCGATGCGGGCGCGCAGTTTGTCATCGCGGTGGACGTGACCGCACGCGATGGCAGCGCGCCACCGGGGACATCCGTCGAGTGGCTGGCGCGGGACGTCAAACGCCGTGCACGCATCGTGCCCGAGCTGGCGCTGGCCGACGTTGTGATCCATCCCGATATGGGTTATGCAGCGAGCCCGTTCCGCTCGTTTTTTATCAAAGCGCAGGAGGCGGGTGAAGCCGAGACAAAAGCGCGATTGCCAGAACTGCTCGCGTTGCTGCGTGAGCGTGGGTTTCGCTAGATCGCGGTGTCTGGCTGAGCGGATGAGCCGCGACGCGTGGCGGGGAAATGCCGATCTGACATGGGTGCCCGAAGCCGGAGGTTCCGGATCCGTCACCTTAGCGCCGGGCGCAAAGGCCTGAGAGCGCAAAATGGTGGTTTCGTTAACGTCGCAGATCGGCTGATATGGGTCAACGCTCTGCGTCCCCCTTTTCGTAATCATGTCCAACACTGACGGCCACATCAATCAGCCCGCCATCGATATCAACGATACCCAGGATAGCGACAGACAAGAAACACGGGAATGGCTGGCCTCGCTCGCTGCGGTCGTCGCAGCCGAGGGGCCACAGCGTGCGGCGTATCTGCTGAACCGGCTGGTCGCCTTTGCACGCGCGAAGGGCGTCGGCTGGCAGCCCGAGCTGTGTACGCCATACCAGAACACCATTGCCGTGGACGCGCAGCCGGCGTTTCCCGGTGATCTGGCAGTGGAGGAGCGGCTCGGCTCGCTGATGCGCTGGAACGCGCTGGCGATGGTGGCGCGGGCGAATGCGGCCTATGGCGAGCTGGGCGGGCACATCGCCAGTTACGCCAGTGCGGCCGATTTGTTTGAGGTCGGCTTCAATCATTTTTTTCACGCGCGAAATGATGCGCACCGCGGTGACCTGGTGTTCTTTCAGCCGCACAGTGCGCCCGGTGTCTATGCCCGCGCCTTTCTTGAAGGGCGGTTGAGCGCCGAGGACTTGAATTTTTATCGGCGCGAGCTGGGAGGTGCGGCGGCGGGGGCGCGGGGCTTGCCGAGTTATCCGCATCCGATGCTGATGCCGGATTTCTGGCAGTTCCCCACCGGCTCGATGGGCATCGGCCCGATCAGCTCGATTTATCACGCGCGCTTCATGCACTACCTTACCCATCGCCGCCTGCTCGACTGCACCGGGCGCAAAGTGTGGGGCGTGTTTGGCGACGGCGAAATGGACGAGCCCGAGAGCATGAGCGCGCTCACGCTCGCCGCGCGCGAAGGCCTCGACAATCTGGTGTGGGTGGTCAACTGCAATTTGCAGCGCCTCGACGGCCCGGTACGCGGCAACGGCCGCATCATTGACGAACTGGAAAAGCTGTTCAGCGGTGCCGGCTGGAAAGTGATCAAGCTGGTGTGGGGCTCGGACTGGGATGGCCTGTTTGCGCGTGACGCTAACAACGGTAGCAACGCGCTGCTCGCCGCCTTTGCCAACACGGTGGACGGGCAGATGCAGACCTTTGCCGCCAACGATGGCCGCTACAACCGCGAAAATTTCTTCGGGCAAAACGAAGCGCTGGCACGTCTGGCGCAGGGCATGACCGACGAGCAGATCGACCGCCTGAAACGCGGTGGTCATGATCTGGTCAAGATTTACGCCGCGTATGCGACGGCGGCGCAGCACGCGGGTCAGCCAACCGTGATCCTGGCGCACACCAAAAAAGGCTACGGCATGGGCAGCGCCGGTCAGGGCAAGATGACCACGCACTCGCAGAAGAAATTTGACGAGGCCGCGCTGCTCGAATTCCGCAACCGGTTCAACTTGCCGCTGACTGATGAGCAGGCCGCGTCGCTCGCGTTCTACAAGCCGCCGGAGGACAGCGCCGAGCTGCAATATCTGCATGCCCGGCGCGCGGCGCTGGGCGGTTACCTTCCCAAAAGGCAGACCGCTGCACAGGCGCTGCCGGTGCCCGCCATCACCGCGTATGCGCAGTTTGCGCTGGCCCCAGACGGTAAGGAAATGAGCACCACCATGGCGTTCGTGCGCTTGCTCGGCAATTTGCTGAAAGACGCCACACTTGGTCCGCGCGTGGTGCCGATTGTGGCCGATGAGGCGCGCACTTTTGGCATGGCGAATCTGTTCAAGCAGGTCGGCATTTATTCCAGCGTCGGTCAGCGCTACGCGCCGGAAGACATCGGCTCGGTGCTGTCGTACCGCGAAGCGCTCGACGGCCAGATTCTTGAAGAAGGCATCAGCGAAGCGGGTGCGATTTCAAGCTGGACGGCAGCGGCCACGAGCTACAGCGTGCATGGCGTGGCCACACTGCCGTTCTACATTTATTACTCCATGTTCGGCTTTCAGCGCGTGGCCGATTTGATCTGGGCCGCGGCCGACCAGCGGCCGCGCGGCTTTTTGCTCGGTGCCACATCCGGGCGCACCACGCTCGCGGGCGAGGGCTTGCAGCATCAGGACGGCACCAGTCATTTGTGGGCGGCCACCGTGCCGAACTGCCGTGCCTACGACCCGGCGTTTTCGGCCGAAATGGCGGTGATCATCGATCACGGCATGCGCGAAATGGTGACCGAGCAGAAAGACGTTTTCTATTACGTCACGCTGATGAACGAGAACTATGCGCAGCCGAATTTGCCCGTGGACAAACACGCCGACGTGATTGCCGGCGCGTATGTGTTTGCTGAGTTTGCGCCTGAGTCGTCGACCGAAGCGACCACGCAGCGCGTGACCCTGCTCGGCTCCGGCGCGATCCTGACCGAGGTCATTAAGGCGGCGCACCTGCTGGTTGAAGATGGCGTTCAGGCGACCGTGCTGAGCGTGACCAGTTGGAGCGAACTGGCGCGCGATGCTGCACGCTGTGACGAGGCGAACACGCCAGAGGTCGCGCACATTGCAGCCCTCCTCGCGAGCACCCACGGCCCGATCATCGCCGCGACGGATTACGTGCGGCTGCTGCCCGAAAGCATCCGCGCCTGGGTGCCAGCAGGCCGCCGCTACGTGACGCTCGGCACCGACGGATTTGGCCGCAGCGACACCCGGGCGGCGCTGCGCGATCACTTTGGCGTTGATGCTGCGCACATCGCGAATCGCGCGCTCGCGGCGCTGAAAAATAGCTGACAACTTTTATCTGAAAGCACGGCTTAATAAGGGCTAAGTACCATAAAGCGCAAGAAGTCGACTTAACATAATTTACAGCATTTAGCCCCTATTGAATGGCGCTTACAGAGAAAAGCTGATTGCCATTCCGGCACTTGCGGTTTACAGGCGGGCGTTGTTTGCCTATCCTGCGTCGTTGCTACCAATACGTGGCCGGTCACGCGACCGGCAAGGAGTTCATCATGAGACTTACCCCCCTTCAACGCGAGCAGTTTGACCGCGACGGTTATCTGTTTTTTCCGTCCATGTTTACGCCGGACGAGACGGCAACGCTGACCAACGCCGTGCCCGAACTGTACGCGCGGCGCGAGGAATACAACGTGCGCGAAAAGGGCGTTGAAGCGGTCCGCACCAATTTCGCGGCGCACATGTACAGCAAGCCGTTTGCCACGCTGGCACGGCACCCACGCATGATTGAGCCGGTTGAGGATTTGCTCGGTGAAAAACTGTACATGCATCAGTTCAAAATCAACGGCAAGATGGCCTTTGAGGGCGACGTGTGGCAGTGGCATCAGGACTACGGCACGTGGAAAAACGATGATCTGATGCCCACCGAGCGGGCGATGAACATCGCGATTTTTCTCGATGATGTGAATGAGTTCAACGGCCCGCTGATGTTCATTCCGGGCAGTCACAAAAAAGGCGTGATCGACGCCAAACATGACTTGACCACAACGAGCTATCCGCTGTGGACGGTCGACAACGCATTGATTGCGCAGCTTGTGCAGCGCGCGGGTGGCAAGCAGGGTGGCATCGTCTCGCCGAAAGGCCCGGCCGGATCGATGATTTTGTTTCACTCGTGTCTGGTACACGCGTCGAACGCGAACTTGTCGCCGTTCAATCGCGTCGCCGTGTATCTGAGCCTGTGCGCGGTGTCGAATCACATCCGCCGCCATCATCGCCCGGAGTACATCGCGCATCGCGAGTTCACGCCGATTGAATGCTTGCCTGATGATTGTTTGTTGAAGGACTATGCGGTCGATTTGCCGTGGAAAAATGGCGTGCCCGCGAGCGCGCTCGCCTGTTCGCCGGAGCCGATGCTGATGGCGGCGGAGTGACCCGTAGATGAATCTCTACACAAAACTTCACCAACGCGCCGCCGACAACAAACCGATTCGCATCGGGCTCATCGGTGCCGGCAAATTCGGCTCGATGTATCTCGCGCAGATCCCGCGTACGCCCGGTGTGCATCTGGTCGGCATCGCAGACCTGTCGCCGGACGGCGCGCGAGCCAATCTCGCTCGCGTGGGCTGGAGCGTGGAGCGCACGCAGGCACGCTCGCTCGATGAGGCGGTGAAGCTTGGCAACACGTTCATTAGCGACGATTGGCGCGCGCTGGTAATGCACCCCGCCATTGACGTGATTGTTGAATGCACAGGTCATCCGATTGCCGCAGTGGAGCATTGTCTGCTCGCCTTCAATCACGGCAAACTTGTGGTCAATGTGACGGTCGAAGCCGATGCGTTTTGCGGCCCGCTGCTGGCGCGGCGCGCGGCAGAAAAAGGCGTGATCTATTCGCTCGCGTTTGGCGATCAACCGGCGCTGATTTGCGACCTCGTTGATTGGGCGCGCACTTGCGGATTCCCGGTCGTCGCGGCGGGTCGCGGTCACAAGTGGTTGCCGCACTTTGCGCAGAGCACACCGGACACGGTGTGGGGCTACTACGGCCTCACGCCCGAGCAAGCCACGCGCGGCGGGCTCAATCCGAAAATGTTTAACAGTTTTCTTGACGGCTCCAAACCGTCGATTGAATCCACCGCCGTGAGCAATGCGACGGGGCTGTCAGTGCCTTCGAATGGCTTGCTGTATCCACCGGCGAGCGTGGAGGACATTCCGTTTGTGACGCGGCCCATTTCGGAGGGCGGCGTGCTCGAAAAAAAGGGCATGGTCGAGGTGATCTCGTCGCTGGAAACCAATGGTCGAAAAATCCCCTACGATATTCGTATGGGCGTGTGGGTGACGGTCGAGGCGGAGACCGAGTACATCAAAAATTGCTTCGAGGAATACAACGCACACACCGACCCGAGTGGCCGCTATTTCACGCTGTACAAACGCTGGCATTTGATCGGCTTGGAGGTGGGCGTGTCGGTGGCCGCTGTCGCGTTGCGCGGTGAGCCCACGGGTGTTGCGACGGCGTGGAATGCTGATGTAGTAGCCACCGCTAAACGCGATCTCAAAGTCGGCGAAATGCTCGATGGCGAAGGCGGCTACACGGTGTGGGGCAAGCTGCTGCCGGCTGAAAAATCAGCGGCGATGGGCGGGCTGCCGCTTGGGTTGGCCCACAACGTAAAAGTGATCCGCGACGTAAAACAGGGGCAGAGTTTGAGCTGGGCTGATGTGCTGATGGATGTCACGACCGATGCCTACAAAGTACGGCGTGAAATGGAGGCGATGAAACCGGCGTCCTGAGCGAGGGCATAGAGGGCATTCATATAAATCCGTTTTTCGGGCGAATTGCGTCGTTGTGTCGTGCTCGCAATCCTCATGTGACCTGCGCGTACATTCCGGTTGCTGCGCGCGCCACCGAAGTTGGCAACATCGGCACTTCATCCCGAAAATTCGAATTTATAGAAGTGCCCTAGCGTAAAAAAGCCAAGCATTGCTTGGCTTTTTTACTGTTTCAGCGACGCATGCCGCGTTACTGTTTGGCACCCTCAGTCAATCGACGTCCCAGCGAAACGGCATAAGGCGCGGCGCGGGCGGCCAGCATCGGGTCAGCTGAGCCCTCGACACCTTTGGGCATCACCATCGGGTTGTAGTTGACCGCCACGCACGGGCCAGTGCCATCCGCCGAAACCGACGTCACCTTCAGCACACCCAGCGTCACCTTCTTGCGCCCAGCGGGCAGCGGCACCGTGGCGCTATCGAGCTTGTCGCCGGGCTCGGCGAGTTCGAGGTTGAAATTGAACGCGACCTTGCCATCTTTCACCCGAGCTCGCAGCTCCGCAAACAGGAACTCAGGCCCTTTCGCCTTGGCTTCGTCGTCAGTCAAACCGAGCAGGCCGCCGATGGGCTCAAACACCCATTTGCCCCACTGCTTGTCGCCCTTGGCGTTGACCAATGCGTGCGCGTGAACTCCCCAATAGTTCACACCCGCAAAGCTCGCCGGGACTGGCTGCGAAGCAAAGTGCCGCCCTTGCAGCAATATCTCGGGGTTGGCGTCGTTAAATGCCTTGACCTTGGCCGGGTCGGCGGCCTTGGTTGCCGGGTCGGGCTGACGTGAGGCGACGAGATCGAGCATCTGTTTCGGTGACGAGGCACCGAACACCGGCGCGTTGATGTTGCCCATCAACCACTGTTCGCCATCGGGCAGGTTGAATTGGAGCGCCATGTTGCGCTGCGACTTGCCGTTGTCCGGTGCCTTGGGGTTGGCACCACCGATGGAGAAGCGAACGTCGACCGGAATCGTTTTGCCGCTGAATACGGAGGCCGTTGACAGTGCTCGCGCAGCGTCGCTGGCGACGAACTCACCAGCGGCGCAAACGCCTTTGGCACCGGAGCGCCGATAGCCTTCGAATTTGCCGTTGGTTGCTTCAAACTGGTCGACCATTGTGACGGGACTGACTGGTGGCGTCTGCGCCATTGCGCTCTGCGCGAAGACGGCAGCGCACGCTGCGGATAGGGCGGCTGAAAGTGCTTTCATGGGGGTTCCTTTGAAAAAATCGGTACGATGGAGACGGGCGAGCATGGGTCAGGCTTTTTTCGACCAACCGGTGCACCAGCCTTTTGCTGCTACCAGTTTGCCGCCGAAAATGAGGCAGGCCGCGCTGGCGTCACCTGCCTTGCCTTGAAATAAAGCACAACTGCCGCAACTGCTGCCGGCAATGTGAACCGGCTGCTTTTTCGCATCGATCTTTGCCGCGTCGGTAACGTAGCCCAAGGCGACGGCGGTCGCATCGTCTTCCTTGACATGCGCAGGCGTAGCTTGTGCCGCCGCAAGTCGGTAGCCCGCGAGCGCGGCACAGGCCGTCACGGCGTGCAGAACAAATAATCGGCGTGGAGCGTGCATCGGGGGTCACCTTTTGGTCAGATTGGCTTTGCGAGATCGTATGTCGAAAAGGTTGCGTGAAGCTTACATGACGTTCGTCATTCAGACAATGCGTGACTGATCGACCGCTTGCTGCGGCGCTGTCCGGATGCGAAATGCGCGTCGAGCGAACGCAAAAAAGCCAAGCATTGCTTGGCTTTTCTGTGTTGCGCCGTGGCGCTTAGTTCTCTATTTCCTTACGCATCTGCTTCATCGCCTTCACCTCAATCTGGCGAATGCGCTCGGCGGACACGCCGTATTTGTCGGCGAGCACTTGCAGCGTTTCTTCCTGATCTTCGGCGAGCCAGCGGCGGGTGATGATGTCGCGTGAGCGCTCGTCGAGCAGCGTCAGTGCGCGCTTCAAACCCTCAGACTGTACGCGGCCGGTTTCCTGCGCTTCGATGATGCGGGCCGGGTCAACGTTCTCATCAGCGGCGAGATAGGCCACTGGCGAAATCGCCTCGCTTTCGCTGTCGTCCGGCGTGCCGTCCATTGGGATGTCGCGCCCGGACAGCCGCATGTTCATCTCGAACACTTCTTCCGGCTTGACATTCAGTTCCTTGGCGATGCGCTTGGCTTCGGCTTGCGTCAGCGCATGTTCGCCTGAGCGCATCGAGCGCAGGTTGAAGAACAGTTTGCGCTGCGCCTTGGTCGTGGCGACCTTGACCATGCGCCAGTTTTTAAGGATGTATTCGTGAATCTCAGCGCGAATCCAATGCAGCGCAAAGCTCACCAGACGCACACCGCGCTCCGGATCAAAACGGCGCACGGCTTTCATCAAACCAACGTTGCCTTCCTGCACCAAGTCACCCTGCGGCAAACCGTAGCCCATGTAATTGCGGCTGACCGACACGACCAAACGCAAGTGGCTCATCACCAAAGCGCGCGCCGATTCGACGTCCTGCGTGTACTTCCAGCGCATGCCGAGTTCCTGCTCCTGCTCAAGCGTGAGCAGCGGATATTTGTTGACGGCAGTGACGTACTGGTCAATGGTGCCCAGCGCCGATGGCACCGGGAAATTTAATGTGGCTGTCGGGTTCAAACTCATCGTAGACATGAAACGCATACTCCCCATTTCAAAACATAAAGCCGTCGAAATATCGAAAGCGGACGGTGCGCCGTGCGCAACGCAGCATTTCGACGTACTGCACCGCAAGGATTCCCTGTGACCCCCACGAGGGGGCGGCTGTTCAGGCGCGATTGCCTGCCAGTGCCGCCGAACCGCGCAAACTAGAGCGATCCAAGTGCATCAGGCGACTGATTCGATTCACCATATTAGCACTCACGACATGAGAGTGCTAATGATTGTAATTAGTTCCCGACTCTTTTGCTCGGGATTAAGACTTTTTCGTGATGTGAGTACATGCTCACTGTGATCGCTCGTTAAACTGATGAACGTCAGACTGGAGCAAGGTGGCCGTCGGTTCCCCAGTTGGTCGCGCGCATCTCCCATTGGTCGCGAAGAGCGCGCTGGTGCAGTGCGCGATCATGAAATTCGCAGAACCGAACGCCGAAAAGGCACTGTCTTTTCATCAAGATGCTTATAAATAGGGGTGTAGCGGGAATAAAAGCAAATAGTCGACTTAGCAGGTAATGCGTTTCTTGCCCTTATAAATAATGGGTTTTTTCAAAAAGCTATATGGCCCTGCCGAACCCGCTAAGCTTTGTCGCAGATCACACACACCTATCTTGAGCCAATTGCATTTTGTTTGAACGTGAAACTACCGGCATTAGCGGTGTGCAGCTGTTGGTGGTTGACGATCATCCGCTCTACTCGGACGCGTTAGTGTCGATGCTGCGCGCAGCGCTTGGCATGGTCGTCACCAGCGTGCCGACGCGGCAGTCGGCGGGTCCGTACGTGGGTAGCGAAAGTTTGCGCCTCGTGGTGGTCGATTTGTCGCTGCCCGACAGCACCCCGGCGCAAACCTGCGAATGGATCACGACCCTGAGCCGCGCCACCCCTTCGTTGGTGATCTCCGGCACTCAGTCCCTGCACGACGCACGGCGAGCCATTGAAGCCGGGGCCTGTGGCTTTGTGCCGAAAACCTCATCGGCTGAGACCATCATCGGCGCGGTTCAGACCGCGCTGGAGGGCGGACGGATCGTGCCCAGAGAATGGACGCAGCAGGCTGACCCTGCGCAGCGCGGCGACATTGTGGCCGCTCAGATCGCGCTCACCGCACGGCAGTGGGATGTGCTTGAAGCAATGGCCGGCGGTGCCTGCAACAAGATGATTGCTCGCGATCTCGGCATGGCCGAAAAAACTGTCAAAACACATTTGACTGCTATTTTTCGTGAGTTGCAGGTCGGCAATCGCACGCAGGCCGCGTTGGTCGCCAAAACGTTGCTTTAGGTGCGGCTTGCGCAGCGGCTAAGTTTGCGCCTCATGCACCGATTTCGCGTCGTGCAAGAACGCTAGCAAACGTTCAGGAGCAACCGGTTTGCGCAGCAGCGCGACGCCCGCGAGCTCGGCCTCGTTGTCGATGCTGGGGTCGATGTCACCGGTAAGCAGCAGTGCCGGGACGTCGGTGTTAAAAAGCTCTCGGACTTCGGCCACCACCGAGAGGCCAAAGCTGCCCGCACCCAATCGATAGTCGCTCACTATGGCCATCGGCGCCCGCGTCTCTTGGTTGAGGGCCGCGTGCAAACGCTCCGCATTGAGCGCTGCCACCACGCGAAAACCGGCGCTGGTGAGCACTGAATGCAGCGCATCAAAGCTCGCCAGATCATCATCGATCAGCGCCACCCACTGGCTGCTCGGATGGGGCGGTAGGGCGCTGGTGACGGGTGTCATCAGCGCGCGAACGGGTTGTGCCGACGCAGCCGACGAAGCCGCATTGGCCGCATCCAGCAGCACCGAAAAGCATGACCCTCGCCCCAGCCGTGAACGCACCGCGAGCGTTGCGTTCACAGCCGTGGCCATTTCTTGCGCAATCGACAAGCCCAACCCCACGCCGTCGGCATGGGCACGACGCCCTGTGTCTGCACGAAAGTACGGCGTAAATATTTGCGCGGCGTCATGGTCTGCAACGCCCGAGCCTGAGTCCCACACCTCAATGGCAATACGACCGTTGCGGCGACGAGCGCCTAGCACCACGCCACCCGAAGCGGTGTAGGCAATGGCATTACCCACCAAATTGCGCACGATGCGCTCAAGAAACACTGCGTCCGAGCTCACCATCCATGCGCTGGGCCTTACGCTGAGTTTGAGTCCGCGGCGCTCGGCCACCGGCAAAAAGTCAACACTGATCCGCGAAAAAATACTGGCCAGCGGCACCCTGGTGATTTGCGGCGTCATGCTGCCGGTCTCAAGGCGTGCGGTGTCGAGAAGTCCGGCCAGCATTTCGGCCAATGCGCCCACCGAGGCGCGCGCGTTTTCGGTGAAGCGTTGCGCCTGAGCGGTCAGGGGCTCCTGAAGCGCGCTGTAGAGATACAGCGAGACTGCATTGAGCGGTTGCCGAAGGTCGTGACTCGCGGCGGCCAAGAACCGGGTCTTGGCTGCGTTGGCCAGCGTAGCCGCGTCACGCTGATTCTGTAGCTCAACAATCAAGTTGGCATTTTCAAAGCGCAACCGGTGCGACCGCGCCACCAGTCGTGAAAAAAAGCGACACGCCACCACCACAAAAACTAGATACAGGCCACACATCAATCCCAGTGTGAGGTGCGCGGCATCGGCTTGCGCGATATTGAGGATCATTAGCGGTGTAACCGCCGTGCAGGTGAACGCGCAGTACGTTGGCCAGTTAAATCCCATGGCGTAGATGCCGCCCATGCCCATCCCGGCCACCACAAAGAGAATGAGTACCTGCTCCAGTTCGGTGGCGTGAAAAAAAAGCAGCCCGCACCCCAAACCCCACAGCAGGCCCGCTTGCAGCGCCCCAATCCAGCCGTAGCGTTCCACCACGCTCGCTCTGTGCGTCTTGTTGCGCAGCATGAATGCAGCGGGCACCACGAGCTGTAGGAGTGTAATAAACAGCCAAGCAAAGCGCACCCAGTCGGGCGCTTTCTCGCGCACTAAAAAAAACAGCAAAAGCGCCATCGCCACATTGCCGCCCAGCGTGAGCGGCATGTTGCGAAACATGGCGTGGCGCGTTTCACGCTGCACCATCGCTTCGATGTTGAGGGAGGTTTGCGTGACTGCGTCCATCAAGTGATTATGCGACCCAGACAGTGGAATAGGGGCGGCCTAAGACTTAAGTCGTATTGCGCAGGATGTGTCTGAGTGCCTAGCATCGCACTACTTTAAGTTTGCCTTTTCGAGCGCGTTGCAACTGGCATTCGAATACTTTCACACCAAGGGGACTCTCGTGAAAATTAGACAGTTACTGGCTATGTTTACCTCACTTATTGCGTTGATGTTCGGAGCCTACACGTCGGAGGCTATCGCTGCAGATGACGTGTGTTGGAAGGCCACCTATGGGCGCGGCGCTGGAGCCATCCCCGACGCGTGCGCCGTCGGCATGCAAAAGGATGGCGCATTGTGCTACCCGTTTTGCCGAGCCGGATTCAACGGTGTCGGCCCCGTATGTTGGGGTTCATGCCCCGCTGGGATGACCGATGGCGGAGTGTTCTGCGCTAAACCGAAGGAGGTGAATTACGCGCGCACCTACTACACCGCGCTGTTTGGCGGCGCGTGTGACGCAGATGCGAAAAAAGCGGGAATCAACGGTTGTGAGCCGGGCAATGCCGGCTGGTACATCAAGTGCAAAGCGGGCTATGTGGGCAACGGTGGGGTGTGTGCTGTGCCGCGCACCTGCCCGGCTGGTTTTGCTGACGTGGGCGACACGTGCACCAAACCAAGCTACGGTCGCACGGCCGGTCAATCCATGGTGTGCGGTGCTGGAAAAACCACGGACGCGGGCCTGTGCTACGACAGCTGTAAAGCATCCTTTGGTGGCGTGGGGCCGGTGTGCTGGAGCAAGTGCGAGGGCAAGTACCCGATGGAGTGCGGCGCGTTGTGCGCAACCAACACCGACTCATGTGTTGCCGCAAGCGCCGAGATTGTGATCGCGTCGTTGGGTGTTGCGCTCGCAGTCGCTGACAAGTTTCTCACCGGTGGAGCCGTCGCGGGCGGGGCAAAAATTGTGTCTACCGCATCAAAGATCGCCATCCGCGCCGCTAAGGCTGAAGCGGTGCGCAAGGCCATTCTTGATGCCGCGAACAAAATCGGCAAAAAGTATGATCAGTGGCAGGTGGAGAACATGGTCAACGCGGCGATGGGCGAGCCGTTTGACCCCTCGGTGCTTGATCCAACGGGCATTGCCGACATGATTAAAGCGCTGGCGAAACCGCTGTGCAGCTTGCCACCGAGCGGGCCGATACTCGCGGACATGTTTGACTACCTTGACTGGGACTTTAAGCAGTACAGCGTGGGCGTCGGCCCCGACGGTGGTTTTCGCAACAGACGTGTGGGCGAGCAGACCCTCGCCGGTGGCGGCCCCGAAAAAATTCTCTACGTATCGACGGGCGGCGTAAAGAAAAACGCGCGATACGCCAACGGTAAGTTCACCGGCTTTCAGTACAACGCCAACGGCGACGTCACCGCCACCACCGTGACCGACTTCATCGATTACGTGAGCTGGGATAACAATGTCTACCGCGTGATGCGTGACACGGCAGCCAATAAGTGGAAGATCACCCGGGCGCAGTAGCGCTCGCTTGACGCGTCGCGCAGCGTTGTGCCGTAAATGCGTTATTGTGCGGCGCAGAAGATTGGTCTTAGCATGCACAAGCTGCGGATTAATCTTATAAGCAATACCCTTCTGGAGACCGGATTTCATGAAACGAACCCAATCTAGCGTGCCACGTCACGTTGACGTGATGGCGCGGCGCTGTCTGGCCGTGGCCGTGATTGCGAGCCTTGCCGGGTGCGGCACTACGCAACCGCATGTGGCTACCGATCAGGCGGCAGTCGCGCGGATTGCGCAGTCGGTCACGCGCACCACGGCCACCACGCTTGCCGCCAATATTGACACCGCCAAACTGGGCACTGCGGCCAAGCAGCTCGCGTTGGAGGGCGTCAAAGCGCTCGATGCGGGTGACTACAGCAAGGCCTCCAGCCTGTTCAATCTCGGCCTAAAGGTGGAGATCAACAATTCGTATCTGCACTTTCTAAACGCGCTGACGTATCACTACCGCGCCTTGGCGGGTGAGGGCACGTTGTACGAGGTGGCGCAGCGCGGCTACGAGCTTGCTGTGCAGTTCGATCAGTCGAATTCAACCGCGCGTTTCTATCACGGCCTGTTGCAAATGGATCGCCGCGATTTCATCGCGGCGCAGCGTGAATTTATGGACGCCGCTGTGTTTGATGGCGACGATCCTGAGCTCCTTTATGCGCTCGCGGTGTCGTCCTACTACGCTCGCGATATTCGCACCGCAGCGGCTGCAATCGAAGGGCTGCAACGCATCTCGGTGCCCGAGGAATTGCGCGGCAAGATCGCAAAAACTGGCGCGATGATTGCGGCAGCATCGGGTAAGGCCGCGATGGCGGCAGCGGCGACCGAGACATTCAAAAAACTCAACCCGGCGGCTGACCGTGATGCCGCGCAGCTGGAGCGCCGCGTTGACACGTGGAACGAGTTGTATAAGCGCGCACCGATGCTGCCGGTTCAATTCACGATGCCCGCCACGCCCAATAACCCGGTGCTCGGCGGGCCACTCACACAACCGATCTCCCCGCAGACCGTGCCGGGAGCTTCACCTTTTCCGGGGGTAGGCCTGCCAGGCGCACGGCCCGGGGTGGGGGCTGTCGGCGGTGCAGCGTTTGGCCAGCCAAGCGGCGTAGGCTTCGGGCAGCCGGGCGGCGCGCGGCAGCCCTCTGATTTCATTGACAAAAACATGGTCGCCGTCGATGTGGCGATCATCGGTGCGGAGGATGACAACACCGACACTATGGGTGTGAATCTGCTCGAAGGCTTGAAAATTCAGTTCGGCAATACCGCCACGCCGGCTTACGCGCGCGCCTCCACTAGTTCGCTGGATCGGCTAACCAATGCCATTACATCAAGCGCGACCACGTTGTCGCGCGCGCTGTCGGTGTCGGCGGTGTCCTACACGCTGAACATAGCCAACGCACAGGATCGCCGCAACGAATTACTGGCACGACCGACGCTGGTGGCGCTGGGTGGCCAGACGTCGCAATTTTTCTCGGGAGTAGATGTGCTCGGCGCTGCGGTGTCATCCGGTCAGGGCGGCTCGGTGCAGGTGCAAAAAGAGGTCGGCGTCAAACTCAGCGTCACCCCGGAGTTTTTGCCTGATGATTTGATCAAGCTTCAGGTGTCGGCGGAACGCACGTTTTTGACCAACCCCAACTCGAACGTGGTGTTTGATTTTCGATTGGACACGACCAAAACTATTGTCAACGCTAATGTGGTGATGCGCTTCGGTGAAACGGTGGTGTTGAGCGGCCTGAGCGAGCGTGATGTTGAGCGCGACAACTCCGGCGTGCCGGGGCTGCGCAACGTGCCAATCGTGCAGTATCTGTTTTCAAAGAATCAGGTGCGCGAGTATTCAAAGTCGGTGCTGATTTTGCTTACGCCGCGTCGCCCGAGCTATACCAACCGGTCCGACGATGCGGTGAAGGCCGATCGCGCCAAATTGAGCGCGGATCAACAGGTGGGGGCTGAGTTCGAAGACAAATACAAAGTCTGGTTTAAGCAGGTGCCCAACGTTGCCCTCGCCAACTCAATGTTGGAGAGCGCATCCGTTTACCGTGAGTTCAGGACCGGGGATGTTGACCTCCCGAATTGGCGCGCCGAGGCAGCGCATTCTTATCGCCTCAAGCGCGCGCTCAGCTTTTTGTTTTTTTAGCCACAACAACGCAGGCGACACGTTGTTGTAGCAGCGCGTCGCCTACGTTTCAAGCGCCCAGCCCACACCTCCATCGCACTGATGAATTTTCTGCACCGAGCTGCACAGCGGTTAGTAGCGATCAATGTCGCGGTGTTCGATGCTTTGCTGCTTGTTTGCGTGTTGGGGTTGAGCGCATCGGTCGTCGCGCAACCGGCGGCGGGTGCCAGTGGTTACGGTGCCGTGCAGGTGGTGCGCGGCGCGGCCAGTATGCTCTCGGTGGGTCGCGATGGCAGCGTCTGGGCGGTAGACCCGGCCGGGTCGCTGTTCATGCGGGCGGCCACTGCCACCAGTTGGTCGGGGCGAGGCGACAACGTGTCGCGTGTCGCGGCGATTGATCACGACAGCGCGTGGCTATTGTCGGGCGCGGGCGAGTTGAGTTTATTTGCAGGTGGCAACCGTCGGGCGATGGCTGCACCTACCGCGCGCGATATCGCAGTGGGCATCGATGGCACGCTGGCGCTGGTCACGGCTACCGGTGCGCTCCTTGCGGGTCGAGATGGGCAGTGGATTGATGCCAGCTTTGCCCATGGCCTCGCGCAAAGCGTTGTGCTCGACGAGCATGTATTGCCTTGGGTGATTAATGACGAAGCTGTCCTTTATCGCTTTGATGGAACACAGTGGCAGGCGGTTGTAAGCGGCGCTAGAGGCCTGAGCATTGGCAGCGCAGGCAGTGTGATGCTGACCGAGCTTACGGGCAGAACGTCGGTGTGGGACGCGACCGCGCAGCGCTGGAGCCCGGTTGCCGGTCTTGCGGAGCTGCCGCTGCTGGCCACCGCGATTGCGCCCAATGGTGACCTGTGGAGCGTGGGCGCCTCCGCCGAAATTTTCTTATGGCAAGCGTTGGGCACGGCGCGCATTACGGTGGTGCGGGCACCGGCGACTTTCACTCGATTGCTGCAATGGCGAACCATGCGTGGGCGTGCAGTTGCGCTCTCGGTGTCGCCAGCAGGGCAGGTATTTGCCGTGGATACGGAGGGCAACGCGCATCGCTATCAGGGCCGTGGTGTCTGGTCATTGATACCGGGGCAATACACTGCGGTGGCGGGCGCGCTCGATCAGTCGTTGTGGGCGCTGCGGGCTGGCGGGCAATTGATGCGCCGCGTCCGAGGTGTGTGGTCAGACGTGGCTTCGATGCCGCTGACTGCCATCGCGCCCGCGTCGGTCGGGAACGGCTTGTGGGCATTGAGCGGCGACGGTAGCGTGATGCGCTTGACGCAGCCCGAGTGGAATCCGGTTCGTATTGCCGCACCTCTTGCGCGGCAAATTTCGGTGGATGAGGCTAATCAGTTGTGGCTACTGGATTTCAATGGTGACCTGTGGAAATCGGCCAGTAGCAACAGTAACGGTGCCGTGGATCTGAACTGGTCACGGGTCGGCTTTGGCGGGCTCAAAGCGAAAAGTATTGCTGGTGGCGCGCGGGCGAGCGCCTATGTGGTGGCTGCGAACAACGACATTTATTGGTTCGATTCGCGCGAAGCTTTGTTCAAGCCCGCGAATGGCCGTGCCTCGGGCGTGGCGTTGGGGCCGCGTGACGCGCTGTGGGCGATATCCGCCGATGGTGACATTCTGGCCTCGCTGGGCGCGCTGGCCGCCGAGGCTGGTGCCACGGAGCCCGCAACCGGTGCGGCTGCCGCAACGCCCGAACTGTCACGACCTGCGGTAGTGAATTTTGTTGGCCGCGCCGACACCACACGCAAAGCGCTGCAATTTCGCTCGGTGGACGGTGCCGCAGGGGATATCGGCGTATCAAGTGCGGGTGCCGTTTTCGCCACCGGTATTGAGAGCGGTGTAGCGTGTTTTTCCACTAATCTGCAAAAGTTTTTACCCATCGTTTCCGGTGCTGCACGTCGCGTGAGCGTATCGCCTGATCGCGACACCTGGGTGATTGATGTGTATGGGCGAGTGGCTTTGATAAAAGCGGCCACCGGGGTTGCCGCGCCCGCGACGCCGTTCACTGCGACTGACGTATCGGTTGCAGCGGATGGCACGGTGTATTTGGTGGGCACCGATGAGCGTGTGTTTCGACGATCTACTGCGGATGGCGCGTTTGAGCCGTTAGAGCTGCGTGCGAACGGTTTCGCCCTTGGCGGCTATCGGATCGCTGCGGTTTCAAGAAATGTTTTCTGGCTCGCCAACAAGTCCGCCGGTTTATGGCGCTGCAATGGTGGCGAGTGCTCGGCACAAAACGTCACTGCGAAAGACATCAGTGTCGGCCCTGAAGGATCGGTGTTCGTGGTGGACGCGTCGGGCAATTTGCAACGTCAAATCACGGGATTAACGGCTGGTGCCTTGGGGTCCGTCGGCAGTTTCGCGCGAGTGGGGCAGGGCGGCGTTGCCAACGTATCGGTTGGGCCGCAGGGTCTGCCTTGGATTGTCACGACAGCGGGTAAGGTGCTCACCGCCGAACCCCTTCCGCAGGCCACACTTAGCCGCCAAAGCATCAATGATTTCTGTCAATCGCTGGCAGCCGCAGCAACGAACGGATCGGGTGCCAGCCTCGGCGCGTCCGCACTGCCACTGTCGCCACCGATCATCACCATCATCGCCCGGCCAGACAGCGTGACGCTTGGACGAGGCGGTAGCGTCGATTTGCTGGCCAACGACAGTCTCGGCAACGTTCGGGCGGATGCGTCTAGCAACGTCCGTTTTCAGGTCCAAAGCAATGAGCTTCCCGCTGCGGCCATTAGCGCCACAGGCGTGGTGACCATTCCCGGCAATCAGTCGTCAGGCACGTTCGCTGTGCGCTACAGCATTTGCGCAGCTCCGCTCGGGCAGCCGTGCGCGAGCACGGTGGCAAGTATCCGCGTGACGGCTCCACCGTTTGTTGCCAACGCCGGTGACGACGCCGTCACCCTTGCCCGTGGCGGCACATTTAATCTGCTGGCCAACGATAGCGTTGATGGCCGCGTAGTCGTCATCGGTGGCAACGCCGCTTTCGCTGTAGTTTCGAGCACCTTGCCGACGACGGCTGTGCGTGACGGCGTCGTAAGCATCGCGCTCGATCAGGCGCCTGGGAGCTACGTCGTCTCCTATCAGTTGTGCGGTTTGATCGCGGGGCAATCGTGTGTCAGCGCGACCGCGAGAATCGCCGTCTCCCCACCGAATTTTGTTGCGACCGCCGCAGACGATACCGCCTCATTGCTGCGCGGTGCGAGTTTCGATTTGCTGGCCAATGATCGCGTCAATGGTGCTCCAGTGATGCTCGGTAGCAATGCCCGATTTGTGCTGGTGAGTAGCACATTGCCTGCGTTGTCGGTCGCGTCTGGGCGGGTCACCATCGCCGCCGATCAAGCGTTGGGCAGCTATGCCCTCCGCTATCAATTGTGCGGCCTGATCGCAGGCCAGTCTTGTGTTGAAGCGAGTGCCACCATCACCGTCATCGTGCAGCCGTTCGTTGCCGTGGTGAACCCTGAAAGCGTCACGCTGTGGGCAGGTCAGAGCGTGAATTTGCTGGGCAACGACACGGTCAATGGCGGCCCAGTGCAACTGGGCACCAACGCAAGACTTAACGTCACCGCAAGCACCTTGCCGGTGAGCGCAGCAGGAACCGTGAGCATCGGCGAATCGCAGCCGCTCGGCGTGTACAGCGTGAGCTACCAACTGTGTGGACTCATTGCAGGGCAGGGCTGTGTCGGCACCACCTCCACCATTACGGTGGTAGCGCTGCCGTTTGTGGCGGTAGTGAACCCTGAAAATGTCACCTTGCGTGCGAACGAGGGCGTTAATTTATTGGCCAATGACCTCGTCAACGGCGATCCGGTAGCGCTTGGTACCAACGCCCGATTTGAATTAGTTTCGACGACGCTGCCAGCAGGTGCAGTCAGCCAGTTCGGGTTTGTTTTCATTTCGGCGTCAGTGCCGGTCGGGTCGTATCCTGTCGCTTACCGACTCTGTGGGCCACTGCCGGGGCAAAACTGCGTCGGCACCACCTCGCTCATCACTGTGGTGCTGCCACCACCGCCGTTTTTCGTGGTCGTCAACCCCGACAACGTGACGCTGCAACCCGGCCAAAGCGTGAATCTGCTCGCCAACGACAGCGTCGACGGTGGCCCGGTGTTGCCGGGTCGCAATGCCGGTTATCAAACACTGGCGACAACGCTACCCGCCAGCGCGATTAGTTCGGTAGGCGTGGTCACCATTCCCGCAGCCCAAGCGGCGGGCGTGTACTCGGTCAGTTATCGGTTGTGTGGATTGATCCTTGGTCAAGGCTGCCTTGCCACCACCTCGACCATCACCGTGGCCCTTGCGGTGCCACCATTTGTCGCCGTCGTGAACCCGGATAACGTCTCACTGCAAGTCACTCAAACGGTCAATCTGCTGAGTAACGATACGGTGAGCGGAGGCGCGGTAGTGCTTGGCACCAATGCGTCCTTCAATGTGATTTCGACCACGTTACCGGCAAGTAGTGTCAGCGCGGTCGGGGTAGTCACGGTGCCTGCCGCGCAGCCGCTCGGCACGTACACCGTCAACTACCGGTTGTGCGGTTTGTTAGCCGGGCAAACCTGTGTGCAAACGACGTCGATCATCACCGTGGTGGCGCCAACGCTGGTTGCCGTGGCCGACGTGTCAACGATCATCCCTGGCGGCACACTGAATCTGCTCGCCAACGACAGTCTCAACGGCGCAGTTCCGCTCTCGGCACAGGTCAACGTGACTTTTAATACGGCCAGCGCATTCTTGAGTCAAAGCGGCGGTGTCGTCACCCTTGCTGCGGGCGCGCCACCGGGCAGCACGCAAACGGCCACCTACAGCATCTGCCCGACGCCCGCCAACACGCCGTGCAGTGGCCCTGTCAACGTCACGATCAACGTGCCGAGCGTGATCACAGCGGTCGCTGATGCGGCAACGTTGAGCCCGAGCGGCACACTGAATCTGCTTGCTAACGACAGCCTGAATGGCACGCCGCCACTGTCGTCGCAAGTGGCGGTAACGTTCAACACAGCAAGTGCTTTCCTGAGCCAAACCGGTGGCGTGTTGACGCTGGCCGCAGGCTCGCCCACCGGCACTACGCAAACCGCGACCTACAGCATTTGCCAAAGCCCAGCGAACACTCCATGCAGTGGCCCGGTCAACGTCACGATCACCGTGCCCAGTTCGATCACGGCGGTGGCGGACACGGCGACAGTCAGTCCAAACGGCACCTTGAATTTGCTCGCCAACGATGTGCTCAACGGTGCGGCTCCGCTGTCGTCACAAGTCGCTGTTACGTTTAACACGGCCAGCGCGTTTCTCGCTCATGCGGGCGGGGTCGTAACCGTTGACCCCAACGCACCGTCCGGCAGCATCCAGACCGCCACCTACAGCATCTGCCAGAGTCCTTCCAACACGCCGTGCAGCGGGACGGTGAACGTCACGATATCGGTGCCCAGCGTGATCTCGGCTGCCGCTGATGCGGGCACCCTCGCGCCGGGTGGCACGTTGAATTTGCTGTCCAACGACTTCCTCAATGGCGCGGCACCACTGCCCGCGCAAGTCGTCGTTACGTTCAACACCGCCAGCGCGCATTTGAGCCAAGTAGGAGGCCTGCTCACACTAGCTGCCGGCGCACCGGCGGGCACCACGCAAACGGCCAGCTACAGCATCTGCAAAACCCCCACCAATGCGCCGTGTAGCGCAACGGTTGCCGTCACCATCACCGTGCCGAACGCAATCAGTGCAGTGGCCGACGTGGCGACGGTAAACCCGGGCGGCACCTTGAACCTGCTGGCCAACGATTTCCTGAACGGGTCGACTCCGCTTGCCTCACAGGTCGCCGTAACGTTCAACACGGCATTCCCTGCGTATCTGAGCCAAACTGGTGGTGTCCTGACGTTATCACCTACCGCTTTCGGCGGCAATACGCTCTTGGCAACCTACAGCATCTGTCAGCTCCCGGCCAATGCGCCCTGCAGCGGCCCGGTGAATGTGACCATTACTGTGACGAGTTCGATTACCGCTGTGGCTGACACGGCGACCGTGAGCCCGGGCGGCACGCTTAACCTTTTTGCTAACGACCTTCTCAATGGCGATGCCCCCATGCCGGGCCAGGTGACGGTCACGTTCAATACGGCAAGCCTCTATCTGACCCAAACCAATGGCATCGTCACCCTCGCAGCGGGCGCCCCTGCGGGGGCGACACAAACGGCGACCTACCGCATTTGCGTGCCACCCGCTAACACGACCTGTAGCGCCACCGTTGCCGTGAACATCACCGCGCCGGTCACGGCCATCTCCAATCCCGATGGTCCCGTGGTGCTTACGAGAGGCATCGGTGCTGGCATCAGGCTGCATCTGAACGACCGGTTAAGGGGCGTCCTTGTTCCCGCCGGTGGCATCGTCTTCCCCCCTGGCCCCGTCAATGTGCAGTACACGTTGAATAACAACACGGCCACTTTCGTCCTGAGCGCAATTGGGTATCTGCAGCTGTTGGACGACATGTTCGCCATACCCGGCATCTACACCTTGTCGTACACGTTCTGCGAGGCGGGAGTGCCGACCAATTGTTCCAGCACGACAGCCACTATCAACGTCCAAGCGCCTTAAGGCTTGTCGGCAAATAACTTGAACATGTTCCCAGCTGGCATTGGGCGCATTGCGTCGTTGCAAATGGCTTTTGTGGCTGGCCACACAAGCGAGGAGTAACGACGCAATGCGCCCGCCAGTGCTGTCAAAAACGGTATGTTTGCAATTTCTGCCTCCCCAAGTGAGAGGCTACTTCAAGGTACAACCGAACCGAGTTGCTTTCAATCCCTAAGAAATTCCATTAATCTGCCAGCGTGGCCAAGTGCGCGCCTGCGGTGTGGTCAGACCCGTTGGCGACGCATTGAAGTCGCTCGACTCACCGCCAAGTGCAACGTGCAGAAAGGTTTCCCTCGGCAATAATGAAAGGCATCGGGGCTGCTAGTGTCGTCGGTGCAATGCCCTTGACCAAAAAAGGAGGATGTCCGTGAAACCCATTTTGCATCGAAGAATTGCGTTGCTCGCGCCACTGCTGTTGGCAGCGAGTGCGCTGCTCCTTTCGTCCTGCGCGGTGCAGCCGATGGCGTCTGTACCCAAGCGCATCGCTGAAATTCGGGTCATTACCTCGGGGGCGCTCACCGAGGCCTACAAAGCGCTGGTGCCGGAATTCGAGCGCGCGACCGGTCACACGGTGATTTCAAGCTACGGCGCGTCCATGGGCAACGCCACCGATTCGATCCCCAGTAGGCTCGCGCGAAACGAGGCCGTGGACGTCATCATTCTGGCCGGGCCTGCGCTCGATCAATTCATCAAGGAAGGCAGGGCGGTGCCCGGTAGTCGTGTGGATTTGGTGCGATCAAGCACTGGCGTCGCCGTGAAATCAGGAGCGCCAAAGCCGGACATCAGCAGCTCGGCGAAGCTCAAACAGGCGTTGCTTGACGCGAAATCCATCGCCTATTCGGCCAGCGCCAGCGGCGTGTATTTCTCGACCGTATTGGTGCAAAAACTGGGTATCGCCGATCAGGTGTTGCCGAAGAGCAAACGCATACTGAGCGAGCGTGTTGGCACAGTCGTTGCGCGAGGCGACGCCGAACTTGGTTTGCAGCAAGTCAGTGAGCTGGTGCCGATTGCTGGCATTGATTACATCGGGCCGCTGCCTGACGAGGTGCAGCAAAACACGTTCTTTTCAGCGGGCATCGTCACCGGCGCTAAGGAGCCAGAGGCCGCCCGCGCCATGATCAAATTTTTCACCTCGGCTGCGGTCGCACCGATCATTGCCAAGACCGGGCTTACGCCGATCACAGCGAAGTAGCGGCACTGCGGGCTCGGCACGCTGTGGGAGCGGTGCCAGCGCTTCCACGCTGATGTAGTAAATCGACGTTATCCATTAGATTTTTTTCTCGTCGCCCCTGCGCAGGCAGGGGCCCAGCGTCTTTCGAGCACGCTAAGCCCACCACGAAACATTCAAAGCCACGGGGTTCCTGCCTGCGCAGGAACGACGAAGTATGGGAGTTTTCTCTAAACAATAATTTCGTAGAAAAAAAGGCCCGCAACAGCGGGCCTTTTTTTCACCAGAAGCAATCGGTCACTGGTCTATTCCGGATCGATCTTCGCGTCTTTAACCACCTTCGCCCAGCGCGGCATTTCCGCCTTAATGAGCGCGGCGAATTGCTCCGGTGTTCCGCCGCCAATCTCGTTGCCTTGCGAGACCATCACCGCACGCACGTCCTTGTCCTGCAGCGCTTTATTTCCGGCAGCGTTCAACAGTTTGACCAGATCGGTCGGCATATTTTTTGGGCCAACAATGCCCTGCCAGTTAAGCACCTCAAACGTTGGAAATCCGCTCTCCGCCATGGTGGGCACATCGGGCACCAATGCAAAGCGCGTTTGGCTGGTGATCGCAATGGCGCGCGTCTTGCCCGCCTGCACACCGGGCACGGCGATATACATCTGCTCGAACATCATGTAGACCTGCCCGCCTAACAAATCGGTGGCCGCAGCTGAGCCGCTCTTGTAGGGCGCGTGAATCATGTCGATGCCCGCCAGATGCTCAAACAACGCACCGCTCAAATGGTGAGTGCCGCCGATGCCTCCAGACGAGTAGGTCAATCTACCGGGTGACGCCTTGGCGGCGGCCACGACGTCCGTCACCGTTTTGTATGGCGAATCGGCGCGCACGGTCAAAATCAGCGGACCTTTCTCGATCAGCATGATGGGCGTGATGTCAGCGATCGGGTCGAAATTGAGCTTTTTGAACAGCGCGTGATTGACAGCGAGCGGGGCAAAGTTGCCCATGCCGATGGTGTAGCCGTCTGCCTTCGCTTTGGCGATCATATCGGTGTCAATGTTGCCGCCCGCACCCGCTTTGTTATCGATCAGATTGGGCTGGCCGAGCACTTGGCTCATCACTTTGGCGATTTGGCGCGACCGCACGTCGGCATTGCCGCCGGCACCGTACGGGCAAATCCACATGATCGGTTTGCTCGGATATTTGTCCTGCGCAAACGCGCTGCCTGGCGCCGCGTAGGCACCAGCCGCGGCCAGCGCCGCCTGCAGCAGGGTACGTCGTTTCACAAATTTCCTCTCATCGAGAGCGAATACTCACGCCAAGGTAGGTGGTTAAGCGGGCGTTTGCCGTCAATTCACTTGGGGTTTTCGGAAGGGTTCAGAGGGTGCGCATTGCCAGCAACTTTAATCTGAAATGCTTGTTTTAATTGGGCTGCAAGCTATTTTTTACACATAGTCGATAATTTAGTATTTACAAGTTTTGCCCATATAAAACAAGCGATGCGATTAAAAGCTGTTGCGATAAACGTACCGCTTTCAATCATGTTTTCTGCCCACACATACTGCCTGTGACAACTGAAATTACCCCTCCCGCAGCGCCAGCCCTATCGAGCAGCGCGGCCCTTGATTCCCGTGCTGCGGTGTTGCGATTCATGTGGCCGTTTGTGCGCCCGTACTGGCGCCGCGTCGCGCTCGCCATGCTCGGCCTCGCGTTGGCAGCTGGCGCGGTGCTAACCATCGGCGAAGGTTTAAAGCGCGTCATCGATCAAGGCTTCGCGGCGGGTAGCAAAAGCGAGCTCGACAATATTTTGCTCATCATGGTGGGCTTGGCGCTTGCGCAGGGCATCGGCGTTTATGTGCGCTACTCAAACATAGCGTGGGTCAACAACCGTGTGGTTAACGACATACGGCAAAAGATTTACGCGCACCTGCTCACGCTGTCGCCGGCATTTTTTGAGCAACAGCGCGTGGGCGATGTGCTCTCGCGCTTGTCGAACGACACGCAGGTGTTGGAGGGCGTGGTGACCAGCGCGTTTTCGTTTGCGCTGCGCAACGCTGTGCTCTTGCTCGGCGGTCTCGTTATGCTGGCCATCACCTCGCCGAAACTTCTGGTGTACGTGCTCGTTGGCGTGCCGGTGGTCATCGTGCCGGTGATCCTGCTCGGCAAAAAAGTGCGCAAACTCGCCAAGCTCAGTCAAGACCGATTGGCCGATGCAATGGCGCGCGGCGACGAGACCATTCACGCGGTGCGCACCGTGCAGGCCTACGCGCGCGAGGGCTACGAGAGCCAGCGTTTTTCTGATCGCATCAACGCGCTGTTCAGCAACGCTGCCGAGCGCGAACGCACCAGCGCCACGCTCGCAGCGGTGGTGATCGTGCTCGCGTTCATGGCGGTGTCGATCATTTTGTGGATCGGCGGACATGAGGTTTTAGCGGGTCGGATGACGGCGGGTCAGCTGTCAGCATTCGTGTTTTATGCGGTGATGGTCGCCACTGCGACCGGCGCGATTTCCGAAGTCTTTGGTCAGCTAAAACGAGCCTCAGGTGCCAGCGAGCGCATCCGTGAATTGCTCGCCACAGCCACCGTGATCGCCGCCCCCGCGCACCCGATTGCGCTGCCCACAGGCAATGCCGCACGCGGCGAAATCGTATTCGATCACGTCACCTTCAGCTACCCCACACGCCTGCAGTCCGAAGCGCTCACCGACTTTTCACTCGCCGTTAAACCGGGCGAAGTCGTCGCCCTAGTCGGCCCAAGCGGCGCAGGCAAGAGCACCGTGTTTCAACTGCTGCTGCGCTTCTATGACCCCAAGGCAGGCACGATTTCCATTGACGGCGTCGACGTGAAATCAGCCGATCTCAACGCCCTGCGCGAGCGCTTCGCGCTGGTCTCGCAAGACCCCGTCATTTTCTCCGGCAGCGTCATGGAGAACGTCCGCTACGGCGACCTTGCCGCCACCGATGAAGCCGTGCGCGCCGCCTGCGACGCCGCCCACGTCACCGAATTTGCCACGACTCTGCCGAGCGGCCTGCAAACAGAATTGGGCGAACGCGGCGTGCGTCTTTCCGGCGGCCAACGCCAGCGCGTAGCCATCGCACGAGCGATACTGGCCAACCGCCCCGTGCTTCTGCTGGACGAAGCCACCAGCGCGCTAGATGCGGAGAGCGAAGTGCTAGTCACCGACGCCATTGAACGGCTCGCGCGAAAACGCACCACGCTCATCATCGCGCACCGCCTGTCCACCGTGCAGTCCGCCGACCGCATCGTCGTCATCGACGAAGGCCGCGTGATCGCGCAGGGCACGCATGCGGAATTGATGGTCAATTCGCCGCTGTACAACCGGTTGGCGTCGCTGCAACTTCAGGCGTAATGGCATCGACGTCATGCGCTCAACGCCCCGCTGTAAAACGCTTGTCGCCGATTCATGGTAAGTTACGGCTTCAAAGCGCTGTCACGTTGTCGCTTACAACGCTGCACATGTCGCCGAGGGGAGCAGGAAACCGATGTCGTTAGCGATTTTGGCGCTTGATTCCGGCGGTCAGCCGAAGGGTTGGATGACGCCTGAAAATGCAGTTTCTCAGTACGCACGCGGCGGCGTGGTGTGGTCGTTAGGCCAAATAATTTTCACTTTTCGTGGTGGCATTCAACGCAAAAGCGGTGAGCGCAGTGTGATCGAAGTTGCCTCCATCATCGCCTGCGACGGCGAGCATAAGCACAGCACGTGGAGCCCGGTCTCGGCGTTGCCCGGTCGAGATAACCGGTTGCTTTTTTCGCGCGACCGTCATCTGTGCGGTTACTGCGGCGACGAATTTGCTGAGGCAGAGCTGACGCGCGATCACATCATTCCGCGCTCACAAAATGGCAAAGACACGTGGGAGAACTGCGTCACCGCGTGTCGTGATTGCAACCTTTCGAAGGCTGGCCGCACGCCGGAGCAAGCGGGTATTCGTCTGCTCTACGTGCCCTATCGCCCGGTGAAAAGCGAGAAGCTGATTCTCGCTAATAGGCACATCTTGGCCGATCAGATGGAGTATTTGCAAGCACTTGCGAAGACGCACAAACGGTTGATGCGAGCGGCCTGACTTTAAGTGCCGCCGCTACGATGTAGGGGAGGCAGTCTGTCACTTACCTAGTACATCGTTTCATTAAAACCTCGACATGAAATCGCGTCTTTTTCCGCCATGCGGCGTTGCACATCCTTGCCGTACCGCTGTACGGCTGCGGCTGTGCGCCTTGCCTGACGAAAAAAACCATCGATTTCATTCGTCTAGGTTTTAATGAAACGGTGTACTAGGTTTGGTCAACGCTGCGCGTGCCATCGCATCAAGCCTTGCGGGCGCGATGAGTTTCAGCCAGCGCCCCAACTTTCCTTTCGCGCTCATCACCTCGTCGCGCGCTCGTCTGCGCATCATTGATGCGATGAGCCCTGCGCATTCTTCAACGCTCATCGCGCCTGCCTCGTTCAAGCCAGACACGCCCGCTGTTTTGCCTTGCGCGTTCCAACCGTTGCGACGGATATCAGTGGCGACCACGCCGGGGTAAGCAATGCAGACCGCCACACCGTCGGGTTCGAGTTCGATACGCAGTGCCTCAAAAAATCCGGTCTGAGCGAATTTGCTGGCGCAATACGTGGTGCGTCCGGGCACGCCGATGAGACCCGCCAAACTTGAAACTGCAACGACGACACCTTTGCTCAGCTTTAGGTGCGGGAGCGCAGCGTGTGTGGGCCAAACGTTGCCCATGAAGTTGATACGCATTAGTTTTTCGTAAACGTCGGTACTGTTGATTTCATCGAAATTTGCATGCATCGAAACGCCCGCGTTATTGACCAGCACATCGATGCCGCCGAATCGATCAACCGCGTGGGCAATCAGTGAGCGACAATCCGCCTCAATCGACACGTCGGTGGCCATCACAAAGGTGCTGGCGCCGAGCGCCTCGCATTGCGCCGCAACGGTCTTCAACGCGTCAAGCCGTCGTGCAGCAAGCACGAGCTTTGGCTGCTCACGCGACAACTGGCGCGCAAGCTCGGCGCCAATGCCATCTGACGCACCGGTGATGACGATCACCTTGTTGGCGAACGACATTGACTATCCCGCGCGCTTGGCCATTGTGGCCATGTGATACAGCTCATCTTTCAAATGTACGCGCTGCTTTTTCAGGCCTTCTAGCGCGGTGTCGCCCATCGGTGCCACGCCCAATTCATCTTTGGTGATCTGATCGTCCACGGCATCGTGCTGCTTGAGCAAATGCGCGAAATGCAAATCGGTTTCTTTAAGACGCGCGATGACCGTGGCCAGCTCCGGAAATTCGCGATTCAGGGCGTGAGGCAGAAGGGTGGAGTGCATGGCGTGTCCTGTCGTTGAGTGGTGCCCTCGATATTACCGTGAGCAGCGCAGGTGGCAGCCGACTCGATGGCGCATCGACGCGAATGGCTGTCTCGCGCCGCGCGCGATGCGGCCGTTTAAGCAAGCGTAGGGCGCGCCAGAAACACCGAGCTCGCCAACGTCGCCGCACCAAAACGCATCTGTCGTTTGAGCACAAAATCAAACAGCAGCACATTGCGGCGGCGAATGCTCTGCAACGTCGGCACGAGCGCTGCATCAAGCGCTTTGGCGTAGCTCAGCGCTTCTAGTGTCTCGAATCGCAAATTTTGGTACAAGAAAAGTGCCGAATTTTCGTGTCAGGCTAGACGCAAAGCACAGCAATAGCTGGCTATTGCGAGCATTT
>JANNYE010000152.1:0-22025 GCA_031409935.1 Burkholderiales bacterium | reverse complement strand
GCTGCGCTGGTTGCCGCATTGAACGAATATCGTCCCGACTTGGTCGTACTGGCTGGTTTCATGCGCATCACCACCCCCGTGTTCACCCAAGCTTTCGCTGGTCGATTGATCAACATTCATCCGTCGCTGCTGCCCAGCTTTCCGGGCCTGCACACGCACGCGCGCGCGCTTGAGGAGGGGGTAAAGCTGCACGGTTGTACGGTGCATTTTGTGACCCCGGAGCTGGATCGCGGGCCGATCATCGCGCAGGCGGCGGTCCAGGTGGAGGACGACGATACGCCCGACACCTTAGCCGCCAAAGTGCTGCGCCAGGAGCATCAAATTTTTCCGTACGCCGTGCGCTTGTTTTGTGAAGGTCGACTGGTCGTGGATGGCCTTCGTGTAACCACGTTACCGAAATTAACCAGCCCCGTCATCGCCACTGGTGCAGCGCGCGTTTGATGGCTGCATGTCCGATTCAGCTGTAATTGTCTCCCCGACGCCCGCCTACACAGCCGCTTCGGCTGATGGCACTTCTGCGCGCTACGACATGGCGCGCGAGATAGTTTCAAGGCGCGGGTTATTGGCAACGCCGCAGCGCAAATTGATCGCCGCCCTCATCGTGTCCGTCGCGGCTCACTTGCTGCTCGGCTCGTTTGCCGAAGTGGAGCCACTAGAAGAAAAATTCCAACCGATTAAGGCGAAGTTCGTCAATTTGCCGCCGCCTCCGGTGGCCGTCGCGCCAGTGGTCAAACCGGTCGTCAAGCCGAAAACAAAATCAAAACCGCGCCCAGCCGTGGTCGCCGAATCACCGGTCGCGATAGCTGCACCCGAGCCCGTCGCCGATCCCGGGCCGGAGCTAGTACCTGCACCCGTTGCAGTCGTTGAAGCCGTGCCAGAACCTGCGCCGATTGTCGTGCCCGAGCCCACGCCGGTTCCGCCGCCCGTCGTGCCGCCTGAGCCTCCAGCCCGCATGCCGCCGAAAAAAATAGAGCTGGCGTACACCGCGTTTTTGGGCGAGCAAAAGTTTGAAGTCGGGCCTGTAAATTTGAATTTCACGCACGACGCGGGACGCTACAAGTTGGTCGTCAAAGGACGCGGTCGCGGCATTGCGGCGCTTTTGTATCCGGGCACCTTCACCGGCGAGTCTGAAGGGCAGATCACCAGCGAAGGCCTGCGTCCCGATAAATTCATCGAAGAGCGCGGCAACCCTGACAAGCGGCGCGAGACGATTTTCGATCACGAAAAAAAGCTGCTGCGCATCCCAGAAAAAGACCCTATTCCGTTTGAAGGCGCACCGCATGACGCCTTGACGTGGATCGTGCAGTTCTACTTTGCCGCGCCGAAGGGCGACAGCCTCACGTTCAGCGTCGGCACATCAAGGCGCATGGATGTGTACACGCTCACGCGGGCGGCCGACGAAACGCTGGACTCACCCGCAGGCGAGGTCGTGGCGCAAGTCTGGAAGGGCGGGCGCAAGCCCGAACCCGACGGCAAACCCAATGGCAGCGCCACTTTTTGGCTGGTGCCCGCGTGGCATTACGTGCCGTTCAAACTGAAAGTGGTGAGCCCGCAAGGACGCAGCGCGTCGTTCGAACTAACGGCAGTGAACGCTGAATAGCTTTTGGCTGAAAGCACCGCTGAACATGGGCTTAGTCCCATAAAACGCTATTTATCGACTATTTAGCAAAAGAGGCTCTTAGCCCATGTTAAATAACGAACACAGCGAAAAGCTGTAGAACAATATTGCTGCTACGGTGCCGTTTTCGCCGCGTCGGTCACCACGCGCCACAATCCCTCAGCAACGTCCGTGAGTTCCGCTCGCGGACGAAACAGCCGCACGTCAATCGGCACCGTCCAGCGCGCGTCACCGGCGGGCACGAGCCGTTTCGTTTCCAGCTCATTCACGATCAAACTCTGCGGCAACCAAGCAATGCCGCGCCCATCTAGCGCCATCGTTTTCAAAAGCACCGCATGATGCGCGGTGAACACCGTGGTGAAGTGACCGGCCTCCAGCTCCGCCTTCATCACCGAGCGCATGATCTGCCCGATGCCGGATGCTTCGCCGTACATCAAAACGGGCAGCGGCGCGGTGTTTTTCGTCTTGCCGAGCGTATGCATCGGTTCACCTGAGGCGGAGGCAGCCGAGACAGGAATCAGCCGATCCTCGCCGACTTTGACGAACATAAATTGCGTATCGTCGAGCCGATTGCCCACCGCCGGATGACCGTGACACAGCAAAAATTGCGCACGCCGTTGCAGCATCACGTCTTCACACGCGGCAAAACTGTCCGACACCATTTGGATCGGCCCCATCTTGCGCCCGACCGGAAGTTGCGCCTCTATGCGGGCGAGCCACGTCGGGAAAAACGTCAGCGACAACGCATGGGTCGCAGCAAACTGCAAGCTCGCCGCCGCCTGCTCATGTGCCACGCGTGCCGCCAATCGTGACGCCTCCAGCCGCAGCAACATATTGGCGATATCCGGCTGCAGCCGCTTGCCCGCCGCCGTCAACGTGACCGGATGCGAGGTGCGATCAAACAGGTCAACGCCGACCCATTCTTCGAGCGACTTGATGTGACGACTGAACGCAGGCTGCGCGATGTTTCGCGCCTGCGCCGCGCGCGAAAAATTGCCGCTTTCGGCCAGCGCCAAAAAATCTTCTAGCCAGTCAAGGTCAAGGGGGCGGTTGCCGGGTCCCATTTATTTTTGAATACTTCTATCTGATTCGAGTATTGGACGAAGCCAGGTGCGTTCGCAACAATTCGCCATCGCATTTTTCGATGACCTCGCCGCACGCACATGCCCAGCTTCAATAACTATCGCGGCATTATCCCCGCAATCTCCACGCCTTTCCTCGACGATAACCGCATCGACGAACCGGCGTTGCGCAAGCTCGCGTCGTGGCTCGCGACGCACGAGGGCATCGTCGCCGTCATGACCAACGGCCACACGGGCGAAGTGTTTGCGCTGACGCCGGAAGAGCGCGCCGAAGTTACGCGCATTGTTGCTGACGAACTGAAGGGCAAATTGCCGGTGATTTCGTCGGTCGTCTGCGAAGGTTTGAGCGACGCTGCGCATCACGCAAAACTGGCCAAAGCAGCGGGTGCGGTGGGCATCGACGTCATGCCGCCGCATCACTGGTTGCGCTTCGGTTTTCATCCTGATCATGCGACGGATTATTTCAAAAACATTTACGACGCCAGCGGCCTTGATCTGATTTGCCACGTTTATCCAGCGTGGACTAAAGCGTCGTATTCATCGGCGTTGCTCGCTGATTTAGCGCGCTTGCCTTACGTTCAAGCCTTCAAAGTTGGCCAGCGCGACATGAGCAAATATGCGCGCGACATCAAGGCCATTCGCGACGCCGACGCGTCGAAGGCGATCCTCACCTGCCACGACGAATATTTGCTGTCATCCATGGTGCAGGGCGTCGACGGCGCGCTGGTTGGTTTTGCCAGCGCCATCCCGCAACTCATCATTGACTTGTGGAACGCCGTAAAAGCAGGCGATCTGCACAAGGCTATGGCTGTGCAGGCACTGATCACGCCGATCAAGGAAGCCGTCTATGGCGCAGGCGAACCCACAGGCGAGGCGCACGCGCGCATGAAGGCCGCGATGAAGTTTGCAGGCGTGCTCGCCAGCGCACATGTGCGCCCGCCCACACATGCACCGAGCGCGGAAGAGAACGATGTGATTCGCAAGGCGCTGGCGCATGCGGGGTTGTTGAAGGGCTAACGCTGCCAGTAATGTAGGGTGGGCAACATGTTGCCCACGCGTGAACGAACGAAAAGCGAAGAGCAACGGTTTGCACAAGGCGAACGACGCGTGGGCAACATGTTGCCCACCCTACGTCGATACAAACGAAATTCAGGAGGACTAGATGAAATACAAATCAACATTCAGCAAAATGCTTGCAGTCGGTATTCTGGCTGCGCTTGCATCCATAAGCCACGCCCAGCCCTACCCCAACAAACAAGTCCGCGTCATCATCCCGTTCCCGCCGGGCGGCACGCTTGACACCGTGGGTCGTCTGCTCGCGCAAAAGCTCAGCGAGCAAACCGGTCAGACCTTCGTCGTCGAAAATCGCCCCGGTGGCAATGGCACGATTGGCGCTGACGCCGTAGCGAAGGCGACCGCTGATGGCTACACGTTGCTGTTTAACGCGTCCACCTTCACCACGTCAACCATTGCGCTGAAAACGCCACCGTACGATGCGGTGAAGGACTTCGCGCCGATTGCGCTGGTGGCCAAGGCACCGCTCGCCGTTGCCGTCGCTAAGGAATTGCCGGTGACGGACGTCAAGTCACTGATTGCTCACGCCAAAGCCAACCCCGGCAAACTCTCGTTCGCTGTGGGCTCGGTCGCTTCTGCCGGTCACCTAGCAACGGAGCAACTGCGTCGCAGCGCCAGCCTCGATTTTTTGATCGTTCCCTACAAGGGCTCAACACCCGCGTACCAAGACTTGCTGGGCAATCGCATCGCAGGCTTCATTGATCCGATCCTTGGTTCGGCAGGCTACGCAAAAGCCGGACAGCTAAAGGTGATCGCCGTCACGTCAGCAAAGCGCGTTCCGTCAATGCCCGACATTCCGACGGTCGGCGAAACAGTGCCGGGCTATGAAGCGTTTAGCTGGTACGGCCTGTGGGCTCCGGCAAAAACCGGCGCTGACATATTGCAAAAACTCAACGTCGAAACCAACAAAGCGCTTGCGGGCGATATGAAGGATCGGCTACTCGGCAACGGCCTCATCATCGAAGCCGGCAGCCCGGAGGACTTCGCAAAGTTCCAACGCGACGACACCGCGCGATCAATGAAGATCATCAACGAGGGCGGCATCAAGTTTGAGTGATGTGCCCACAACGCTTAAGCACGCGGTCGTCACTGGCAGCAGCTCCGGCATCGGTCGCGCCATCGCGCACGCGTTGCTGGACGCGGGTTGGAGGGTGACGGGGTTTGATCTTGCACCACCAACGCTTGCGCACGCAGCGTTTGACAGTGTGTCAGTCGACCTAACCGATGGCGACGCAATCAGCGGTGCTGCGAGTACCGTCGCCGACGTCGACGCGCTCGTTCATGCGGCAGGCGTGCTGCGCGTCGGCCACATCGGCGCGCTCGACCATGCGGGTGGCGCGCTGATGTGGAAGTTGCACGTTGACGCGGCCATGCATCTCGCAGACGTGCTCATCCCTATCATGGCAGCAGGCGGCAACGGACGCGTAGTGTTAATCGGCAGCCGCGTCGCCTCCGGCATGGCTGGCCGCAGTCAGTACGCCGCAACCAAAGCTGCGTTGATTGCGCTCGCACGAAGCTGGGCCGCAGAGGTCGCGCCGCGCGGTGTCACCGTCAACGTCGTCTCGCCCGCAGCCACCGCCACCACCATGCTCGAAGACCCAAGTCGCGCCAGCGCTGCGCCGAAATTGCCGCCGATTGGCCGATTGATTCAACCGGAAGAGGTGGCCGCGCTGGTCACGTTTTTGCTCTCACCACAAGCGGCCGCGATCACCGGTCAGGACATTCAAATTTGCGGCGGATCGTCGCTGGCGCGGTGATCATGTCCACTTATTTTCCGTTCGCCCTGAGCGTAGCGAAGGGTTTGAAGCGCGTCAAACCCTTCGCGTCGCTCAGGGCGAACGGGTCGCAGAGATTCACGTTCATCAGTTTTATTCCATGAAAATCACCCAAATCCTCGAATCCACCCGCCCGATCAAATCGGCGATCCGCAACGCCTACATTGACTTCTCAAAGATGACGCTGAGCCTCGTTGCCGTCGTCACTGACGTGATGCGCGACGGCAAGCCGGTCATCGGTTACGGCTTCAATTCCAACGGTCGTTACGGGCAGGGCAATTTGATGCGCCAGCGCTTCATTCCGCGTGTTCACGAAGCGTTGCCGGAATCGCTCATCAGCGACGAGGGCAGCAATCTCGATCCGCACAAGATTTGGGCCTGCATGATGACCAACGAAAAGCCCGGTGGTCACGGCGAGCGCTCGGTCGCGGTCGGCACCATTGACATGGCAGTATGGGACGCCCACGCCAAAATCGCCAACCTGCCGCTGCACGAATTACTCGCGCAACGCTACGGAAATGGCAAGGCCAATCCGAAAGTTTTTGTCTACGCGGCAGGCGGTTATTACCATCCGGGCAAGGGGCTAGACGGCCTGCGTGGCGAGATGCAGGGCTATCTGGATCGTGGCTATTCGGTGGTCAAAATGAAGATCGGCGGTGCGCCGCTGAAAGACGATATCGAGCGCATCGAAGCCGTGCTGAAAATGCTCAAACCGGACCAGCAATTGGCGGTGGACGCCAACGGTCGTTTTGACCTGAAAACCGCCGTCGAATATGGCAAGGCGATGGCGCAATATCCGTTGTTTTGGTACGAGGAAGCAGGCGATCCGCTCGATTATGAATTGCAGGCGCGGCTGGGCGAAAGCTACGCCGGGCCGCTCGCCACCGGTGAAAATTTGTTCTCGATGCAGGACGCGCGCAACCTCATCCGCCACGGCGGTATGCGCAAAGATCGCGACTGGTTGCAATTCGACTGCGCGCTGAGTTACGGCCTCGTCGAGTATCTGCGCACGCTTGAAATGTTGAAGGACTACGGCTGGTCGCCAAGCCGCTGCGTGCCCCACGGCGGCCACCAAATGTCACTCGCGATTGCAGCAGGGTTAGGCCTCGGCGGCAACGAGTCGTACCCCGATTTGTTCCAGCCGTACGGCGGATTCCCCGATGGCGTGCGTGTTGAAAATGGCTACGTCACGCTGCCATCATTGCCGGGGATTGGCTTTGAAGGCAAGGCCGATTTGATTGCGGAGATGCACGCGTTGGCTATTTGATTTTCAGGGTGTTTGTGGGAGCGGTTCCACCGCGAAATCCGATTTCGCATGCCACCCATCGCGATGGAATCGCTCCCACAGGGATCACGCATGGGCAACCAGTTGCCCATGCCCTATTGCATCAGCTTTTCAGCGAAACGCCCAATGCATAAGGGCAAGACGGTACAAAAAGCAGTTTCTTGACTTACGTAGTAAATGACCGCTATGCCCATATGAAATAAGGGGTTCACGAAAAAGCTGATACTCCTCATCGTACAATTCAGCCATGTATGTACGCCCCTCAGCGCTGACCGCGCTCACCTTCGCCATCGAATCTGCGCGCAAATTCGAATACCCCGCCGACCGCACGCTGTCGTATGTTTTGCGTGAGCAACGTGTGGGTTCGCTGGATCGCCCCATCGTTGCCGAGGGTTACTACGCGTGGCTTCGGCACCGCATGTCGGTCGAAGCCATCGCCGGTGACGACGCCAAAAAACCGGTCGCGTTGGCGCTCGCCGCGCTCGCCCGCCAGTACCGCCGCCGCGTCACCGTGCCCGCAGGCGAGGAGGATCGCTACATCAAATTTTTGGCGATTGACGAAAAGCTCGGTCCGCACGCGCGGCGCGAATTGCCCGCCTGGTTGTGGGATCGCCTCGGCCTGCAATATGGCGACGAAGAACGCCTCGCGCTCGCTGATTCGCTGCTGATTGCCGCGCCATTCGACCTGCGCGTCAACAGCCTCAAGGCCAAGCGCGACGTGGTGCTCGAACGGTTGAAAAAAGAAGGCTTCGCCGACGCGCGCGCGACGCCCTTGTCCTCGGTGGGCATTCGTTTGCCGAACCGCGTCGATATCTCGCGGCATCCGATGTTCGAGGACGGCACGATTGAAGTGCAGGACGAAGGCAGCCAGATGCTGGCGCAATTGGTCGGCGCAAAACGCGGCGAATTCGTCATCGATTTTTGCGCAGGCGCAGGCGGAAAAACGCTGGTGATGGCCGCCATGATGGCCAGCACCGGACGCCTCTACGCGCTCGACGTCAACGACAAACGCCTCGACAATCTCGGCCCGCGATTGGCGCGATCCGGCGCGAGCAATGTGCAAAGCATGCGCCTAGAAACCGAGGACGACCCCAAGCTCAACAAGTTTGCAGGCAAGGCCGACCGCGTGCTCGTCGACGCCCCATGCTCGGGCCTCGGCACCCTAAAACGCAACCCCGATCTCAAGTGGCGGCAATCGCCCTTAAGCGTCAAAGAACTCACCGAAAAACAGCGCAACATTCTCGCCGCAGCATCACGATTAGTGCGTCCCGGCGGACGACTCGTGTACGCCACCTGCAGCCTGCTCGCAGAAGAAAACGAGAAGATCGCGGAACACTTTCTGGAAACAAATCCGGGATGGACGGTGGTGCCGTCATCGCTGCGCGGTGATGAAGCGGAGCCGACGCGGTTTGCAACATTGCTGCCGCATAAAGATGGATGCGATGGGTTTTTTGCGGCGGTGTTTGAGCGGGATGAGACGAAAGGTCAATAAGACGTCCGCTGCACCCAAATTTACTTTGAAGTCCAATGTCCAAGCAAGGCAATTGCTCCAACGAACAGCGTTTTCAATCCGACTAATGGCGCAAGTACTACGTACCGAACAACGTTAAGCCAAGCGCAAATCTCCCTCCAGCGCGCCGCACTTATTCGACCGGATTTGCGTAGTCGACGGATATCCGATTGATCCTCGGCAACTAAAGTACGTACGCGTTCCCTCAGTTTTTTTGATGGAATCCAGTCGATGAGTTGCACTAGGGGTCGAAGTACCGCCTGACGCCTTCCGACGTCGCGAGAATTATTGTCCAGAACACGCCACACACCTGCGATTACGAGCAGGATCCCTGTGCCCGCAATCGAGCAAAGGGCGTAGAAAAGCAACGAATACTCAAAGTCCTCCTCGCCAAACCACCAAGGCAGCGCTGATGCGACAGTTATCGAAGTAATGAAGCCAACTTCAAATATCGTTAACGGCATTTTTTTGTCACTCTTCATACCGTGAATGCTCCATTCATTCCCATGGCCGTTGCTTGAACAAGTCCGTGCGATGCCAAAGCGTTTTGATAAGAGGTTTGACCTAAACCGGTAATTCGATGCAGCCTTCTAGGCAAGTCGCCCGCCGCTCCATCCTTCAATTCGCTCTTGATCAAACCGCGATCTTCCATACGCTGAAGAGTTGTATAAGCTGAGCCGCGCTTCAATTGCCCTTTGGAAAGTTCGATCATGTCTGATCCAAACAAGCCCGCTGAGTTTTCCATCAAAAGTCGAAGAATTAAAAAATCGTTGTTGAACATGGTGTGTGCTCGCAGGTTTAACATGCTTACGATTGTACGCTGCTTACAAACGTAAGTCAACGTCGAATCAGCCATGCTTGACGCCGTATCTCTACGCCTTAACCAACCGAACCTCAACCCGATGCCCCAGCGCCAGCGCATAGCGCTGCAACGTAGCGAGCGATGGCGAATGTTTTGCGTTAGCTGATTCCAGTCGGGCGACGGCGGATTGCGTGGTGCCCATGCGTTCGGCGACTTCTGCTTGCGTCAGGCCCGTCTTGGTGCGCGCCTTGAGCACTTCGTCGAGAAACGCGAACTCTTCATTCAGCTCGTCATAAGCGGCGCGAACGCCGGGTTTGGCGAACGCTTTCTTTTTGAACTGTTGCAGGTTGCTAGGCATGTTGATGCTCCTTCATGCGCTGACGGGCGACTTTAAGTTCGCGTGGCGGTGTTTTGTCGATCTTCTTCACGAACGAATGGAGAACGACGATGTTGCGATTGACGACTGTGCAGTAAAAAACTCGCGCAATGCCTTCGGCTGCTTTCAACCGCAATTCAAATAGCCCTTCGCCCATCGCTCGCGTGTGCGGCATGCCGAGATCGGGGCCGTAAATTTCCATGCGTTCGGCGTAACGAACGAAGCGCGAGAGAAAGCCATCAGGCATCGCGAGAATCTCGGATTCAACGTTATCGCTATGAAAGGTGACTGTCCATTGCACCGCAAGAGTATAGCAAATACGCTATTTTCATTCGCATTGAAGTTAACCCGCGTAGCCACTTCATTCCACCCGCCCCCTCACCCTAACCCTCTCCCGCGAGGGGAGAGGGGACTAAGCGCCCTTTGCCTTCTTCGAAGCTTTCGCCTTGCGAGCACCGTTATGCGCAACCGCCGCAAGAACAAGCGCCTTGAACGCGGCCTCGTCAACTTCTCCGCCTTCAGAAATATCAATCGCACGCCGCACATTTCCGTCGAGGCTTGAGTTGAAAAGTTTGGTTGGGTCTTTCAGCGACGCGCCTTTAGCAAAGGTGAGCTTTACCTTGTCTTTGTAGGATTCACCGGTGCAGAGGATGCCGTTGTGCGACCAGACTGGGGTGCCCATCCACTTCCATTCTTCGACGACGTCAGGGACTGCCACGTTGATGAGCTTGCGCATTCTGGCGAGTGTTTCGCCGCGCCAGCCGCCGAGGTCGGTGATTCTTTTGGTGATGAGATCGGTGGCTGAGGGGGCGTCGCTTGCGGCTAGATTTTTCATGGGGTCGTGCTCGAAGGTGCGAGATATTTCTCTTGTGCTTCGCTTAGTTTACGCACTGGATTCCCGCTTCGCGAGAATGACGGCCGAGGTGCGTGGTCGGGCACAGCAGCATGTAGGGTGCGCATCAAAATGCGCACCGCCATTGCGATTGCGCTTGATGATTGAGCACCGAGGTGCGCACTCTGGTGCACACCCTACGACTGCTACGACTGCTACGACGGCCAGCTACATCTGCTTGAACAATCCCTGATAAGCGCGCGAAACAGGCAGCGGTTTGGCGTAGCCTTTTACGTTGAGCGTGACGCGTCCGTCGCCGTCGCGTTTGCTTGAACTCACGTAGCGAATATTGACCACCGTGCCGCGATGCACTTGCCAGAATTGTTCACCATCGAGTGATTGCAGCAGCTCGGCCAGCGGCATGCGGATGACGTGTTCGCCGTTGGCGGTGTTGACGATGGTGTACTTGTCGTCGCTCTGGAAAAACAGCACTTCGTCGACCGAGACTTGGTACGTGGTTTCGCCGCGGCTGGCCCGTATCCAGCGCAGGTGAAGCTTTGCGTTTGTGGCAACTCCACCGCCCGCTGCCGCGCGTGAGAGGAGGTTCAACACTTGCGAAATGTCAGGCACCGGCGTGCTCTGTGCGAACGCGGCTTTCAGGCGCGCGACGGTCTGCGCGAGGCGCTCGTTGGTGACCGGTTTGAGCAGGTAGTCGATGGCTTCGTTTTCGAACGCCTGCACCGCGTATTGATCGTACGCGGTAACGAACACCACGCGGGTGTTGGCGTCCATGCCCTGCGCAACTTCGATCCCAGTAAGGCCGGGCATTTTGATGTCGAGGAAGGCGATGTCAGGCTCGAATTCGGCGATCATGGTCGCCGCTTCATTGCCGTTGCTGGCTTCGGCAACGATGTTCAAATCGGGCCACAGCGCCAGCAATTTTTCGCGAAGGAATTCGCGAAGCAGCGGTTCGTCGTCGGCGAGGAGGGCGGTGGTCATGGTGGATGTCACAGTTAACATTTGTAGGAGCGGCCTTAGCCGCGATCCGCAGATGGGGATCGCGGCCAAGGCCGCTCCTACAGCGGAACGCGAATCGTAATCGCGGTGCCCGGATTTGCTTCCGCTACCGTCAACGTCGCCTGCCCATCGTAGAGCACGGCAATCCGCTCGCGCAAATTCGAAAGCCCAACGCCTTCACCGGAACTGTCCGCATGATCAGAAAAACCAAGGCCATTGTCCGCGACCGTTAGCACCATCTGCGCACCATCGCGTCGCGCCGAAACTCGCACCATGCCGCCCTCAACTTTCGGCTCCAGCCCATGCTTGATGGCGTTCTCGACAATGGGTTGCAGCAGCATTGGCGCGAACGGTTCGCTACGCAAATCATCCGCCAGATCAAGCTCAAATTGCAACCGATCCCCCATACGAATTTTCAGTAATTCGAGGTAGTGCCGCAGCAGGTCGAACTCCTGCTGCACCGTGCCGTCCTGCGCGCGACTTGCGGACAAACTTTGCCGCAGATAGGCGATGAAATTGTCCATCATCAGGTTCGCTTTTTCTGGCGACCGCCCGATCAGGCTTTGAATCGTGGCTAATGTGTTGAACAGAAAATGCGGCTCGATCTGCGCCTGCAACATGCGCATCTGCGCCTGCATCAGCTGCTTCTCGCTCGACACGACCTTGAGCTTTTCGCGGGCCATGATCTCATCTACTTTTTTCTCTTCCCACTCCGTGCCGAAGAAAGAGCGGCCTGCGAACACTGACAGGCCGTGAATGGTCAGGCCGAAGCCCCAACCCAGCGTCGGCCAGTACGCCCAAATCTTGCCGCCCTGAATCAGATTGACCGCCCATAACGACGGAATCATGATGGCGTACATCGTCGCCGACATGTACCAGCCGCGCATGTCCTTAACGCGCTTTCTGGCGCGGCGTAGCGCCTCTTCATGGCGCAAAGCTTCAACCGTGGTGGTGGTCATTTCGCCACCCGATCATCTTCACGGGCGAGCAGTTCTTTGACCTTTTTGTCTTCCCAATCCTGCGAGCAAAAGCTCCATACTGGCAATACCGAAAGCCCATGCGTGACGAGCCCGATGCCCCAGCCAAGCGTTGGCCAGATCGCCCAGTACGCATACCATTTAGCCTGCGCAAAGCCGCCCCCGAGCATCCATAAATTCATTGCCCACATCACCGTATTGGCGAACACGTATACGAACGCGTGTCGATAAAACTCGGCCAACCGGTGTACGCGGCGGCGGATCGAAATTTCGCGTTCGGTCATGCCGGTGAGAATGAGTTCGTCGTCCATGAGAAGAGCCCTTGCGTTCGCTGTATGTTCGCGATGTGTTCAATAAGTCAGGAGCGAAGTCTACGAACGCATGCTCGCACGATCAACGTGCATACGACCAAAACGGCGAAACGATTCGCCAAAGGTTGCTTTGCTTCGCGAGCGGTGTGCGGAGCGGTTCGGTGCTCTGAACGCAGATTTCCAGATCACGATAGCGCGACCAAAGCACTTTGCCTGGCACACACGAAAGGTGGTGTTGGTGGAGAGGAGGAGGATCGAACTCCCGACCTCCGCATTGCGAACGCGGCGCTCTCCCAGCTGAGCTACCCCCCCAACAATTTCGGATTATAGAGACGATCTAAGGGCTTGCCCGCAAATAACTTGAACATTTTCTCCGCTGGAATTGGGCGCACTGCGTCGTTGCAAATGGCTTGTGTGGCTAGCCACACGGCACCCTTTGCGCCTAGTACGTCGCCCCATAAATTTCGAGACATGAAAGCACCGCCTTTCCGCGCCATGCGTCGTTGCAAATGCTCACAATAGCTAGCTATTGTTGTGCTTTGCGCCTAGCCTGACACGAAAATTCGGCACTTTTCTTTTCCGAAATTTACGTGTCGACGCGCTAGCATTGCATCCCAATCCAGCGGGCAAATGTCCGAGTTATTCACAGACAAGCCCTAAGTGCTGTGGGCCAAGGCTTTACGGTGATTGTTCCGTCTTCGTATTCGAGGTAGCCGTAGTCCTGCTGCCAGTCCGACATTACCCAGCGTTCGCGCCCTTCTGGGAGCGCGTGGCGAGCGGGGCGGTGGGTGTGACCATGGATGAGCAGGCTGGCGTTGTGGCGGGCCATAGCGCGGTTTACAGCGTCGGCGTTGACGTCCATGATAGCCATGGAAGTTTTCGATTTGTGCTGATCGCTTTCGCGGCGCAACTTGCGCGCTATTGCCGTGCGAGCGGAGCGTGGTAATGAGTTGCCAATGATGCGGAAGAGGTCGGTGCGCAGAATGCGGCGCGCGCGCTGGTAGCGGACGTCATCGGTGCAGAGTTCGTCGCCATGCAGCAGCAGCGTGGTGCGACCGTCGAGATCGATGACGGTTTGCTCGTCGAGCAAGGTTGCACCTACGGCTCGCGCAAACTCGCGGCCAATCATGAAGTCGCGGTTGCCGCGTGCGATGAAGATTTGTGCGCCGGACTCGGCGAGCGTTTTGAACTGGGAGACGATCTTTAGCGCGTAGGCGTCGCCAGCAAGCATCGCGTCGCCGAGCCACACATGCAGCAAATCGCCGAGCACGTAAAGCCGATCTGCGCCGGGCGCGGCCTGTTGCATAAAGGCGTCAAACTGTGCCTGAGTGGCGTCGTCGCCTTCGCGCAGATGCAGATCAGAAATGAAAATCGCGCGCATCGAAGTCACCAAGGTGTTGCTGGCAACGATTCAATGCGCGCGATCAAAACGCGATCTGCGGCGGCGACGGTCACACGATGGTGGCTTCGCTCACGACTACGTCGTCGACGGGCACGTTTTGATGGCCACCCGCGCTGCCGGTGCGCACGACCTTGATCTTTTCTACGGTGTCTGTGCCCGATGCGACCTTGCCGAAAACAGCGTAGCCCCACGAATTGCCAGACGGTGCTTGAAAGTCAAGAAAACCATTGTCCACCGTGTTGATAAAAAACTGTGACGAGCCTGAGTGCGGGTCACCGGTGCGCGCCATGGCCACCGCGTATTTCACGTTTTTGAGTCCGGCCGCGCTGCTGGCCTCACCTTCGTGCTGGATCGCAGCGCGCCCAGACTTTTGCTTCATGCCCGGCTCGAAGCCGCCGCCCTGAACCATGAATGTGTCAATCACACGATGAAAAATGGTGTTGTTGTAGTGACCGTCACGCACGTATTGCAAAAAGTTGGCAGCCGTGAGTGGCGCGTTGACTTCATCGATGTCGAGGGTGAAGTCGCCGTGATTGGTGGTGAATTTAACTAGCGCCATGAGCCTGCTTGTGCCTACTTATTTCTTGGTAATGAGAGTAACTTTTTCGATAACGATCTGCGTTTTCGGTACGTCTGACGGGAACATGCCACCGGCGCCGGTGGGTACTTCGGCCATTTTGTCGACCACATCCATGCCCTGCACCACGCGACCGAAGGCGGTGTAACCCCAGCCCATTTGCTTGCACTGCGGCGGCGCGCCTTCAGCCTTGCACTGTGGCGGCATGTTGTTTTTTGCGCTTGACGCGTCAAGCATCGTGTTGTCTTTGTAGTTGATATAGAACTGGGCGGTGGCCGAGTGTGGGTCGCCGGTGCGCGCCATCGAGATGGTGCCGCGATCATTTTTCAGGCCCGCTTTTTCTGCCGCTTCACCCTCGTTGACGATGGGTGCACGCGTCTCTTTTTGCTTCAATGTTTTGTCAAAGCCGCCGCCCTGCGCCATGAAGCCTTTGATCACGCGGTGATACACGGTGCCGTCATAGAAGCCCGACTTGACGTACTCAAGAAAGTTGGCAACCGACTTGGGGGCTGCCACTGGATCAAGCTCAATGACCAGCGTGCCGAGGCTCGTTTTCATTTCGACGCGCGGTTTGTCTGGCGTGCTGGCGACGGACTGGGCGTGTGCGCCTGTGAGCGCGAGTGCTGACAGGCCGAGGGTGATTGAACGTTGAAAAAATCGAGTCAATGGTTTCATAATTTTTTGGGTGTGGAGGATGCGTAATTACGCTCAGGCAGCGCCTTCGTAAATGATTTGCCAGCGACCGCCGATCATCTGCCAGAGCTGCCGTTTGCGGGTTTGGCCGCTCAGGTTACTGCTTTGATAGTTTTGATCGAAGGTCACCTCAGCGAGGTTGCGCTCGCCAGGGTATTGGACGGCAGACACATTGCGGAGTTCGACTTTGGCCCAGGTTTTTGCCGCGTTCACGGCGATTTTCTGCTCGCGCCATGCGGACAGGCGCTGTGTGTCGGTCACGAAATCTGGGGCGTAATGTTGCAGGTAGCGCGGGGTATCCAGCGCCTGCCAGTCGGTTCGCCAGCGCTCAACCGCAGTCAACAGCGGAATTGAGAGCTTGGCCGCCGCATCCTTATCCACCCACTCAATATTTTGCGCAATCACAAACGAGGTGCGGCCCGGCACAATAAATTTCTCGATTAACTTGAGATCGGGGTTAGACACCACGACACAGCCCTCACTGGCGCGCGGCGACCGTGCGTAGGTGTCGCTCGGCACACCGTGCAACCAAATGCCCGAGCCGTTGCGCCCTTGCATCCGATCCCAGGTGTTGGGATAGTCGAGAGGAAACGCGCCGGCACCGTACAGATCCGCGAGTTTGTTTGGCGAGATGGCCCCCAGCAGGGTGTATGCCCCGAACGGGGTGCGCAGATCGCCCTCACGCGACTTGCCACCACCGGCTTTGCCAACGGTGGCATAAAAATCAGCAATACGAACCAGTCGCCCCGCCTGATTCTCAAAGACATAAAGCCGCGATTTATCGACATCAACCGCTAGCGCAAACTGCTGTGTTGAAGCTAGCCGCCAAAAATTGGCCGGTATTTGATCGGGCTTGACCGCATCGCGTTCGCGCTTGACCCGTGCCGTGGCCTCAGCTCGCAGCCCAGTCAATGAATCGGGCGGCACCGACGCGCTGCCCAGGCTATCAATGACGCGCGATTTAGCCAGCCACAAATCGCCCTGAACAAGGTGCGCAAGCCGAAAATTGGGGTAGCGACTCAACAGCTCAGAAATGGTGCGTCCTGCCAGATCAAGTCGAGTGAGCCTAATCTCGCCCAACGCTTTAAGTAGCAAAGTTTCTGCGTCGCTGTAGCCAAATCCACCACCACCCACCACGCCGGTGGGCAGCGCCATCAACCCGGCTGCGAGCGCGACTTTGCAACCGGCGAACAGCACCGACAATCTCCGGCGGGACGAGCGCTTACCGAGCGGTCTATTGAGCGCTTTGGGTGCGGGAAATCGGGTCATCAACAAAATGGTTAGCCCACGCGCTCGCGCACGATTCGCCAACTTGCGCCTTCTTTGACCAAAGTTAGTGTCTTTCGCGACCGGGTTTGTAGGGCATCTGAACTGTAGGCTTGGCGAAACGTCACCTTGGCCTCAGTGGCGGAGAGCATCTCTACGGTGGTGCCCAGCAGTTCAACGCTGATTCGTTTGGGGGCCGCGATGCGCTCGCGCCGCGCGTCACTCCAAGCCGAGCGCGACGAGCCGTCTTCGGGTTTGAACGATTTTGAGTACGCAGCGAGATAGCCCTCGGCGTTTTTGCCCGCCCACTGTTTGGCCCATAAATTCACCGCAGCGATGACGTCGACGCTGCCGTCGCTACCAGGTGCCGTTGCGGAGGTGGAGGCGACAGCGGGCGCTGCTGCGGGTGGTGCAGCCGAAGGTTGTGTCGGCTTTGCCGGTTCAGCCTTGTTGCTGGCAGTGGGCGCTGCGGCTACGGGCGGCGCTGGCACGGGAGTTGCCGGTTTAGCTGCGAAGGGCGGCGGCGCGGTTGCGGTGGCGACGGTTGCTGCCGTTAACGTTGCGGCGCTTGCGGGCGCTCGAGGAGCAGTGTTGGCTTTGGGGTTGGTCGAGAACAGGTCGCGCACTAGATTCAATTTGGTTGCGACGGGGCCGTTGCCCTTGTCCAGTTGCAGCGCCTTGTCGTAGGCTTGGCTGGCGAGCTTGGCATAAATGTCGCCCAGATTTTCGTGGGCTGTTGAATAACTGGGATGCGTTTGGATGGCCAGTTCCAGAGCAACGCGAGCCTTTTCAAACTGTCCTTTAGAACTGTACAGCACCGCGAGATTGTTGTAGGGCTCGGGCAGCTCCGGGTAGTCCTCGGTGAGCGACTGAAAGGTCATGATCGCGTCGTTGGTTTTGCCCAATTCTGCTTGCGCTAGCCCGCGAATGAAACGCCCAACAGCGTCCCTCGGTTTGCTGCTGAGATAGGTGTTGACTTTATCCAGAGCGAGCTGCGTCTGACCGCCTTTGAGCAGGCGATTGATTTCCTGCAAGTCGGCATTCTGGGCGTATGCCACGCTTGGCGAGACGATCAGACTCACCCCAACTCCCGAAACCGCGAGCAAAACAGCTGCGGCTGCCGCACGCATGGGAGCCTGTAGGCCACGCAATGGGTGGCAAATGCGGGAAAAGCCGAAATGGCCGCCGAGCCGTGGACAAGTCATGTGAAATCCCTCAAGAGCATTAAATATTTTAGTATGCGTGCCGCAATTATGGTTCCCTTCTTGCGTTTGCGTTCAAACCGCTTCAATTCGGCGCAACGTATCGTCTATTAAAGCGCGGGCAATCGAGACTTGCGGCGGCAATTGCGGTAAGTGATCGGAGTTGAACCACGCCGCCTCGGCGATTTCGTGCCCATTGGGTGTCACCTCGCCGCCTGCATATTCGGCCGTGAAGGCAATCATCAATGAGTGCGGAAACGGCCACGACTGCGAGGCGAAGTATTTGGGATGTTTAACTTCGATGCCCACTTCTTCGCGCACTTCGCGTGAAATGGTCTCCTCGATCGTCTCGCCTGCTTCCACAAACCCGGCTAATGCGCTGTAGCGCCCCGGTGGAAAATTCACATTGCGTGCCAACAAAATGTCGCGCCCATGCGTGACCAGACACATCATCGCCGGAGAAATGCGCGGATACGCCGAATGGCCACAAGCGGGGCAGCGCCGAGCCCGCTCATGCGCCTCGCGAACGGTGGGTGTTGCACAGACGCCACAAAATTGATGGCTGCGATCCCACTCGATCAACTGCGCGGCGCGTCCGGCCAGTGCCACCGACTCGTCGGCCATTACTCCGAACAAAGAACGCAAGCTCGCCCATCGGGTGCCAGCGGGTGCCAAAGTGTGGTCGGGCAGTGTTTGCGCTACCACGCGTTGCGCGCCCAGTTGGCCCACCACCAGCGTGTCGCGCTCATGCCCATCGTCTGCTCCGACGAACGCTGAGTGATCGGCGTCGGCGAACGCGAAGCCCGTGTCTGCCACCAAAAGCTCGTTGCCACGAAAGCGCAGCATCAAGGCGTCTGGATGCGCCGCAAGCTCGAACTGCGTGTCGCTGACCAACGAAAAATTTTCGGGCGAACGGAGCATGAAAGTACCTGCCTTATTTCGTCAAACTACGTCAAGCAACTGAGTCGTCCAAGCGCCCGAGCGCCCGAGCGCTCAACCCGCTCACTTTAATCCGAGATTATTCATTAAACATTTTTCCTGGTCGCCCCTGCAAAATCAGGAGCCAAGCGTCTTTCGAGCACGCTGAAACTGACGCGAAACACTCATAGGCACCGGGTTTCTGCCGTCGTCGGAACGGCGAAGTGTGTGAATTTCCTTTGATAAATAGTTTCGGTCAATAGCTTTTTCATTTAAGCCTGTAAATATGCGGTCTATAGCCGCAAAAATTGAAAAGTCGACATGCCGATAAATATGCTCTTCCCCCCAATTTTGCTGAGCTTAACTCGATAAGCTGTACGCGACAGAAAAATAACCCTTTCGATGCACTAAATCGGAATTTTGTTTATGATAATGTCATAAGTAATTGATTTAATTCAACATTTTTTTTCACAAATTACTAGGCATGGCAGTTAAATCGGGTTACATTGCACAGGTAGTTATGCGGGGGCACAAGCCATGCAGGCTCTAATAGTGCAACAAGCTTACAAATGTTGGGGAACGAGTGAATATGTTTTCGTCGTTGTTGTTTAGTTTTCGTTCTGACGCAAATTGTCTCCAAGAGGCGCGCCGGGTTGACCGAAACGCTCGGCAGACTGCTGCTGCATGGTCAGGACATTGGCTCGTAGACAGGTGCCACAGCTTCGGCATCAGTAACGCTTCGAATGCGCTTCTGAGCAAGACGATTGCGCCGCAGCGATGGCTCAGCGGGCTCTCGCAGGCGATCCTCGCTCTAGTGTTAGTGGTGGGGCTCGCATCTCCCGCCGATGCGCAGCGCGCCTTTACACAGCGCCAAAGCTTCAATGACACCGGCGACATCCGCATGATCGGCAACAAGCTGCTCACCTGCACCGACGGTGCTGGGAACGACGCGGGCTGCCCCCTCGGCGTCCCCAACGCGGGCACCCAAAACGCCAACCGCAACATGCTGTTTGTCAATATCGATAACGCGAATTTGATACTCGCTGTACCTGCTGTACCCGCTACAGCTCGCAACTCGTCAAGCGCCGATCTGCCAGCGACTTTGCTTGGCTCTAACGTGCTTTTCGCGGGCCTTTACTGGGGGGCGCGCGCGAACGCTCCAACTCCGGACACGCGCGGCACCATCCGCCTGCGAGTACCTGGCTCGACGACCTACACCACAGTAACCGCTCTCGCTGCCAATCTAGACACAATTCCAGCTCAAACAAATATTGCGGCTCCCTTGCCGTATCAAGCCTTCGCTGACGTAACCGCGCAGGTGCAGGCTGCCGGCGGAGGTACTTATTTTGTTGGCGGTCTAACCGCCGCCACCGGCGTGGGGGATGGTTTGGGTCTCTATGGCGGCTGGTCTCTAGTCGTGATCTTTAAGGACACCACGCTACCTTTCCGCCGTTTGATGGTGTATGACGGCACTCAGGTGATTAACAACAGCACCAACGTCGATGTGACTGTCACCGGCATTCTCACTCCGGCAACGGGCGCTTTCACCACCCGTGCGGGTGCGGTGGTGTGGGAGGGTGACGACGGAATCACCGGGGACTCGTTTCAGATTGCTCGGTTGCCAGCGGGGCCATTCACTTCGTTCACCAACTCGCTGAATCCGGCCACCAATTTCTGGAACAGCAGCATTACCCGATTTGTCGACGTGGCGGCGGAGCCAATCGTCAGGAATCCCAACCACGTCAACCAGATGGCGCTAGACGTCGACTACCTGACTGCGCCCACTGTTCTGCAAAACAGTGACACTCAGGCAACGCTTCGCTTCACCAGCACCGGTGACGTGTATTTTCCGCATGCGTTGACCTTTGCCGTGGATTTGTTCGTACCCAACCTCGCCACGTCGATTACCAAGACCGCCGCTAAGGTGGGCGCTGGCCCCATCGTTCCGGGTGACACCATTCGATACACCGTCGGCTTCACCAACACCGGCGGCGACGGCGCAACCAACGTGGTGATGACCGACCAGTTGCCTGCGGACGTCACCTATTCGACGGGAACACTGAATGTGGTGACCAATGCCACCGGTGCCACGACAGGCGTGATGTCTGACACCGCGGGCAACGATATCGCCGAGTTTTTGACCGGCCCGCCGCGTGTGGTGTTCCGCCTTGGCACGGGCGCTACCGCGACCGCAGGTGGGCTCATTCCGCCGAGCCAGGCAGCGAGTATGACTTTCGATGTCACGGTCAACGCGGGCGTTGCCGACGGAACTGTCATCACCAACACCGCGAACGTGGTGAACAACTCGCAAACGTTGGGTAATTCCATTGTTCAGAACGGCAGCCGGTCGGCGTCCTCGACGGTTCAGAATCAAGCGAATTTGGCAATCACCAAAACCGACGGGTTAACGGCGGTGGCCGCAGGCGGCACCGTCACTTATACCATCGTGGTCAGCAATGCCGGTCCGCAACCGGCAGACGGCGCATTGTTTAGAGACCCGGTGGTGGCGAACCTGACCGTGACCGCCGTCAGTTGCGCCTTGCCGACCGGCTCGGCGGTGTGTCCGACATTGGCGAACACGACCGTAGGCATCGCACCGATGCAGGGGGCAGGCCTCGCGATCCCAACGCTGCCCAGCGGCGGAAGCGTCACCTTCACCGTCGTTGGCACCGCTGGTGCCAGCGGCAGCATCTCCAACACTGCGACGATTACGCCTCCAGCGGGCGTGGTCGATCCCGTCCCAGGCAATAACACGGCCACTGACGTCACTGCGATCTTGATCGCCCCGACGGTGACCAAGGCGTTCTCACCGACCTCCGGCGTGGTGGGCGCGCCGACGCAGATGACCATTCAGATTACCAATCCTGCCGCTAATACGTTGGCGATCACCGGCGGCGCGTTCACCGACAACTACCCGCCGGGTCTCACCAACGCGGTAGGTGCTGCGGTGACGATCACGCCTGCAGGCTGTGGTGGCACCGCCTCAGTGGTATCGTCCACCAGTCTGGTGGTCAGCGGCCTCACCATTGCGGTGGGCGGCACATGCAGCATTACAGTGAACAGTGTTCAGGGCAATACGGTAGGTCCGAAGCTCAACAGTACCGGCCCGGTGTCCAGCACCAACGCGGCGACCAGTCTGCCGGCTGAGGCCACTTACACAGCGCTTGCACCGGCATCTATCGCCATCACCAAGACGGTCACCGCAGGCCCGACGGCCACGGGCACGGCCAATCAATACACGATCACCTATCAGCTTGACGTGGTCAACAGTGGTGGTGTTCCCGGCGCGTACCAGCTTGACGACACCC
>JANNYE010000151.1:0-14125 GCA_031409935.1 Burkholderiales bacterium | reverse complement strand
TTGATCTGGCTCGATCAATCGCTGCCGCGCACAGCGATGCAATTGATCCGCCGAACTTATCTACGCAATGCGCATCAAGTGCCGTGTTGCAACGGCAACGTTGAATCGTGGGGGCGAAGCTTGGGTCGCGACTCGATCATTGGGTTTTTGTTCAAAACCTACCACCGCAATCGCCGTCTCTTTCCGGATGCGTTGCGGAAGTATGGCGACGGAAAAACGGTGATTGTTCTGCGGTCGCCTGCGGAGATTCAGGCGTGGCCGGTATCAATCTGAGGCGCGATCGGATTGCATCAGATGTATGGACGTTACTGAAACGCCACTTCCGCAAAGCTCCTCAGCTTGCGGCTATGCAAGTGATCCGCTCCGGCTTCGCGCATCAGTTCAATGGCGCGGATGCCGATCAATAAATGCTGGTTCACCCGTTCGCGGTAGAAGTGGTTGGCCATGCCGGGGAGTTTGATTTCGCCGTGTAGGGGCTTGTCGCTGACGCAGAGCAGCGTGCCGTACGGCACGCGGAAGCGGAAGCCGTTGGCTGCGATCGTTGCGCTTTCCATATCGAGCGCTACCGCGCGACTTTGCGAGAAGCGGCGCTCTGGGGTGCGTTGCGGCAGCAGTTCCCAGTTCCGGTTATCGGTGCTGGCAACGGTGCCGGTACGCATGATGCGTTTGAGTTCGTAGCCTTTGAGTTTGGTCACGTCGGCGACCGCCGTTTCAAGTGCAACCTGAATCTCGGCCAGCGCCGGGATTGGCACCCACAGCGGCAAATCTTCATCCAGCACGTGATCTTCGCGCACGTAGCCATGAGCGAGCACGTAGTCGCCCAGCGCCTGCGTGTTGCGCAGGCCCGCGCAGTGACCGAGCATGAGCCATGCATGCGGGCGCAGAACTGCAATATGGTCCGTAATGGTTTTGGCATTGGCTGGGCCGACGCCGATGTTGACCATGGTGATGCCCGAGCTATCCGCGCGCAGCAAGTGGTACGCCGGCATTTGCGGCAAACGCGGTGGTGCCATGCCTAGCTCATCGCCCGGAAGTGCCGCCAATCCTGCGCGTCGCGTCACCACGTTGCCAGGCTCGATGAACGCGACATACTCGCCGTTCGGATCACTCATGAGTTCGTGGCCCATGCGCACGAATTCGTCGATGTAGAACTGGTAGTTGGTGAACAGGATGAAGTTCTGAAACCACTCCGGCGCGGTGCCGGTGTAGTGGCGCAATCGATGCAGCGAATAGTCAACGCGAGGTGCTGTGAACAGCGACAGCGGTTGATGCGCGCCCGGTGGCGGCTCGTAGGTGCCGTTGGCGATGCCGTCGTCCATCGCGGCGAGATCGGGCAGGTCGAATACGTCGCGCATCATTTGGCGACGCGCAGCGGTCAAATTGCCTTCGATGTGGTCATGTTCAGCGAACGAAAAATGTACTGGGATCGGCTGCGCACTCGTTCCCACTTCGAGCGTGGTGCCATGGTTTTTTAAGAGCAGGCGAAATTGCTCGTGGTAGTACGAATCGTAAAGATCGGGCCGCGTGAGCGTCGTCTCATAAATGCCGGGGCCGTGAACGAAACCGTACGACAACCGCGAATCGGCGCGGGCCACAGTGCGCGTATGCACGCGGACAAACGGATAACAGGCGCGGACATGGCCGCCGAGATCCTCGCCTGCAACAAACTTTTGCAGGGCGTCGCGCAAGTGCGCAATCGAGGTGTCGTAGATATGTTTGACCTGCGCGAGCGCGGCGGCGGGGTCATCGAAATTCGCCGGAGCTATAAACGTGGAGGCGGAGCGGGACGTATTGGATGTCGTTTTTGTCATCCTATATTGTCTCCTGAGTTGCCCCGTGTAGGGCATAACATTGATGAATGACAAAAATATCAAAAACTGAATCTGCCGCGCTGATGGTGGAAAACACTGCGGAAATCCCGTCGGTTTCTCCCGGCGCGCCCGTAGGCCCCGGTTTCGCCGAACTGCCGCTGTCCGCTGCGATGCTCGCCAATCTTGATCGCCTGAATTACACCGTGATGACGCCAATTCAGGCGGCGAGCTTGCCCCCCGCGCTCGAAGGCCGCGACCTCATCGCGCAGGCAAAAACCGGCAGCGGCAAGACGGCTGCATTCGCCATTCCGTTGCTGGCCAAACTCGATACATCGCGCTTTGATGTGCAGGCACTGGTGCTGTGCCCGACGCGCGAATTGGCTGATCAAGTGACGCAGGAGATTCGTCGTCTCGCGCGGGCTGAGGACAACATCAAAATTTTGACGCTGGCCGGTGGTGTGATGATGCGCGGACAGCGCACGAGTCTTGAACATGGTGCGCACATCGCGGTCGGCACGCCGGGCCGCATCATGGACTTGCTGGATCGCGGCAATCTGAATCTGGAGCACGTCAACACCTTCGTGCTCGACGAAGCAGACCGCATGCTCGACATGGGTTTTTACGATGACATCGCGTACGTCGCCAAACGCGTTCCAACGCAGCGGCAAACGCTGATGTTTTCAGCGACTTATCCTGAAGGCATCGCCAAACTCGCAGCTCTTTTTCTCAAAAATCCGCAGCGCATCACGGTTGAATCGCAGCACGACAGCGGCAAGATTCGCCAGCGCTTTTATGAGGTCGCGGACAGTGATCGGCTGCACATCGTGTCGCACTTGCTCAACCACTATCGGCCGGTCAGCACGCTCGCGTTTTGCAATACCAAACATCAATGCAAGGCGCTGGTTGAACTGTTGCAGGCGCAGGGTTTCAGCGCGCTGGCGCTGCATGGCGAGCTGGAGCAGCGGGATCGCGATCAGGTGCTGGTGCAGTTCGCCAATCGCAGTTGCTCGGTGCTGGTCGCAACCGACGTAGCCGCGCGTGGGCTCGATATTGCGCAGCTTGAGGCGGTGATTAATGTGGACGTCACGCCCGAGCCGGAGCTGCACATTCATCGCATCGGTCGCACTGGGCGTGGCGACAACGAAGGCTGGGCCTTAAGCCTCGCCAGCCCGAAAGAAATGGGCCGCGTGTCGCGCATTGAAGACGAGCAGAATCGGCGAATGGAATGGCTCGATGTCGCGACGCTCACGTCGATCAGCGATGCGCCGCTGACGCCGCCCATGGCCACAATTCAACTGCAAATTGAGCGCAAGGAAAAAATTCGCGCAGGCGACGTGTTGGGCGCACTCACCGGCGAGGGTGGCATCGACGGCACAAACGTCGGCAAGATCAGCATCTCGGCGTTTTCAACTTACGTAGCGGTCACGCGCGACGTAGCCAAAGCTGCGCAGAAACATCTTGCCGCGACGAAAATCAAGGGCAAAACGGTGCGGGTGCGGTTGCTGTAATTTAGAGGGGCGGAAATTAGCAAAGTACCACTTTTTGGTGGTGCTGGCGGGATGCAGTGCTAGGCGCAACTAGCGCCGTGTGGCTGGCCACACAAGCGAGGAGCAACGACGCAATGCGCCCGTCAGTGCCGCCCAAAACGGTATCTTTGCAATTTCTGCCTCCCTTATTCCATTTCTAATTCAATACGATACGTTGTTGCTCCTCCTTGCCGTGCTCACGCACTGTCTGCGTCGTCGCGCCTAGTCTCCTATTGAATTAGAAATGGAATTACAGGCCCAACCAGCCGGCGATAGCCACGTAGCTGTTTTGGTCGAAAGCAACAAATCCCTGCTTCAGGCCAATCCGCTCAAGTTTCGTCTGCCCGTCGGCTGAGGCGCTCAGATCGATGAAATACGTTTTGATCGCCTCAATGGCCTCTTTGCCCATTGCGTTGGAGACGATCACGTTCTTGATGGGCACCGCTTTGGAGGTGGCGATCACCTTGCCACCCCCCGCCAGCCACTCCTTCACAATCGGCTCGGACGCCGTCGCTGCGATGTCCACAAACCCGGCGTTGACCATGAATGGGATCGAGTCTTGATAGCGCGTGAATTTGAGTGGGGGCGCGGTTGCTTTGGCGGCCCCCGCCGCATCCCTGAGCGTTGCACGAATTAGCCATGCTGTGATTGAGTTGGTGTCCGGTGAACCGATAGGTTTGCTGCTGTTTTGTGCGAGCAGACGCCCCAACTCTTCTGGGGTTTTAGCCTGTGCGTTGATGCGCGAAAGAAACGAAGCCTTGTAGCCAACATGCGCTTTTGAAACCGCGACCAGCGTGTAGTCGCCCTTCTTGACCGGAGCGAGCGCAATGTGAGTCGGGTGGATGAACGCGATGTCATATCCCCCGGTTGCGAGGTCTTTTTCGAGGGTTGCATATTCGCCGATGACTTCCACCCGCATTTTTGCGCGCAGCAGTTTGCTTAGATCATCGGCAATCACTTTGTAGTTTTGCCGCGTAACATCAGCACCGGTGCGGTAGGTGACGCCCTCGTTCACAGCAAAAATACCGGATTGGGCTTGTGTAACGGTGGCGAGCGATAAGCCTAGCGCGGCGATCAAATTGGTCTTGAACACGGTAAGGATTCCCGAATGCAGATAAATCTTATTATCTGGTATTTCATGCTAATGGCATGATTGAGAAAGCGGCGATCAACGATTTAGCGCTCCTTGATTGCTGACCTGCGACCCCCTCCTTTCTTTAAACGCTTATGACTGATCTCGCCGCCACTAACGCCGCGACCGACCTGTTCGTCTTGCGCACCCAGCGCTGGCTGGAGCGCGCCGTGATTGGCCTCAATCTATGTCCGTTTGCCAAAGCCGTGCACATAAAAGGGCAAATTCGCTACGTGCTGAGCGAAGCCACCACACCCGAGGCGCTGGGCGATGAGCTGGTACGAGAGCTGGAGTTTTTGGCGGAGGCGAGCGCGCAGACAGTTGACACCACGTTGCTCATTCATCCCCATGTGCTGCGTGACTTCCTCGATTTCAATGATTTTTTGGAGGTCGCGGACGGTATCGTCGAAGAGCTGGCGTTGGATGGAATCCTGCAAGTGGCCAGCTTTCATCCGCAATTTCAGTTTGAAAACACCGAGCCGGACGACATCACCAACTATACCAATCGCTCGCCGTACCCCACGCTGCATTTGCTGCGCGAAGACAGTGTCGAGCGCGCAGTGGCAGCATTTCCCGAGGAGTTAGAGATAGCGAGCGCCAACATCGCCACGCTAGAAAAGCTTGGGCATGAAGGCTGGAATGCGTTAGAAATCGCTACGGCTGGATAACGGCTTTCTATGAACTTTGCCTATTTAATTGGGGATAGCGCTGATTTATGCCATAAGTCGAGTTATGTCATTTATTGCACCATGCCCAAGTAAATAAAGCTTCTCAGCGATAAGTTGTAATTATTGAAACGGTTAAAGTGCTGTCATTTCCGCCGCGACGGACATGACCCATTGGACGCGGCGTATTCGCCCTAAAAAAAATATTTCTCTGCAACTGCATCCAAATGCACGACTGATTCGTAGTGTAGGTAGCGACGCTCAAGTTTGCGTCCCGTTCACCTTCACTTCGCAACGAATCAATCTTTCAGGAGAAATCTCATGACACGCACATCCCTTTCGACCGCGCTGGCAATGACCGCCGTCGCCTCCATCCTCGCCGCCTGCTCGTCCGCGCCCATGGCTCCGATGGCTGCCATGTATGACCAATCCGCGCTGCCTGACGCAGTCAAAGTACCCGCCGGGCACAAAGTCGCGCTGGAAACCGTGGGCGTCGGTCAGATCACCTACGAATGCCGTGACAAAAAAGACGCCGTGGGCCAGTACGAGTGGGTTTTCGTCGGCCCCGATGCAGCGTTGAACGACCGCAGCGGCAAGAAAATCGGCAAATACTTCGGCCCACCTGCCACTTGGGAATCGATGGACGGCTCGAAACTTACCGCCACTCAAGTCGCCGTCGCCCCTGCAGGCGCTGGCAACATTCCATCGCAATTGGTCAAGGCCAACCCCGCCATGGGCGCGGGTGCCATGACCGGCGTGACCTACATCCAGCGCGTTGCCACCAAAGGCGGCGTCGCCCCGGCGATGGCCTGCGACGCAGGCAGCAAGGGAAAAAAAGAAATCGTCAACTACCAAGCTGACTACATCTTTTACAAAGCGATGTAGCGGCCAGCGCGTCGGCAGCGTCTACGCGCTCGCGTAACTCTCCAGCGGCGGGCACGTACACATGATGTTGCGGTCGCCGTACACATCATCCACGCGCCCGACTGGCGGCCAGTATTTGTTGGCGCGCAAGCTCGCCAGTGGATAGGCTGCTTGCTCGCGGGTGTAAGCGTGCTTCCAGTCTTCGACCAGCAGCGCCTCGACGGTGTGCGGCGCGTTGACCAGCGGATTGTCATGCTTCGGATAGATGCTCATTTCCACCGCGCGAATCTCTTCGCGAATTGCGATCATGGCGTCGATGAAACGATCAATTTCCACGAGCGGTTCAGACTCGGTCGGCTCGATCATCAACGTGCCTGCCACCGGAAAGCTCACCGTCGGCGCATGAAAACCGTAATCCATCAAGCGCTTTGCTACGTCCATGTTGCTGATGCCACACAGCTCTTTGATCGGGCGCACATCGATGATGCATTCGTGCGCGACGAAGCCGCCGTGCCCGGTGTAGAGCACCGGAAAATGCGGTGCGAGTTTGGTGGCGATGTAGTTTGCGCTCAAAATCGCAACCGCAGTGGCCTCGCGCAAACCGGCAGCACCCATCATGCGGATGTAGGCATACGGAATCGGCAAAATGCTTGCCGAGCCCTGCGGTGCGGCGCTCACCGGGCCGACCTTGCCGCGACCGGGAAGGAAGGGCGCGAGCTGTGATTTCACCCCAATCGGGCCGACGCCCGGCCCGCCTCCGCCGTGCGGAATGCAAAAGGTTTTATGCAAATTCATGTGACTGACATCGGCGCCGATTTCGGCGGGATAGGTCACGCCGACTTGCGCGTTGAGGTTCGCGCCGTCCATGTAAACCTGTCCGCCGTGCTGATGCACGATATCGCAAATTTCTTTCACCGCTTCTTCGAACACGCCGTGTGTGGACGGATACGTAATCATCAGCGCGGCAAGCTCTTTTGAATGTTTTTCAGCTGCTGCTTTCAGGTCAGCCACATCAACGTTGCCTTGTTCGTCGCATTTGGTCACCACCACTTCCATGCCACACATTTGCGCCGAGGCGGGGTTGGTGCCATGCGCAGATGAGGGAATCAAGCAGATGTTTCGATGGGCCTCGCCGCGACTGGCGTGGTAACCACGAATGGCCAGCAGGCCCGCATATTCGCCCTGCGCGCCGCTATTCGGCTGCAACGTCACGGCGTCAAAGCCGGTTATTTTGCACAGCATGTCTTCAAGATTTGCTGTGAGTTCGGCGTAGCCCCGCGCCTGCTCAGCGGGGGCGAACGGGTGCATATTGCCGAACTCCGCCCACGTAATCGGCACCATCTCGGTGGTCGCATTCAACTTCATTGTGCACGAGCCCAGCGGAATCATGGTGCGATCCAGCGCCAAATCTTTGTCCGCCAAACGCCGCAAGTAGCGAAGCATTTCGGTCTCGCTGTGATTCGTGTTAAAGACCGGGTGGGTGAGGATTGGCGTGATGCGGCGGAGTTGCGCCGGTAGGCCCCCTCCCCCCGGGGGGGAGGGTTGGGGAGCGGGAGCGTCTGGCTTATCCAAGCTCGGCTTTGTCGCCAACTCCCTCTCCCCCGGAGCCACAGGCGACAAGCTTTTCTCCGCCTCCCCCCCGGGGCGAGGGGAACTTAGCGCGCTGGCGATTGCAGACAACACTGCAGCAACGTCCGCGTTCGTATGCGTCTCATCGAATGTCACGCCAACAGCATGCGCATCAACGAAGTGCCGCAGATTCATCCCGGCATGTTTTGCGGCAGCCACAATCGAGCCGTGCGCCTCATGCTCGAACGTCACCGTATCAAAAAAATACGCAGCGTTCGTAGCAATGTTCATCGTCTGCAAACCCGCCGCAAATCGCGTCGCTAAACCATGCACCCGCTCAGCAATTCGCTTCAACCCCTGCGGCCCGTGATACACCGCGTACATGCTCGCCATCACGGCCAGCAGCACTTGCGCGGTGCAGATGTTGCTGGTGGCTTTTTCGCGACGAATGTGTTGCTCGCGGGTTTGCAGGGTCAAGCGATATGCAGGCTTGCCGTGCGCATCGATGGACACGCCGGCGATGCGACCGGGCATGTTGCGCTTGTACGCGTCGCGCGTGGCCATGTACGCCGCGTGCGGGCCCCCGAAGCCCATGGGCACACCGAAGCGCTGCGTGGTGCCGATGACGATGTCAGCGCCCCATTCTCCCGGTGCTTTGAGCAGCACCAACGCGAGCGGATCGGCGGCCACTACGACCACGCCGCCACGCGCTTTGTAGCGGCTCACCCAATCACGCAAATCGCGCACTGCACCGGTGTTGCCGGGGTATTGCAGCAGCACACCATAGCTGTCCTCGTTCAGCGCCTCGTCGCCAGAGCAAGTACGCAATTCAATCCCGAGCGGCAGCGCACGAGTGCGCAGCACGTCGAGCGTTTGCGGAAATATTTGGTCGTCAACGTAGAACACCTTCGATGTGGACTTGCCGACACGTTGCGCCAGCGTCATCGCCTCCGCCGCCGCCGTACCTTCATCAAGCAGTGAGGCATTGGCGATGTCCATGCCAGTCAAGTCGCACACCATCGTCTGAAAATTCAAAATCGCTTCCAGCCGACCCTGCGAAATCTCGGGCTGATACGGCGTGTAGGCGGTGTACCAGGCCGGATTTTCCAAAATGTTTCGCTGGATTACACCCGGCGTGACGGTGCCGACGTAGCCTTGTCCGATGAAGTTTTTGAACACCTGATTTTTGTTCGCAATAGCGCGCATTTCGGCAAGCACTTCGACCTCGCTCAACGCCTCTGGCAGGACGAGCGGTTTGCTGCCGACGATATTCGGCGGCACCACTTTTGCGAGCAAATCTTCGAGAGACGTTGCGCCAACATGCGCGAGCATCTCCATCTGCTCTTCGCGATTGGGGCCGATGTGACGGTAGAGAAAATCAGACATGGTGCGGCTTCAAAAGTAAGTTGGTCTCGATGTCATCCTGAGCGATAGCGAAAGATCAGGTGCCACACGATGATCTTGATGACGCGCAGCCATCAGCGCATGCCAGCTGATCCTTCGCTACGCTCAGGACGACAGTGTTTGGAGGCGCTCTAAAGCATCTTCCGGTACTGCAAAAATCCGGTGCGATCTGCAATGTCGTTATAGAGCACCATCGCCTTCGCATTGGTCTCATTGGTTAGCCAATGCACGCGGTTCGCGCCTTTGCTTTTAGCCTCGGCATACACCGCCTCAATCAACGCCCGACCCACACCCTTGCCACGCGCTTCGGCCACGGTGAACAGGTCTTGCAAATAGCAGTACGGCGCTGCCGTCCAGCATGAGCAATGAAAAATAAAATGCACGATGCCAAGCGGCGTGTCGCCATCGAACGCACCGAGCACATGCATCGGTTCATTGACGTCATGCAGTCGCGACCACGTCAAATCAAACTGTTCGGCTGGCAGCGTGGTTTTGTAGAACGTGAGGTAGCCCGTCCACAGCGTTTGCCATGACGCGTGATCGGCTGGGGTGAGGGTGCGAATGGTGATGGTCATTGACGATTGAATGCAGGAGCGGCGCGAGCCGCGATGGGTGTGATTGCTGGCCTAGGTTCGCGGCTTGCGCCGCTCCTACAAGATCCTATGCAATCATCGCAATGTATGCGGCTTCATCATGCAGCGCGGCGACCTGCGCGGCGTTCGTCACCTTGATCTTGAAGAACCAACCCGCGCCTTCAGGATCAGTATTAACAAGCGACGGATCGGCCACAATCGCCTCGTTCACTTCGATCACTTCGCCCTCAACTGGCGCTTTGACTTCGGCTGCGGCTTTCACCGATTCGATGATCGCAGCGTCCTCTTTTGCTGCGAGTTTGCGACCCACTTTGGGCTGTTCGACATAAACAAGATCGCCCAGCTTGTCCTGCGCGAACGCGGTGATGCCGATGGTGCCGATGTCGCCATCCATCTTGATGTATTCGTGGTCTTCGGTGTAGCGGGTGGTCATAGTGGTTCCTTCGAAAGTAAATTTGTAGGGTGGGCAGTCTTACGTACGTTTATAGCCGTGCGGTGCAAACGGCATGCCAACCACTGTCACCAGCGTCGGCGTGCCACGCAGCATGGCGTAAATTTTTGTTCCAATGACGGCATGCGCTGCATCAACATAGCCCATGATGACCGGGCCGTTAACGGTGGGGCCGAAACCGCCGCTCGTAACCACACCAATCTTGTTGCCCTCATTTGCGTTATTCGCGTCCTGCAACTCAATACCTTCACGAATCGGCGCACGGCCTTCGGGCTTTAGCCCAACGCGTTTGCGCTTCACGCTCATAGGGTTATCGAGCTGACCAAGAATCACGTCGGCACCGGGAAATCCACCTGCTCGCTCGCCGCCGGTGCGACGCACCTTTTGCATCGCCCAGTTGAGCGACGCTTCAACCGGTGTGGTCGTCGTGTCGAGATCATGGCCGTATAAACAAAGCCCCGCTTCCAGACGCAACGAATCGCGCGCGCCCAAACCAATCGCTTGCACGTTCGGCTGTGCCAACAGCGCTTTCGCCAGTGCTTCACATTGCGCCGCCGGAACACTAATTTCAAAGCCATCTTCGCCGGTGTAGCCCGAGCGCGTCACGAGGCAATCAATGCCTGCCAACAGCAGTCGTCCTCCCGCCATAAACGTCTGCGGCACATCACCCACAGCAATGCCTTTCAGCGCAGCCTCAGCCCCCGGCCCCTGCAACGCAAGCAGCGCCAGATCGTCGCGCACGCGAATCTCGCAGCGATCACCGATATGTTTTTTAAGGTGCGCAATATCCTGTGCCTTGCACGCCGCGTTTACCACTACATGCAGATAACTTCCGGTGTTGAAAATCATCAAGTCGTCGAGGATTCCGCCCGCGTCGTTGGTGAACAGCGCGTAACGCTGCTTGTCGGGCGCAATGCCAATCACATCCACCGGCACCAGCGTTTCTAGCGCCTTCGCGGCATCCGCGCCATGCAATTCCACCTGCCCCATGTGCGAAACATCGAACAGCCCAGCATGCCCCCGCGTGTGCAGGTGCTCTTTCATCACGCCGAGTGGATATTGCACCGGCATGTCATAGCCCGCGAACGGCACCATGCGCGCGCCGAGGCTCACATGCAGGTCGTGAAGTGGGGTGCGCAGCAGCGCAGGCGAGGGTGTAGAGGATTCAGACGAATCGGAAACTGCGGACATAGGACGTATTCTTTCAATAAAGATTGACGTCCCGGATCTGTCCTTTGTGCCTGAGAGATTCATTCAGCGAGCGCTGAACTTGCCCCTTCGGCGGAGGCTCTCGTCATGCTTGAAAATGACTGCCTCGCTCTCCAGATGTTTGCCTGTTTATCAGTATTGAACCTGAGCGATCTTCCGGGGATTACGCCTACGGTAGCAGCTCGCGATCTTGAATCTGCGCGCCGCTTCTCCTGACAACGAGTGAATGTTAGCAGCGCCTACAATCGTTGCTGCTATTAATACGCAAATATTAAAGGAAAATTTTATGCAGATTTCGATGTACAGCCTGTCGGTGCCGGTGTTTGACCGCTACCTCGGCAATCTCATGAACCTGCTCGACAAGGGCGCGGCCTACGCCGTTGAGAAGAAGATTGACGAGACGGTGCTCACCAGCTCGCGCATCTTCCCCGACATGCTGCCATTCACCAAACAAATTCAAATCGCATGCGACTTCGCGCGCGGCGCGTCGGCTCGACTGGCCGGTGTCGAAAACCCGAAGCACGAGGACACCGAGAAGACCTTCGCCGAACTTAAGGCCCGCTGCCAAAAAGTGCGCGATTTTTTGGCCACGCTCACGCCCGAGCAATTCGAAGGCAGCGAGAAAAAAATCATTACCATTCCGATTGCTGGCACGCCACATGATTTCGTCGGCTTGCCATACTTGAGCGGGTTTGCATTCCCGAATTTTTACTTTCATTTGACCACCGCTTACAACCTGCTGCGGCACGCGGGCGTGACCGTGGGCAAGCGGGACTTTATGGGAGCGGCGTAGCGCTGCTGCGGGCTTTGGCAATTGATCACAACCAACTAAGTACGGAGAATCACATGAAACTTTCACGTGTTTTGTCATGTTTTTTGACCGGCACCGTCGCGTCGATTGCGTTCGCGCAGTCGCCCGCCGGTGTGTGGAAAACCATCGACGACGCCACCGGCAAAGAAAAGGCCATCATCCGCATTACCGAGGCGGGCGGTGTGTTTACCGGCAAGATCGAAAAGCTGCTCGATCCAACGAAACAGGATTCAAAGTGCGACGAATGCACCGATGGCCGCAAAGGCCAGCCGGTGCTCGGCATGACCATCATTCGCAATATCAAAAAAGGCGAATCGCACTGGGAAGGCGGCGACATTCTCGATGCCGCTAACGGCAAGGTTTATCGCGCCCGACTCACACTCAGCGCCGACAACAAAAAGCTCGACGTACGTGGCTATATGGGCACGCCGATGTTCGGCCGCACGCAAACTTGGTCGCGGGTGGAGTAACAGCTTTTATGGCAAACGTCGGCCCCATTGGGGCTAAGTGCTCATTTATCAATAAATCGATAATTAGCGATTTTGGCTGCTATGCCCTTATAAAATGGGGCTTTCAGTCAAAAGCTGATCTGTGCTAAATCGCCTGTTCGGCTGGTTGCAACGACGTGACGTAGCGACCAACGCAAGCGACAAAATCGGAGCATCCACTTTGGCCACCGCCGCGCCACCGCCTGCGGTCGTGCCTGTCGCCATCCCGCTAGACCAAACCGTTCGCATCGACGAACTCGACGATGCGGCGGCCATCGCAGGCCCGCTGTTCCGCCGTAAATTCGGGCAAGAAATCCCAGATTTTCCGCGTCACTTCGTCGCCATGATTGGCGGTGCCTGCGCCGGTTACGTTCACTACACCGCGTGGCAGGGCGACTACCTGTGCGGGGGCCTATGCATCGACGACCGCGCGTACCGCACGCTGTCCGTCGAGCAACGCGAGTGGCTGCGCGAACGCGGCGGCATCGCCGAAATAATGATGCGCCACGCCCACGCTGCCTTGACCGATGGCGCCACGATCTGGGGTTATGTAGGTGACAAGCAGGCCGAAGCCGTCGACCGTCGCGTCGGCTTTGAAAAGGTCGCCGAGCCCTACCTGTTCGCCATCTGGCGCAAGCCGATCAGCGAAGAGGGCAAGCGCCGACGCATCATCGAAGCCGTCAAATTAGGCGGCTTTTAGTCGTCAGTTCGTACGGGCGTAGCCTCGATGGAGCTACAGCGGAATCGAGGCAAATTTCCGTCCCCAAAGCACACGCGTCCCTCGATTCCGCTGTAACTTCATCGAGGCTACGAAATCAGCGTTGCGAGCGCTTAGCCACCCAAGTGCAAGTGAAAGCGCGCCCCGCTGTTAACCGTACATTGCCCCGAGCCCTGCGTCGCATTGTTCATCAGGTAGGTGCAACTCATCGTGCCGCCGCGTGAGCCCATCGCGTTGGCAATGCCATTGCGCGCCGAGCCACCCGCGCGCGTCGCCTCGCCACTGAATTGCTCGCCGCCAATGGTCACCGTGAAGGCACCCTTGCCGTCAAGAAAATTGGTCACCTGCCCCATCGCCATGCCGCCCGCTTGCGCCAACTCATTGACCGGATAAAGCCGCGCATTCACGACGGCAACGGTAGGCGCGGGCGGGACATACGGTGCCACCGCCAGCGTGCTGCCCGCAGGATAGGTCGGATAATTTCCGTAGGGTCGGCCATCAGGGCCGACTGGCACGACAACGCACGCGGTTGCCAACGCAGTTGCACCGAGTGCCGCCACAAGATTGATGATGTTCAAAAGGATCTCTCCCAAGCCGAGCACATGCCCGTGGGGAGGAAGTTAAGGGCGCTGAGTTGGCGCGTCACGGGGCACGTATGCCAGTAGCGCGCGCGGCGGCTGAAGGTATCGATACGTGATACCTCAGGGCAGCCCGCCTCCCCAACCCGCCGTCATCCTCGGCGCAGCCGGGTATCGTGCGTCCGCAAGGACGCTTTGTTTGCGTGGTGGAAGTCCGCGCCATTGGGAGGTTACCCCGATGTAGCTGAAAGTAACTGCGTCGCTGTGAAGCGGGGTGGAGAGCAACTGGAAGCGAAAGAGTAGCCC